>NZ_JAWOQS010000308.1:0-823 GCF_033438945.1 Vibrio sp. Y176 | reverse complement strand
AGCGTTAACTCGTGGTATCAAAGTCTTAACTGCACTGGACTACAGCTTTACCAACTATTCAAACTTCGCGAACCCTCTTTCTGAAGAGCATAACTCTATTGTGAAAGGCGACATCTGCTATATATGGCCGATTGATGTTTTGCTATTGGAGAACGTTTACAGCGATGGCCTGCCAGCGGTTGATGTTGATTACATGATCGTCGGCGAAAAAAGCTTGTGTCAGGCAGGGACGAAAATCAACAAACTTGCAGAACAAAAAGCAGGCTTTGCCCCTTCTTTGTCCTTCCTTCATGATATTGAATCCCACATTGTTGGTATCCATTACATCGATAAACGTGGTTATGTGATTTCGTCGCCCGATAAGTACGCGAAGAATTTTACTAAAGAGCTTTGGTCAACGTTAAAGGCGAGGCCATTCTGGCAAAAAACCGCGCAAGATAAGGTCAACATTACATTGGCTGGGCCTGGGCCGATGCTTGATTCCATGGAAGGGCAAATCATCAGTTTAACAGTGCCAATTTACGAAAAAGGCGTCCACCAAGGGGTGCTCTCGATTGATTTTGATGTCGATGCGCTGCTCACGACTTCTGAAAACCTTGTCGGGAAGCTGCACTTAGTTTCCAATTTCCAAACGATTCCTGAAGATGCCGTGCGGATCAAGCCCATTGAAAAAGAGCGCTTGAGTGCCAATCACAGTATTTATTACGAATATAACTTATGGAGCGAGATTAAGAATTTAACGTTCTTTGAAAAGTACAGCATCATGGTCGCGGTCTTCATTTACGTATTGAGTACCGTAGTACTGTTTTATGTCAACATGCAC
>NZ_JAWOQS010000307.1:0-825 GCF_033438945.1 Vibrio sp. Y176 | reverse complement strand
CGGCATTGTTCTGTCTGACACACCTGGGATTCTTTGGCCAAAAGTGGAAAACCCACATAGTGGTTTCCGTTTAGCGGCAACGGGTGCCGTAAAAGATACGGCAATGGAGTATGACGAAGTTGCGTTTTACACTGTTGAGTATCTAGCAGCGCATTACCCAGAACGTCTAAAAGAACGTTACCAAATCGAAGAGCTGCCAGAGTCTGACATTGAGATCATGGAAGAAATTGGCCGTCGTCGCGGCGCGCTACGAGCAGGTGGCCGAGTGGATCTTCATAAAGTATCTGAGATTCTACTTCACGAGCTTCGACAAGGTACACTAGGACAAATCACTCTTGAGCTTCCTGAGATGATTACTCAAGAACTGATCGAAGTCGAAATAGAAACGGCTCGCAAAGAAGAAGAGAAAGCGAAACGTAAGGAAGAACGTCGTAAACGTTACTTACGTAACAAACGCTAAGCTCTTTTTCTCACTCTATTCCTAGGCGCGATTTTCGCGCCTTTTTTGTCCGCCACTTTTACACCCAACTAGATAACCCCGCCTCATCAACGTAACCACATTTTGTCGTATTTACGTGGAACCTTGTACCACATCTTTTACGGCGTACAAGCACAAAAAACCATGTTTATTTATTGAACACAAACTAGTTTAGACCCCCACAGCCTAAGGAGTTACAGCCACCATCCAACCCTTAAATATCGAGTTTGCAAGCGCTAGCAAAGTTATGCAACTTGATTAGTGACACTCTCCCCAAAATCCTCAATATAAATAAGGTCAGCGCTGGCGTTTTTCCAAATCACAAAGAGATTTATTATGTGTACTAA
>NZ_JAWOQS010000306.1:0-826 GCF_033438945.1 Vibrio sp. Y176 | reverse complement strand
AACATTGCGATTTCATGCGCCCCTGCTATCCCTGCGATTTTCTCTAGGTCAGCTTTACGGACGTACACGTTGCCGGCATCAAAGGTCGTGGACGGTGTTTTGAAGATGCCTTTCACTCTAAACGCAGCGCCAGAGACATCCCCATTGATATCGGAAAGCGTCAGAATGACTTTTGAACCGACCCGTAGCTTCAATCTTTTCGCCGTCTTTTGCGATACAAGAATGGGATTCCGGCCCTCTTCATCCAACCAATAACCATCGATGATATGCTCAGAAAGCGGCGTTATCTTCTGCTCTTGTTCAAGATGAATACCATTAATACGAATACCGCGAGAACTGCGAGCAGAAGCTATCATGCCATCGGCGAGAAAGCGCTCCGATGCGGCTTTCACGCTTTGATGCTTTTCTAACGTTGTCACGATGCTTTGCGAGTCAGCTATGGTGTCTTTCAGTTCAGGATTAACGAGATACGCACTTTGATGAATCTGCAAATGGCTGGTTTGCCAAGCAATCGCATTTTTGATCATGCTGTCCACTAAACCATTCATAAATCCGATCATGGCGACAACGCCCATCAAACCAAACACCATCGCGCCAAGCATGATGGACGTTCTTAGTTTGTTCCGCCAAAGATTACGCCAAGCCAATTTAATCAACATGCGCGCCCCCTTTCAGCCCACTGGCGATAGGTAAACGAAGAAGACGAATCATCGGGTAGACAAGGCACAAGGATAAGATGATGAGAACCACGATAATTTGGTTAAGCAGCAAGTGAGGATCGAGAGAAACAGGCACAATGGGCTCAAAACCACTTTCCAACATGACT
>NZ_JAWOQS010000305.1:0-826 GCF_033438945.1 Vibrio sp. Y176 | reverse complement strand
ATGAGGCTTTTTTGTAATTTTATTATTTTTAAAAGAAAGGATGTCAAACATGGCTATGCACCCTCGTGCTGGGCAAAAAGCGCAGCAGGAAGATCTCCATAATATTCCAGCGTTAGTTGCTAACTACTTCTTACTTCAGCCTGATGCTAATAATGCGGAACATAAGGTTCAATTCGGTACTTCTGGTCACCGTGGCACAGCAGACAAGCAAACTTTTAATGAAAACCACATTCTTGCTATCGCACAAGCAGTTGCAGAAGTACGTGCCAAGCAGGGGACTACAGGGCCGTTGTTTGTGGGCAAAGATACCCACGCGTTGTCAGAACCTGCGTTTTCAAGCGTAATCGAAGTTTTGATTGCGAATGGTGTAAAAGTCATCGTACAGCAGGATAATGGCTACACACCAACACCAGGCGTTTCTCACGCTATCTTAACTTACAATCTAAAGCATGATGAGAAAGCGGATGGCATCGTTATCACACCGTCTCATAATCCACCACAAGATGGCGGTATTAAGTACAATCCAACACATGGCGGTCCAGCAGAAGCAGAATTGACTCAAGCGATTGAAGATCGTGCGAACGAGATCATTGCTGGTGGCCTAAAAGATGTAAAGCGTCTAGCGTTAGCAGAAGCGAAAGCATCTGAGCTATTCGTAGAGATGGATTTGGTGAAGCCTTACATCGATGACTTAGTAAATGTTATCGATATGGAAGCGATCCAGAAATCGAAGTTGAAAATTGGTGTGGATCCACTTGGTGGCAGCGGCATTGATTACTGGCGTCAAATCGGCCAAGCATACAACTTAGATCTGACCTTGGTCAGA
>NZ_JAWOQS010000304.1:0-827 GCF_033438945.1 Vibrio sp. Y176 | reverse complement strand
GAAATCTTGTTTCAAGTAATGCAGAAAACAAGGTTGAGCCAGCGTGCCTTTGGCCAATTGCTGCACGAAGGCATGCTCAGTGTATTCTTGCCAATCTTGGCGGCAAGCGTCGATCAAATCTTGGTATTTCATAATGGGGCTGCCTCGTAATTAGTCAAAGCTCGGTACGTAATCTTTCGCTTTTGGTAGCGTTTCGATGATTTTTTGTGAATACATGAACTCGGCGTAATCGTCGTAGCGTTTTAGGTCGACTGCTGATGGGCGAAGCGCGAAACGAGTTAACGTGTCATTCCAAGCGCGTTCGTTGAGCTCGTTGTTTAGCGTGTCTGGCGAGTAAGCGACAAACTCTTTCCAAGACTCTTTAGGGTGGTTGACGATGTAAGTGGTCGCTTGCTCCAGCGCTTTGTTGAACGCTTTAATAGCCGCTTTGTCGTAGGTTTTTGCATTCGCCACAAACACCAGTTCGTCATACGCTGGTACGCCGTGTTCTTCTGGGAAGAAGGCTTTGGCTTTGTAGCCTTCTAGCGCAAGTTGGTTGGTTTCGAAGTTGCGCAAGCCGCCCCAAATAGCGTCTACTTTCCCTGATGCGAGAGAGGAAGAGAGTGCCCAACCGACGTTGATGATTTGCACGTCAGAAAACTTCACGTTCTCCTGCGCAAGCATGGTGCCGATTGTCGCCTCTTCGTTACCTGCGATCGCAATACCGATTTTCTTGCGTTTAAGGTCGCCAAGGTTGTCGTTCTTGCCGTTATCCAACACCATAAATGTGTTGAGGGGAGTAGCAATCAAGGTCGCAGAGCGAATTAATGGCAAGCCAGCCGCTACGT
>NZ_JAWOQS010000303.1:0-827 GCF_033438945.1 Vibrio sp. Y176 | reverse complement strand
GTCTTTCCAAATCATCGCGCTAATGCCGCGTGAACCGTAGTTACCTGCGCCAGAGCGGTCTGCAATCGACCAGCCTTTTGGCAGAACAGAGCGCATGAGAGAATCCGATACTTTGTTGTCTTGCATCCAGATTTTCAGCTGTGTGCGTGACTCGTAAGATAGGGCGTTATCTTCCATCAAGGTGTGTAGGGTGTTTACCATGGCGTTAGGCGTTGTGGTGTCTCGCTTATCGCCCGGTTTTGCTTCATTCAAACGGGGTTCCAATCGGTCAAGTCGCGTTGCTTTGTCGCCAATAGATCGCAAAAACAGCGTGACCGCTTTAGGACCACCAATTTCATTTAGCACTAAGTTCGCGGCGGTGTTGTCGCTCATCAACATGGCGGCCTCACAAGCGTGTTCGATACGTGTGCTTTGTCCAGCCAGTTTATCCATCACCGGAGACCAAACCACAATATTGCGTTCATCGATTTTCGCTGTGGCATTTTTGTTGAGTTTGCCGCTGTCCATGTCGCTTAGCATGGTGGCACACGCTAACGTTTTGAATGTGCTCATTAATGGGAAACGTTCGTCTCCGCGATAATCCCAACGCTCGTCCGTTTGTGTATCCCAGACTGACACTCCAATTCGCCCAGATGTTTGTTTCTCGATGAGGGAGATGTCTTCGTTTAATTTGGAGGCGTAACTAACAGTTGAGCAAACCATCAGCCCAACCAACAGGAATAACTTTTTCATGCGTGGTGTTCTTCGTTCTTTTGGTTTTGATTCGCACTTTGGCGATGTTAAGCAAACTATAACGAGTGAATACTCTAACCACTGTTAAATCCCTG
>NZ_JAWOQS010000302.1:0-827 GCF_033438945.1 Vibrio sp. Y176 | reverse complement strand
TGCACGATGAATTAAAACGAACGTGGTTTGACCCAAACTTGGTTTAAACCGGATTCGACCTACACCGAATGATTAGCCAACCTTTTGCGCTTTATTCCTTTCGCAACGCCTTCGAAGATCGTGAGCAACAAACCCACCCAGATAAAGGCAAACGTAACCGCTTTAACGTCATCGAACAGCTCCCCAAAGAACACGACAGCAAGAATAAACTGCAAGCTCGGCTCTATGTATTGCATCAAACCAACCGTCGATAAGTTTGTAATACGAATCGCGATTGAGTAGAAGATCAAAGGAAGAATCGTGATTGGCGCGCTGCCGAAGTAAAGCAATAAGGTTGTCGTATCAACGGAAGAAGCAAGCTCGCCTGTCGTCCATTGTTTGAACAGCAAATATCCCAACGCGAAAGGCGCAAGAACAAGCGCTTCAATAAACAATGTTGTGCTCCAATCGTAGTTGATTTTCTTTTTGTAGAGTCCATACAGCGCAAAGAAAAGCCCCATTGTTAAGGCAACAAACGGTAGCTGCCCGTATTGAAACACTTGGTATAACACGCCACAAGTTGCGAGCAATATTGCAATTAATTGCCCCTTAGAAAGCTTGTCTCCCAAAACAAATACACCTAAAGCGACAGACACAAGTGGCCCGATGAAAAAGCCCAAGCTTGCATCAATCACTCGATGGTGAGTCAACGCCCACGTACATACACTCCAAGAAATACACATTAGGCTACTTGTCACAAAGGTATACCAAAGAGACTTTTTATCTCGCCACACGTGTGACCAATTTGGCCAATGGCGAGTCACCGCGTAGACGATAAGAATCCCTAC
>NZ_JAWOQS010000301.1:0-829 GCF_033438945.1 Vibrio sp. Y176 | reverse complement strand
CTTGACCGTGGTGAAGGTATTCCATGGGAAGGTAACTACACCTCTTGGCTAGAGCAGAAAGATGCACGTCTACAACAAGAAGCATCACAAGAAAGCGCTCGCCAAAAGACCATCGAAAAAGAACTTGAATGGGTACGTAAAAACCCTAAAGGTCGCCAAGCAAAATCTAAAGCACGTATGGCGCGCTTTGAAGAGCTACAAAACACTGAGCACCAAAAACGTAACGAAACCAACGAGCTGTTCATCCCACCAGGTGAGCGTCTAGGTGACAAAGTGATTGAAGTGAAGAACCTGACTAAGTCGTTTGACGGTCGCGTTCTGATTGATGACCTATCGTTCAACATGCCTAAAGGTGCGATCGTGGGTATCATCGGTGCCAACGGCGCGGGTAAATCAACGCTATTCAAGATGCTAAGCGGCACTGAACAACCTGACTCAGGTACCATTGAGATGGGTGACACAGTGAAACTCGCATCTGTTGAGCAGTTCCGTGATTCAATGAACGATAAGAACACGGTATTCCAAGAGATTTCTGAAGGCGCTGACATCATCAAGATCAACAACTTTGAAATCCCTGCGCGTGCGTACTGTTCACGTTTCAACTTCAAAGGCTCAGACCAACAGAAAGTGATTGGCGAGCTATCTGGTGGTGAGCGTAACCGTGTACACCTAGCAAAACTGCTTAAAGCGGGCGGTAACGTACTACTACTCGACGAACCAACCAACGACCTTGACGTTGAAACGCTACGTGCTTTAGAAGAAGCACTACTAGAGTTCCCGGGCTGTGCAATGGTTATCTCGCACGACCGTTGGTTCCTAGACCGTATTG
>NZ_JAWOQS010000300.1:0-830 GCF_033438945.1 Vibrio sp. Y176 | reverse complement strand
GCGTACATCTTCTGAGCGGTTTCGCCAGTCAAGAACTCCATTAGCTTAAGCGCGTTATCTCGGTTGGGAGCGTATTTCGCCATCGCCATACCAGAGATGTTCACGTGCGTGCCTGTTGTTTCTTGATTCGGGAAATTGATGTAAACCGCATCAGCCCAAGCTTTTTGCTCTTTGTCGTTAACCGTTTTGCCTAGGTAGTAGCTGTTACCCAAAGAAACATCACATAGACCTTCTTTGATCGCTTTTACTTGTGCACGGTCGTTACCTTGAGGTTTACGAGCAAGGTTCGCTTTCACGCCTTCCAACCATTCTTTCGTTTCTGCTTCGCCGTAGTGAGCGATCATCGAAGAAACAAGAGATACGTTGTATGGGTGCTTGCCGCTGCGAGTACAAATCTTACCTTTGTATTCTGGTTTGGCTAGATCAGCATAGTTAAAGTCCGCACCTAGTTTGCCAACACGGTCGCGAGAAGAGTAAACACTGCGAGTACGTAGCGTAAGTGCAAACCACTCATTCTCTTTGTCTTGGTACTGAGCTGGTACATTTTCTTCAATGATCTTGCTATCAACTTTCTGAACTAGACCTTTGTTTGTCAGTTCTGCTAGACGGCTGATATCAGTAGTCAGGACAACGTCCGCTGGGCTGTATTCGCCTTCCTGAGCTAGTTTCTCTGCTAGACCTTCCTTCGCAAATTTAACGTTTACTTTGATGCCAGTTTCTTTAGTGAACTCGTTGAACATTGGTTCAACTAGAAAAGGTTGACGGTAAGAGTAGACGTTCACTTCTTCAGCAGCCATTGCTGTTGGAGCTAGAGTAGCGCAAGTTAGTGC
>NZ_JAWOQS010000299.1:0-830 GCF_033438945.1 Vibrio sp. Y176 | reverse complement strand
TCAGTTTGAACTCCACTTGCTTGATAGGCAGATAAGGAGTTAGAGCCAATGTTGTTGACCGTTACAGTCCACGTTGAGAATGGATTTCCGGTCACATCGGTGTTGTTAAAAGCAGACGAGAGATCGTTCGCCAAGCCATTGTTGGTAAGTAACGTGTTGATGTTCTGGGTAACGTGGTAACCATGTGCAATCGCACCACCGTTGTTACTGACTTTGATTTCGAAATTGAGCTTACCGTTGATTAAATAAGGTGTCGAAGACAAAAGTGTATGGGTAAGCGTAACGTTCGGCGTTGCTGGAGGCGTGACAAGAACATTGCTTTCTACAGGGCCATCGCGCGTTAACGCCGACGCCTTAGTTGTAATGTCAGAAACCAGATCATTCGCAACGGTCGCTTTGATGGTGTAAGTGATGTAACCACCCACGGATAGCTCCGCATTCTCTACCGACAAATCATCTGCTTTCGAAAATGTTCCCGTATTACTCCCAGAAGAAGCGACAGCACTGATCTCGACATGACTAAAAACTGGAGCGTTGGCACCGCTTAGAACCTCACCAGTAAGAGACAAAAAAGGTTGGGTTATGTCTAAGCCTTTTACTGCAAACAGGCCAGTATTTTTTGCGGTGAGCGTGTACGTCAAAACGTTAGCGACTTGATATTCAGCTGGCGTTACCGCTGCATCTAGCGTGTATTTGTATTCGGCAGGCTCAAACGTGACGCTGGTTGTATCAACGAATGTATTCTCTGCCCCAGCAATCATCGCTTTTACTTGTGCGCCACCTAATACGATGTTTTCAGCACTCTCATGAGACACTGTCGCGCTAACATG
>NZ_JAWOQS010000298.1:0-831 GCF_033438945.1 Vibrio sp. Y176 | reverse complement strand
AACGCGAGCCATTGTAAACGTCATCCGTAAGTTGGATTTATCTCATGCCAAACAACGTAAAAATCACGTCGAGTCATCGTGTATTAATGATCGCTCTACTCGCCGCTGCTTTTGCTTGCTATTTATTGGTCGAGCCTTACATCAATTCGATCGTAATGGCTTTCATTATCTCACTGCTTATGTTTCCTGTGCATGAGTGGTTTGAGCGTAAAATGCCAAAACACAGAAATTCGGCATCGCTGCTCACGTGCGTAGTTTTGACCTTCATGATTGTCATTCCACTACTGTTTGTGTTTGCTGCAATTGTTCAACAAGGCTCTGTTTTTTCTCAGAATACGTACAAATGGGTCACCAATGGTGGTATTCAAGACATCTTCCAACATCCTTGGGTTATCAAAGGTCTATCCATTGTTAATGAGTACTTACCTTTCGATAAAATCGAGCCAAAAGCCATCGCCGAAAAAATCGGGCAATTTGCTACCACTTTTGCTTCAAACCTTGTCGCGATCAGTGCGAAAATTCTGGGTGACGCAACAAACTTCTTGATGGATTTTTTCTTGATGCTGTTTGTGCTTTTCTTCCTATTACGTGACCACGACAAAATCATTTCGGCAATTCGACATATTCTGCCACTCTCTCGTAGCCAAGAAGATAGAATCTTGACCGAGATAGAACAAGTTTCGAAGTCCGCAGTCATGGGCTCCTTTTTAACGGCTATCGCGCAAGGCTTAGCAGGCGGTATCGGTATGTGGCTAGCTGGCTTCCCTGGCCTATTCTGGGGAACAATGATGGGCTTTGCTTCCTTCATTCCAGTTGTCGGTACGGCGTTGA
>NZ_JAWOQS010000297.1:0-831 GCF_033438945.1 Vibrio sp. Y176 | reverse complement strand
CTCAAAACCATTTATCGCCGCTCACGCCCATTTACTCCCTAAAAATACCATTGGTCGCATCCTACAGCTGACTATGAAGCGATGGCGGAATCTGAAACCATCAAATCACGTTCAACTAAGGACAGTCACCATGATGGTTTTCAATCTTCATTTATCCAGAGCCACAACCTTGCTCGGCGCGGCATTGGCAGCGTTTACCTTGAGTAGCAGCTTGGCGTTGGCAAACCCTACTGAGCAGTTACTAACTCGCTTTAACCAAGCCGCACAGGGCGACACGGGTTTGGTGGATACTGTACATGACGAGCTTTCACAATTAGTTCAAAAGCAAGGCGCTACGCCTGTGACATTGGTTTACCTTGGCAGCAGTGAAACCTTGCAAGGGCGCGATGCGTTTATGCCATGGAACAAGATGAAGTTCACTGAGCGCGGGCTTGCCACCATTCAGAAAGGTTTGGATTTAATGGCAAATCAACCTATGCCGATTCAAGAGCAGCAGCGTTTACAAGGGCTACCAGAATATCAATTGGCTACTGCGATGGCGGCCACCACTTACACTTCGCTTCCGGATATGTTTAATCACTTTGAGCGTGGGTACGAGCTGTACCTGACTCTGCTTGATGAACCGAGCTTCAATCAACAACCGTTCGCGGCAACGGCTTGGGTTTACCTTTACGCCATTGAAGCAGCGCTGCGTGCAGAGGACATGGGGCAAGCGCAGAAATGGTTGGCGAAAATGGAAAGTTTCGATAGCACTCACTTAGAAACGCAAACTGCCAAAGCGTTACTGGCTAAACATTAAGGAGGCGTCATGATCGTTTTCAGTCAACTAAG
>NZ_JAWOQS010000296.1:0-833 GCF_033438945.1 Vibrio sp. Y176 | reverse complement strand
TCTGTTTTGCAACAGGTGAAAGCACGTAAAGTGGAAAAACTAGGTAACCGTGCCATTTACAGCGTTGAGCTGGATGGGGATGATCTTGAACCACTGCGTAACCGTGGTGATGTGGAATACGTGGAAGTCGATCCACCGCGTTACCTGCTAAGTGAAACGGTACCTTGGGGTTACAACGCAGTGAATGCTCAGCAGTTGGATGACTTCAATGCAGGTAACCGCACGGTTTGCATCATCGACTCTGGCTACGATCTGTCGCACAATGATCTGAGCGGTAACCGTGTTGCTGGTACCAATGACAGCGGCACAGGATCATGGAGTGATCCTGGCAACAACAACGCGCATGGTACTCACGTAGCGGGCACTATCGCTGCGATCGCGAATACTGAAGGCGTGAAGGGCGTGATGCCAAACCAAAACGTGAACCTTCACATCGTGAAAGTGTTTAACGAAGCGGGCTGGGGTTACTCTTCTGGTCTTGTGAAAGCGATACAAACGTGTGCTGATAATGGCGCAAACGTGGTGAACATGAGCCTCGGTGGTAGCCAATCGAGCCGCACGGAGCAAAATGCGCTGAAAGCGATCTACGATCAAGGCGTACTGTTAATCGCTGCGGCGGGTAACGACGGCAATACTGCGCACAGCTACCCAGCGTCTTAGGATTCTGTTATGTCAGTTGCAGCGGTCGATAATCAAAATGATCACGCGGCGTTCTCGCAAGCGACGGATCAAGTTGAAATCGCGGCGCCGGGTGTGGCGATCCTGTCCACCGTAACAGTAGGCGAAGGTAAGTTGTCTGACATTACGCTAAACGGTGTTAGCCAGTTTGGCCG
>NZ_JAWOQS010000295.1:0-833 GCF_033438945.1 Vibrio sp. Y176 | reverse complement strand
GCCGCTGCAAAGCTGGAACTAGAGAACAACAAACAGCAGAAAGCCATAATAGGATAGATTGGCATAGACATTTCTCCCTTGTCTTGTTGGAGAAATATTAGCCATAAATTAAGGGGTTAGTTGTGAGAGAGCTCGAATTAACAGTAGGAGTTAAGATTTGGGTAGCTTGCGCCACTATTTTCTGAGTGACGCAATGCTCGCCGCGCCAAATAAGATCGCAACAGCGTATAAACCATAAGTTAGCCAATGGCTAATTTCTAGAAAAGGAATGAGTCCCTGACCTGCCCACATACAGCCTCCGTTTAATGAGCAATGTTGTAATAGTCGGGTCAATCTAAAGCAAATGAACAATGTTTTTTGTGAGTGACGGCAAATTCTGAAGGATTAGAAAGTCAAATTTTGGTGAGTGAGAGAGAACTCTCACTTTAAAAATCAATACGCTAACACTTTAGTGTTAGCGTATTGCTGAATCCATTTAGCGGAGTAGGGCTTTTTTCAGTGGAGATGCTTCAATTGCCCTTACCAACAACAAGGTCACGATGAGAGTGGCAGGAAACAAGAAGGCATCTTTTGCTAAGTCTTGTAATCCTAAAAAGCCCGCTATGTTCATCATGACAATAATGACCAACAGATGGCTCACGTAAACGCCTAAAACACTTGGGGCCCACTTAAATACCCATGGCATGTTGCCAAAATTAGGATGAACTAACAGCCACATGAACACGCCGAGCGACCAAATGAGGGTGCCAAACAAGAAGTCGTTAGAGTTGAAGGCCACATCGTATTGCATCAACCAGTAGGCTTCACCAAAGTGCAGAGCCATACCGAGGAGA
>NZ_JAWOQS010000294.1:0-833 GCF_033438945.1 Vibrio sp. Y176 | reverse complement strand
CCCTGTTTAATCGCCACTTCAAAACGTACAAAGGACTAACACCACGCGACTACCGCCAGCATTATCAGCAGCGAATTCAGCCTTAATGGGAATGGTATGCAACTGCTAGTAAGAACGTGAAAAGAGTTACTCGACGGAAAGTGATGTGCAATTGGTATATTACTTGCAAAGTTTTTCAGGAATCATTATTAAGATTCAATGACAGTTAATTTAGGGAACTTGATTGCCATTTTTCTGTCATATCTCGTGAGTAATTTGACCGTGTCAGGAAGGTAATAATCGGTTTTAGGTGTCAAAAATGGCTGCAATAGAACCGTTTTTATCATTATGTTGTGAAATGAGTCACGGTTAAATAATTGGTTCCCTTATAGATTGAAGGGGATAAAAAACCTTAGACAATAAGCTCATAAAGAGCGTTACTTATAGAAGATGAGGGAGATTACTATGAAAAAAATGAGAAGAGCTCAGCTACATCGTGTTCGCATCCAGTACTGGAAAGATACGAAAGAAGCAACAGCTAAGAAATCATAGTTAACCATACTCGAAGTCCTTGAGCTGGCAATAGAATTCAAACGTTCTCTACGCATTGCCAGCTCCAAACACCACCAACACTTCAAATCCAATTTTAAATTCAGTTTCATCACCCATAAAAAAAGCCAGTCCGAAGACCAGCTTTCTCTAACGTATTTGCTTGCCTGCTATTACAGGTAGTTTGCGTCAAGCAAGTCGCCAGCTTTCGCGCTTTTCACTTCTGGACGAGCTTCTAACCAAGCAACGACTTGTGCTTTTTGCTCTTCTGTCGCGCTACCGTAACGTTCTGTAGAACATAGGAA
>NZ_JAWOQS010000293.1:0-833 GCF_033438945.1 Vibrio sp. Y176 | reverse complement strand
AGAACCGCTTTAGACATACGGTAAATAGGCGTTAGGTTTGTGTTGATGATGTCGTTCCACTCATCGTCTTTCATGCGCATTAGTAGGTTATCGCGAGTGATACCTGCGTTATTCACTAGAATATCGATCGCACCAAACTCATCGTTAATGGTTTTTAGTGTTGCTTCGATAGACTCAACGTCAGTGACGTTAAGTGCTAAACCTTTACCATTTTCGCCTAGGTATTCGCTGATCGCAGCCGCGCCGCTTTCAGACGTTGCGGTACCAATAACGGTGGCACCGCGTTCAACAAGAAGCTCAGCAATCGCACGACCAATGCCACGGCTTGCGCCAGTCACTAGAGCGATTTTACCTTCTAGATTCATCATGTTGTGTTTTCCTTTTCTTATCGTGAAAGAATTATTTAGCGGCTTCTAACGACGCCACATCGTTAACTGCTGCTGCACTTAGTGTTTTCACGATACGTTTTGTTAGACCTGTCAGAACTTTGCCCGGGCCAAGTTCAAGAAGGTTTTCTACACCTTGTTCACTCATTAGCTGTACGCTTTCAGTCCAACGAACTGGGCTGTATAGCTGACGAACAAGCGCGTCTTTGATTTTTGCAGGATCAGTTTCAGCTGCCACATCAACGTTATTGATAACTGGAAGTTGTGGTGTGTTGAATTCGATAGACTCTAGCGCTACTGCTAGTTTATCAGCTGCTGGTTTCATTAACGCACAGTGTGAAGGCACTGACACAGGAAGAGGAAGAGCACGTTTCGCGCCAGCTTCTTTACACAGTGCGCCAGCGCGCTCTACTGCATCTTTACTACCTGCGATAACAACTTGACCAG
>NZ_JAWOQS010000292.1:0-834 GCF_033438945.1 Vibrio sp. Y176 | reverse complement strand
ATGGTTGGCCCAATGGGTGGCTGGGCAATCAAAAAATTCGATAACTACATCGACGGTAAAGTAAAAAGTGGCTTCGAGATGTTGGTTAACAACTTCTCTGCGGGCATCATCGGTATGCTGTGCGCCATTCTGGCTTTCTTCCTTATCGGCCCATTTGTCAAAGTGCTTTCAGGCGCATTGGCAGCTGGCGTAAACTTCCTTGTTTCAGCGCACCTTCTGCCACTGACTTCTATTTTTGTTGAGCCAGCGAAGATCCTGTTCCTAAATAACGCGATCAACCACGGCATCTTCTCTCCACTGGGTATTCAGCAAGCGTCAGAGACTGGTCAATCGATCTTCTTCTTGATCGAAGCGAACCCTGGGCCGGGCTTGGGTATCCTGCTGGCTTACATGGTGTTTGGCAAAGGTACGGCTCGCCAAACGGCTGGCGGTGCATCCATCATCCATTTCTTCGGTGGCATTTACGAGATTTACTTACCGTATATTCTAAAGAACCCACGTCTGATGCTTGCGGCTATTGCTGCTGGTATGACTGGCGTGTTCGTTCTAACCATGTTTAATGCGGGCATCGTTTCTCCAGCTTCTCCAGGTTCTATCTTCGCCATCTTATTGATGACTCAAAAAGGCTCAATTGTTGGCGTTCTTGCCTCTATCGCGGCAGCAACAGGCGTGTCATTCGCGGTTGCATCTCTGCTGATGAAAACGCAAACCTCGACAGAGGAAGATGGCGATGAAGCGGCACTAGAAAAAGCAACATCACAAATGAAAGACATGAAATCTGCATCGAAAAACGGCGCAGTGGTAAACAACGAAAGCAAAGGTGACGTAGACCTA
>NZ_JAWOQS010000291.1:0-834 GCF_033438945.1 Vibrio sp. Y176 | reverse complement strand
GTAGGACGACAGTCTCGGCTTTTTCGTGAGCACTTAGACCAATAGCAGGGAGTATTGGAAATAATCTAAGCGCTATTCCTCTGAAATATCGGTTCCAGCTTCGATAATTTCAGCAAGCTCTTCAAGTGCTTGAACCGAAAGCTCAGACAAACGCTGTAAGTGTTGGTCAAAAGTTTCCTGGTCTACAAGCTGTGGTTCATTATTATTTGTTTCTTTTGTTAGCATCGCCCAACCTCTTTAAGTTGAGTAAGGGGAGTAAACATCATACTCAATGGGCTCAGTGGAAAAGAAACGATCTATGTTGATTTTGTTAGCTCGATCATTGATTCAAATGATGAAACCGGCGAAATGAGATAGGAAGGGGAGTGAAAACGATGGCAGAAAGAAACACGATAGCAACCATGTGCTGATTGCTAGCTGGTAAGCTTTAGAACTTTGGTTTTACACCAAACTGCTCAACCGCGTAGGCTACGCGCTCTATAGGCTTAGGGTACTCCGCTGGAGTGCCGAGGCTTTCAATATGCTTCAAGCGAGGAAGCAATCCTGCTCCGTTCGCGATTTGAATAGCCAAACCAGGACGAGCATTCAGCTCAAGTACCATCGGACCTTCTTCTTTGTCGAGAACCATGTCGGTGCCCATGTAACCAAGCCCCGTCATTTCCCAAGCACTTGACGCAAGTTCTAGCAAACGCTCCCAATGAGGCACTTGCAGAGTCGATAAATCTTTACCCATATCCGGGTGGTGCGTTACTGGTTGGTCGAATTGCACCGCACGAATGGCTTTGCCTGTTGCGATATCAATGCCGACACCGACCGCACCTTGGTGAAGGTTAG
>NZ_JAWOQS010000290.1:0-835 GCF_033438945.1 Vibrio sp. Y176 | reverse complement strand
ATAGATCGCTTTCATGTTGAGTGTGGTCAGTTACACCTCTTTGATGGACTGCGGATGAACTGGCAGACCATGTCGATCACCAAAGACAAGCAATGTCAGGTTTGTGGTGACAATAATCTTGCACCAGTGAGCAGTTAAGAGATGCCCGCCATGACAGTTTCAAATCAATTCGCATCAAATTCGTTTGTACGTTCATTTGCCAAAGGAGAGAGGTAGCGTGATAACTATCGCTATTAACGACCAAGCTCAGCTGGTCGAGTGTAAAGCCAACCTACAGCAAATCATTACCCAGTTTTCTCTGCCTGAAATGGGTTGTGTTTTTGCCATTAATAATCAAGTGGTGCCGCGTAGCGAATGGGCGAGTACGGTACTTTCTGAGGGAGATAGCATCTCTCTGTTTCAAGCCATCGCAGGGGGATAATGTCGATGCTGAAAATTGGTGATAAAGAATTTCAATCACGCTTGTTCACCGGAACAGGGAAATTTTCTAATAGCCGTTTAATGGCCGAAGCCATCCAGGTTTCAGGTTCACAGCTCGCGACGATGGCGCTTAAACGTGTGGATGTGAATGATCAGCAAGATGACATTTTACAGCCTTTGATTCACGCCGGTGTGAATTTGCTACCGAACACCTCTGGCGCTAAAAATGCCAAAGATGCTGTTTTTGCTGCGCAGCTTGCTCGCGAAGCGTTGGGCACAAATTGGGTCAAACTGGAGATCCATCCCGACCCAAAATACTTAATGCCTGATCCGATAGAAACCTTAGCCGCTGCCGAGCAGCTCGTGCGAGATGGCTTTATTGTGTTGCCATATTGCCATGCTGATCCGGTTTTAT
>NZ_JAWOQS010000289.1:0-835 GCF_033438945.1 Vibrio sp. Y176 | reverse complement strand
TAAACTTGATAACTTCATTCAGTTAGCGATAATCAGTGCCCTATCCCTCTTATTATTCGTGAAATGAGAGTGCTCGCTGGCAACAAAGGACCGATTTATGACAGAGCAAGAATACTTCACCGTTCACCATAACCTCACCATTAACGTGGAAGCCTTGGGGACCGATTTTGCTTTGCCAGACGAAGAAACGTTTGTGTCAGAAATTCCTGCGCCTTTTATTGTCGCAAGCGAGTTCAGCCACTTAGATACATTGGCAGATAACGCACGCCTAGAGCTGCAAAATAAAGAGCTTAAACACGTTATTAGTTTGCTCGATACGCAAAACTCAAAGCTCAACTTACTGCTGAGCTTTATGTTATCTCAACAAGATGATATTTCGGTTCGCTTCCAGACCACTCAATTTGGTGCAAGTCAGTTGAGTTACCGCTCATCAAGCACAGTAGAAACGGACCAATTTGTCCGAGTAAAACTCTTTCTTGACCATCCTGCTGCGGCAATTTACTGCTACGCTCAAGTCGTAGAGTGTGTCGCGTCTGAGCAAGGGTTCGTCGTCACTCTTAGATATAAAATGCTCAGAGAAGCAGACCAAGATTTGCTCATTAAAGCCGCTTTATATCAACAACAAAAACTTTTACGTCAGCGCTCACTGGAGCGAGATAAAAAATAACTCCTATGACCAAAGCAACGATACTTTCCGTCACCAACCCAACTGAGCGTGGCGACAAAAAACAACTTGGCAACTTACCCGGTGCAGCGCTGCCACTCGCTATTGCCGAACTGGCCAAGCAGCATTCAAGCCACTCATTACTTGTGGTGCCAGACCCGCAGATCGCGT
>NZ_JAWOQS010000288.1:0-835 GCF_033438945.1 Vibrio sp. Y176 | reverse complement strand
AAACACGTTGGTCGTCCACTGGCTGCCGTGTTCTTTTTGAGCTTTATGACCAGCCATTTGGTCTACATTTGGGCTGATGCCTATTTCTATAATCCGATCACGAGCCAACGCTCAAACTTCCCGCTTTCTTACCCAATGACGGCGAAAAGCTTTATGGAAAAACATGGTCTGCTTGACCGTGAAGAGTACCTAAAACGCTTAGCGGAGAATGAAAATAACGTTGAGCTGGTGAACTACCCACTAGAAAAACTTGAATTCAACCGCCGTGTAAACAAGTTGAACGTGTTGATGATCAGCGTAAATAACCTTCGTGCCGACGCGCTGAATCAAGAAGAAATGCCAAACCTCTACGAGTTTGCACAGCAAAATCAAAACTTCCGTAAACACTACAGCTCAAGCAATGATACATATGGTGCATTTGGCTTGTTCTATGGTTTACCAACGAGTTACGCCTCTAGCATCAAGGCACAAGGTGCCTCGCCTGTACTTCTTGATGTACTTAAAGATCAAGGCTACACCTTCGGTTTGTTTAGCGGCAGCGGTTTTGAAGATGACCTTTATTCAGAAATCGTCTTCCGAGGCGTAAACCTAGCTGAAAAACTGGATGGTACTCAAGCCCATACCGATAAACAATCTATCGCCGATTGGAACATGTGGCTAACGGAAAAAGCGAACCAGCCTTGGTTCAGCTACATCGAAGTTACTACGGTAGATAATTTTGAATCTATCCCGTCGAACTCGAAAGAAGATATGTCGGCGAGTGAACGCTTCAAAAATGCTTATGAGTTTGCCGTGAAATCTGCGGATGACAAAGTCGGCGGTATTATCAAAACAC
>NZ_JAWOQS010000287.1:0-836 GCF_033438945.1 Vibrio sp. Y176 | reverse complement strand
TGATTGAGATTCTGGCGTCAGGAGATACCAGCACTCTGGATGAGATCATCGAAGAATCAGCGAAGCTGAACAAAGAATTGAAATCGCAACTAGAGCAAGGTCGTGACCGCTTGCTAGAAATGCACTCTAACGGCGGCGAAAAAGCTCAGCAAATCGTGGAGAAAATTGAATCAACCGATGGTGATACAAACTTAGTCACGTTTGCGCTTTCTCTGTTTGATACGATTGGTTTGAACCAAGACGACAAAGGCGAAAATGCACTGGTGGTGACGCCATCAGAGCACATGATGGTGCCAAGCTACCCTGGTTTGCCATACGAAGGTGCGACGATCACTTTTGATCGCGATACCGCGCTTTCTCGTGAAGACATGCACTTCATCAGTTGGGAACACCCAATGATCCAAGGTGGTATCGATCTTCTGATGAGTGAAGGTGTGGGTACTTCTGCGGTATCTTTGTTGAAAAACAAGGCGTTGCCAGTTGGTACGATTCTGCTTGAACTGATTTACGCGGTAGATGCGCAAGCACCAAAACGCAGCGGTATCACGCGTTTCTTACCGAAAACGCCAATCCGTCTGATGATGGACTCGCGTGGTAACGATCTGTCGGCTCAAGTGGAGTTTGAATGTTTCAACCGTCAACTTAGCCCAGTAAACCGTCATCTTGGCAGCAAGCTGGTGACGTCTGTCCAAACAGATGTGCACCGTCAGATTGCAGCGGGTGATGTGCTGGTTGAAGAGAAAGTGGAAGCCGTTCGTAAGCAAGCGCAGCAAGATATGCAGCAAAGCTTGAATGCGGAGCTAGAGCGTTTACAAGCTTTGAAAGCGGTGAACCCA
>NZ_JAWOQS010000286.1:0-836 GCF_033438945.1 Vibrio sp. Y176 | reverse complement strand
CCCAAACAGCGGCATCACCTTGCAAGAACTGCCGTTGCTGTCGGGACGTGACTATGAAGTCGACCCATACCAAGGCCGAATTATTCTAACCAAACCACTAAGCAACATCATTTCTGACAACTTTGGCTCGGTCATTAACGACTCCCCAGCTGACGGTTATGACAACTATCTTGCTGTCGATTATGAATACGTGCCTCAAGGCAGTGAAGCGCTTGGTGCAATGACCGCTGGTGGACGCGTCAAAGGTTGGGTAAACGACTACATCGGTGTAGGTGCAAACTATCAAACCGAAGAAAAAGATAACCAAGACTATGAGGCGTACGGCACAGACTTAACGCTACGAGCATCAGAAGGCACCTATTTGAAAGCCGAGTTCGGCCACAGTAAAGGTCGTCAAACCGATTCTAACTATGTCTCTTTCGATGGCGGTTTAACCTTTACGCCTATTGGTGGCAGTGCGGATGATCGTGAAGGTGACTCTTATCAAGTGAAAGGGGTGATGAACCTCTACGATATCGCCCCGAGCGTGTTTTCTGCTGTGGGTAACGATGTTAAAGCTTGGTACAAATCTAAAGATGCAGGTTACAGCTACGCAAGCCAAGATGACGATTTAGAACAAGAATCTTATGGTACGGAAATCCGTCTTCAAGCAACGGATCGTGTTGCGGTGAAAACTCGATTTACTTCGATGGAAGAGCGTGAGTCCGACGGCACACTAAGAACGGATTCTCAACAGGCAGAACTGGAAACTCAGGTCAAAGTGACCAAACACATCAAGATTTCCGCAGCAGGTAAACAGGTCGAAGAGTTAAACAACGAAGACGAAAAAGGCAAAG
>NZ_JAWOQS010000285.1:0-836 GCF_033438945.1 Vibrio sp. Y176 | reverse complement strand
CCGTCAAGCTGACATCCTCTCTTTATTTACCTTCATCGCTTTTCTGGTCGGAATTTATAGCTTAATTAAGTGGTTCAAGCATGGACACGAAAGCTTGATCTTAACTTCTGTCATTCTGATTACTCTTGAGCTTGTTTCCGCTTCTAGTCTCAAATGGTTTAAGCAACCTGCGTTATCACTTAACCTTGGTTTTGTCGGGATGTCGGTGCATGCACTCAATATCATTTATCAAAGTGGTGGTGTGGTTGATTCAACTCAAACTTATTGGGTGCCTTTGTTGGTTGTCGCTTTCTTCTTATCTGGCACTCGTCTTATCGCTATTGCTTGGAGTGGCGTGGTGATTGCCATTTCCGCCTTAATGACACATCAGCATGTTTCGGGTTTTGAGTTTCCTCAACTGGTATTATCGGAAGCTTCTCAGAGATTAGAAATTTGGTCTGGTACCGTATTGCCGCTGGTGGTGATTTGTATCGCTCAGGCATTTACTGCTAAGCAACGTGATGATGCGATTGAAAATGCCGAAGCAGCAAAAGTCGAGAGTGAGCAAGTCGCCAAAAAAGCAACAGAAGGTGAACTGCATCTGGCTGAAGTATTGGAACAAGCTAATTTAAATTCGATAGAGCTGAAATCTGTTTCGCAAGCGCTTGATGAGCAATCGTCGCAGTTGGATGAGCAAGTCAATGCACTCAACGTGAATAGTGAATCTCAAGCAAGTGCGGCAGAGCAAATGAGCCAACAAGTACATCACATGGCCACAGGGATTGAAGAGTCGAGCAAGTTTGTGGAAGAGCTGCGCGAGAAGAGTGAAGACGTTCATCAACAAGCAGAGAAAAGCT
>NZ_JAWOQS010000284.1:0-837 GCF_033438945.1 Vibrio sp. Y176 | reverse complement strand
CCAGCTTAGAAGAAGCGAAAGCTTTTCATGGCGAGTTGAACACGCAGATGCGCTCAATCCAAAGCAAAAGTCATCAACTTTCGGTAGATGAAGTGAACGCAAAACTGGATGGTTTTATGGAGACGTCTGGTCAGTTTACCTCGACGTTCCAAGCGTTAAATGCGCAAGCGAATGTTCGCCGTCATACGGTGGTTGCATTGTTGAAATAACGCCGTTTCAAAGAACACTCCAATGATTCCCGGCTTTACATTTTTGCTGCCCCCCAATAACGGCGAAAATGCATTGTCGGGAATCTCTCTTTTCCGCTTATCTTTTTGTGTTGAAGAACGTCGATTATGGCTCAGAGGTCTGAGTGACTGAGCGATGCAGTTTTTGAAATAGCCACCCCAACGCAATAAGTGATGCCCCCAAGCCTAAGAAGCTGATGGCGCGCCAGAACCCGTCCAAAGAGCTTACATCCCACAAGAAGACTTTCAACGCCACAAAGGCCAATATAATTAAGCCGATGCGTTGCATCATCATCGCCTTGTGAGTGACGCCCCGCCAAGTTAAAGCGCCACCAACCATTAATCCTGCCACTGAGTAGCTAAACAACTCCGCCATACTGGTCGGTTGAAACAGCGTCATTGACGTGGTTTGCCAGAACTGTCGAATCGACATCCCTAGCCAAATGGCCGCTAATGCAAAGCCAAGACATGCGACCGCTAATCGGTGTACACGCAGCGTACTCGAGCGTCTAACGACCGCAGCAATGAGAATGAACGCTGGCAGACGCCAACCTAAACTCAGCATGTTGAACACAGGCATGGCTTGTGCCGATACGTTGTTGGTGATGAG
>NZ_JAWOQS010000283.1:0-839 GCF_033438945.1 Vibrio sp. Y176 | reverse complement strand
ACTGTGTTGAGTCAGCGGCATATTCTGCCTTACTTGCTGGGTTTGTGACAAATCTATCTCTGCCACCAGCAAACCCACTTGGTCTTGAAGTTGTTTGTGAATGCGTCCCCAAGGGTCAATCACCATGGAATGCCCCCACGTTTTACGGCCGCAAGGGTGAGTTCCCGTTTGTCCACTGGCTAAAATCCAACATTGCGTTTCAATTGCTCGAGCTCGCAGCAACACTTCCCAGTGAGCTTGCCCAGTAACCGCAGTAAACGCGGCGGGAACAACAATGATATCCGCCCCCGCTAAACGCAGTGCTTTGTACAATTCGGGGAAACGAACGTCGTAACAAATGCTCAAGCCGACGCTGCCGATATCCGTTTCTGCCACCACAATTTGGTTGCCCGCGGTGAAAGTATCTGACTCTCGGTAGCTGCCATGGCCATCTTCTACATCGACATCAAACATATGCAGCTTGTCATAATGGGCAATGCATTTTCCGTGAGGAGGTAAAACGAGCGTCGTCGTTGTCACACCACGCGCGGTTTGAATCGGCATGCTACCAACGACAAGCGTCAGTTGATGACTCTTCGCGATATTGGCTAAACGCTCTTGAATAGCACCGCTACCTAACGGCTCTGCATGTTGATGGTACTCTTCTCGACTGGCAAACAACACCGCATTTTCCGGCGTGAGCACCAGCTTCACTCCTTGATTGGCCGCCAAAGTACATTGCTGGTCAATAAAGTCCAAATTCGCCTGAATATCAGGCCCCGAAGTCATTTGAATGATGCCAACACGTTCCATGTGTTCTCTTCCTTCTACCACTTAGTCGGGCGATCTATTTAGCCTGC
>NZ_JAWOQS010000282.1:0-840 GCF_033438945.1 Vibrio sp. Y176 | reverse complement strand
CGAGATTGTCTGGCGTTAAGTATTCAGGGGTAAATCCAATCTGATCTGAATCCATCTAAAACGCATATATGTACATGTTTGGTAACAGTAAAAGCTTGTAAACAGCGTGCAAATTTTGAAGAAAAAGACTTCTTTCTTGCGTCAAGTGGACTACGCTGTTTTGGTCAGGTATTCAATGTTTTTCGCATTGAGTAGAGAATGAGTAGCCAAGGAGGCTACAAAATAAAGGAGTACAATATGAGCAATACAAACGGCGGTTCAGTAGGTAAATGTCCAGTTATGCATGGTGGACAAACATCTACAGACAAGTCGGTGATGGATTGGTGGCCGAATGCCTTAAACTTAGACATCCCGCATCAGCACGACTCCAAAACGAATCCATTTGGTCCAGATTTTAATTACAAAGAAGAACTTAAAAAACTGGACGTCGACGCACTCAAGCAAGACTTAAAAGACCTAATGACAAACAGCCAAGATTGGTGGCCAGCCGACTGGGGACACTACGGCGGTTTGATGATTCGTATGGCATGGCACGCGGCTGGTAGCTATCGTATCGCAGACGGACGTGGTGGTGCCGCAACCGGTAACCAACGCTTTGCCCCTCTCAACTCTTGGCCAGATAACGCCAACCTAGACAAAGCACGCCGACTTCTTTGGCCGATCAAGAGAAAGTACGGCAACAAATTAAGCTGGGCCGACCTGATTATTCTCGCAGGTAACATGGCTTATGAATCGATGGGCTTTAAAACCTTTGGCTTTGGTTTTGGTCGCGAAGATATTTGGCACCCAGAAAAAGACACCTATTGGGGTTCTGAGCAAGAGTGGCTTGCGCCAAGTGGC
>NZ_JAWOQS010000281.1:0-841 GCF_033438945.1 Vibrio sp. Y176 | reverse complement strand
CAACGACAGCCAATGGTGTGACGATGAACTTCCAATCTTGGTTTCGCTGCCGCGATAGTTGGACAAACTTCTAGCATGTGAGCGCCTAACACTTGCCCTTTTTCGCCGAAGTTGTAGGTATAGTCTTCCATAAAAGATGTACCGCCCGGTTTGCCTTGCCCCATGACTTTCATGATGTGCGTCATTGCTGCGGTTTTCCAATCACCCTCTCCGCCGTAACCAAAACCTTTAGCCATTAAGCGCTGTGTTGCTAGTCCTGGTAAATTTGTTAAGCCAGTTAGGTTTTCAAACGTGTTGGTGAAAGCGCCTGCTCCAACAGATTTGAGGAAAGATTCCATCCCAAGTTCTAAACGTGCCTCTTGCGTCATCAGCTTTTTCAAATCAGAGTCGTTGAATAAGTCTGGAGACATCTCATACACGGATGCGTATTCATCTAGCTGGTGATTTACATCCGCATCTGATATCGAGTTGACTACGTCACTGAGCTCACCAAGACCGTACGCATTCACTTCATATCCAAACTGGATTTGTGCAGAGACTTTGTTGCCTTCCGTGACCGCGACTTGGCGCATGTTGTCGCCAAAGCGGGCGACTTTCAGGTGCTGACCTGCATTCACACCAATAGCGGCGCGACACCAATCGTCGATATCTCTATGAACTTGCGGTTCTTGCCAGTGTCCGACTACGACTTTACGTTCACTATTCAGACGGGTGCCAATGAAGCCAAACTCTCGGCAACCGTGCGCACTTTGGTTGAGGTTCATGAAATTCATGTCTATTTCATCCCATGGTTGGGTCGCGTTGAACTGGGTGTGAAGGTGTAAAAATGGCTTATTTAGCT
>NZ_JAWOQS010000280.1:0-841 GCF_033438945.1 Vibrio sp. Y176 | reverse complement strand
AAAGCGCAACTCGCCTCTATTCAAGAGCGAACTCAGCAATTGATTCGCGAAATCTCTTTTAGTAAGCAACAAGACTTACTTGCAGCGAAAGCTCAAGAAGACATGTTGCGCGAAGAACTGGACAGAAAAAAATCAGATTTCCAATCATTGGGTTCGCAAAAGGCGCGCTATGAGCAATTGAAACGAGAAGTAGAGTCAAACAAAGATCTTTACGAAGCTTTCTTAAATCGCGAAAAAGAAACCAGCGCTACTAGCGATTACAAAAATGTGACCGCTCGCTTTACTGATAAAGCGATCATTCCCCTGTTTCCTGTCGCGCCACAACGAATGAAACTGGTGCTTATCGCCACATTCTTCGGTTTTGCTATCGCTTGTGCATTGGTGATCATTTTAGAAACGTTGCGAGAAGTCATCCGCACTTCAAACGATGTTCAAGATAAGCTAGGCGTGACATGCTTGGGGGTTATCCCAATGGTGAAAAAACGTACCCTGCGAAAAAATGGGGTAAGTTATACCGCCTACTTAGATAAAGATGAAAAACTCTTTAGCGAAGCTTGTCGCTCTGTTCGAACGTCGTTGCTATTAAGGCTGACCAACACTAAGCAAAAGATCTTACCTTTTACTTCAGCGATTCCAGAGGAAGGCAAAACCTCCACCAGCATCAATATGGCGGTGTCCTTCTCGACTATGGAGAAAGTGTTGATTATCGACTGCGACTTGCGTCGTCCATCTTTAGCCAAACGATTCAATATTCCTGAGTCCCAGCCAGGTTTAACCAACATATTGACGATGGATACCGCAATAAAAGATTGTATCGTTCGCATCGATGACGCCAATTTAG
>NZ_JAWOQS010000279.1:0-842 GCF_033438945.1 Vibrio sp. Y176 | reverse complement strand
CGACTGGGAACTGCAAATCATCGCAGCGCAGTAAGAGTTTGTTGAACCAAGCAAACACTTCCCAATTGAAGAAGTGGCACTAGAAATGGCGTACCGCTATTTTCGAACACAAAAAGGAGCCCGGCGGCTCCTTTTTTGATCGCTAACATTGGGACGTATCGACTTTAAAACTGTGTCCGTCTTTTCCTGCGCCTTCCAACCGGTAATAGGCGTAGCATTTGCCTTGCATCAAAGCTTCTGGCGAGTCACTAGGGCCGTAGCCGACTATCGAATAAGTGTTGTTTTCAATGAACACCAAGTTCGCTTGCTTCATTTCGTCTGAGATCGTCATGTTGTCGAAAAAGCCAAGGTGTTCGCCACATTCGCTTTGCGTTTCTGGGTAGCCGTTGTAAAACTCTTGATAGCCCACAGCCGTCAGGACACATTGGTTTGCGCCATTCTCTTGGTTGAACGCTTTCGCATTGGCGTTGAGAATGGAGACGTAGTACTGCATGTCGGCAAACAAAACTTGAATGGCAGCAGAGCGGGCGTCGGACGTACGCTGGTTCGAATGGTGGAGTGCATAAGCAGAGATTCCGGCCAGTAAAACAGCAGCGAACAACCACTCTTTCAATGAGAAACTAGACAACCATCTCATTCGTTTGCCCTCAAATTAAATCGACCATTCATACAATGGGGCGGCATTCTACGCATCGAATCTTGAAAATTTAAGGGTAAATCCCGTGTTTCAGAAAAAACTGACAGAAAGTTTATTGGTGATCAATGAGTGACACCGAATGCATATTCTATCGACAATAAATTATCGACAACGAAAAAGGGGAGCCAACAGGCTCCCCTTTCTA
>NZ_JAWOQS010000278.1:0-842 GCF_033438945.1 Vibrio sp. Y176 | reverse complement strand
AAACTTGGCCTTCTGCCAGAAACCTATGAACATCTTCAACCCATTTTGTTTGAATTTCAGGATCAATACCCGCAGGTCGAACTCGACATTCGCAATATCAACAATGGCTTTATTGATATGTTTCAGCAGGGGTTGGACATCGCGCTGCACGGCGGCATGCTGTTTGATTCAGACATTGTCGCGAGAAAGATCTTAACGCTAGACCGATGTGTCGTTGCCTCACCGAACTATCTTCAAACTCACGGCACGCCCGCCACATTAGAAGAGTTGAGCGATCATCAGTGCATTTGTTTTCGTTGGCCAAATGGCAATGTCGACAACCTTTGGCATTTTCAGGAACAAAACGTAGCGCTCAAACCGAAACTCATTTCCAACAACATCGGCTTTATTAAAAGCTCCACAGTGCTTGACCGCGGCATCAGCTATATCCCAAAACTGTTGGTAAAAAATGAGCTCGAATCCGGTGCATTGGTGCAAGTATTGTCTCAATATGCTGTCACAGAAGAAACGGGGTGGTTACTCTATCCTCAACCGAAAACGCTGAACCAAGCTAGCCGGTTACTTATTGAACATTTGTGCAATAAAATCCCAAAACTTTTGTAGTTTGCATTTATTGTCATAAAATTTGTGACATTGAATCATGCGCACGCATGATTATCTGAACATCTGTGAATTATAAGATGGCGCCGAAATTATGGAGCCATCTTATGAATCATCAAATCAAAACCGCTGCACTGAGCACTATCGCGCTCTCTCTACTCGGCTGTAATCAAGCTCAACCTCAGGTTGAGGATCCAAGCGCATCCAGACCCGTTCAAGTGATTGAAGTCAACGAAAGGAAT
>NZ_JAWOQS010000277.1:0-842 GCF_033438945.1 Vibrio sp. Y176 | reverse complement strand
TGATCGCACTACTGACGGCTTCAGCCATATCTATTTGTGGCTGACGAGCCTGAAAACCCGGAATCGCTTTACCTAAAGCGCCATCAGAGGAAAATGTTTTTGCGATCATGCCTGACATCTGGTTAGAAAAATTGTCGTGAGTATATCAGACGTTTGGGAGAGACATCAGCATGTAAGATGGTCAGCTTACGGCCCAACACAGAGAATTTGTTGAAACCATGGCAAGAATAGATTATTTATGAAGTCAGATTGCAGTACGGTTGACCCTTTTGGGGAAAACACATATTTCGTACGCTAGAAAAATAATGCATGGAAGTATCTGATTTATGGAAAAGAAAACACTGTTGACCCATTGTTCTGACGCACCGGGTTTGATCTCTAAAATTACTAATATCTGTTACAAACATCAGCTAAACATCGTTCATAATAACGAATTTGTTGATAACACCAGTGGGCACTTTTTCATGCGAACGGAGTTGGAGGGGTACTTCAACGACCAAACGTTTCTTGCCGATTTAGATCAAGCTCTACCGCAAGGTGCAAAACGCACTCTCATTGGCTCTCGCCGTAAACGCATCGTGATTCTCGTAACGAAAGAAGCACACTGTTTAGGTGATATTCTGATGAAAAATTACGATGGCAGTTTAGATGTAGAAATCGCCGCCGTGGTGGGTAACTACGATAAGTTGCAAGGCCTCACTGAACGTTTTGATATCCCTTACCACTATGTGACGCACGAAGATCTAAGCCGTGAAGAACACGAGCAAAAGATGTTAGAGGTGATTGATCAATACGATGCAGATTACTTGGTGCTAGCGAAATACATGCGCGTTCTCACGCCA
>NZ_JAWOQS010000276.1:0-843 GCF_033438945.1 Vibrio sp. Y176 | reverse complement strand
GTCAATCGAGCGCCTTAAAACTTAAATACCTGATAGGCATGAAGAACCAGGAGATCAGCGAACTGCTAGAGTGCAGCGCAAGTCTGATCGAAAAAGACCTCAAGTTCTCACGCAGCTGGCTGCAATCAAGAATGGCACACGCATAAATCATGACCAAGAAACTGTGGATTATCGGCGCGATCGGCGCCGGTTTATTGGGTGTTTACTTGTTAAGTGACGAGAGCAGCATGGCATCTGCGGCCAGCTCTTTAAACAGCGCTCCTGTCGATAAAAGAAAAAGCCAACATCACTATGGTGAACGTACGTCGTTAATTGAGGTGAAACAGGCGCTCACAACATCGGCGTTGGACGGCTCGAGCTCTCTCGATTTAGATGCTGTGCTTAATGCCACCCCATTCGATCAACAAAACGTCGCCGAGAACCCTTTCGATACGTTTGATGGTTACTACCCTTACGATCTGACAGCCGTGACACCACAACCCAAGGTTGATGCGGCGAACAACAGCAAACCCATCATCAATCTATCGGTCGAACAGCAACTGCAAACCATCATTTATGGTTGGGAGCTAACGCAGAACAAGCCGATCAGCAATTCGTTAAGTCTGAACCAATTGTTTGAAGACCCCGATGGTGACCTGCTCACCACTCGGATCTGGTTAGAAAACGCCAATGGTCTTCAGGTGCTCAACCAAGGCCAAATCGTTGTACAAGGTGCGCCAGAAGAAATCGACCAAACCACTTACTTAGCCGTGGCAGCTCGTGACAATCATCATGGTGAAGAAGATTACGCCTGGGTCACGACCCGTTTTGAATTGCCAGTCGTTAAAGAAGAGCAAAACAACA
>NZ_JAWOQS010000275.1:0-844 GCF_033438945.1 Vibrio sp. Y176 | reverse complement strand
ACACTCAACCGGTGGTGTGGGTGACGTAACTTCTCTGATGCTTGGCCCTATGGTGGCAGCATGTGGCGGTTTCGTACCTATGATCTCTGGTCGTGGCCTTGGCCACACAGGCGGCACGCTAGATAAACTTGAAGCGATTCCTGGCTACAACATCACACCAACGAACGAAGTTTTTGGTCAAGTAACCAAAGATGCGGGTGTGGCGATCATCGGTCAAACGGGTGATCTTGCTCCGGCAGATAAGCGCGTGTACGCGACTCGTGATATCACGGCTACCGTAGACAACATCTCTCTGATCACGGCATCGATCCTGTCTAAGAAATTGGCAGCGGGTCTGGAATCTCTAGTGATGGACGTAAAAGTCGGTTCTGGCGCATTCATGCCAACTTACGAAGCGTCTGAAGAGCTAGCAAAATCTATCGTTGCAGTAGCAAATGGTGCAGGCACGAAGACTACCGCAATCCTTACGGACATGAACCAAGTACTGGCTTCTTCTGCGGGTAACGCGGTGGAAGTTCGTGAAGCGGTTCGTTTCCTAACAGGTGAATACCGCAACCCGCGTCTACTTGAAGTGACGATGGCATCATGTGCTGAAATGCTCGTGCTTGGCAAACTGGCTGAGAACACAGACGACGCACGCGCGAAACTGATGGAAGTGCTAGACAACGGTAAAGCAGCAGCTTGCTTCGGCAAAATGGTTGCGGGTCTTGGCGGTCCAGCTGACTTCGTAGAAAACTACGACAACTACTTAGAAAAAGCAGAAATCATCAAGCCAGTTTATGCGACAGAAACAGGTATTGTCTCTGCAATGGACACGCGTGCTATCGGCATGGCTGTGGTTTCT
>NZ_JAWOQS010000274.1:0-846 GCF_033438945.1 Vibrio sp. Y176 | reverse complement strand
ACAGAAAACGCGTTTTTGCCACCTTCTGTTTTGGTTAGCCCTTTTTCGCTAAAGGTTTGCAGCACAATGGCGGTTGATGACAGCGCGAAAATTAGGCCAATCGCCAGAGCAATCGTCCAAGGCTGCTCAAAGTACAAGGCGATACCCATAATCGCGGCGACAGTGCCGCCAACTTGCAAGCCACCTAACCCCATCAAGCGATTACGCATCGCCCACAGCATTTTAGGTTCGAGTTCTAAACCAACAAGGAACAGCATCATTACAACGCCAAATTCCGCAAAATGTTGGATGGTTGTGGTCTCTTCGCCTACTAGGCCGATGATTGGGCCAATCACCACGCCGGCAATTAGGTAGCCCAGCACAGAGCCTAAACCTAAGCGTTTTGCTAACGGAACCGCGATAACGGCGGCTACAAGGTACACAAAGGCTTGTAAGAATATTCCTGTCATGACGCCTCCTTGATGAGCTCCGGCAATGCACTGTTAAGTTTAATGAGCGAAGCGGCGGCCTCGACATCTAATCGGTCTTCGACCAGCGCCGTTAAGAGCTTTTTATATCGCTCAATATGGCGCGGGATACGACCTTCTTCGGCTGCGGTACGCGAACCAAACAAAGCAAGAGGCGCAATATAGTGCATACCCGTGAGTGCGGACATTTGCTCGATAGGAGCGAGCAGTTCCCGAATCGTAAAATGGTTGTAGCCTTCGGCTTTGTAGGCTTCTTCTTTGCCGCCGGCAGAAAGCACGCACAGCATGGTTTTGCCTTGCAGTTCGGTTCCTTCGGTGCCGTATGCAAAGCCGTATTCCAACACCAAATCTTGCCATTCTTTCAAAATCGCTGGTGTTG
>NZ_JAWOQS010000273.1:0-847 GCF_033438945.1 Vibrio sp. Y176 | reverse complement strand
ATCTTCACCAACTCACCAGACACTTCATGCGGTTGACCAATTGCAGCCACTTCAAGAACTTTGCCGTGCAGAGCGACAACGTCTTCGATTTCATTCGGGTAAACGTTGAAACCAGAAACCAAGATCATGTCTTTCTTACGGTCAACAATATGCAGGAAGCCTTCGTCATCAAACTTAACGATGTCACCCGTTGATAGCCAACCGTCTTCGTTAATGGTGTCTTTAGTTGCTTCCGGACGTTGCCAGTAACCTTGCATTACTTGAGGGCCGCGAACTTGTAGCTCACCTGTACCAGTATTTGGCAGTACATTGCCTTCTTCATCAACCATACGAACTTCTGTCGAAGGAACTGGCAGACCGATAGAACCGTTGTACTCAACCAGGTCATGCGGGTAAGCCGCAACTAACGGTGAACACTCAGTAAGTCCATAGCCTTCAAGCAGGTAGCAGCCTGTGGTCTTCAGCCATTTCTCAGCAACAGCACGTTGAACTGCCATACCGCCACCAACAGCCAAGCGAAGGTTACTGAAGTCCAACTCATGGAAATCTTCATTGTTCACTAGCGCATTGAATAAGGTATTCACACCTGTGATCGCTGTGAATTGGTATTTTTGCAGCTCTTTTACAAAGCCAGGAATATCACGCGGGTTGGTAATCAGTAAGTTACGACCACCCATTTCGATAAACAGCAAACAGTTCACTGTCAGTGCAAACACGTGGTAAAGCGGCAATGCGGTTACCACTAATTCACGACCTGGAGAAAGTACTGGACCGTAAGCCCCTTTCGCCTGAAGCACGTTCGCAATCATGTTGCGATGCGTTAGGATTGCACCTTTTGCGACACCCG
>NZ_JAWOQS010000272.1:0-847 GCF_033438945.1 Vibrio sp. Y176 | reverse complement strand
TATCGTGATCGCGTCGATCGCAGTCAGCGTCGCGTTCGTGACAAAGAATATGAAGACCGCTATCAAATCACGACCGACCTTGGTTTGCGGTTCGGCGAGGTTCGTGCTCCAACTGGTGTGGTTCAAGGGCAAAACATGTTGCGTGTGTTGCGCGAGACCACAGGCAACCTCGGACGTTTTGACTCCTTTGATGAGCTTGCCATTCCTTACCGTTCCGTTGCGACAGATATTTTAGAACTGGACGAAGTGGTGATCGGCAACGGTTATTTAGTTGATGCCATGATGGCCAGTATGTCTGTACCCGGCGCACTCCCTCCGTATAAGTTAAATGGCCACATGCTTGTTGACGGTGGCGTGGTCAACAACATGCCAGTGGATGTTGCGCGTGCGATGGGCGCGGATGTGGTTATCGCGGTAGACATCAGTACCGACTACAAAACCGAAGATGATTTTACTGGGCTGTTTACCGTTGCAGACCAACTCTCCAACTATCTGGTGCGTCGCAGTACCCAGCAGCAAGTCGAAACCCTGCAAGAACACGATGTTTACATTCGTCCCAATGTCGGCCAAATGGAAACCGTTGAGTTCGACAAAATGCCTTGGGCTTTTCAATCTGGTTATGACATCACCAAAGAAATGGAGTCGAAGCTAGCGGGACTGCGTTTATCAAACGCGGAGTATCAAAAGTACATCGACCATAAGCAGGAAGTTCGCAAAAAGCTCGTTTATGGTGACGATCGCGTAGTGGATGAGATTGTGATCGTAAACAATACCCACTATAGCGATGTTTTGTTGACCAACCGTTTGGAACTGGAAACTGGCCGTAAAATCGAAACGGCTGAAATCG
>NZ_JAWOQS010000271.1:0-847 GCF_033438945.1 Vibrio sp. Y176 | reverse complement strand
GGCTTTGGGCATGGTAAATACACGTTACCAGATGTGAAAGCGCCAAAGTTTGAACCAGAAAAAGCGGCGGCAGCGTTTGAAGCTGCGGGCTTCGATAAGATTGGTTCCGATGGTATTCGCGTGAATGATAAAGGTCAGCGTTTGAGCTTTGAATTGACGTACTCATCTCCAGTTCATACACCGCGTATTGCTTTCTTGCGTGAACAGGCAAAATTGGCAGGGTTGGACATTGAGCTGAAGCTGATTGATGGTTCATCGATGTTCAAGTATGTGCGTGAGAAAAAACACGAACTTGCTTTCTTTGATATGGGGACTTCGGAAATCCCAACTTATTGGGAATACTTCCACTCCGTGAACGCGAACAAACCACAAACGAACTCATTCACTAACTACAGCACGCCAGAGCTAGATGAAAAGATCATTGCGTATCGCTTTAACATGGACATGGATAAGAAGATCCAACTAGGTCATGAGATTCAGCGAGACATTATTGATGCGCACGTGATTGTCACTGGCTACATGGTACCTTACGTTCGTTATGGACACTGGCGTTGGTTGAAATTGCCAGAGAAACCAATGAATCGAATGACAGAAGCGTTGTTCAGTGGCGGAATTATCGGTGATGGCACGTATTGGATCGACAAAGACGTGAAGAAAGAAACCCAGAAAGCGATGAAGTCGGGTAAAACCTTTGAACCGGTTGTTGTCGTTGATGACACGTATAAGCTGTAAGGATGTGTTATGGAAAACGATGTAATTTTGAGTGTAAAAGATCTCGAAGTGGAATTCATCACGGATGATGGCCCGGTAAAAGTACTCCATGGCGTGAACTTTGATGTTCGCGCAG
>NZ_JAWOQS010000270.1:0-849 GCF_033438945.1 Vibrio sp. Y176 | reverse complement strand
GTATTTCTAATTTTGGTCTTGTCGGCAAGTTGAGTTTAGTGGTCGCTGTCTTCTGGACTCCAATTCGTGGGCGCTAAAAATTCAGAGAGTTGCCTCATTAAAGTTCAGTGCGTTTATGAGTCGAATGAAGCGATGTTAGTTTCAACGTTTGAGCACCAGCTTTCGGTTTCTCACGCTAAAATCTCAATGTCAGTACAATCAAACTTATGAGTTAATTCAGTTTTTTAGCTTCTGATTTTGGTTTTCACTGTTAAGTCGAGTTAAGCTCTCGGTATCGCAAAACTTAACCCTTTGAGTCTTAAACATAACAAGGCGTTCAAGTGGGATTCATGCCGCGTGGCATTTTTGGTATGCGATGGTTTTGGTGGTGAAAGTGGTTTGCAGAAAGTTGGTTTATGCGGCATTCACCCCTTAACGCAGCGTTATGTGCTAAGGTAAAGCAAGTTGTAACGTTCTCACTGTGTTTATTTTAAAAGGATTTATTATGCACGCGATTTATTTACCTCTACTGATCTTTATTGTTTATGCAGTGGTCAACTCAATAATTGGATTCTTTTTAGGTGAAAGGAAGCTGAATAAAGGTGTAGCAGGGGCAATTTTTGGATTTATATTCGCATTTATCCCGCCATTAAATTTCATTTTCTTAGCCTTGTTGTACTTTAAAAAAACGCCGTTGAATGCACATAATTGATCTTTTTGTGTGCAACACAAGGTTAGGCTCTTAACTTTTAATGTATTGAATACGCTGTACAAGCGCACATAACAAACTGTTCAAGAGTGATTCGCAACGCGTGGCATTTTTACTATGCGTTGGGTTTAGTGGTTAAGGTGGTATGCGGAGGCTTCGGT
>NZ_JAWOQS010000269.1:0-849 GCF_033438945.1 Vibrio sp. Y176 | reverse complement strand
CGGTAATTTCCAGCTCCAAGCGATGCGCTGGGAATCCTGTTTCACGAAGGATGGTTTTGAGCTTGTTGATGAAGCGCGACTGTTGCAGTTGAAGTGCCGATACATTGACTGCAATTTTGCCAAATTGAACGCCTCTCACCAGCCAGTCTGTCCCTTGTAAACAGGCGTCTTTGAGTACCCATTCGCCGATGTTTTGAATCAAGCCCGTCTTCTCTGCGATAGGAATAAAATCCGCAGGTGGCACTAAGCCAAATTCTGGGTGTTCCCAACGCACCAAGGCTTCCACACCAATAATTGCGTTTTGCGCGAGGTTGTATTGCGGCTGATACACCAAATGCAGTTGTTCTTTTTCTATCGCTTCATGCAGCGCAGATTGAATACGGACGTGCGATACCGATTTGTCAGTTAAATCCGGAGAGTAGAACGCGTAGCCGTTACGGCCATTTTTCTTCGCCAGATACATTGCGGTGTCGGCGTTTTTTAGCAGCGTTTCACTGTCTTGACCGTCATTCGGGTAGAGTGCGATACCGATGCTGGTGGAGATCCGCAGCGAATCGTGATTTGCCAGATCGAACGGGCGGCGGAACACACCCAAAATCGAGCTTAACGTTTCGAGTAACGGAGAATCGCCGTCAATGTCTGGCAGTACGATGACAAATTCATCGCCACCGATGCGAGCCACATGCGCGTTCAGGTGCAAAATGTCTTGCAGGCGAACCGCCAGTTTCGACAACAGTTGATCACCACAGAAATGGCCCATGCTGTCGTTAATGTGCTTAAAGTGGTCGATATCAAGAAACAACGTAGCAAAAGGTTGTTCCATCTCGATGTGCTGTTCCAGCAAGCTGA
>NZ_JAWOQS010000268.1:0-849 GCF_033438945.1 Vibrio sp. Y176 | reverse complement strand
ATTATTTATCTCAACTCAGTAAATCTCAAAGCAAGTGATGGCAAAATCCACCGCAATTACAATCGTTGGGTAAACAATTTAAATGTTGATATTCAGCGAGCACTTGCGTTGTTGGGCACTCAGTCTCAGCAATAAAAATTATTAAATGCAGTTAGGTTTTTTCGTGTTAAATCGAAATAATGATCCTTTTAATGCTTTTGAAGCAAAAACAGAAGCTCAAAAATTATCTTTTGCCCCTATCGTTTTCCATACCGCGAGAACGCTCAGAGATTTGGGTATATTAGCGGCGCTCGATAGCGCTGGTTCAAAAGGCATGAGCGCCATTGATATCGCCGAAAAAACAGGCGTGTCAGAATATGGTGTCAAAGTGCTGCTAGACATGGCGATAAGTGCGCACATTGTTTTGTGGGAAAAACCTAACTACTCACTGGCCAACCTCGGGTTCTACTTGTTGTACGATGGCATGACCCAAGCAAACATGGATTTCACGGCCGACGTTTGTTATGCCGCGATGATGCACCTGACTGAAGCAATCAAAGACGGCAAACCTGCTGGATTGAAAGAGCTGGGCGATTGGGAAACCATCTATCAAGGGTTGTCGACATTACCTGAGCAAGCTAAGCAGAGCTGGTTTAAGTTTGATCACTTCTATTCGGATCGTTCTTTCCCATTGCTGCTTAAAGAAGTGTTTGCCAATGAGCCAAAACATATTGTCGATATCGGTGGCAATACGGGTAAATGGGCAATGCAGTGCTGCAACTACGATAAAGATGTGCATGTGACCATTGTTGATTTGCCGCAGCAATTGGAAGTCGCGATGTCGAACGTGGCAGAGAATCAGCTCAGCGA
>NZ_JAWOQS010000267.1:0-850 GCF_033438945.1 Vibrio sp. Y176 | reverse complement strand
ATGGAGTAAGCGACCAATCAGGGTGCTTTTCCCATCATCCACAGAACCACAAGGCAGAAATCTAAGCAGAGACTTGTACTGATGTTGTTTTAAATAGCCTTCGATACCAAGCTCGGCTAATTGAGCTTCAACTGCACTGTTCATTCTCTTTCCTTAGATCTTTTAGAAGTAACCTTGACGTTTCTTGAGTTCCATCGATCCTGACTGATCGTGGTCGATCGCGCGGCCTTGACGCTCACTTGAGGTCGCCACCAGCATCTCTTCAATGATGCCCGTCAGCGTATTCGCTTCAGATTCAATCGCACCTGTCAGTGGATAACAGCCCAACGTACGGAAACGCACGCTTTTCTCTTCAATTACTTCACCCGGTTGAAGCTCCATACGGTCATCATCCACCATGATCAGCATGCCATCGCGTTCGACAACCGGACGTTTATCAGCAAGATAAAGCGGGACAATTTCGATGTTCTCTAGGTAGATGTATTGCCAGATATCAAGCTCGGTCCAGTTAGAAAGTGGGCACACTCGAATGCTCTCGCCTTTATTCACTTGACCGTTGTAGGTTTTCCAAAGTTCTGGACGTTGGTTTTTCGGATCCCAGGTATGGTTCTTGTCACGGAACGAATACACTCGCTCTTTTGCGCGTGATTTTTCTTCATCACGACGAGCGCCTCCAAAAGCAGCATCGAAGCCATATTTGTTTAGCGCCTGCTTAAGACCTTGCGTTTTCATGATGTCCGTATGCTTTGACGAGCCATGAACAAACGGGCTGCATCCCATTGCGATGCCTTCTGGGTTCTTATGAACCAAAAGCTCAAAACCGTATTTTTCCGCAGTACGATCACGGAAT
>NZ_JAWOQS010000266.1:0-851 GCF_033438945.1 Vibrio sp. Y176 | reverse complement strand
TAGGGAAGAAGATCATGGCGAACTCGCTTTACCAGAAGCACATCATCTCTATTCCAGAGCTTTCTCGTGAAGAGCTGGAACTTATCGTCGAAACTGCAGGTAATCTGAAAAAGAAACCTCGACCAGAACTGATTAAAAACAAAGTCGTTGCGAGCTGTTTCTTTGAGCCATCAACGCGTACTCGCTTGTCATTTGAGACCGCGCTTCAACGCATTGGTGGTGATGTCATTGGTTTTGATAACGATGGTAATACGTCTCTGGCGAAGAAAGGGGAAACGCTTTCTGATTCTGTACAAGTTATCTCTTCATACGTCGATGCATTTGTGATGCGCCACCCTCAAGAAGGTGCAGCGCGCCTTGCTTCCGAGTTTTCGAATGGCGTTCCAGTGATTAACGCGGGCGACGGTGCTAACCAACACCCAACACAAACGCTGCTTGACCTCTACACCATCGCGGAAACGCAAGGTCGCTTAGACAACCTAAACGTAGCATTTGTCGGCGATTTAAAATACGGCCGCACCGTTCACTCACTAACTCAAGCACTGGCGAAGTTCAATAACATCCGCTTCTACTTTGTCGCTCCAGACGCATTGGCGATGCCAGAGTACATCTGCGAAGAACTCGATGAAGCTGGCATTGAATACAGCCTACACACAGAGATGGAAGCGGTAATTCCTGAGCTCGATATTCTTTACATGACTCGCGTTCAAAAAGAGCGTTTCGACGAGTCTGAATATGCGCACATCAAATCGGCTTACATTCTGACGGCGGCTCTATTGGAAGGCGCGCGTGAAAATCTAAAAGTACTGCACCCGCTACCTCGTGTTGATGAAATCACGACAGACGTAGAT
>NZ_JAWOQS010000265.1:0-851 GCF_033438945.1 Vibrio sp. Y176 | reverse complement strand
GCAACGACCGCAAGAATGTCGATAACATGCCCTACCCAGCCCCAAACTCGTTCACCAAATAGCGGGTAGAAGATGGAACGCATGGTCAGTGGCAACCCTTTGTTGAACGAAAAAATCGCTAAGCCAAGGGCCAACAACGCATAAATCGACCAAGGGTGAAGTGCCCAGTGGTAAATGGTCGCAGCCATACCAAGTGCAGATGCAGCATCTGTATCACCAACCGCACCACCAAGTGGTGCCCAGTCGGTGCGCACACCATTTTCAATGTTCACGCCGCCAAGTGCAGAGCTGAAGTGCGACATTGGCTCAGACACACCAAAAAACACTAATCCGATGCCCATACCGGCTGCGAACAACATCGCGAGCCAAGACATGAATGAATAATCAGCGACGGCATCTTTACCGCCTAAGCGTATTTTCCCGAGCGGCGACACAATCAACGCTAAGCAGAAAATAACGAAAATGTTACCAGCGATAATAAACAGCCAGTCGAATGAACCAATGATCTTCCACTTAAGCCCATCCAATGCCGTCTTCGCGGTATGAGCATCTAGAACTAATGCTGCGACAAGAAACAGTGCAATAAAGCCTGCACTAATACCAAAAACTGGGTTATGAACATCAAAGCCCCACTTTTGAACGTTGTCTTGACCTACCGTATAGTCGGTACTGTCAATACTGTACTTATCTATACCCTTTGTCATCGTTCCTCTCTATTTTTGTATTATTTTTTCCGTACCAAACAAAAAATCGTTCGAACACGATACGTTTTACATTCCGTGAAAGCGGAAGATCCTATCATTTGAGGCGTTTTTGTCTATCTTTTGCTGTTAAAAAATCCAATAACTTAC
>NZ_JAWOQS010000264.1:0-852 GCF_033438945.1 Vibrio sp. Y176 | reverse complement strand
AAGGCCAGATTAGAGTTTGTCAAAAACCATCTAAAAAGTCTGTACAGTTGTCGAACAGCATACTATGGACAGATAAAACAAAGATCAACTACCAGAATGATGGGAAGACAAGAGAAGGAAGAAGGGAAGGAACTGCTCATGATCCAAAGCACACCACCTCATCAGTGAAGCATGGTGGAGGTAGTGTGATGGTCTGGGGCTGTTTTGCTGGAGGTCAGACTGGTGATCTGCACAAAGTCACAGGCATTCTGAATCAGCATGGATACCACAGTATCTTACAGAGGCATGCCATTCCCTCTGGGCTGCGTTTAGTTGGACAGCGATTCACTCTACAGCAGGACAATGACCCGAAACATACCTCCAAACTGTGTCAGAGGTATTTGGCCAAGAAAGAAGAGGAGGGAACGCTAAGGATGATGACTTGGCCAGCTCAATCCCCTGACCTCAACCCCATCGAACTGGTATGGGATGAACTGGACAGAAAAGTCAAGAACAAGCAACCGACAAGTGCTGCAAACCTCTATGAGATGCTGACAGAAGCATGGGAGGAAATTTCAAGCGATTATCTCATGAAACTGATTGCAAGAATGCCTCGAGTTTGTGAAGCAGTTATAAAAGCTAAAGGAGGCTATTTTGATGAATCAAAGATTTAGACAGTTTATTGTATACATCTACTTCAGTTTTTTCTCAGTGTACTTGTAAGTGGTCCTACTGTAATTAGAAATAAAACATGGCTAAATTGTGCTCATAATTTTGGAAGTATTAACCAAACCCAGAAAAATCAGGGGTGAGTCCAAACTTTTGACTGGTAGTGTAGAACAGGACGCCTCAAGGTGACTGGAGAAATTTAAC
>NZ_JAWOQS010000263.1:0-854 GCF_033438945.1 Vibrio sp. Y176 | reverse complement strand
TTAAGCCGTCTTCATCCGTGTCTGCTACTCGGCATTCACCGATAAATTTACCGTCACGAAGCACGGTAATGTCGTCACAGATTTCAAAGATTTCTTTCAGGCGGTGTGAGATATATACAATGCCGCAGCCTTGCTCACGAAGCTCATTAATCACTTTGAACAGAGATTCGGTTTCTGTATCAGTAAGCGCATCGGTTGGTTCATCCATGATGATGACTTTCGATTCAAACGAGAGCGCTTTGGCAATTTCTACCATTTGTTGCTCACCCAAACTTAGATCACCAAGCAAGGTTTTCGAGCTGTGTTTCACGTTCAAACGTTGTAGAAGTCTGTCCGCTTCCGCGTACATTTTACTCCACTGAATGCGCCCCATAGAACCGGTAAATTCACGACCGAGAAAGATGTTCTCAGCGATTGTCAGTTCAGGGATTAAGTTCAACTCTTGGTGAATAATGCTGATGCCCGCTTCTTGAGAATCTCGCGGACCTTTAAATGCAGCAGGTTGACCCTGATACTGAATACTACCTGCATCCATATGATAAATACCGGTCAGCACTTTCATCAATGTTGACTTGCCTGCCCCATTTTCGCCCATGAGCGCCATAACACGACCTGGGTATACGTTCAGGCTCGCTTTATCTAGCGCCTTTACACCTGGGAACGCTTTTTCAATTTCGCTCAGTTGTAGAATGGCTTGAGTCATAATCTGTCCTCAATTCTCAGGCTTAAAAAACCACGCCCGCTTGGAAAATCACGTTCGCGTACGGTGTGCATTCACCGGTTCGAACCACTGCGCGACTTTGCTCGGTGCGTGCTTTAAAGGCCTCGTGCGAAACGTATTTGATTTCAATCGA
>NZ_JAWOQS010000262.1:0-854 GCF_033438945.1 Vibrio sp. Y176 | reverse complement strand
GTAGCGATCAAAAAGTTGGTTAAATCCCTCAAAAGGCAGACAATCTTTGGTTAACTGACTGAGATTTTCGCGCCTCAATAGTCCGTGCAAGTTACTAAGTTGTGAAAATATCTGTGGATCGGAGATGATCAACTCATTAAAGCGGATAATTTGACCGTTTTGTTTAAGATCTGCCAGATCGCTAAGTAAGTGTGGTTCGATCGAAAAAACATTCACTTGATAGCCACTGGCAAGCTTAGACTGGCCGTCGTGCAGTTCATCGGGCGGCATAATAACGATTTGCCCATGACCGACTTGGTGATGAGAGCCTTGATAATGAAACTTCTGCTCACCATGCGTGATCAAGCCGAGGTGAAAATCCAAATGATAGTGCCGTTGAAAGGCAAACTTTTGGTATTTCGCCTCGATCAGACTCAGTTGGTCATGGTCGGTCGCGTAGTATTGAATCTGTTCCATTACATACAAAAAAAGCTTGGTCACATAATGACCAAGCTTATCCATCAATTGTTAGATTGTCTTGTAAAAAACGATCACTGTGACTGAATGGCTCGGCGTGAACGGCGATTGTTGCGCAGCCCATCGAAGCTAAATACCACAAGAGCTCCCCAAATAAAGGCGAACGTAATCGCTTTATCCATCGTGAAGGTCTCGCCGTAAATTAACACTGCAAGCAAGAACATCAGGCTAGGGCCGATGTACTGGAAAAAGCCGAGCGTTGATAATTTGAGGCGCGTCGCGGCACCAGTGAAGCACAGCAATGGCAAGGTCGTCACCACACCGGCTGCAATCAACAACGTATTGAGCTGCCATGGATTTTCAATCATGTTTGCCGTTGGTGAGCTGGCAATAAACAG
>NZ_JAWOQS010000261.1:0-854 GCF_033438945.1 Vibrio sp. Y176 | reverse complement strand
CGATAGCGATTTCTAGCTCATGGCGATATTCACTTTCGGCCAGCAGCACTCCAGCTAAGAAAGTTCCTAGCGCCATGGACAAGCCCAGTTTTTGCATCACCACCGAAATGCCTAGCACCACCAAGAGTGAAGCCACGGTAAATAGCTCGCGAACCCCACTCATCACGACAAAACGAAACAGAGGGCGCAATAAAAAGTGACCACCAATCAACAAGGCTACGACACTGCCTAAAACGGTAAAAGCATCGAACCAACTGCCTACATTCTGTTCACCAGCCAAAAGCGGTAACATAGCCAACATCGGTATGACGGCGATATCTTGAAAAAGCAGCACAGCAAAACCAGACTGGCCCGTTTCGGTGCCATTGAGGCCTTGCTCTTCAATCACTTTGAGTGCAATAGCCGTAGAGGAAAGGGCGAGCCCCATGCCGATGACCAAACTCACCTGCATACTCAAGCCAAACAAACTGACAATGCTACCAATAACCGCCGTCGTCACTACAACTTGCGCGCCGCCAAGACCTAAAATCGGCCCTCGCATTTGCCATAATTTTTTCGGGTTCAATTCCAAGCCAATTAAGAACAGCAGTAACACCACCCCGAGCTCGGCAAAATGCAGAATCGCATCGACATCGCTAATCAGGCGTAATCCCCATGGGCCAATCAATACCCCTGCCAACAAATAGCCAAGTACCGAACCTAAGCCAAATCGCTGCGCCAAAGGAACAGCAATCACCGCCGCCGACAGAAACACAACACTGCTTTGTAGAAACTCACTGGTTATCGCCATGCTGACCTCCTTGGTGCAACGCTTCCCCCTCATCAAGAGGATTACTCAGCCATCGACGATACAG
>NZ_JAWOQS010000260.1:0-854 GCF_033438945.1 Vibrio sp. Y176 | reverse complement strand
TCATTTTGACCAACATAGCAACTTACGACTAAAGTCCTGCTAATTTTGACCAAATATGCCAAGGTTTTGCTTTCTACAGCCCAATTATTTAAACGACGTTCCTACGATCAAATACACAGCTTCCATATCCTGCTCCGTACGACCGTATGCCAACATAATAGGTCCAATTGGCGAGTCCACACCAAAGAAAATTGATGCAGCGTTATACAATGGTGCTTCATTCAATTTCAGATCGTTGTCTGACCATGTACCGCCATGTTCTAGCGACGCGCCTACATAAACTGGCGCTTCAAACAATCCAAAATCATTGTCGAACCATTTGTAGCGATATACCAAACTGCTGAAGAATAAGTTTTGCCCTATCAAGCTGTTTCTCGGTATGCCTGACAAATGCAAAAAGCCCCCTAACTCACGAGGGTCCAGCGTTATCGACGAGTTTTTACTTTGCACAAAGCTATATTCTGCTTGTCCGACTAAAGTATGACGCTGATAGCTCATTGCCCCCTTAAATCGAGCGTCAATTTCATACACTGTATCTTCCACAATATCTTTAGGCTTGGACTGACCTATCTCTTCAGGGCTGGTATCGTGAGAAACCAAATATTCTAGGTCGACCAACAAACCTCGCGTAGGAAAAGCAAAATCATCGAGGGTGTCTAAGCGGTAATTGGCAAACAAGCCTCTTCGCTCAAAATCTAAATTGCCTACAGACGCCAATGTCGATAACTCAATGCTACCCGAAGAGTATCGACCGCCCAATCTCAACTCTTGCCACAACGTAGGCTGAATGCCAATCGCTATCTCGGAAACAAACTCGGTATAAGACGCTGTTAAATAATCGTTAACCGAACTTA
>NZ_JAWOQS010000259.1:0-855 GCF_033438945.1 Vibrio sp. Y176 | reverse complement strand
ATACTTCCGGCTCGAAGCGTACTATCAACTAATCAATTGGGGTTTAGCAACTAGATTGATATTTAATCACTAAATTTTAGCCACTTAGGTATTTAATCATTTAAAATCAACAAATTGAGAAAAACATAAAAAACTATAAAACAACTAAAACCACACTCTTTGAGTATGTATTTAGCAAATTGATAAGACTAAGAACAAACATCGAAACACATTTACCCCACCTATCAATAACCAACAAACCAAAAAACACAGCCTATGTCTTTGGCGTAAATTTGCGCGTATCAGTCAAATAATCTGCAATTAAACAATGAATAGAAATGAACGAGAGGGAATAAAAATGCAGCCCTTCGAAATCGAAAAGCTGCATCAAGTACCATGTAGGAATGTTGGAAGGAACGTAATAATAGGTAGTTAATAGTTATTATGTGTTTGCCACAAACAATCCGAGCAAACAAACTTAGATATTGGATACATAGCTCGGAAAATCCACCTGCTCCCACAACTGTTTGGAGAGTTCTTCTTGCGAATCCCACGCCCCTTGTAAAACCCAATTCACGATGGCTTGTGCAACGTCGGGGTATTTAACACTCTCAGCTTGCTGCTCTTTGAGCCACTGACGTACGGTAGAAATGTCTAAACTGTCCATTGCAGTGGCTAACCCAAGATCTTCCAGCGTGGCTACGTTGCTCTGCTGTTCAAATTGTCCTGCCAGTGGTTTCATTAGCAGTTTTTTGCCAAGAGAAAGTGCTTCTGAAGGCAGTTCAAAACCACCATTGGCGATGACCCCACAGCAACGATGTAGATGGTGCTGAAAGTTGGTATGGCACAGCGGACGCAATTCTATGTTCTCCACTT
>NZ_JAWOQS010000258.1:0-855 GCF_033438945.1 Vibrio sp. Y176 | reverse complement strand
TTAACTTGTGCTTTATCTGCCACCTATCCCCTCTCTTCTTTCGCCGCAAGTCAGCAAGAGCTCAAAGGCGTTTCCAGCGAAATCAATCGCCAAAAGAAGGCGCTAACGTCGCAAGAGAAACAGCTTAACGAGCTGGAAAAATCGCTCAAAGACCAAGAGCTTGGCATTTCTAAGCTGGAGCGAGAAATCAAGCAAACTAAAGCCGACCTTGCTCAAGCAGACAAGAACATCAATAAACTGGAAGAGAAAATCTCCTTGCAAGAAGCCCAGCGCCAAGCACAAGAGGAAGAGCTCAAGCAGTTGCTGCAAACGTATTACGTGACCGAGCGAGCGAAAGCGAATGGGCACTTATTGAATCAAGGCGTAGAAGAAGACCGCATTAGCCAATACTTTCAGCACTTAGCCAAGGCTCGTGCCGAAGTGATTGATGCCATCACCAAAACCACTCAAGAGTTGGCGCACAACAAAAACCAACTTGAGCTAGAGAAAGAGCAGATCGAAACCCTGCTCAAGCAGCAATCAGAAAAGCGTACCGCACTGGCCAGTACGCAGACGAATCGTAAGCAAACGCTGAACAAAATTCAGAGCAGCATTAAAAACGACAAACGTTACCTTGCTGAGCTACAACGCAATGAAACCCGTCTAAAAGCCGAGATTGCAAAAGCCGCCAAGCGAAATGCGGTACCAATGGACGGGCTCGGCAAACAGCGCGGCAAACTACCATGGCCACTCAAAGGCAGTGTGTTACATAACTTCGGTACGCGTCAAACCGGACAAGTAAACTGGAAAGGTATGGTGCTTTCCGCTAACTATGGTCAACAAGTTAAAGCGGTTTACCCTGGCACAGTCGTATTT
>NZ_JAWOQS010000257.1:0-856 GCF_033438945.1 Vibrio sp. Y176 | reverse complement strand
TGCCATGCAGTGATGATTCCAGACTTATTGCCACCGCAGACAGAGTTAATGTCTGATATCACTGTACTCGACAACCTAGCTCAGGTTATTCCTCTTTTGGACTCGTACGGGCCGAAGGCAACCTGATGTGAAATTCGGTGCCCTGGTTTTCTGATTGAACTTGGATATCACCTTCATACGCCTGCACAATAGATTGGGTAATCGACAAACCTAGCCCTGCTCCTACACTGCCTACATGTTGGCGAGACTTATCTGCGCGATAAAAACGGTCGAAAAGGTACGGTAAGTTTTGCTCTGCAATGGTGTCACCTTGGTTGCTGACCGATATCGTCACCTGTTCATCAACCGCTTGAACGTCAATCACAATGGTTGAATCAGCATACGCATGACGAATCGCGTTGGAGAGCAAATTGCCCACCGCACGTTCAAACATGTTTCTATCCATATAGAGCTGACCGTCGCCTGAGCTCACGATTCGCACCTCGGTATCTTCGGCCAATATTTCAAAATACGCGACCAAACGTTCGATTTCCTCCTGCACCGCAAACACTTCGTCATGGCGATGAATGAGCTTGTTTTCAGCCTTGGCAATGTAGAGCAAATCGTTGATGGTTTTCGTGATGCGGTTGAGTTCTTCCAACGTTGAGGCAATCGCATCCTGATACTCTTCAGGCGTTCGACACGCACCTAAAATGACCTGATTTTGCGTAGTAATGTTGGTGAGTGGCGTTTTTAACTCATGTGCTATATCAGAAGAAAACTCGCTCAAGCGGCGAAAACCAGTTTGCAACCTATCGAGCATCGCGTTGTGTTTGTTGGCTAACTCGCGCAGTTCTATTGGCAACGAATCGGGGTC
>NZ_JAWOQS010000256.1:0-856 GCF_033438945.1 Vibrio sp. Y176 | reverse complement strand
TTAACTCTTATTATGTTGATGTGTGTTTGATAAAACTGAAATATTTATCTGTTTTCGTTATTCAGACTAACTTCTAATAATACAGAGCGCAATAGATTCTAAATGTTAACAGTAGTGTTTTGTGTGGTTTTAATGTTGTTAAATAGTGAGAAAATAGGTGATCTGAAAGGTTGGTTAGGCGGTTTGGTGAAATAAATGACTGCTATATTGCTATTTTAATGGTCTTATGGACTATTTTTATCATTTAGGGCGTACGACTATCTTTTGCACACCCTATAGATAATGTTCCGGTTAATTTGCCTCAGTTAAAAGCGAAAACTAAAGCCTACGTTTGACTGAAATTGGTTCATCCAATCAGTATCGAATTTGATGATGCAGCTTGAACCATCAGATGGCAAAGTGCATGCACCAGATGTGTCATTATCTACGACCGTACCTAACCAGCGTACTTGTGCCGTTAGAGCAAAGTTTTTTGAAAATGCGTACTCTAACCCGGCAAAAGCACTGGCAGAAAAACCGTATTTTTTATCAGCCCAGTCGACGTCGGTGTAAGACCCGCCAACCCCCAACCCTACATAGCTTTGCCAACCTTCAGCGAGGGGATAGTAAATGCTGCTTTGGAATTGTAAATAATGGATATCGGCGGAGTTCGACAACTCTTTGAGTTCTGTCGGTTGTGCAGAATAGAAAAGGCCGATTTTTCCCATTTCAAAAGGTGTTTCTATTGATAAGGCGTAACTGAGGGCAGGGTCTATGTCATAGGTGTTTTTGTTTTCATCTTCGACTTGCCCGCCGCCAGTGAAGCCAATAAATGGGGTTACGATAACATTTGCTTGCGCGCTCAATGCGCAGCTCA
>NZ_JAWOQS010000255.1:0-856 GCF_033438945.1 Vibrio sp. Y176 | reverse complement strand
CAAAACTCAAACCGTCACACATTAAATCAAGACATAAGCGAGCGTGATAAAAAGCGTTGAAGCAAGTCACATTCTCCGTATACTTTGCCCCAGCACTAATGCACGACTGTGTCGGAGAAAAACATGTCAAATCGAGTACCTACCAACATACTGACCGGATTTTTGGGTGTCGGTAAAACGACCACGATTTTAAATCTTTTAAAGAACAAACCTGAAAATGAAAATTGGGCGGTGTTGGTCAATGAGTTTGGTGAGATTGGCATCGATGGTGCGTTAATGACCGACCAAGGTGCGTTGATTAAAGAAGTGCCGGGCGGTTGCATGTGTTGTACCGCAGGCGTTCCTATGTCTGTTGGTATTACGGCATTATTGCGCCAAAAGCCAGATCGTTTGTTGATTGAACCAACAGGCCTTGGTCATCCAAAACAAGTGATTGCGACGCTGACATCAGAGCAATATCTGCCATACGTTGATTTAAAGGCGACCATCGCGTTAGTCGACCCTCGTAACTTGAGCGATGAAAAATACACGTCTAATCAAAACTTTGTTGATCAGCTAGACAGTGCCGATGTGGTGATTGGCAGCAAAGTCGAACTCTGGTCAAGCCATGATATTGATGTGTGCAACGATTGGGTTACCGATCAAACGCCAGCTAAAGTGTTCAGTAAGTTGATTCATAACGGCGAGCTGCCGATTGAAGTTCTGGATATTGAACGCGTACACGGCAGTGCTTCTTCTCATATCGAAATGCATCACCATGAGCATGCACACCAAGAGCCTCAGTTTCAGTTACCACCGGGTGAAGCATTCATCCGTAAAGAGAACAAAGGGCAGGGCTATTTCAGTTGTGGCTGGC
>NZ_JAWOQS010000254.1:0-857 GCF_033438945.1 Vibrio sp. Y176 | reverse complement strand
AGACTTTCATTGGGTCACACAAATTTTAGATACCATGGATTCTGGGCTCATTGTTCTTGACCCAGAATATAACGTGTGTGGCTGGAAGAGCTTTATGCAGTCATACAACGGTGTGCTGTCTCAAGATATTTTAGGTCAATGCTTGTTCGATCATTTCGACGAACTACCACGAACGTGGTTGGAAGCGACACTATAGACCTCTGCTGATCTTGAGACTCGTTCCTTCTCCAGTTGGGAAAACCGACCATACCTTTTTAAATTCAACAACTTTTCACCGGTTTCCAACAGCTGTGACTTTATGTTTCAAGACATCGTTATCACGCCATTGCGTTCACTTTCTGGCGAAGTAAGCCATATTGCGATTCAAGTGAACGATGTTTCCGAAACGGCGAGAAACCGAATCCATTTGCGAGAAACCAATCAGCATTTGTCTGAGATCAGCAGAAAGGATGGTTTAACAGGTTTGTTTAATCGAGCATTTTGGGAGCAATCATTAAAAGATGAGTTTGCGCACCTCAAAGTGATCGACGGACCATGTTCTCTGGTTATCTTCGATATTGACCACTTTAAAGTGATTAATGATAAGCACGGCCATTTGGCGGGTGATGAAGCGTTACTTCATGTCACGAAATTGGTTAATGCCAACTTAAATGCGGGTGACCGATTCTATCGCGCAGGTGGAGATGAGTTTTGTATTCTTTCCACGGTGACGGACACAGAAGAGCTAGAAGCGTATCTTGAAAAATTACGCGGCATCGTGGCGAGCTCGTCATTTGACTATGAAGAGGCGTCTATAATTTGCACATTGAGTATTGGTGCGGTAGTTCATCACGACGAAGATCCGGAAAACTTGTACC
>NZ_JAWOQS010000253.1:0-857 GCF_033438945.1 Vibrio sp. Y176 | reverse complement strand
TTCGCCCTGAAACGATGCGTCGAATGCGATAGTCACGAAGCCATGTTCTGATAGTTTTTTCGCGTAGGTTCCCGCTGTCTGCTCTTTAACGCCGCCACCAGGATGAGAAACTACAATGGCAGGATACGGTTTAGATTCATCAAAGTTTTCAGGAACGTTAATCACCGCTGCAATAGAGATACCCAGACCATTTAGATTTTTGAAAGTAACTTTAGACATAACGAAATTCTCCTGTAGCGTTTCACTGTTTTGTCTCGTGGGGCGTAAGCCTTGGGTTAATACTAGTGAACGAACTGTATTAGATAAATATCGTTTTACACACATGACTGTTAAGTTATACTTAACAAATGGCTATTGAACCTTCCCTAATATCTTCACTAACGTGGTTTGCGCATGTAGCGCGCCATCGCAGTTTTACGAAAGCCGCCTCCGAAATGGGAGTGACGCGGGCTGCATTGTCGCAGCATGTCAAAGGGCTAGAAAAACAACTTCAAGTTAGGCTGCTAAATCGCACGACACGAAACATGTCTCTGACCGAAGAAGGGCAGCGTTTGCTCGACACCCTTCATCCTTCATTGACCAATATTGAGCACGCCCTAAATTCGCTGAATGATTTACATATCGAGCCTGCGGGGCTCATTCGTATTAGCGTGTCTAGAACAGCCGCTCGGCTTCTTATCGAGCCGCACTTTGGGGAGTTTTTATCTCGTTATCCGAAAATACGTTTAGAGCTGATCATGGATGACGGTCTGACAAATATTGTTGCGGAAGGGATGGATGCAGGAATACGTTTAGGTGTTAGCTTGGATGAGCACATGGTCGCGATTCCAATCACTCCAAATCTGACAAACGCGATA
>NZ_JAWOQS010000252.1:0-858 GCF_033438945.1 Vibrio sp. Y176 | reverse complement strand
AAAACTTCTCTTACTGTAAGGGACGACTTGTTCCTCGTCCCCAAAACCAACCGATTGAAGATGCCTCTTAGTTAGAGGCATGATTTCTTTACCATCCAATACGATTGAAAGACCAATCAAACTTTGGAATAACATTTGATATAGCTTGAGTGTTAATTGCGTCTGTCCATTTAAGTACAAACGCAAACAATCGATACCCATGGAATTGATAGAGGACTCTGAATCATGAGCACTCAGCTGACACCTTAGTACAGAGTGCGCATTGTGCTCCCACTTAGAGCCAGTAGGCTTGAAAGGCGCGTTCTCAAATGAACCAGAGATAATATCGAGTGGATACATTGTTGTCGGGTAACCGGTTCGAAACTGGCAATCTTGATATCCAGGGGCACTAACTTCGACTCTTTCACCCACAGGAATAGCAAATGAACTAGTGGTTGACTCTGAACAGTTCAATTTGATCACGGACATCGAAGGAATTGGCGCATGAAAGTCCGGATATAGCTGTCCCATCAGTGATTCCGTAAACTGTGGGTAACTGTTATCCAGACTTTGTCTTATCCGAGCGGTTAAAAAAGCACAACCTTCCAACAGACGTTCAACATGTGGGTCTTCAACTTGTTCTTCGCTGATACGTAACCTAGCCGCAATTTTAGGATATTGCTCGCCAAACTCTTGTCCTTTGTGTCGCAGATAGGCCAATTCACGATTGTAGTATTTTAGAAACTCTTCACTCATTTCGCTCGACTCAACTTCATTCCTAAGTTCACTGGCTCGACTTCCGAATTGAATTTCAACTCGTGGATGTCATTATCAATCAAACAAGTTGCGCTAATTTCTAACCGTAAGGTTCGATCTATC
>NZ_JAWOQS010000251.1:0-864 GCF_033438945.1 Vibrio sp. Y176 | reverse complement strand
AAAATGACTTTAGAATGGATTAATGCGAAAGCAATTAAAAAAGTGTGAGTAACGGCTGCAAACTATTGATTTCAATATCAGGTAACGTACGTGTTCTTGAATGATTAATGACATTTTTATTCATATCATTAAACCAACATGCGGCAAAACCCGCTAACTTTGCACCATGTACATCCGTCGTGAGGTGGTCACCAACATGCAGAATGTTTTCGGCAGGTAAATCGAGGAACTGCTGCGCTTTGACAAACAAATCAGCAGCAGGCTTGGCAAGACCGTCAGGGCCCGCTTTCAATACGCATTGGAAGTATGGCGTCAAAACGATTTTATCTAAGTCGACGTTACCATTGGTGATCGCCACCAGAGGAATGTGTTCTCCCAACTCCGCCAATACATCGAGACTTTGCTGCGGCACGTCAAACTGACTGCGCCATTCCAAAGCCAGTTGCACGCCCTCTTCCGCTGCAACTTGAGCTTGCGCTTCATCGTAGCCAACCGATAGAAAAGCATGCTTTAACTGCACTAGGCGCCAAAGCGTCACATCGCTTTTGAGATCAGGACTTTGCTGGAGCACATGTTTTTTTACCTGCAACCAGTCGGCCTTTTCCATGTGCGCCACTGCAGGATGCGTTTGTTGCAACCAGGTCAGTAACTCGCACTCCATACGGACAATCACTGGATGGTTGTCAGACAGCGTGTCATCCAGATCGAATGTCATGGCCTTAATCGGCTCGATACGGCGGTAAAATTTCATGCTTTGGCTCACTCCCCGTTCTTTTTGCGGGCGCGTGGGTGGGCTTGGTCATACGCTTGCGCTAGATGCTGGAAATCCAAGTGTGTGTAGATTTGGGTCGTCGATATGTTCTC
>NZ_JAWOQS010000250.1:0-865 GCF_033438945.1 Vibrio sp. Y176 | reverse complement strand
GGGCGTCGTACCAGCCAATCTAAAACAGGCCATTTTAAACGTTCCGGTAAACCAAACCGTGTAGAGGATCAAACCACAAGACGCCACCCTACTCGCACAGCCAAAGCCAATAAACCTCGAGTCGACCTGCAAAATAGAAAAGTCATTATTTTCAATAAGCCTTACGATACGCTGAGCCAATTTACCGATGGTGACGGCCGTAAAACATTGGCTGACTACATTCCAGTCAAAGACGTCTACGCAGCAGGTCGGCTAGACAGAGACAGTGAAGGCCTAATGGTGCTAACCAATGATGGTATCCTGCAAGCGAAGCTGACTCAGCCGAAATCGAAGTCGCCGAAAACGTATTGGGTACAGGTGGATGGAGCCCCACAAGAGCAAGATTTAGAGAAGTTGCGTAAAGGCGTTGAATTAAAAGATGGTATGACCTTACCCGCAAAAGTAGAAGTCATTGATGCTCCGACGATTTGGGAGAGAAACCCACCAGTTCGTTTTCGTGCAAATATTCCAACGACATGGCTAGCAATCACTATCGTTGAAGGTAGAAACCGCCAAGTAAGACGCATGACCGCTCATATCGGCTTCCCAACTTTACGCTTAGTACGCTATTCAATGGGCGACATTACCCTTGGAGACTTGCAGCCTGGCCAATGGAAAGAGATTCAGCTCTAGCCATCTTAAAACAGCACATTCCTTAAAGTAGTCAACATCAAAAAACATAAAAGCAGGCCATCGCCTGCTTTTTATATTTTTATCGTCACAAATAACAATTATTGTTGATGAATTATTGCTGTGAGATCCAGAGCTTGAATGCTTCTTGATCGGCCGGAGAAGCTTTTAGATACATGGTTTTTAGCAAGTCGAC
>NZ_JAWOQS010000249.1:0-865 GCF_033438945.1 Vibrio sp. Y176 | reverse complement strand
CGCAAGAAAGTGCTACTCGCTGGTTTGCTGATCGCAATGTCTGGCTTGCTGATGATCATTTTCTGGAGCCATACGTTTACTGGCATGGTATTAGGCCGCTTTTTGCAAGGCTTGGGGACGGGTTGCTGCGTGGTGTTGGCTCGGGCTTCTACTCGCGACCAGTTTAGTGGGAATGAGCTTCCCGTCGCGATGTCTTACATTGCTATGGCAGCGTCCATCACGCCGTTGATTGCTCCTGTGATTGGTGGGTTCATTAACTTCCACTTTGGCTGGAGCATGGTGTTCATTTCATTGTTGGGTTACGTGTCGCTCGCTTGGATCATCATTGCGTTTCGATTCAAAGAGACCATCACACGACGCTCTGCAATCCCCTCTCCAGCCAAAATGTTGGTGCAGTATCGTGATTTGCTCTCGTCTCGATATTTTATAAGCTTTGCGAGCATCAGTTGGCTCAACTTCAGCTTGATGATCACGACCGTCTCCGTGATGCCTTTTATCATGCAAGACCAAATCGGGATGACATCGGACGAATACGCCATGTGGGCACTGATCCCCGCGTTAGGTATGCTCGGCGGCACAACCATTTGTAACCGCATCCGCCCCGTCATCGGAAATAAGAAAATGCTGCTTTGCACGCCTGTTTTGCATATCAGTGCGGCACTGTGGCTGTTTTTCTGCCCGGTAGAACCCTTGTATTTGATGATTGGACAATTGTTGATGATTCTTGGCAATGGCATTGCGTTGCCTTGTGCACAAGCACTTGTGATGCAACCATACAAAGAACAAGCGGGCGCAGCGGCAGCCATGTCTGGCGGCGGTCAAATGGTGGTCTCTTCCTTGGTGAGTATGACGCTGGTGCAACTTG
>NZ_JAWOQS010000248.1:0-866 GCF_033438945.1 Vibrio sp. Y176 | reverse complement strand
TGACATGTACGAAAACACCTTAAAACACCTACTCGCGAAGTAATCGCACGTAGTTAACCCATTGATGAGCATACCATGACTCCTGCGCAACTCACCGGAACGACCGATTCTCACCTTCAATCAACCATGGTTGGTCAGAAGGCTTTTTTAATGCATCCCGATGTCGCGAACGATCTGCTCAATATGATCGAAGCAGCAACAAAAGCGGGATTTAAAATGGAAATTGCCAGTGGCTTTCGAGACTTTTCTCGCCAGCGAGCAATTTGGAATGGGAAGTTCGAAGGTGAGTTGCCGATTTTAGATTCTAACTCGCAGCCTTTAAATAAGGCTGCGTTAAGTGACGAAGAAAAACTAAAGGCCATTCTTCGCTGGTCGGCTTTGCCAGGAGGAAGTCGCCATCATTGGGGATGTGATTTCGATGTGTATGCTCGCAATTTACTTCCAGCAGACACCAAGTTGCAATTGGAACCTTGGGAATATCTAGAAGGTCATCAGCTGGCGTTTTATTGTTGGTTAAAAGATCACATTGATGAGTTCGGCTTTTTCTTCCCGTATCTGCAAGATTTAGGTGGCGTCGCCATTGAACCTTGGCACATTAGCCACAAAGCCATCGGTCAACAATGTGCTGCTCAACTGAACGCCGAAATGCTAAAAGATGAGCTGGTTCGACAAAATCAACAACACAACATTGCAGGGTTAGAATCGATACTGAATAATTTAGATAGCATCTTATCTACCTATATTCGCAATATCACCCCACCACCGGAGGCGTTATGATCGAATTTCTTACCAACCCTTGGGTGATCATCATTGTGGTCTTGAGTGTGATCATCGGGAACATTGCCGCTCTGAAGTACACCGCCAAA
>NZ_JAWOQS010000247.1:0-866 GCF_033438945.1 Vibrio sp. Y176 | reverse complement strand
AATTCGCTGCGCCAAGCCTTCCACAATTGCGGTTTTACCCACACCAGGCTCACCGATGATCACTGGGTTGTTTTTGGTGCGACGTTGCAATACTTGAATCGTGCGACGAATTTCATCATCTCGACCAATTACAGGATCCAATTTGCCTTGCTCAGCTCGCTCAGTTAAATCGATGGTGAATTTTTCAAGAGCCTGACGTAGCTCTTCAGCATTTGGATCATTGACCTTTTGACCACCTCTGATCTTTTCAATCGCTTGACTCACTTTTTGCTCGGTGAGCCCCACTTCTTTAAGTAGTTGCCCTAAAGGACCGCGATCTTCTAATGCCGCAAGCAAGAAGACTTCGGACGAGATGTAGGAGTCTTGACGCTTTTGAGCCACTTTGTCACACAGATTGAACAAAGTCCCCATCGAGCTAGAAAGCTGCACATCACCACCGATGCCACTCACCTTTGGTAATCGATCAAGCATTTCGCCCAGCTTTGAGCGGAGATGAGTTACATCCACGTCCAGCATTGTCAGCAATGGACGAATTGGACTGCCATTTTGATCAAGCAAAGCCACCATTAAGTGAACTGGCTCGATGTACTGATGATCGCGCCCTAACGCTAGTGATTGAGCATCAGAGATAGCGATTTGAAACTTACTGGTAAATCTATCAAGACGCATATCGACCTTCCTAACCTCGATTAAAGAGAATTCTTTTGACAGTAGAAAGATGGATACTCAGTGGGGGAATTTCAAGGGAGTGAATGAATAAAGATAGCTTTGCAAAAATAGAACTATGCATCTCAGCTCTTTTGAGCTTTATGGGGCTTACTCTTCAATCCAGATAAACGTAGCTTGCCTTCCTGTCACACCATCTC
>NZ_JAWOQS010000246.1:0-867 GCF_033438945.1 Vibrio sp. Y176 | reverse complement strand
TAAGGCTTGGTTTATCCCCTGCTGCTGCAATTGCGTAGCGAATATCGTCAATAAAACGAGATTCTGTTTCTACAATTCCATCAGAGAATGTCACTGGTTGATGTGGCCCAGCAAGTAGAACTACGTTTGTGAAGTCGGAAACATTAAAGTTTTCAGCGCCAACATTCTTCGAGGGAAAATCAATCACCGTTTTCGCTACTTGATCTTCAAGCTCCAGCAACTGTTCTTCCGTAATTTTCATTCGCGCCAAAGCAACACGAACACATTTATCATGTGTCGTTGTTTGCTCTTTGATTATCTCGGTGTACTTATCGTTTAACTTCGAGTTTTCTGCGTAGCTGTAGTACAGCGGGCCGTGCAACGTAATACTTTTGTTTTCATCTACGTAAACAAGGTCTAGCAACTCTAGTGCACCCAGATAATCAGACATGCTTTGCTCTGATAAGTCGTATTTCTTCTTTAAAATTGTGTATCCATCTTTTCCGCGCAACATCCTCAGTTCACGATAAAAATCGTAAAGATGTGGGAACTGAAAAAACACTTCATCTTGTGTTCGACTAAAATAATCTTCATCTTCACCTTGCAACTGATTGGCTAACTTTTGCAATTCATCCAATGTACAGTCAATCGCACGACAGTATTCAAGCAGTTTATCTAACGCGAGGTTGGTACTGGTTAAATGTCTCTTAAAAGTGGACAATGGCATGCCCATTTTTTCAGAGAGCTCTCGATATGTTAGCCCCTTTGTTTTAATCGCTTGTCGTAAAGCGGCTAGCAAATATTCGGGAGTCAGATCTCTCATCTACTATTCCTTTTGGCAATGTTACAGCTTTATAATATTTGTAACAATTTAGAGCTTATTAGCAA
>NZ_JAWOQS010000245.1:0-868 GCF_033438945.1 Vibrio sp. Y176 | reverse complement strand
TCAACAAGCCAAGAGGTGTTTTCTTTCACTTGGCTAAGTGATTGATCGAGCTTGAACTGCCAACGGAGCAAAATATCGTGAGAAGAGCTCGCTAAGATGAACTTCATCCATGCGTAGCCCTGTTTGAGCATGTGACGTTCAACTTCGTCTTCTTTCATCATGTCTGGTAGCGCTTTTTGCCAACCTTTCGGCCATTGTGACAACAACATCGGCCCTTGCTGAATAAGAAAACGGGCGATATCCAAACCAAACACGTTGTTCAAACACTGCTTGGGCTTTTTAAGTACCACTTGGCGCATCGCAAAACTGTGCAACGCCCCGCCAATGGTGAGCATTAACGTACTGAGCGCATCAGGAGGAAGCAGAGCCAAGCTATGGTGTGGCTTGTTAAAAGCCGTTTCTGGAACAGGCGCAAGCGCCCACTCTTCTAAACACCAAAGGTTGAAGTTTGGGTTATCTCGCCAGCCATCCAAATTAAGAAGCCAAGGCTGTTTTGGCACGATCCAGTTTTGCTCTAGGTACTGGCATGGGCAGTAGTTGAACTGATGCAGCACCTGAGCCATCGGTGTTTCAGGTTTAACCACGCTTTGCGCTCCTGCGGCACCACGTGAACGTCGCGACATTCGAGCCAATCAATAGCAGTACCATAAACACTAAAATCCCGATGAGATGGTTCGCCGTTTCTTTGGTAACTTGCACCGACAAAATACTTTTAAATTGGTTGCTTTGAGTCGTCACTCGCACCTCCGAAGATGGCACCATCACGACGCTAATGCGGTCGTAATTCAGCCCTTCAATACTGTTGTTCACCAACAATTTGATTTGAGGCACGTAAGAGTCCAATGCCACATCGGCAGCATGTTTAATA
>NZ_JAWOQS010000244.1:0-870 GCF_033438945.1 Vibrio sp. Y176 | reverse complement strand
ATACGCTGCGGGGCATATGACACCTGGTATGGACAGGACGGCAAGAAGACCTTCACAAAAGGAGGGAACATGAGAGCAGCTGACAAACGCAAGATAACGGCTTACCGTCTCCAGGTCCGGTAATTTCTTCTTTGTTTGGTGTCATGACTGCCCGGTACCTGGACAACCGAGCTGTGGCGGAACACAGGTATGTGGCGTGTCAGAGGAGAAACGAGCCGTTCAAATTTCCACAAACCTCACTGCACTTTAGGGACTGTTCTTTACTTGTCAGGGGAGGAGGGTGGCTGGTTGATTTTTATTTTATTTATTTATTTTATTTTGATCCCCCCCCTATATTAATCACTTAGTGATGCTGTTTTTGAAGTATGAATAAGTCAGTAAGTAATTTACACTGAACAAAAATATAAACGCACCACTTTTGTTTTTGCTCCCATTTTTCATGAGCTGAACTCAAAGATCTAAAACATTTTCTATACACACAAAAGACCATTTCCCACAAATATTGTTCACAAATCTGTCTAAAATCTGTGTTAGTGAGCACTTCTCCTTTGCTGAGATAATCCATCCCACCTCACAGGTGTGGCATATCAAGATGCTGATTAGACAGCATGAATATTGCACAGGTGTGCCTTAGGCTGGCCACAATAAAACCCAACCTGTTCATTTTACACAAAGGCTCCACGGGAACAATATCATCAGTCCCCCAATTGAAAGGGCCCAAAGAGTTATAGATTATAATGTTTAGATATGAAAATACTGAATTATGTAACTATTCTAGCTCATTGTATCCCCATATAACTTGCAAAAGACTAAGCACCAGAGGAAAACACTGTACCCATACATTTGCCTGACCAATAAAGGTTACTTGTG
>NZ_JAWOQS010000243.1:0-871 GCF_033438945.1 Vibrio sp. Y176 | reverse complement strand
AGAAGCGACACAGCGTTTGCTGATTTCTGACTTGAATGTACCTGCAGTGAAGCGCGCACTCAGCTCAATGCGCAGCAATCGTGATTTTATTCCTCTGTCTGTTTCTGTCCTTGCGCGCTCGCGAGCGGATTGGTTGTCCGGACTGAATATGTCTCGCGCCTATACTTTACTGTGACAAAAGGCTGGCTACCAAGGTGTGCTCTCGGTTGGGCGTGTGCAAACTCCGGTTCTAGGGCTTGTCGTCCGTCGAGATGAAGAAATTGAAAACTTTGTTCCGAAAGATTACTTCACGCTGCACGCATTGATCCCGTATCAAGACCAAAATGGGGCGTTTGATATTCGCGCACGCTGGAAACCCAGTGAGGCTTGCAAACCATGGCAGGATGAAGAAGGGCGAGTATTAAATCGCAAGTTAGTCGAAAACGTCGCTAATCGGATCGCGAACCAGCCAGCGATAGTGAAGGAATCAGAGCAGAAGCAAACCAAGCAATCTGCACCATTGCCATATTCATTGTCTGCTTTGCAGATTGATGCAGCAAAGCGTTATGGCATGAGTGCGCAGCAGGTGCTAGATACTTGTCAGGCACTATACGAAAAGCACAAACTGATCACTTATCCGCGTTCTGATTGTCGCTACTTGCCGTTGGAGCATTATTCTCAAGCTGGAACGGTTACATCCGCTATTGCAAACAACGCCAAAGAACTGCAAAGCGCAGTGAAGGGTGCCGATTTATCGATTAAGTCGAAAGCGTGGAATGACAAAAAAGTCGATGCTCACCACGCCATCATTCCAACGCCTAAGCAAGCCAACGTTAATGCACTGTCTGGCAACGAAATGAAAGTGTATCAGCTCATTGCGCGCCAATATTTA
>NZ_JAWOQS010000242.1:0-872 GCF_033438945.1 Vibrio sp. Y176 | reverse complement strand
GCCAGGACACTATTGTAATCCTAGGTATTCTTCTTCTTCTTCTTCTTCTTCTTCTTCTTCTTCTTCTTCTTCTTCTTCTTCTTCTTCCGAGGAAATCATCCTTCCCATGGGTGAAAACTCACCAAACTTTGCACAAAGGTCCAGTCTCATGCCAGATATCCTCAGCTGTAAACTCAAGCCAATAGTCCTGATGGTGGCGCTACAGCAAGCGTCTAAAGTTCAAAACTTTGAAAATTCATAACAAATCAACCATACATGCTACAACTTCACAACTTTTATCAAACTGTAGCCCCAATACTGAAGAAACTTTTGTACATTTAAACCTATTAAAAATTATGAAGTTCATCACTCTGTTTTTTTCAAAAACTGTAAAACTTCTTAAACCTATCTCCTCCCACAATTTTTGCTCAATTGACACCAAACTTGCTACAGAGCATCTTCAGACTGTCCTACAAAAGCTATGTTTCTCAGATTTTTGATTTATCAAAAATTGAGCCTACAGTGCATCAAAATGTTTGACTGTAAACGGTACTGTAAACATATACATGCAAATTCTTGCTAAATATATCTTCAGTGTTCATGAAAAAAAAGATAAAATTCTAGACTCATGTTAGATGATGTGTGGCAAATTTCAGAATTTTATCTCAAAAGCTGAATTTTTGACAGCATTTTGAATTTTGCTCTAATGTGAATAATTGGAGTCAATGTAAAAATGGCAATTTTAAACATCAGTTGTTCACTTATGGAGCAAGTCAATCATTGCTACAAACAAATTACCAACATCTCCATGCTGTCTAGATGCAATATGTGTATTTTCAGATTTTTGTCTTGATAACTGAATTTATGACAGCAGTTTGAAATCTGCCCTGACA
>NZ_JAWOQS010000241.1:0-872 GCF_033438945.1 Vibrio sp. Y176 | reverse complement strand
CAGGGCTTTTTATTTATCCAATAATTGATAACCATTATTATTTTTATTCTTCTGTATTCTATTTTTGTATTTATATATTCAATTTTAATTAGTAAATATTATCTATTTTACCTAGCTCTGACCTATTCATATTTCATTAATAAAAAATCGCAAAATGAAATATAAGATTACGCATCGTGCCATTTATAAATTGATAGTGGTCAAACTTATTAACCATTAAATCTACAAGGATATCGATAGTGGTTTCTTGTCTGGCTTTAGTTGCTCAAGGCCTGATAAGTAAAGCTTGATTAATAGATCTTAGAAATGTCACTTTGACCTCAAAGTGTTTTAGATGTTTTCAATTCATGCCTATTTTGAAAATACGATCTCTATATCTTATTTGTTTCTAATTAGTGTTCTTTCCCCACTTGTTATTAATTAAGCGCCACTCCCAATTTTAAATGCACTTAGGAAAAAACCATGAGTCAAAATGGTAAGTTGAATATTACTCGGCGTGATGCTTTAAAGGGCGGTTCTGCACTTGGCGCTTTAGCGTTAGCAGGAAACGCGCTTTCTCTCCCGTTCGCAACTAAAGCGGTTGCCAAAGAAACGCCAGCAAAACCAAATGAAAAAATTGTCTGGTCGGCATGTACCGTAAACTGTGGTTCTCGTTGTCCGCTTCGTATGCACGTGGTCGACGGTGAAATCAAATGGGTAGAAACCGATAACACGGGTGATGATGTGTATAACCACAACCATCAAGTTCGTGCTTGTTTGCGTGGTCGCTCTATGCGTCGCCGTGTTTACTCGCCAGACCGTTTGAAATACCCACTTCTTCGCGTTGGTAAACGTGGTGAAGGTAAGTTCAAACGCATTACTTGGGACGAAGC
>NZ_JAWOQS010000240.1:0-872 GCF_033438945.1 Vibrio sp. Y176 | reverse complement strand
AGAGATCGACAACGAAGAATGGATGGGCTTAGACGTGACACCAAACGACAAAGTGGCAATTCGTGGCGAAATCGATTCAGAATGGACCACCATGCAAATCGACGTAGATACCATCCAAAAGCTATAAACGAGCCCTAACAAAGAAGAGCCCTAACAACGAAAGTCCTCTAGCCAAGGAGCTATTGTTGAAACAGTAAAAATAGTGATAAAACAAAGCCACCCATCGGTGGCTTTGTTTTGCTAGTCTCATAAGGTTAGACTTAGTGCGTCACGCACGGGCAATCTTTAGGTAGCACCAACTTCAAACTCTTTGGCTGCACTTCAAATCGAATTTTACGGGAGTGATACGGTTCGCCATCCAAGTTAAGTGGTAGAGGATTCGGAAAATCGATCTCCAACCAACTGGCTCGGGTGTGTTTCACAAACTCGCCTTTCTCGGATGGGTTGTTAATCTCTTCAATGACTTTGGGCAATTCATGCGGTAAAAACGGACGAACCAGCGTTAAGTCCATCAAACCATCATCAATCATCGCATTGGGAGCGAGCTGTTGACCGCCACCAGCTAAGCGGCTGTTGCAAAATGCCCCTAACAACATTTCGCCATCGTAACGGCCCCCTTCGATAATGATGCTGCCATCATAAGGTTTGAAGCCGAGCGCCTTAACAACGCCAGTCAGTGTGTAAGCCCCACCACCGAGAAAGTTTTTTAACTCAACAGGCGTTTCTGCCGTCACTTCTGCGCCAAAACCTGCCGCCGCAACATTGATAAAGCAACGATCGTTCGCCTTAACGCAATCAACAGACAGCGCTTGCCCTTCCACTGCCAAGGTTAATGCATCAGCAATCGAATCTGGAATATGATTCGCGGTCGC
>NZ_JAWOQS010000239.1:0-872 GCF_033438945.1 Vibrio sp. Y176 | reverse complement strand
AACAGCGCGAACTCGGTTGCGGTTAGATCCAGCAATTGTTGATCGCAGTATGCCTCTTGCTTGCCCGGATACAGGCGTAACTCTTGGTACTCAATACAATCGCTGTTTTTGCCGTTTTTCTGCGTGTTACTGGTGCGACGTAAAATCGCGCGAATACGAGCGAGCAGCTCTCGGTCGCTGAAAGGTTTTGGTAAGTAGTCATCTGCGCCGAGCTCTAAACCGATCACTCGATCAATCTCTTCACCTTTGGCGGTCAACATCAACACGGGGGTTTCCCAGTTCTCTCGCAGACGCTTCAGCGTTTCCATACCATTCAATTTTGGCATCATTACATCCAGTAGGATGAGGTCGATATCGCTGTTGATTGCGGCAAGGCCGGCTTCACCGTCGTTTGCTTCACTGACTTCGAATCCTTCGAAGCTGAGCACCTCTTTTAATAGGCTTGTCAGTTCTATGTCGTCATCAATTAAAAGAATGTTTGCCATCGGGGCACCTTTGGTCAGTTACCGTTTACTTAATATTACATTGGATTGATGTGCGACGAAGCGGGCAAAAATCACTCTTTACGATTCTTTACGCTCCCTATACGCCGCTTTACCTAGCGAGTCGTATTCTATACTCAAGCGCTGTGAGAACAGCCCAGAAGAATCACTCACTTGTGTAAGGAATCGAATTATGAAATCTGCAAAAAAACTTGTGTTAGCTGCTGTTGTTCTACCTCTAACTTTAGGCACTGCGAGTGCATTCGCATTTGGCGGTAAAGATCACCACAAAGGCCCACGTGATGAATGTGGTATGGGTATGGACCGCGGCATCATGCGCGATTTGAACTTAACTGACGCACAAAAAGACCAACTGCAATCTTTCCGTGA
>NZ_JAWOQS010000238.1:0-874 GCF_033438945.1 Vibrio sp. Y176 | reverse complement strand
CCCTCTGCAACAAGCAGTGTTGAAAAAACAGATTTTTTTAAAGGAGCTATGTGTAAGAAATCAAAAGCAAATAGTCATAAAATCCTCCTAATATGTCACAGAGACTAAGGAATAATGTTCATATAACATACTGATCTCACCGACAACAATAGTACAGCCAGAATATTCGGATTTAAAAAACATTTTTACAGTCTGCAAATCATGTTTGTTTTGAATTTGTGTTTTGGCCTGTTGCGCCACCCACCGCCGTCTACCAGTCACGCAGTCAGTGGAGTCTCAGCATCAGTTACAGTTACGACTGAGCTACAGCAGCACGGCAAGCAGCATTAGCAGTGTCCCAGTACACAGCATTAGCAGCCGGCTTCTCCTCAGCTGTATCCCGGCAGCAGCGTTAGCAGCAGAGAAGCCGGACTTGCTCGAACGGTCCGCTGGAAAACCGAAGATCAAGGACGCAGCGACGCGGCCCTGCCACGGTAGCTGCCCGTGGGCAAACAAATCAGTCTCCAGCGTGCCGCTGTCCAGCAACCTCGAATCTGTAGGGGAGGGGGGGCGGACACGACTCGCGGCAGTATTTTGAATTTGAGTGCAGTAACCGTTTTGGCCACATTCTTACATACAGCGCCTTTAAGAGCAACCAATTTTGCTGTCTCAAACAGTGGTCTGCAGCTTGGCAGGTGTCACACCATCCCCTCCACCTCCAGATGACAGTCAGCTCATATACTACCTCACTTTAGAAATGTCCTGTCTCTGGGACGGCGCACCTCCAACTTGTTTAACGATGAAAGAAAAATATATTTCAAGACCTAACCTTACATTACCCAAAGTCTAACTGTGGTTCCCCAAGACGTTATCAAAGAGTAGGCTAAAATAATTA
>NZ_JAWOQS010000237.1:0-874 GCF_033438945.1 Vibrio sp. Y176 | reverse complement strand
CATCGGCTCAAGATGCGGATGATTTCGCTTTTCTAATGCAGCAATCAATCCGCATAACAATAACGACATTATCCAAGGGCCAAGCATTGCACCCAGCCAAGATTCCGATAACCAAGGAATCCTCACGTACAAAGTAGATGAGTTTAGCCAATAATGACTAAGCGCCGCACCCAATGCTGCGACTTGAGCCACCGCAAGGTCGATGAAAATGATCTGCCGCTGCAATACTTGCTGGCCAAGTACGACGTTACCAATTAGCGCAATCACGCCGCACAAAATAGCCGGCGCTAACCATGTGTATTCAGTCATGATCAAAACTTCACAGCGCTAGGAGAAACCAACACATCGAGTAATTCGGCAATCACTTCATCGTACAAATCATCTAAGTTCTGCTCTTTTGACACCGTCAAAGGCAATTGGACGACAGGTTTGTTTGTTCGTTGTTGCAACCACATTGCGGGGCGTTGATCTTGGTGAGACGAATACACAATCGCATCAAACGAACTTGCGTCCAACTTTGTCAGTGATTGCAGATGCGAGGTCGGCGGCGATACCCCTGGTTTGGGCTCAAGATCCGCAACTTGAACCATGCCCAGCCAATCGAACAAATATCGGTAAGTGGAATGATAGCCCACAACTTGCTTACCATTTAACGGCTTAGCTTTTGCTTCCCATTCGTTGAGTTTTTTTCGCCAATGCGCACGAAACTTCATCCCATTGAGCTGGTAGGTTGGCGCATTTTCAGGATCAACCGCTTGCAAACGCTGAGTCACAACGCGCGAAAGCGTAGTCATGTCATTCGCAGCAAACTGCACGTGCGGATTACCATGCGCATGAACGTCGCCCATACTGCGATCCACATGTTGATGTGTAT
>NZ_JAWOQS010000236.1:0-875 GCF_033438945.1 Vibrio sp. Y176 | reverse complement strand
AAAGCCCAACACAAGAGCACCAAAGTTGGATTAAGAAATTCTTTTCTTAGTAAGGGGGAGTTATGTTTTTCAAACGGAAAGGCGTCGGGAGTTCATTCAATTCCGTAGATGAAGAAAAAGAATCGAAAGTCGTCAAGGTCGATCTTGCTGCGAAAGCAGAAGACGAAGATTACGTCAGTGAAAACAAACCACTAACGCCGGTTGAAGCGAAACTGAAAGCGATTGAAGAGCAGAAAAAACAGCTCGAGCAAGATCTGGCTATTAAGCACTACTACCATAAGAAATTGCTGGATACTTTAGACCTTGGCTTGTTATCACATCTGCAAGAAGATCGCGCGAAAGAAGAGTTAAGGGAAGCGGTGATTCAGTTGATCGCCGAAGACCAAACGCATCCTTTAAGTTCAGAAGCGCGCAATCGCGTTATCCACCAAATCGAAGACGAAGTGTTTGGTCTTGGGCCGCTTGAGCCACTGCTTGAAGATCCAACCATTTCAGATATTTTGGTCAATGGCCCTAAAAACATTTATGTCGAGCGCTTTGGTAAGCTAGAAAAAACGCCGCATACATTTTTGGATGAGCGCCATCTTCGCAACATTATTGACCGCATTGTAAGCCAAGTAGGTCGACGTATTGATGAGGCGTCGCCTATGGTGGATGCGCGTCTAAAAGACGGCTCTCGTTTCAATGCCATCATCCCTCCACTTGCCATTGATGGGCCATCGGTATCCATTCGTCGTTTTGCGGTCGAACGTTTGAATATGGACAACTTATTAGGGCTTGGTTCGCTCTCGCCAGAAATGGGCAAATTCTTGAACGCAGCCGTTGTCGGGGAACTGAACATTCTTATCTCGGGCGGTACAGGCTCAGGTAAAACA
>NZ_JAWOQS010000235.1:0-876 GCF_033438945.1 Vibrio sp. Y176 | reverse complement strand
CTAGATTGACTATACTTAGGGAGAGAAAGTCGTGCCAATTAGAATTCCAGATCAACTACCTGCTTCAGATGTACTAAGGACAGAGAACATCTTTGTAATGAGCGAAACTCGTGCCGCGAGTCAAGAAATACGTCCTTTGCGAGTACTGATTCTGAATTTGATGCCCAAGAAAATCGAAACAGAAACGCAGTTTCTTCGCCTCCTTTCAAACAGTCCATTGCAAGTAAACGTCGAGCTACTGCGCATCGATAATCGACCAAGCAAAAACACACCAACCGAGCATTTAGATACGTTTTACCGTCAGTTTGAGATGGTAAAAGGGAAGAATTTCGACGGTCTTATCATCACTGGTGCGCCACTTGGTCTAGTACAATTTGAAGATGTGATCTATTGGGATCATTTAAAAACCATCATGGAATGGGCACAAGACAATGTTACCTCGACGTTGTATGTGTGTTGGGCGGCGCAAGCAGGCTTAAAGTTGTTGTATGACTTGCCGAAAAAAACGCGTAAAGAAAAGCTTTCCGGTGTATATCATCACCAAATTCATAATCCATTCCACCCTATTTTACGTGGGTTTGATGATACGTTTTTAGCGCCCCATTCGCGTTATGCCGATTTTTCGCCACACTTTTTAGAAGAACATACTGACTTAGATATTCTCGCCACATCCGATGTGGCGGGCGTATATCTGGCAACGACCAAAGACAAGCGAAACGTGTTTGTTACCGGCCATCCAGAGTATGACTCGCACACTCTTCACAATGAGTACATTCGGGATTTGGGTGAAGGGATGGAGCCAGCTATTCCGGTCAATTACTACCCGAACAACAACCCTGACAACTCTCCCATTGCGAGTTGGCGAAGCCACGGACA
>NZ_JAWOQS010000234.1:0-876 GCF_033438945.1 Vibrio sp. Y176 | reverse complement strand
ACTAGCTACGGGACATGCTGGCTTATGCCTCCCCCTGTAGACATACGAAGAATACAAAAAAAGCCCACTTCCGAGTGGGCTTTTTTTGTATTCAAATCAAAGATATAAATCGATTTAACCCCTTCACTGAAATGTATACTACAACAAAAACAAAGCACTCGACATTCCAAACACCGAAGGGGAAAAATACCGGTATCGACACAAAAACTAGGTAGTCATTATTCCTTTTATGTTAAACGGGCGAGTTAGCTACCAAAAACACGCCTCAGACCCCCTCAGACGCTCGTAGCGAAGATTTAGGACGCTTGATCAAGGCAATATGCTTCCATACTGCCTTGTAAGTTTGTGACGCTTCTGAAGCGATTTACAGCGCAAAAACAAGACTACGCATTTCAATTAAAAATCACCCCGTAACGTCCATTTCCACACATGAAGATCAAGTTTGTTTTTCCTGGTCCAATAAGCGAAGTGTTTTGACTAGGAAAAGCAAACCGGCAACGAGCAAAGCGAGGCGACAGGATGTTTTACGAGGGTAAAGGGAGCGTCAGCGTCCCTTTCCAGTTCACAGAGAAATGAGCGCAGCGAGTGCACTTTGTGTATGCTGGCTTAATACAAATTGCAAAAGGTTTCCGCACACATCGACACGAGAAGGCTTTTCCAATTCAGTAGAGTTAGCGCTCATGTGGAAAAGTTTGGACAGGCAAGCTGTCCAGAACTTTACACACAATCGCTACGCGACTCCGCAAGCGCTGTTAGCTCGCGCTCCGCGCTCAATAAGTTTCTTTTTTTTGATTTTTCTTGTTGGTTGGAAGTTTGGCTGATGCCGATTGGTGAGAGGTAGGAGGGGAATTCTGGATACACTCACCCTAGAGATTT
>NZ_JAWOQS010000233.1:0-878 GCF_033438945.1 Vibrio sp. Y176 | reverse complement strand
CGGTCATGGCGACTTATATCTACACGCGCTACTCTCCAAAAAACAAAGCCCACAGTGAGCACCTTGCTGCGTTGCACGAGGCCGCTCCTGATGCGCTGAATTTTGAAGATAAAATTCGTGGCTGCGTTCCCCCTTCAGAAAGAGAAGCGTTTCAAAAGCTTAGCAATACGATTCAATCTGGCGATACCATCGTGATGTGGTGGCTGACAGCATTTGGTCGCGATTTTAGTCAGGCTCTCAACGCCATTCGAGCCTTGCTTGAAAAAGGCGTCACACTAAAAACCGTGTGTGAACCATTGACGTTTGAACCCGACTCAGAACAGACGAAAACGTTACTCGCTTTGCTATCAGGTTATGGAAAGGTACAAATTCAGCATCGGTTGTTCGCGGCAGAGCAAGGCCGCCAAGCCATTAAAGATCAACCAGATTTGTGGAAACAGAAGTTCCGTGGCCGCCCTGCTGACCGGGAAAAACATCGGCTCATCGCGGCGTTACTATTAGAAGGGAACACGCTGTTGAGCGTGGCAGAGCAATGCGATGTCAGCTTGTCGACGGTTAAACGAGTCAAAGCAAAATTGAGCGAGTTTGATGAAGATGGCGCTCTAAGAACGCGAAAAAATGCCGGATTCGCCGATGGTGAATCATCATGAAACGTCCCATCAATTTCCGCACGATTCTATTGGCATGTTTGATCATCAGTGTTGGCCAATTGAGCATGGGTTTAGTGATGCCTTCCCTACCTTGGATCGCCAAAGACTTCTCAGTTTCACTCGATCAAGCGCAGCTCCTCGTGAGTATTTATCTACTTGGATTTGGCCCTTCCCAGTTCATCTATGGCCCAATGTCCGATGCATTGGGGCGCAAGAAAGTGCTACTCG
>NZ_JAWOQS010000232.1:0-878 GCF_033438945.1 Vibrio sp. Y176 | reverse complement strand
TTTATTGCTTGTTGGATTGATCGCACTAAACGGCATTTTCGCTATGTCTGAGATCGCGTTAGTCGCGGCGAAAAGCGGCCGATTAAAAATGATGGCCGAAGACAACGCACCTGCTGCGCTCGCTTTAGAACTAAAAAACAACCCTACCCAGTTTCTTTCGACTATCCAAATCGGCATTACTGCCATCGGTCTACTCAGTGGCATTTTTGGTGAAGCGACGCTGTCCATTCCTTTTGAACACTGGCTCGTTGCCCAAGGGCTAGAGCGCGAAGTCGCCACCATTCTTGCGACCACCAGCGTTGTTATTTTGATCACTTACTTCGCGATCATCATCGGCGAGCTCGTGCCAAAACGTTTTGCACAAAACAACGCAGAAAGCATCGCAATTGTTGTCGCCTATCCGATTCATTGGTTAGCCAAACTTGCCAGACCTTTTGTGTTCTTACTTACTGTGTCGACAGACGCATTACTTAAACTTCTGCGCCAAAACGAAAACCAAGGCGAAATCGTCACAGAAGAAGACATCTTTGCCGTCGTCAATGAAGGTTCGGAATCAGGAGCCATCGAACCGCAAGAACAACTGATGATCCGCAAGCTACTGCACCTCAATGATCGTTTAGCCCTGTCTTTAATGACGCCGCGCTGCGACATCCATTTTTTGGACACCAACTTGCCGCTGGATGCGATTCTCAAACACCTACGTCAAACTCAACACTCAGTTTGGCCAGTGTGCAAAGGTGGTTTAGATAACATCATCGGTACCATCTCCTCAAAAGTATTGCTTGATGAGTACGACCACCTGTCTGTTTCGAGACTCGGTAAATTGCTCAAACATCCGCGCTTTGTACCGGAATCGAGGAAAGGCTTGCCTCTGCTGA
>NZ_JAWOQS010000231.1:0-879 GCF_033438945.1 Vibrio sp. Y176 | reverse complement strand
GCATTTGCCTTAGTTTCGACGATTTCTGGATCGTCGTCTTCTGCAGCATAGTAGGGGACCACAAAAGGTGTCAGCATGACGCTCGATGGTAGAAAGTGTTTCATATCGACTCAAAACGAATAACAGAATCATTTCTATACTGAAATTAATAAAACAGTACGTTGAAGCGGATCATTTTTGAGTTAAGCTGAAGTTTCCTTTGGCATTCGTGAGTAGTAGGTCACATGAAATCCGTGCAATTTCGCTTCACACTTTATGGCTGCATTGCCATCCTCTCTTGGAGTTGCTTACTGGGTATTGCAAGGCTCGTAACCGAAAGTTTAGGGCCAGTAGGTGGGGCGGCGATGTTGTATTCGCTAAGTTCAATCTTTTTATTGATTGTGGTGGGCATCCCAAAGTTATCTTACTTTTCTCCGAAGTATCTGATAGTTGGCGGCGCAATGTTTGTTTGCTATGAGATCTTTCTTGCGCTTGCTCTTGGGTATTCGAATTCGCGAGCTCAAGCGATTGAGGTATCTATCGTCAACTATTTATGGCCCGCACTGACGGTGTTGTTTGCAGTATTGGGTAGCAACAAAAAGCCAAATTGGCTGTTGTATCCAGCAGTAACCCTCGCGTTTATTGGTGTGGCTTGGACTGTGAGTGGCGATAACGGTTTATCCCCGACGCAAATCATCTCGAATGTAAGCAGCAATCCGCTGGTGTACTTCATGGCGTTCACTGGCGCGGTGATTTGGGCGGTTTATTGTAATCTCACACAGCGACAACAATCGAAGCACAATGCGATCACGTTGTTTTTTATCGCAACTGCGGTTTCGCTTTGGGTTAAGTACGCATTTGCGGATGAGCCTACAATGACGTTCTCATGGTCAGCTCTTG
>NZ_JAWOQS010000230.1:0-884 GCF_033438945.1 Vibrio sp. Y176 | reverse complement strand
TCACGTGTACGGGCAACTTAATGCCTTTTTCGATAAAGGTTTTGAGATCTTTTTCTACCTGGCCCAATACCCACATGGTGATGTTGTGGACTTGGTTGCTGCGCTCCGCGATAGGGATAAAGTCGTTGGGTGAGATAGTTTTCCCGTTTTCATCGTGCCAACGGATCACTGCCTCGAATCCGACAGCTAAATTGGTGTTCGCATCAATCAAGGGTTGGTAGTACAACTGAAACTCTTCTTTCTCTAACGCGCATTGAATGCGAGAGGAAATTTCAAGCTGGTACTTAGCACCCACGTTCATATCATCATGATAAAACGCGAATAAATTGCCGTTACGTTTGGCGTGGTACATGGCAATGTCGGCATGTTTAATCAAAAGATCATTTGAGATCGCGTCGTAAGGATAGGGGCGTATCCCAAACACGACACGTGGAGATACTTGGAACTCATCTAGGTGAAAGCGTGCAGAGAGGGCGCAATCTAGGCTTTCGATAAGTTCTGTGCCCGTTTTTTCACAGGCGGAAGAGGTGAGAATGACAAATTCATCGCCCCCCACACGGAAGATCTTGTCGCTCCCTTTGAGCTTGTCTTGCAATCGTTGACCAATCTGAATCAGTAACTGGTCTCCGCAGAAGTGTCCCATCGCATCGTTCACTTGTTTAAAGTTCACTACGTCAAACAGAATGACAGAGAAAGGGTCACCAGATTGTATTCTGTCATCAATCAGTTCGAAGCAATACTTGCGATTGGGAAGCCCTGTCAGGGAGTCATGAACCGCATTTCGTTTTTCTCGCGCCGCGACGCTGTGTAGCTCTAAGGTGGAATCGTTGCTCCACTTGATGACTAAAACGACAAAAATACTGCCACCGAATAAGAGCAAAGAA
>NZ_JAWOQS010000229.1:0-887 GCF_033438945.1 Vibrio sp. Y176 | reverse complement strand
TGATGTTGATGGCATTGTCTTTCGTCTTTGGTCCGCTGCGAAGCGTAACAATGGGGGCGAGAGTTTTATCTGGCGTTGTGGCTGGTTTCACTTTCTATATCTCCAGCGAGTTCTTCGGGCCATTGACTCTGGTGTATGGCATACCGCCGATATTTGGTGCCTTAGCTCCGAGCTTAGCGTTTTTGGCGATTGCGGTGGCGTTGCTAAGAAGAAAGCTATAATCAAAGAAAAAGGAAGGCGCTATGCCTTCCTTTTTTGTTTCTAGGCGATTTATTTTGCTTTTGGCAAAACCACCACTTCAGTTTTTGCCCAGATATCGTGGAAACCACGTTTTTGCGGGTCAATTGGCACGGTTAAGTTCGCAAGACCAAAGCCTGATGTCGCAAGGCGGATTAATGCTTGAGTCGCCGTAATTGGAGCGCCGTCTTTCGCGTTTCGAATTTGCATTTTCCAAGCGCGCATGCCAAGGGTTTGACCTGCTCGCGTCCAGAAAAAGACGAAGAAGTAAATCCAGACTACCGCCAGATAAAGTGTGAATATCGGACTCAACACCGGGTGTTTCCCTAACATATCTGCGGCATCCACATATTCTCCGTAGCTCAGCAAGCCTGCTGCATTCAAAGCAAACACCACTGCTATTACGACACCCGCCGCCATCATCTCAATGGCTAAGACAATTAGAGTGTCATAAAACAAAGCGGCCAATCGACGGAAAAATCCCGCTGGTGGAAGAGTTGTAGAAGTAGTCATAATTCCATCACTTACCTTAAAAATTGTGCGTCAGGATATAGATTCCGCCAGTCTGTGAAAAGAGAGCTGACGCACAGACTCTCCAATTACGACCAAATCTAAGAGCTTTTCACGAAGGATGATGGCTGCGCATACGC
>NZ_JAWOQS010000228.1:0-888 GCF_033438945.1 Vibrio sp. Y176 | reverse complement strand
CACAGATAGGAGACGGGCATGGGTAGCAGCAGTGAGAAGAAAGGACTTTGTCCCGAGTGACTCCTCAGTCATCTGCAGCTGTCACTTCAGACCTGAGGACTTCGACAGGACTGGGCAGACTCCTAAAAATAATACTAGCTACTGTACACTGTATTTTTTGTAAATATGACCTAATAATGTTAACAGTTCTGTGTCCAGGCTCCCATGAGCACTGTGGTGTTATACATATGAGATTAAAGCAAAATTTTGTGTAAACATGCAGCTCTAAGTCATTTATTTTCACTTGTACAAAACCATCATTTGTTAATCAGAATCTACACTGCAGCTCGGTACAACCCTTCTGATACACTATTTTTTGCACATTTGTGACTTAAAATGTGAATAAACATTTATAATCAAAATGAATAATTAAATGACATCATGGTGGGCATTGTACAGTGGTGGAAAAAAGTTTTTGCATTTGTGAAATATTGCATTAAGAATCACTCTTAGGTCTTCAAGTGCAATTTCTTTTAGTACAGTCACAGCCAAAATACTAAATAAATCCTAAAAAAGCCATTAAAAACTTAAAATTGATTGGTTCCATAAAAATACATAAGAAATTTTGAGTATTGGGTCATTTTGGTACCAGTGATGAAGGTCGTTCTTTTTATTAAAAGACACACTTTTTGTTGCCAAGCTTCGTGTCTATATAAAGCCAGCACATTTGAAAGTTCTTCAGACACAAAAATGGCTAAAACAAGGAACCTAACGCAGGAAACATGCCTGAAGATAAAGATTCTCAGCCAGGAAGGGTACAGCTGCCGCCAGATAGCCAGGAAGTGCAGATGCAGTCCTTCAGCAGTTGGATACACTCTGCAGAAATACAGACGAACCAACAGCTTGGAA
>NZ_JAWOQS010000227.1:0-890 GCF_033438945.1 Vibrio sp. Y176 | reverse complement strand
GTTTGTGAACGCTAAGTTACAGAAAAACAACAGATTAATTGCGCTATGTGAGTGCTGGTTAAGGTTTGTACGCTTGACCTTGATGGACGCAGGGAAATTGACTGCTTATAGTGAGCCAAACTCAAATCCACACCGTGTCTGGTTGGATGTGAGTGATGCAAAATAACTAGAGATACGGATATGAAACAAAAGCAGCTGATAGAAGAATTTAAAACGATAGTCGGGGAAGAGAATGTCCTGACCGATCAGGTTAAAACCAAATACTACCGCTCAGGTTTTCGCTCTGGTAGTGGTACAGCGCTTGCCGTCGTGTTTCCTAACACTTTGTTAGAGCAATGGAAGATCATTAAACAGTGTGTCGAGGCGAACTGCATCATCATCATGCAGGCTGCGAAAACAGGTCTCACAGAAGGCTCTGCACCAAGTGGTAACGACTATGACCGCGATGTCGTGGTGATCAACATTACCAAAATCAAAAAAATTCACCTGCTGGATGGTGGCAAACAGGCGGTGTGCTTACCCGGTGCAAGTCTACATTCACTAGAAAAAGAACTCAGAGCCGTTAACCGCGCGCCGCATTCTATTATTGGATCTTCATCGCTAGGTGCGACAGTTGTCGGTGGCATTGCCAATAACTCAGGCGGTGCGTTAGTGAAACGCGGTCCGGCGTATACTGAGCTTGCCATCTACGCGCAGGTCGATAAGCAGGGCAACCTCCATCTGGTTAACCATCTTGGTATTGATGGCTTGGGTGAGACGCCGGAAGAAATTCTTCACAATCTGCAAGAAGGTAATTTCGACGAAAGCAAGATCGTTCACGATGAGCGCATGGCATCAGACAAAGAATATGATGATCGAGTTCGTGACGTAACGTCTGACATTCCTTCACA
>NZ_JAWOQS010000226.1:0-890 GCF_033438945.1 Vibrio sp. Y176 | reverse complement strand
TCCAATCCATAGCTTTCCATTAAAAGCGGATCGACGACGATCTCGACAATATCTTCACGATCACCAGCAATATCGACTTCCAAGATCTGACGGAAGCTTTCTAATCTGTCACGCAACGTTCGTGCGATTTGAACAATGGTTCTCTCTGGCACCGTGCCATAAAGCACAACGGTTAAAACTGGCTCCTCTGAAGCAAAAGTAACTTCATTGACCGTCGGTTCATCACTGTCTGCAGGTAACTTAGGTTTCGCCAGATCGACCGCGTCGCGAACATCCGCCATCGCTTTATCGAGATCCACGCCGACGCTAAACTCTAAAGTGACTGAAGCGTGGCCTTCGGAGGCAACCGATGTCATCTCTTTCACCCCTTCAATTGAGCGCAGTTCTTGTTCGATAGGACGAACCAGTAAACGCTCAGCATCAGTTGGAGAAATACCTTGATGCCCAACAGAGACGTAAATGATAGGAATAGTGATATCGGGACTAGATTCTTTTGGGATGGTGACGTAAGTAATGACCCCTGCGATGAGGATCATCACCAACAAGGTCAACATCGTTCTTGATCGGGATAACGCAGCGTCAATTATACTAAACATGCTGCCTCCCTATTCTTCGGCCGCATCGGCAGCGACATCACCGACTTTATTCGCAATCACGGTATCGCCATCACGAACAAACCCCTGTCCTAATACAATGATGTCCGCTTGCTCGCCAAGCCCAGATAACCAAACGCCATCTTCTTCTGCTTTGACTAACTGGATAGGAACAAACTTAACGTGTTCATCTTGCAGTGTTTTGACACCTAAATTCCCTTCTTCATCTAACGCCAACATTGCAGCGGTAATTTTAATCGCTAGCACTTCATTCAAAGGGAGCTGCACTTCCGCACT
>NZ_JAWOQS010000225.1:0-890 GCF_033438945.1 Vibrio sp. Y176 | reverse complement strand
ACAGAGTAGTAGCGAGTCAAAAACGAGGGCTGTATATGAGCCATCACGCCAATATTCCGAAAACCTAACAGGGTTTTCTATATCGCATTGACTCGACTCTTAAACATGAACTCGCTTTGAAGCGGTACATTAGCATGAAGCCCTTAACAAACCTAGCTAAAGTCCTGAGGTTGCGCCAAATTTTGTTTTAGATGCCAACGTCTGATAGATTGAATCTATATATTTTTCTAATTAAGGACGGAATAATGAAAAAACGTTTGCTTGCTTTAGGTTTGGTTACCATTCTTGCTGGCTGTGGCAACGATGAGGTTGGTGATGTGTCTTTGGGTATGTTTACTATGAAAGACATAAAACTGAATACGCTCGTAGACCCTGAAGTTCCAGGCGTTACTTGTCATGTAGCGAGCATCGAAGCGGACTTCAGTTTAGCGGACCCAAGCGACAGTTCAATTTCTTGCCGTCAAACTGGTGAAATTACACCTGAGATGATTACTAAAATTGATAAGAGCAAATCAGGTGAAGTGGTATTTAAAAAGTCCAAGAGCGTTTTCTTCAAATCGATGAAGATTCGCCGTATTTATGATCCAGAAAATCAAACCTTGATGTACCTTTCTTACTCAACTAAAGAGACATCAGGCAGCTTCAAACACAGTCTATCAACTGTACCTCTTTGGGGTACGAAAGCTTACATCCAACCGACTGAAGCTAAGATAAATTAAGCTCAATTCGCTTACGAATTCGTCAGCCCGCTGCATTTTTCAGCGGGCAAATTTCTTTGCAATAAAACACCACGATTTTCATTTTTTTGTGATACAATCCCGCGTCTTTTTTTTCTCACTCAAGAACACGCAGGAAGTTTCCTGGTCAGCGTAAATCTAAACACTACTTCC
>NZ_JAWOQS010000224.1:0-892 GCF_033438945.1 Vibrio sp. Y176 | reverse complement strand
ATAGTTCCCTCTATATTCAATCCATTGTTAACTTACATTGATCAAAAAGGGCGAACATCATCATGCTCGCCCTTAGTCGGTTTATTTATAGTTGTTCAGCGAGCTGAGGCAATATCTCAAACAGATCGCCGACTAACCCATAATCCGCCACTTCGAAGATAGGGGAGTCCGGATCTTTGTTGATAGCGACAATCACTTTTGACTCTTTCATGCCGGCAAGGTGTTGGATTGCACCAGATATCCCGACGGCAATGTAAAGCTTAGGCGCGACGATTTTACCCGTTTGACCGACTTGTAAGTCGTTAGCGACAAAACCTGCATCCACAGCAGCGCGAGACGCGCCAATCGCTGCGCCGAGTTTGTCGGCGACTTTTTCGATAAGTTCGAAGTTCTCTTTGCTGCCCACGCCACGACCACCAGAAATCACGATTTCCGCAGCGGTCAGTTCAGGTCGTTCAGATACCGTTTTGTCGATAGCAACTAGCTCTACAACGGGAGATTGAGCCGAGGTTTGCTGATGTTCAATATCGACTTGGCTGTTGCAAGCAACAGGATCAAAAGCAGATGCGCGCACGGTGACCACACGTAAACTGTCATTTGAAATCACTTTAGCGAAAGCGTTGCCCGCATAAATTGGGCGTATAAACGTTTTGTCATCCACCACTTGAACGATGTCAGAGATTTGCCCAACACCACATTTAGCGGCGATACGTGGCGCAAGATCTTTGCCTTTGGATGATGAATTGGCCCAGATACCGTCAAAGCTGTCAGCAAGTCCCACAACAACTGGCGCGATATTTTCCGCGAATTGGTGCACCAGCGATTCGTCGTCAATGCACATTACTTTTGCAATACCATCGACACGGCTCGCTTGATGAGCGACTTCTTCACA
>NZ_JAWOQS010000223.1:0-892 GCF_033438945.1 Vibrio sp. Y176 | reverse complement strand
GCCTTCTTCAATTTCTTGTTGTGTGATAACGAGTGATGGTGTGAAACGTACGACATTGGCACCCGCAACCAATACCAATAGACCTTGTTTACCTGCAGCAACCAGCACATCACGTGCACGGCCTTGCCACTCTTCATTCAGCGCAGCGCCTAGCAATAGACCTTTGCCACGAACTTCAGAGAATAGGTTGTACTTCGCATTGATCTTTTCTAGACCTGCGCGGAACAGCGCTTCGCGCTCTAAAACACCAGCAAGCACTTCTGGTTTTGTCACTTCGTTAACGACCGCTTCTGCCACTGCACATGCCAATGGGTTACCACCGTATGTTGAACCGTGAGTGCCCACTTTCAGGTGCTCAGCCAGTTTTGCTGTTGTTAACATTGCGCCGATAGGGAAACCACCACCCAGTGATTTCGCTGTGCTTAGAATGTCTGGCGTGATGCCTAGACCTTGGTAAGCATAGAAATGACCAGTACGTCCGTTACCCGTTTGAACTTCATCAAAGATAAGTAGCGCGTTGTGCTTGTCACACAGTTCACGTACTGCTTGGGCAAATTCCGGAGTTGGTGGCACGATACCGCCTTCACCTTGTAGCGGCTCCATCATAACCGCACATGTGCGATCTGACATGTGTGCTTGAAGTGCTTCGATATCGTTGTATGGTAAATGCGTAACATCGCCTGGCTTAGGACCAAAACCGTCTGAGTAAGCCGCTTGACCGCCAACCGTCACAGTAAAGAATGTACGACCGTGGAAACCTTGTTTAAATGCGATGATTTCTGATTTTTCAGGGCCATGAACATCTGCCGCGTAACGGCGTGCTAATTTCAGTGCCGCTTCGTTTGCTTCTGCGCCAGAGTTAGCAAAGAATACGCGCTCAGCAAAGCTCACT
>NZ_JAWOQS010000222.1:0-892 GCF_033438945.1 Vibrio sp. Y176 | reverse complement strand
CGTATTCTTTCCGAAGCGAAACCAACACATATCATCGCGGTGTTTGATCACCATGAACAAGATAGAGGTTGGCGCGCTGAAATCCTTCCTGACTACAAGCAAAATCGCAAACCGATGCCAGAGCCGCTGATGCAAGGCTTGGATGCCATCCAACAAGCATGGTGGGAGCAAGGCATTGATTCACTGCTATCAGAAGGTGATGAGGCGGACGATTTAGTTGCAACACTGGCGACCAAAGTGGCAAGCCACGGCGAGAAAGTAACGATCGTTTCAACCGACAAAGGCTACTGCCAGTTACTTTCACCGACGCTGCAAATTCGCGATTACTTTCAACACCGTTGGTTGGATGAACCGTTTATTGAGAAAGAGTTTGGCGTAAAGCCAAGCCAACTCGCTGATTATTGGGGGTTAACTGGCATTAGTTCAAGCCAAGTGCCGGGCGTTCCGGGCATTGGACCAAAAGCTGCCAAAGAGATCCTAACTCAATTTGAAGATATTGAAGCAGCCTACGCCAGCGATGAACTTGCACCGAAATATCGCAAGAAACTGGATGAACACATTGAGTCTGCACGTCTATGTAAACGAGTAGCGGCGTTGAAATGCGATATCGAGCTCGGCTTTAACCTGCAAGACATTCGCTTTACCGGACCAAATAAAGCCGAGTAAGTACATCTCTTTTACGCTGTAAGTTTTGGGTTAGACAACACGTTTATAAAATCTGTTGTGTAACCCTTTACATTCACGGCAATGATATTTACCTCATCATTAACCTACAAGATACTGATTAGTTTATAAGCTAATTCACAGTCTTAGTGAATAATTTCATTATTTTTAAATCTCTTAATAACGGAGAAAAATAATGAAAAACATCATCTTAGTATCTTTAGTCACT
>NZ_JAWOQS010000221.1:0-893 GCF_033438945.1 Vibrio sp. Y176 | reverse complement strand
CAGGGATGGGAAGAGAGAGGGTGGCATCGCCTAGAGGCGCTTGCCAGTAGCTGTTATCAGGCAATAAAAAAGCCTCATTACTGAGGCTCTTCGAAGATTAAGGTTGTAAAAAATTCTGCGTAAAATCGAGCACATCTTTGGAAGGCGTTTTCTGCTCAGGTGGTTTCGCTGATTGATCTTCTGTTGTGACCGTTGTCATATCCGGTTCGAAGTTCAGCTCCGTCGTCTCTTCCCACGTATTCGCCCCAGATTTGTGCTCGTCACTTAACACTTCGTTAAGCTCTTCTTCGCCAGGGAAATATACGTCACGTTTGTACACCTTGTTCAGCGCACGAATGATCGAGTGCTTTTTCACCATGCCAGATGCGAGCTTTCTTTGCAGAGGCTTCGCAATGGATTGAAGTCCAACCACCACATCCACACCGATGTTCGCCGCGACTTCATCACGAAGGACGCGAGCTGGTTGATAACCCATATTGGCAGAAAGAAACAACCAAACATACGCAATCGCATTGCCTGTTTTGCCTCTGTCTTTCCATGCTTCGCCTGCATGGTACATCGCTTCTGCGCTGCCGCCCTCAGCAGCACGTTCCAGCCAATAGCAACCTTTCACCATGCTCTTGTCTGCGCCAATGCCGTTTAGATAACACAAGCCGACTTGAATTTTGCCTTCTGCACTGTCTTTTTCTGCCGCTTTCATAAACCAGTAAAGCGCATCGGCTTTATGGCCTGAAGTATTTTCAGGCGAGAGCTGCCACTCTCCCATGTAAAGCATCGCAGCAACGCAACCTTCTTCGGCCGCCGTCTCGATGAGTTGATGGCCTTTCGGGATGTTCTTCTCTACCCCTCGACCAAACACCAGTGCTTTACCTGTCGTGAACTTCGCTTCAATA
>NZ_JAWOQS010000220.1:0-895 GCF_033438945.1 Vibrio sp. Y176 | reverse complement strand
TCAGGGTAGTAAGGAATTTTGCCGTTCGGTGCTTTGGCATCAGATTCTAGGAAAACTCGATTCTCTGCATTTTGTTTTGCTAGCGCGACCGCTTCTGCACTGTCTGCTGCGTGAAGCTGAGTTGGCTTAAAGAGCGGAGCTTGGTGCGACAACATCATGTTGTTACGTTTTGAATCGTAATCGTAAGAGAAGTTGCGAGTAACAAACAAATCACTGGCTGAGTTCAGCGTCACTTGCATCCCTTCATGGCGCTCTAACGCATCACGCAGAGTTTCGCCTTCTTTGATCACAAGCGGCGTCACCAATGGAATGTCTGACGTGCCAGTTTTTACATAGCTGGTTGCGTCAGAAGAAAGCTGAGTATTGCTGTAGTACTCCTGAACCTTACCTTTCACACAAACTACGTCACCAGGCTTTAGCTCGGTATCTGCGGCGTTCGTATGAATAAATAGACCTTCTGACGTCTTATCGTTGTTATCGTTCTCGATAGCTTGCAGGTAGAAGCCTTTCGTCAAACCGCTAGTAACAGCGCTCACGCCACCAGTAACAAAATGCTCTTCTGTCGTAATGTATGGGTAACCATCGATAAATGGCGAAGAAGCACCTTCACCTTGAATGTCTTGAATGGATGTGAACGTTGGCGCGTGTCCATCCACTTCACACACAAATGCTGCAGGTGGCTCAGCTGCATTCAGCTCGCCCAAGCCATCAATGTTGTCTTTTGCTAACGTTGTCCATTGAGAAGATTGGAAAGTCGCAGAAGGCGTCAGTGCGTCACCGTTGCGTACCAAAGTGGCGTCTTTGCCAAATGCCACACCACCCATCACGCCAACCATGTCGTGAACTTCACCATCTTTTAGTAGTGCGAGAGGATCGTCACCATTAAAGTTCGCGA
>NZ_JAWOQS010000219.1:0-898 GCF_033438945.1 Vibrio sp. Y176 | reverse complement strand
AAGAGAGAGATTGATTAAATTAAGAGCAATCAAAGAGTTGTTCAAAACGACCGGCTGCTATACTTGTTCACAATGAACATAGGAGAATCATCAATGCAGATCAGTTCTGACGTACATAACTATATGGAAACCCTCGTTGGTCAAGTGCTCAGTTCAGACCAATACACTTCTCAATTCGATAACGAGCAGTTGGCAGATATTGCCTGTCTCGCGCTGATTCAGCTTAAACCTGTTTATATTCGTCATGATATTGATTTTCTCTCTGCACTACCGGAAAGAAAACTCACTCAGTTCAAGCAAAGCGTGGATGTCGCGGTACACAATGCTGCCGCTATGATTTTAGAAGACAGGCGTAAGAATCGCGATAATGATGTGCCTGTCATTTTCTCTCATACCAGTTATGATGATGACAAAGAGCTGGACTGGTTTGAGAAACCAATCTTAAACGTCAACATTAGGTGATTGGCGTTTGCGCAGAACCGAAACAATAGAGTAATCGTACCCAAGGAGGAATCGTGGGATTCTTTTCACGCTTGTTTGGTGGCAGTGAAAAAACTGCTGAAGTAAAAACGGTAGAGCCTGTCGAATACAAAGGCTTTCTGATCTATCAAGAGAGCATTTCAGAAGGCGGTCAATACAGAATCGCAGGACGCATTGAAAAGTCCTACGATGGAGAAGTCAAAACGCATCGTTTCATCCGCTCTGATTTGCTCGCTTCTGAGGGAGATGCAAACGAGCTGATGTTGAAGAAATCTCAAATGTTTATCGATCAAATGGGCGACAAAATCTTCGATTAACAATTCGCTGCAACTTGATACGAATCATCTTAACGAGGGCCATTAGTGTATATGCTGATGGCTCTTTCTTTTTTTAGCTTAAATGTCTGTTAACTAAGTAG
>NZ_JAWOQS010000218.1:0-898 GCF_033438945.1 Vibrio sp. Y176 | reverse complement strand
CGCATAAGCGCCGACTTTTAAGCTCAACATTAGGGCTTGGTATTCAAGTTCTGTCACTCTTTGTCCCTATTATTGAAAACCGTATTATTGTTGGAAACCGTAATGAGCAAAAACTCGCTTCGCGTCTTCCGATTTTAAATACTGGAAGAATTGTCTCGATTCCGTTGAATCGTTCACTACCGCCGCTGGATAAACGATGGCCGCGTGCGTGTCACTCGAAAACTCGCCAACAATTTTCACTTTGCTAGTCAACTGCGCATCGGTCTTATAAACCACCCCTAAAGGAGCTTCTCCGCGCTCAACTAAAGCCAAAGCAAGACGTACATTTTTTGCTGGTGCAACTTTGGTTTGAATCTCTTTCCATACACCCAGTGTAGTCAGTGATTCTTTCGCGTACATCCCTGCCGGCACAGACGTAGGGTTGCCCAATGCGAGGCGACTGCCATTTAACGCCGCTTCCCAAGCATTTGCATCCGCGAAGTTAAATACGGCTAAACTTGACGATTGAGGTGCAATAAGAACGAGACTATTGCGCACTAAATTAGTGACATTGTCACTATCTATAACACCTTCATCAACCAAATAGTCCATCCATTTCGTGTTTGCAGAAATAAACACATCAGCTGGAGCACCATTGATAATTTGTCGTGCGATCGAAGACGAGCCGCCATACACAGGCGTAACTGTTACGTCATACTTTTCTTTAAAATCTTGAGCGATTTCGTCAATCGCATTCGTCATCGAAGACGCAGCATAAACTTTCAGATCCGTTGCTGCATTTGTTGAGAAAGAAATGCTTAATATTGCCGCTAGGCAAGCATGCGTTTTCCATGCTTTCATAAAGTGACTCCGTACAAGGCAAGCGAAAATTCTATCTAGCCAAATGAATGCGTTCCCA
>NZ_JAWOQS010000217.1:0-901 GCF_033438945.1 Vibrio sp. Y176 | reverse complement strand
TCAATGGTTTGCTTGGTTGTATGGGCTTGGTTTTTTGTGCCGGATATCCAGGTGATATGTATTCGTATCACTTTTCTATTTATGTAAAAACAGCCACCTAGAATCATATTCTTGTCAATATGACAGTCAGAATGCTAAAAACATCAGCAAAAAGAGAAAATCAGATGAAATAGAATGAAAGAGGCGTACACTTATTCTCTCATTCGTCGTCAGCCTTTTATCTTGTCTCGTCGTAATGCATACGCAACTGTAGACAACGTTTCTATCGAACGAACACCAATTACTTGAAGGAATACCAAACATGGATTGCTCTTTTTCCGCAGATATTCAAACGCGCATTGATAACAAAACCAAACCCTTAGGTGCTCTAGGGTTGCTAGAAAAAGTCGCATTGCAGTTAGCGTTGATTCAAAGCCAAGATCAAGCACAAGCCGTTGAAGAGATTGTTATTCGCAAGCCAACAATGTTGGTGTTTGCTGGCGATCATGGTGTTGCGAAGGAAGGCATTAGCATCGCACCGAGTGAAGTTACCCAGCAAATGGTTGCAAACTTCCTTGCCGGAGGTGCGGCAATTAACTGCTTTTGCGATGTAAACCAAATCGAATTCAAAGTGATTGACTGCGGTATGCTTGCGCCAAGCGAAGTCATGGTTCCTGAGTTTAAATCTCATCCGAATTTAATTGAGCAGCGTTTAGGAAATGGCACTGCCAATTTTTCAAAGCAAGCGGCGATGTCTTCTGAACAAGTAGCGCTTGGTTTGGAATATGGTGCAAGAGTGGCGCAAAGCACCATCTATTCAGGATCTAACTTACTGATGTTTGGCGAGATGGGCATTGGAAATACCAGCTCGGCTTCCGCATTATTGGCTGCACTCAGCCCGCTTGAGGTAAACCATTGTGTT
>NZ_JAWOQS010000216.1:0-903 GCF_033438945.1 Vibrio sp. Y176 | reverse complement strand
TACCGGGAAGGTCAGTGTTGTAGGTGGTTTTACGAGCGCGCTTGCTTTGGGCATGGTGGCGCTAATGATGATGGTGGAATCCGTTAACCGTTTGTTTAACCCTGAGAGTATTCAATTCAACGAAGCGATTATGGTCGCAGTGATTGGTTTGGTGGTTAACTTAGCAAGTATGTTGCTGCTGCATGATCACCATCATCATGATCACGACCACCCACATGATCATAACCATTCGCATGGACACTCGCACGAGCACCATGACCACAATCTTGCCGCCGCGTATTTTCATGTCTTGGCAGATACCTTAACGTCACTGTTGGCGATCGTCGCACTTATTATCGGTAAGTTTTACGGATGGATTTGGTTAGCTGCCATTATGGGGATCGTTGGTGCTTTGGTGATTGGTAAATGGACTCTCGGTTTGATGAAGCAAACCGCACCAGTCTTATTAGATGAGAACATTAATCACGAGTACCTACAGGCAATCAGAGAGACGCTTCAGCCATACGCAGACGTGCTGGATCTGCATGTTTGGAAGGTGAGCGGACATCATTACTCGGCTGCGATTGTGTTACATAATCGCAGTGATAAAACGTTGAGTGAATTTAAGCAATTATTGAGTAAGTTTGATAAGATTCATCACCTTACTCTAGAGTTACAAAATAGCTGATGATGAGCGAACTAGAAAAGTTGAATCAAATGCTGACTGAGTTCTATGACAAGATGTCTTCTTGGGAACAGTCAGTCGTAAAAGAAACCGGCTACTCTTTGGCCCAAGTCCATACCATTGAAGTGCTGGGCGGCCATGGTGCGCTGCGCATGAAAGAACTGGCGGAAAAGTTAGGCATCACGACCGGAACGTTAACGGTACAAATCGAAAATTTAGTGAATGCGAACTTGATAGAA
>NZ_JAWOQS010000215.1:0-903 GCF_033438945.1 Vibrio sp. Y176 | reverse complement strand
TATTACTGGCAACCGCAGCTGCAATCATTGTGACTCGCATCAATGACAGCGACAACGGCATGTCAGAAACCATGCAGAAACAGTTGCTCGCAACTCCAGCGACCTTGTTTACGGTTGCAGGGATCATGGCCGTCATTGGTATGGTTCCGGGTATGCCGCACCTTGCATTCTTTGCATTTGCTGGCGCACTAGGGTTTGCAGGTTGGAGACAAAGTAAGAAACCAGTTCAAGACACGCAAATCGAACAGGTGGAAGCACTTTCTCAAGCCATGCAAGAGGAAGACACACCACTCACATGGGACGACATCCCACACGTGCACACCCTGTCTCTTGCGCTTGGTTACCGTCTTGTTCACTTGGTAAACAAGGATCAAGGTGCGCCACTTTCGCAACGTATTCGTGGTGTACGTCGTAACCTCTCAGAACAGGTAGGTTTTCTTCTACCCGAAGTTCGCATTCGCGATAACCTAAGCCTAAAACCGAACCAATACACCATTTCGCTTAATGGCGAAGTGATTGAGCAGGGCTTCATCGAACCAGAGCGTTTAATGGCGATTGCCGTTGGCGACACCTATGGTGAAATCGATGGCATTCTAGGGAGGGATCCTGCTTACCAAATTCCTGCGGTTTGGATTGAACATCAAGACAAGGCGAAGGCACTCAACATGGGTTACCAAGTCGTGGACGACGGTACCGTGATCGCAACGCACATCAGCAAAATCATGAAAACCAACCTTGCAGAATTGTTTACACACGATGATGTAGAAGCGATGACGCAGCGCTTAACCCAACAAGCGCCGAAATTGGCAGAAGCCTTAGCCGCTGCACTTAACCCAGCTCAACAGCTCAAAGTGTACCGCCAGCTATTGCTTGATCAGGTGCCACTAAAAGACATCCGAACCA
>NZ_JAWOQS010000214.1:0-903 GCF_033438945.1 Vibrio sp. Y176 | reverse complement strand
CTCCTAATATCACAATAGAAACAGAAAGTTGGAGCTCAAATACCATTAGTAAACTGATTAATGGTGAGTTAGATTTGGGAATCAACTACCCTCTAAACAATGTCCCAAAAGAACTACAAACCAAGCACCTTGCCACCGATGAATTTCAGATATTAGCGAGAGATGCACACCCTTTATCGAATCAAGCGATCGGTTATAATGACTTAAGTCTATATCCAATTGTCACTGCCATCGTCCCAGATTGGAATGAGAACAGAACGCTTATTGAGTGCTGGGCAGAGCGTGAAAACATTGAAACCGAAACCGCTTTTAGATCCAGTTCCATTTTGTCTCTATTAGAAGTGATTTCGGAGACAGATGCTCTATTCCCCACATCTGCGTTTCTTTCAAGAAAGCATCTTTCCGGACTCAAAAGTTTGTCACTCTCTCCACAACTAAAAGCCTCCTTCAAAGGCGAGTCTCAAGATATTTACCTATACATGCACTATCGCCATCGCAATAGTCCTATTTATAAATGGCTGATTCCAATAATTGAAAGCACACTTTCATCCATTAACGATAATTAGTTGTTTTTTAAAGCCTTTCGATTCTCCTCAGTGGTAACGTTTCATTTATCGGTGAGATATTAATATTTGATATATTCTGTATAACATCAACGAAGTTAATTGATCTTTGTTTTAGAGGTATATTGATTAAGCAATCAATATTAAAATAACAACAGACCATAACTTTAATGACTAATAAAAAACTGGATTTAAACTTAATCCAAACATTTTTAATTGCTGCAGAATATCAATCATACACCAAAGCGGCTGAGCACCTTGGCGTGACGCAACCAGCAGTAAGTGCTTCCATTAGGCGCTTGGAAGCACTAATTGAATACCAACTTTTCACAAAGGTAGG
>NZ_JAWOQS010000213.1:0-904 GCF_033438945.1 Vibrio sp. Y176 | reverse complement strand
ATGTGCTCGGACAACGGGCACTTTTCGATGAAGCGCAGCTACTAGCACGTTTAAATCACCCTTATATTGCGAAAGTCTTTGACGGCGGCCTGCATGACGGCTCGGTTTACATCGTCATGGAGCGCGTGTTTGGCCAAACATTGGATGATTATCTTGCCGAAGTCACGCTGACAGACCATGAGAAGCTCACGCTGTTTAAGCAGATTTGTCAGGCAATGGAACACGCGCATCACCACCAAGTGTTACACACCGATCTCAAGCCTGAAAATATCCTGATTGACCCAAATAAACGACCGAAATTGCTCGATTTCAATCTGACGCAGAAAGTGCAAAACAGCGGTGGCGAATCCCCACCCGCATTAATTGCGTTTAGCCAAAACTTTGCCAGTCCAGAACAACAGACTGGTCAGTTTCTGACGGCACAAAGCGATGTGTACTCTCTGGGTAAAATTCTCGCGATGATGTTTCCGTCACCGCGCGTTTGGTCTGATGTTTACTGGGTCATTAGACGCGCGACACGCTCTGCCGCAAAACTGCGCTATTCAGACGTTCGAGCACTAAGAATTGATATTGAGCGCATGCTTGAGCGGCGCCCAATCGAACAAAAAAAACATTGGCCGTTGTACAGCGCATTGCGTTTAGTGCAGCGCCGTCCGCTGGCTGCAGCATTATCTGCCATTCTGGTTTTATCCGGCGTGCTATTTGGTAATGCATTGATTCAAAAGAATATCCAACTGCAACAAGAGAAGAAGATTGCAGAAGATATGATGTACGAACTGACTCGCCTCATCTTTCATGCGAAGGGGCAGAACGTCGAACATCTTTCGGTGAACTCCATGATGGAGTTAACACGAAGGCGGATACTCTCTAACCCAGATATCCCCAAACATATAAAACAAAAAAT
>NZ_JAWOQS010000212.1:0-905 GCF_033438945.1 Vibrio sp. Y176 | reverse complement strand
ATTCTCGATCACCGTTTTGAAAACAAAGCGAAATGGTTCAAAACGCTCATGAGTCCGTTCCTTCGCATTTACCTAAAAGCGAAGTGGAGCAAACTTGACTCCGTAGAAGCGATCCAAATCGAGGTGAAAAAATACCTTCAAGATACGTTGAATAAGACAACGGATGGCGTCACGTTCTCTGGTTTAGACAAACTGGATAAAAACACCTCCTACTTATTCGTGTCTAACCATCGCGATATCGCAATGGATCCCGCTTTAGTTAACTACGGTTTGTACCAAAGTGGTCACCGCACTGTGCGTATTGCAATCGGCGATAATTTGCTGAAAAAACCGTGTGCGACAGAGCTGATGCGTTTGAACAAGAGCTTTATTGTTAAGCGTTCTGCAAACGCTCCACGAGAGATGATGAAAGCGCTTGGACAGTTGTCTGGCTACATCAAACACTCGCTGGATACGGGTAACTCTATTTGGATTGCTCAAAAAGAAGGGCGCGCAAAAGACGGTAACGACTTTACAGATCCTGCGATCCTAAAAATGTTCCACGTTGAAGGTCGCAAGCAAAAGGTCGCGTTTGGCGAGTACATGCGCTCGTTAAAAATTGTGCCGGTCTCGATTGCTTACGAGAACGATCCATGTGACATCGCTAAGGCAAAAGAGCTATTTGAGAAAGCAGAAAACGGCCGTTATGAAAAAGGCGAGTTTGAAGATATCGAAAGCATCATCCAAGGCATTGTTGGTTACAAAGGCCGTGTTCATGTGGCATTTGGTGACGTGATTGAGCAAGAGTTTGAAACGCCAGAATCGCTAGCGAATGAAATCGACCGTCAGATACACGAGAACTATAAGTTGTATCCGATCAACTTGCTTGCTGCAGGTCGTGAAGATTCAAGCATTATCACAGAAGC
>NZ_JAWOQS010000211.1:0-906 GCF_033438945.1 Vibrio sp. Y176 | reverse complement strand
CCGCCAAACTTGAAAGATCAGTTAAGTCGTAACTAATTCTTATGAAGAGAGCCCTAGGCTCTCTTTTTTTATGTGAAGCAAGCACTGCCAGAGCTCAGAACATGGTATATGCTTGTAATTAATGGATTATATGAGGACTGAGCGTTGCATCAATTAAGAGCAGGGATTAAGCGGATTATTTGGTTCTTATTCATTTTGTGGTGTGTATTTTCTGCGACTCTTTGGTTTCAGGCAAAGCAGACGATGCAAACGCTTTCCACATTGAATGAACTCGGCAGTAAAGTTGAGGAAGTACGTAACTTCTTTAATTTTGAGTTGCCGTATCGAGTTAAGCATGTCGATCAAGTCTCACTCAAACTTCAGCTTGTGTACGCGGTTCGTCTTCAATTAGAAAGTGAGGTCTCTGATGCGAATGGGCCAGACGTCACGCAATTGCTTTATTCAACTGACCGATTTTTGGAAAGTGCACGCGCTTTTATTGGCAGTGATGGTGAGTTGGTATCGTTGGCGGAGCAACTGCACACCAGCCGAGGTGCGGAAAACAACTCGCAGCAAATTGAAAACATGTATTACCGCTTGGGAGCCTTGGTTCTTGAATCGATTTTTAGCGATTCCAACACCAATACGGATACCTATCGCGAACTGGATTTACTGTTCATCGAATCGGATTCACTTTCGACAGGGGAGCGTTCTGCATTTCAACGTCGACTCGCACAAACCTCAAGTGTTCTTGCGGCGAATGCACAGGGCAGTTATTTGGCGAATCAGTTATTAAAGCCAGATTTTCCTAATCAGTTGGTGTCGATGAAGGCTACGCTCGAACAAAAACTGGTTTCTTTCATCTTTTGGCTCATTGTCGTGAGCGGTTGTCTGTTGGCGTTGGTTTCATGGGCTGTTTTCTCTAAA
>NZ_JAWOQS010000210.1:0-907 GCF_033438945.1 Vibrio sp. Y176 | reverse complement strand
TGTCAGGGACCTGCCATCATTCGCTCTGAAGATCTCACCGATGCTCAAGCTGCGAAAGCGTGTGAAGTGCTTGCTGCGAAAGAAGCAGACTTCCATCAAGTTGCGAATACTGGCAATCAACCAGTGGCGGATGACTTGAACGATCGTGTTGAAGTCGCGGTGTTTGCAAGCAACGACAGTTACGTTGATTACTCTTCATTCCTGTTTGGCAATACAACGGATAACGGTGGTCAGTACTTAGAGGGGACCCCGTCAAGAGCCGATAATACGGCGCGTTTCGTGGCTTATCGCTACGCGAATGGCGAAGATCTATCTATTTTGAACCTTGAGCACGAGTACACTCACTACTTGGATGCACGTTTCAACCAATACGGTTCATTCAGCGACAACTTAGCTCATGGTCATATCGTTTGGTGGCTGGAAGGCTTTGCGGAATACATGCATTACAAACAAGGTTACAAGGCCGCGATCGATCTGATCCCAAGTGGCAAACTGAGTCTTTCAACCGTGTTTGACACCACATACTCGCACGATAGCAACCGCATTTACCGTTGGGGTTACTTGGCGGTTCGCTTCATGCTAGAAAACCACCCTCAAGATGTAGAGAGCTTGTTGGCGTTGTCTCGTTCAGGTCAGTTTGCACAATGGGCGCAGCAGGTTACTGTGCTTGGTCAACAATATGATGCGGAATTTGAGCGTTGGTTGGATACGTTAGAAGTGGTAGTTGAACCGGAGCAACCAGGAACGGACCCAGAAGAGCCAAGCGAACCAACCGATCCTGAAGTGCAAGTGACGGAGCTGGCGGCGAACCAAAGCCTTCAACTGAGTGGCGAAGCATACAGCGAAAAACTGTTCTACGTTGACGTGCCTGCTAACACCGTTCGCTTTAATGTCTCTATTGAAGGAG
>NZ_JAWOQS010000209.1:0-908 GCF_033438945.1 Vibrio sp. Y176 | reverse complement strand
GATTTATCTCGTACTGCACCTTTGTCAGCACTGGTTGCCATGCTGGCGTACGCTTTTAGGGCGAAAGACACTTCACGTTGACGATTTGCTGGTTTCCAACCAAGTTCGTCTTGTTTTACGCGGCGCTCTGCAAGTTCCTGTTCAGAGATCTCAAGAGAGATGCTGCGATTTGGAATATCAATCGCAATCAAATCGCCGTCTTGAACCAAGCCGATCGCACCGCCATTGGCCGCTTCTGGAGAAGCATGGCCGATAGACAGACCAGCGGTACCACCAGAGAAGCGGCCGTCAGTTAATAACGCACACTCTTTACCTAAGCCCATCGATTTTAGATAAGTGGTTGGGTAGAGCATTTCTTGCATGCCCGGGCCACCTTTTGGACCTTCGTAGCGAATCACAACTACATCGCCCGCTTTCACTTTGCCACCAAGGATGCCGTCTACCGCATCTTCCTGGCTTTCAAACACTACCGCAGGGCCAGTAAATTTCAGGATGCTTTCGTCCACACCAGCAGTCTTCACAATACAGCCATCCAGCGCGATGTTGCCTTTCAGAACGGCAAGGCCGCCATCTTGGCTGAAGGCGTTTTCTTTGGTGCGGATACAGCCTTCCGCACGGTCGTCATCGAGAGTATCCCAGCGACAATCTTGCGAGAATGCTTGTGTGGTGCGGATACCCGCAGGGCCAGCACGGTAGAATGATTTCACTTCTTCTGAATCGGTCAGCATGATGTCGTATTTGGCTAGCTGTTCTTCCCAAGTCAGTCCTAGGACTGTCTTAGACTGATTGTGCAGCAGACCTGCACGGTTCAGTTCACCAAGGATACCGACAACGCCACCCGCACGGTGTACATCTTCCATGTGGTATTTCTGCGTTGAAGGAGCCACTTTACAAAGGTGTGGTACTTG
>NZ_JAWOQS010000208.1:0-908 GCF_033438945.1 Vibrio sp. Y176 | reverse complement strand
CGCACCAAAGATACCTTCGGTTTTTGGCGTAAGCGCACGCTGAATCCGGAGTCAAACGTGCAGTTTGGTGAAGGCGGCGCAGGAACCTTTTCGGATGGCAAACTGTATAGCCAAGTGAAAGATCCTAATTTCTACGGTCGCAAAGTGATCACTGAATTTGTAGAGGCTGGCGCACCAGAAGAAATTCTATACGTAAGTAAACCGCACATCGGTACTTTCAAGCTGGTAACGATGATCGAGAAAATGCGTGCGACCATCATCGAGTTAGGTGGTGAAATTCGCTTTAGTACTCGTGTTGATGATCTTCATATGGAAGACGGTCAAATCACAGGCGTGACATTGTCAAACGGTGAAGAGATCAAATCTCGTCACGTGGTATTGGCCGTTGGTCACAGTGCGCGTGATACATTTGAAATGTTGCACGAGCGTGGTGTGTACATGGAGGCGAAACCATTCTCGGTTGGCTTCCGTATCGAGCACAAGCAATCGATGATCGACGAAGCACGTTTTGGTCCAAATGCGGGTCACCCAATTCTTGGTGCTGCGGATTATAAACTGGTTCACCATTGTAAAAATGGTCGTACCGTGTACAGCTTTTGTATGTGTCCAGGCGGCACTGTTGTTGCGGCGACATCTGAAGAAGGTCGCGTAGTGACGAACGGCATGAGCCAATACTCTCGTGCAGAGCGTAACGCAAACAGTGCGATTGTTGTGGGTATCTCTCCTGAGGTGGATTACCCGGGTGATCCTCTAGCGGGTATCCGTTTCCAACGTGAACTTGAATCTAACGCTTACAAACTAGGCGGCGAAAACTACGATGCGCCAGCACAGAAAATCGGTGACTTCCTGAAAGGCCGCGATCCAAGTCAGCTTGGTGATGTTGAGCCATCTTTCACGCCGGGCATTAA
>NZ_JAWOQS010000207.1:0-908 GCF_033438945.1 Vibrio sp. Y176 | reverse complement strand
AAGCTACTGTTTACGCTGCTGTACCCAGAAGTGAAGTTGACCATCGAAGAAAGTATCCACCAACTTCAGGCATAACAAACACAAAAAAACAAAAGGCATCCAATTGGATGCCTTTTTTGATCTTCGGATTGATTACCAGAACGCGACTAATAAACCTATCGCTATCACCATGCCAACGTAGTTGTTGTTAAGGAAAGCTCTGAAACACAAATCGCGCTCGCGGTGGCGGATCAAATGCTGCTGGTAAACAAACAATGATGCGGCAATCAGAACCGTCCAGTAGTAACTTTGGCCTAATTGATAAAACTGCCCTAGCCCCACCAACATCGCCAACGTCACTAACTGTAACACTCCAATAATTAACTTGTCGTGGCGACCGAACAGAATCGCTGTCGATTTGATACCGATTTTTAAATCGTCATCGCGATCCACCATTGCATACTGAGTGTCGTAGGCAATCGTCCACAATGCATTAATCACAAACACAAACCAAACCATCACTGGTAGCTCACCGGTTTGTGCCGCCCATGCCATAGGAATCGCCCAGCTAAACGCTAATCCCAAAAACAGCTGCGGGATATGCGTGTAACGCTTCATAAAAGGGTAGATAAAGGCTAATACAAGGCCCGCAAAAGAGAGCTGAATCGTTAAGGGGTTCATGGTCAACACAAGTAAGAATGAGCTCACGGCCAAAACCAAAAATAAGCCAATCGCCTCTTTCGCCGTGACCTTACCCGAAGGCAATGGACGCTGTTTAGTACGCTTCACATGACCATCGACTTTGCGGTCTGCAAAATCGTTAATGACGCAGCCTGCGCTACGCATTAAAAATACACCCAACACAAATACAATGAGCACATCCCAACTCGGTATGCCTTGGGCTGCAATGACCAGAGCCCAAACCGTTG
>NZ_JAWOQS010000206.1:0-908 GCF_033438945.1 Vibrio sp. Y176 | reverse complement strand
TACATCGTCGTTAACCCAAGCCAAAAGGACGAGCTTCACCTGCTCTCTGTGCATCTAAAAGCAGGATGCAGCGGAGCGTATAAAAATAGTCGTGATTGCCAGACACTGAGTCAACAAGGAGAAGCACTTGCGAAATGGATGAGCGAGAGAGAAAAGAAAAAAGAGCAGTATGCCGTAATGGGCGATTTCAATCACAACTTGTCGTATCAACGTGATTGGTTGTGGGCGATCATGACGCTCGGTAACGATGCACAATTGGTAACGCGAGATACTCAAGCCGATTGCAAGGTTCGCTCAAATAAAAACCCAAGCAAAACACACCAATTCCGCTCTTTGATTGATCACATTATTGTTAGCCCGCAAATAAAAGCGAAAAACGCGCATCAAACGCTGTTTAGCTCACAAGATGTTTTAGATTACAAACTGAGTGACCATTGCCCTGTAAACGCAACGGTAACGCTTAACTGAACGAACAAAATAGCCCAGCATGATGCTGGGCTATTTTATGTTGTTTGCTAGATAGACGTTTAACTAGTTAACAAGAGAAACCGTTCTATCAAAGCGCTCTTGGATTCAGCAGCACTACGTCACCTTGCTTCAACCCCGTTCGCACTCTCCCCAACTCTCCAAGCTGAATAAGCCGAGTTTCTACCTCACCGCTGTCTTGCACCACTTTTACGTAGTCCAATTGGCCAACTTGGTAAACCGCCTCTTTTGGCACGCGAAGTACAACATCGTCGGTCAAGGTCAACGCGACTTTGGCGTATGTACCTGGATAGATAGCCGTTGGCGGCTCAAATTGAAGCTTTACGGTATAACTGCGCGAGTTGGCATCTGCCGACGGCGTCACTTCTTTTACAGCCGCTTGCGCGTTGAGGTTGTAAGACGGAAAAACAACGTCCACTTCT
>NZ_JAWOQS010000205.1:0-908 GCF_033438945.1 Vibrio sp. Y176 | reverse complement strand
CCATATTGGCTGCAGCTTTCGTGGCAATATCTGTCACTTTCTGCGCAATTTTGCTGGCACTTTTCGCGGCAAGTTTCGCGATGCCACCAGCCGCCGCGCCACCAAAGGTCACGATTGCACCGATGACAGCGACAGCAATTTCTAATGCCATCACCACTTTGTTCAACACATCGACATTCACACCCGCTTCTTTTAGCGCGTCTTGAACAGCTGGTTCTTGCAGCGCCATGCTTACTGCACCCATGACACCACCGGCGATCATAAGCGCGCCAGCTGCCGCGCCAACGCCAGTAGCAACCATGATGGCACCTACCACAATGGAGACAACCGCGCTGATCCAACCAAAGATCTTCGCCGCTAAGCCCGATTTCTGAGCCTCTTTAGCAGCGGCTTCTGATTCCTTGATTTTCTCTTGGTTCTCTGCCATTTCTTGTTCATGTTTGGCTTTTGCGACTTTCACTTCCTGAATTTTCAGCTCGTTCTGAGCACTTTTCAGTTTGTCTGTAATCGCCGCAAGCTCCACTTCAAAATCGTCCGCAGAACCTGCGATGATTTTAACTGCGATCGAACCCGTCTGATCGGCAACAGCATGTAGCGCTTTTGCGATGGTATCGACGATCTTTTGCAGTTGAGCCATGGCTTTTAGCGTCAAGTCTGTCACTTTGTCGCTCACGGCTGCATTTGGGGCATCTAGCTGAACTTTCACTCTTCCTGTGTTCAGAGTGTCAGCATCTCTACTCTTTACGTTTTCAACCGTTACAGAAGGCGTCGCAGTAGACGCCGTTTTCTGTACGTTCTCTAACGTAGTTTGGCCAGACTCAGGGATGTAAACCTGCGTCTGAGTGCGGTCAAGTGCAATAGAACTCATAGTCTAATTACTCCTTTTGTTTCTCACCGCTTCTAACATG
>NZ_JAWOQS010000204.1:0-909 GCF_033438945.1 Vibrio sp. Y176 | reverse complement strand
GCTACATTTCTTTGACTCTTCTAGAAGTTTATATGTTAAATCGAACATGTCCGCGTTAACTGGCCATTGATTTGCTTAAGGGCCATATAAACTAATCCAGAATGTCTTTAGGTTTCTCTTTTCTTCAATTGTTAAACTCATTATTTTCTCCCGAATTGACTGATAAAGGTTTTTAAAAAGCTCATCTGAGCCCAAAAAGGTAAAATGATGTATTAGACTAGTATCTAATATAAAAAGCTGTCCACTTTGGCTTTCAGAATCATAGAACCCTAATATTTCGAGCCCACCTTTAACCTCAATAACTTTATTATCCTTCGTAATACCTAATGTCTCTGATAACTCATTAGAAGCTGCGTTTAACCATTGTGGAAATGAACTGTTTTCCGTAAACTCGAACAGAGATCTAACAAATTCTTTTTCAACACCAGTTAAATCTATGGGAGAAAAAAACTCTTTAGGACTCAAGACTTCATGAGAAATATGGCTATCGCCAAATTTAAATATAAGTATGTTACCCGTATGAAGTATTGTTTTTGATAAGGGGACATCGAGCACAACGTTTTGAGATAGATGTAACTCTTGACTTTGTGCAAAGCATTGAAACGAGAGTACTAAGGCTAACAGTTTTATAAACTTCATTTTATACACGACTCAGATTTGATTTTATCCAAATCTTTATATGGCAATCTTTTAATGTCTATAAACGTAGAAACTGTTTCTTCGAAATGCGACTAGCCTAATAAATCTCTGCAATTGTTAAATATGTAAGCTACAATTACTTTTCAATATGAGTTGATTATCAACCTTAAGTCTATTTCCAATATTAAAGCACGTAGTATCCAACCAACTTGTAACTCGATCATATATTGTTAATTTATCTTGCAAGCCATTGATTTATTAAAACAATGA
>NZ_JAWOQS010000203.1:0-909 GCF_033438945.1 Vibrio sp. Y176 | reverse complement strand
CAATCTCCCCCGTTCGATCGTCTGACCGATGCTCAGCAAACTCGGCTGCGCTCGTCCTTAGATGTGGCGTACTATCGAACTCGAGATATCATTTTATCTAGCGGGCAGACCAACCCTCACTTGCACATATTGATCAAAGGCGCAGTCGAAGAACGTTCCAAAGACCAATCCGAAGTGTTCGCTCATTACGCCAATGACGACATGTTTGACGTGCGTTCACTGTTTGAAGAATGCGTTCGACATCAATACATCGCGCTGGAAGACACCCTTTCGTACTTACTGCCAAAAGACGTTTTTCTCGAGCTTTATAACGAGAATGGCCAGTTCGCAGCTTACTTCGACAACAACTTATCCAAACGACAAGAACTCATCGAAGCCGCGCAGCAACAGCAAAACTTGGCCGAATTCATTCTGACCAAAGTCGATAACAGCATTTATCATCCGCCGATGATCCTCGCGCCAGAAACGCCAATCAACGAGGTAACTCGAACTCTAAAAGATAACGGCATCGATGCTGCATTGGTTCAGCTCCATGACGACGACCCGCGATTGGAAAAATGGCCGTCAGCTCACCCGTACGCCATCGTGACTCGTACCAACATGCTGCACTCGGTTATGTTGGATAATTGCGCCGTGGACACACCTGTAGGTGAGATCGCAACTTTCCCTGTCTACCATGTTGATGACGGGGATTTTCTGTTTAACGCCATGATCACCATGACACGTAATCGCATGAAGCGTTTGATGGTCTGCGAAGGCAATCGCGCGGTGGGCATGCTCGACATGACACAGATTCTCAGCGCGTTCTCGACCCACTCCCATGTGTTAACACTCAGCATTGCACGAGCAAGCAGCGTAGAAGAACTGGCGTTAGCCTCAAACCGCCAACGTCAACTGGTAGAAAGCTTG
>NZ_JAWOQS010000202.1:0-911 GCF_033438945.1 Vibrio sp. Y176 | reverse complement strand
AAAGGCGCATTGCAATGCATTAAAGAGACCGATATCCACGAGGAAATCGAGCCGATCAATTTCACCCAACTGATTCAGCACATTTCCGCCAATATCGCCGATGCGCCGGACACGATTCGCATCCACGGTGAAATCCGCACCCACTTTGCTGGTAAACCGTTAGCGATTAAGCGCTGCATTCAGAATCTGGTAGATAACGCGCTCAAATACGGGCATCAAGCAGATATTACGCTGAGTGAAAGCTCAGAGTCGATCCAGATTGAAATTGAAGATCACGGTGACGGTGTTGACGATTTATTACTTGAAAAGCTCTGCCAGCCATACTTCCGCGCTAGCAACGATAAAGAAGGCAGTGGGCTGGGGTTAACCATTTCACAGAGCATTGCAAAGGCTCACGGCGGCAGTTTGTTGCTGAGCCATTCTCAGTTTGGCGGCCTCTGCGCCACACTGACTTTCCCGAGAGACTGACTATGAACAAACTGGCATTCTTGTTCCCACTGTTGCTCGCCCCTTGCGTCGCTCACGCTGAGTCGCCACAAGGGGTAGAGTTTTTACATTGGTGGACTTCTGACGGCGAGCAGCAAGCGCTGCAAACACTCAAAGCTCAGCTAAAACGGCACGATATTGAGCTGCTGCAAAGCCCGGTGTTAGGCGGTGGTGGCGACAGCGCGATGACGGTACTGCAAGCTCGCGCGCTGGCGGGCAATCCACCGAGCTTCGCGCAAATCGAAGGGCCAAGTATTAAGGCGTGGGATGCCATCGGTATTTTGCACAACGTCAACGCGGTAGCGGATGAGCAGCGCTGGGACGAGGTGCTCTATCCGCTGTCTATCGAAATCAACAAAACACACAACGGTTATATCGCCCTGCCACTCCCGCTGCACCGCTTGAACTGGTTGAGGGTCAACCAC
>NZ_JAWOQS010000201.1:0-911 GCF_033438945.1 Vibrio sp. Y176 | reverse complement strand
ATCTTACTATATAATGACGAAAACTCTGTCTGTCTGTGGGTCTGTGGGTGTGTGTGTGTCTGTTCCACGTTTTTCTCCTCACTGACTTGGTCAATCCATGTGAAATTTGGCACAGTGGTAGAGGGTCATGGGAGGATGCCAATGAAGCAATATTACATCAATTGGCCAAAGGGGGGCGCTATAGCAACCAACTGAAATTGCAAACTTTGAATGGGCATATATCTCCTCATGAGGAACAAATTTGCCTCAAGAACCCATAACTTCCGGTTATATAGATTTTCCGCAATTTTGAATTTTTCGGAAAACACTTAAAATCGATCTCTTCCTAGGAAGTTTGAGCGATCTGCATGAAACTCGGTGAACATAATCTAGGGACCAATATCTAAAGTTCCCTCTTGGCAAAAGTTGAAAAACTTGCTAAAGCTGAGCTTCTATAAGGCAATGAATATTGCGGAGGGCGTGGCTCATCACATAAAGGTGTAGAACATCTCAAGGGTTTCACCCATCACCACGCAACTTTGTAGGCATATGACCACACATAATCTGAGGGGACCCCTCCATTATTGACCCCATCAAACAAAATGGGGGCGCTAGAGAGCTAATTTCTTATCTAGGCCTAACCACCATATCGATTTTTACTAAACTTGGTAGATATGTAGAACAGGACGCCTCAAGGTGACTGGAGAAATTTAACTCTAATTGGCAACTGGGTGGCGCTATAACAACAGAAAAATGCTTAAAAATGGCTCAAATGCGACCGATCACTGTGGCTCCCCCTGTGGCCGAATGTTGTTGTTTTTTTTTCTAAGTTTATGACTAAGTCATGGCATGGTATGCTGTACATAATCACGGAAACTGTCAGTGTGTCATTTTGTCAGTCAGTCATTCTGTCTGTCCCACATTTTTCTACT
>NZ_JAWOQS010000200.1:0-911 GCF_033438945.1 Vibrio sp. Y176 | reverse complement strand
CGAGTCAACGCTTCTAAACGTAGCGCTTTGTTCAGTTCATCAAGATCTGCTGTTTCGTGTGTTGCACGGAACAATACCGTCGACAGTGAAGGCTCAGCTAGTAGTTCAAATTGATCGTTTGTACGGATCATGTCAGCCACTTCAAGCGTTTGAGCGAGTAGATGATCGTACATGTCACCCAGTGCCTTCGGACCCACGTTTTGCATGGTCATAAAGACTTTCAATGCATCGAAACGTTTGGTTGTCGCGATGGATTTATCGACCAAGTTTGGTAGCTCATCGTGCTCACGGTTCAAGTAATCTGCGTGATGAAGCAAGAACTTAAAGTTCGACTTGTCGTTCACCAAAAGTGCGCCACAGCTGATTGTTTGGTAGAACAATTTGTGGAAATCGACACTGATAGAGTGAGCGCGCTCAACGCCTTTCAGGCGAGACTTATGACTGCTAAGGATCAGCGCACCACCGTAAGCACCATCCACATGCATCCACATGTCGTGCTTGACTGCCATGTCGGCGATGAAGTCTAGGTCATCAATTGCACCGTGATCCGTCGTACCCGCAGTACCAACAATCGCAAATGGAATTAGCCCTTCAGCTTTCGCTTGCGCAATCACTTCATCTAGCTTCGTGATATCCATGGTGCCATCAGCGTTTGCATCCACAGTCATCACCGCTTTCTCACCAAGCCCCATCCAAGATGCAGACTTTTGAACTGTGAAGTGTGATTTCTTAGAACATACGATGCGAAGTTTGTCAGCGTAGTCAGGCAGACCTAACTTCTGGATTGAGTGACCACTTAGCTTATCTGCGATCCAATCACGTGCCAGCATCAAACCCATTTGGTTACTTTGAGTGCCACCGCTAGTGAAAATACCATCGGCTTTTTCGCCTAAGTCGTACTTGCCGCACAG
>NZ_JAWOQS010000199.1:0-913 GCF_033438945.1 Vibrio sp. Y176 | reverse complement strand
CAATGATGAGTATTGCGTTGCTGCATCTGGGTACAAGATTGCTGAAGCCCAAGGTGGGATGAACCAAATTACCGCGCCAAATAGCATCATCACAAGCGCCATCAGCGCAGCTTTGCTTGCGTTTTTCGAATCTTTCGCGTTAAGGAAACGGTAAGACTCCTGCATGTTGTTGATACTTTGCAGCTGTTTCACTACGAAGAAGATGAACGTACAAACTAACAGTAGTGGGTAGTTCATATCTGGGCCCATGATGAAGCCACCAGGGAAGTTCTCAACGATCTCGCCAGGGCCGCCAACGACGTACAATGCAACTGCCGCACAAGCAATGGAGATAACCGCAACAACCAGCGTTTGAATAAAGTCCGACGCCACTACGCCCCACGCACCACTCAGCAATGAGATAGCCAATACCGCAAGGCCAGTCACCCAAATGGTAGTCACGATGTCGGCATTAAATACCGCAGAAGCAAACACACCCAAACCATTTAGCCAAACACCCGCGTTAATCACACTTAACGGAATGATTACCCAAGTGAAAAACTGCTCGTTAGTGTTACCAAAGCGGCGTTTTACCCCTTCAGTTGGTGTATCGACTCGCATTTGGCGGAAGCGGCGAGCAAAGTAGAAGTAAGCGAAAACGTACGCCACCATGTTGCCAACAAACACGGCCAATACCGCGAAGCCATCGTTAAACGCTTTACCCGCTGCACCGGTAAACGTCCATGCAGAGAACTGAGTCATAAATGCTGTGGCACCAACCATCCACCAAAGCATCTTACCGCCCCCGCGGAAATAGTCGCTGGTACTATTGCTTGCCATTTTTTTGAACAGCAAGCTGATTGCCACCATCAGGGCAAAGTAGCCTGCTATTACTAAGTAATCGTATTCCATAATAGAAACCTCGAAACGCTGT
>NZ_JAWOQS010000198.1:0-913 GCF_033438945.1 Vibrio sp. Y176 | reverse complement strand
GGTTTGTTCTTGAACTGGCGAAGCGCATTGGTGGTTGGTATCGCGATTCCGATTAGCTATGGTGCCGCGCTCGGGATGGACTTGGCATTTGGCTATTCCATCAACCGAGTCACACTCTTTGCATTGATGTTGGCGCTAGGTTTGATCGTGGACGATCCGATCGCGAGTATCGACAACATTGAACGCTACCTCAAACGAAAAAATCTAACACGAACCAATGCGATTGTTCTCGCCATGGCAGAAATTCGTAGCGCCTTGTTAATGTCGACGGTCGCAATCGTGATCGTGTTTACGCCGATGTTTTTTATCACTGGGATGATGGGGCCTTACATGGCGCCACTGGCGTTCAACGTTCCTATAAGCGTTATCTTTAGTACCGTTGTCGCGTTTATGATCACGCCTTGGCTTGCCAAGAAGCTACTCAAAGGTGCTGAGGAAAACGGCCACTATGACATCCAATCTTCGCCGATGTATCGTTTGTATCGTGGTGTGTTGATTCCGCTACTTGAAAGCCGCAAGAAAGCATGGCTTTTCCTTGGTTTGGTTGCCTTGTTGTTCGTCTTGGCAGCATTGTTGCCAGCACTTCGCTTAGTTCCACTCAAGTTGCTGCCTTATGACAATAAAAATGAGTTCCAATTTGTATTAAACATGCCAGAGTCTTCAAGCTTTGTGGATACGTCCAACGCGCTGTCGAGCTTTACGGACTATTTAATGACGGTGCCGGAAGTGACAAGTGTGTCGGGCTTTGCAGGCACCGCTTCCCCAATGGATTTCAACGGCATGGTGCGCCACTACTTTATGCGCAGCGAACCATACCAAGGCGAGCTTCGAGTCGTTCTTGCAGAGAAGAATCGCCGCGCAATGCAATCACACGAACTGGTGACACGACTCAGGGCGGATTTAGAGCAGATTG
>NZ_JAWOQS010000197.1:0-919 GCF_033438945.1 Vibrio sp. Y176 | reverse complement strand
GATTTTACTGAGGTTATCGACGGTGTTGTCCACTTCAAACTCGTAAATTGTGGCGACTTTATTGAGCATATCGTCAAGTCGGCCGGATTCTTCGCCGATCATAACCATTTGCAGCACCAACTCAGGGAACACGTTGCAATTGCGCATTGCAACATACATCGGCATTCCTGCTGCGGTATCGCGATAAACCTCTTCGATAGCCAATTGATAATGCATATTTCCGGACGTTTTCGAGGTGGTTTTTAAACTGGTTAAAATCGGAATGCCCGCCGTAAAGCTCGTAGCGAGGGTTCGACTAAATTTTGCGATAGCGGCTTTCGATAAAACTGCCCCAAGGACTGGAAACTTAAGCACAGAGCGGTTGAGCATTAAGCGAAAAGAGTCAGAACGCATAGAGAGTACTCTCGCGGAGATAAATACACTGATGGAGCCAAGTGCGATAAATGGGCTCCAGTTTTGTGTCCAAGCGGAAAGATCTAAGACTTGCCTTGTAAACCATGGCAATTCAGCACCAAAGCCAACAAACATTTTTTCAAACTCGGGAATGACCTTGGTTAGCATGATAAACGATACTCCCAGTGCAACTAGAATAACCATGGCTGGATATATTAGAGCCTTGATCACTTTGGCTCTAAGCTGCTCATTTTTTTCCCTGTAGGTAGCTAAGCGTTCGAACACTTCGGCTAAGTTGCCCGATTGTTCTCCTGTCGCAATCAGGTCGGTATACAGCGGGTCAAAATGGTTACTGGCGGTACGCATCGCTTTGGACATCGGCGTACCCGCTTCAACAGCCCGAGTTACACTCATCAAAATGGATTTCATTTCCGCTTTTTTGTGGTTATCAGAGACCAATTTCAATGCTTGTACTAGCGGCACACCGGTTACTAGCATCGTTGAGATTTGACGAGTGAAAACCGTG
>NZ_JAWOQS010000196.1:0-919 GCF_033438945.1 Vibrio sp. Y176 | reverse complement strand
GATGAAAGCGCTGGCAGAAGAAGAAGCTGCAAAACTTGTAAACCAAGAAGAGCTAAAAGAAGCCGCGATTTTCAACGTAGAAAACAACGGTATTGTTTTCATTGATGAAATCGACAAGATTTGTAAGCGCGGCGAAAGCTCTGGCCCGGACGTGTCTCGTGAAGGTGTGCAACGTGACTTACTTCCTCTGATTGAAGGCAGTACCGTTTCGACAAAACACGGCATGGTAAAAACAGACCACATTCTGTTTGTTGCATCCGGTGCATTCCAAGTTGCCAAGCCATCTGATCTCATTCCAGAACTGCAAGGCCGTCTGCCAATCCGTGTGGAATTGGAAGCACTGAGCAGCCACGACTTCAAACGTATTTTGACTGAGCCTAAAGCGTCGCTGACTGAACAGTACATTGCGCTGATGAAGACAGAAAACGTCGATATCGAATTTACCGAAGACGGTATCACGCAAATCGCAGAAGCGGCATGGACGGTAAACGAAACCACAGAAAACATTGGTGCTCGTCGTCTACATACCGTGATGGAACGTCTGATGGACGAAATCTCTTACGATGCAGCAGAGCAATCTGGTGCTAAGTTTGTGATTGATGCAGCTTACGTTAAAGAACGTTTAGGCGATACGATCGAAAACGAAGACCTAAGTCGCTTTATTCTGTAAACTCAGATTTCACCTTGATTTTAAAGGCTATCTCGAAGAGGTAGCCTTTTTGTTTTTCGGGCATTTGCGTAAAGATTATTCTCAGATACGTACCAACAGTCATGCCTGCCTTGTTTTAGGTCAATAGCGTATCTGCTGCTTTGTGCTTATACTGGGCACATTGGTTACTAGCACGAACTTTCCATGAAACAATCTTTGCAGATCTGGCTTGAAGCCGCTCGCCCTAAAACATTGCCTCTCGCTCTGGTG
>NZ_JAWOQS010000195.1:0-919 GCF_033438945.1 Vibrio sp. Y176 | reverse complement strand
TGGTACATGGCACCCAAGTGTTCATACTGTTTCGCCATCGCGACATAATTAGCCAGGCCAATGCTGTCGAGGTAACGGAACACGCCGCCGCGGAAAGGAGGGAAACCGAGGCCGTAGACCAACGCCATATCCGCTTCTTGTGCTGTGGCGATAATGCCTTCTTCCAGACACAGGGCGACTTCGTTGATCATCGGAATCATCATACGTTGGATGATGGTTTGCTCATCGAACTCTTGTTTGTCCGCGCAGACGTCTGCCAGTACTGGCAAGATATCTTCAGTGAAGGTTTTCTTAGGCTTACCTTTTTTATCAATGGTGTAGCTGTAGAAACCGTTGCCATTCTTCTGACCGTATTTGTTGGCTTCGAATAGAGCATCAATCGCGTCACGACCTTGTTTTCCCATTCGCTCAGGGAAACCTTCTGCCATCACCGCTTGTGCGTGGTGCGCAGTATCGATGCCGACTACATCAAGCAAGTACGCCGGGCCCATCGGCCAGCCAAATTTGCGTTCCATGACTTTGTCGACTTTAGTGAAGTCTGCACCGTCACGAAGCAACATGCTGAAACCGCCAAAGTACGGGAATAATACGCGGTTGACGAAGAATCCCGGACAGTCGTTCACGACGATTGGGGATTTACCCATTTTCGCTGCGTAAGCCACTACGCGGTTGATGGTTTCATCAGAAGTTTTCTCACCACGGATGATTTCAACCAAAGGCATGCGATGCACAGGGTTAAAGAAGTGCATACCACAGAAATTTTCTGGGCGTTTAAGTGATTGTGCCAATAGGTTGATTGGAATCGTCGATGTGTTTGATGTAATGACGGTGTCTTCACCAACGTGCGATTCGACTTCGCTCAGTACCGCTGCTTTTACTTTTGGATTTTCGACAACGGCTTCAACAATCACATCTGAAT
>NZ_JAWOQS010000194.1:0-920 GCF_033438945.1 Vibrio sp. Y176 | reverse complement strand
AGCTTTATGCTTTCTACTTCTCTGACAACCTTGAATTTCTGCGTTTCCTTTCCAGACTTAGTAAGGCTATCAAACAAATAAGGAGAGTGAGCATGGCTGCGGATAGAGATCTGGTGAATTTTAGTGAAGATCACGAACTCAACTACTGCTTAAGAAGCGCAGGGAAACGTCAAACACAAGCGAATCGCGATGCGTTGGTCGATTTAGGTAAGCAAGTCAAACAAGTCTCGGGCAAACGAGTTCTTACGCAAGATGATGTAAGAGGTGCCATTCAAAATCACGGCGATCTGTTTGAGTAACACCACCACAAACAACAAGCAAAAGCGGCGCTATCATGCGCCGCTTTTGTTTAAGAGCTCTTTCGCTTTGAGGCTCCCGTTTTCGATGCCCCACTCTTTGGGTAGCTTCGCTTTTTACGCTTGAACGCCGGACGTTCGACTTTAGGTAAGTGGCGCAGAGAATCCGGTATTGGCCCTGATTTTACTTGGCTCATCAACCCATCAATACGCTGTTCAAGTGCCTGCATGAAAGGTTGATAAGCTTGATTTCTTTCTGCCATCCCCTGAAGTTGGTGCTCCCAATGAGCGGTCATGTCAGGATACGTCGCATCTTGTGGTAATGCGTTGATTAACCCTCGTCCAGCTTGCGAGCTGAGTATGGATTTACCTTGCCTTGTCAATAACTGACGCTTAAAGAGCGTATCCAAAATACCCGCACGAGTCGCTTCCGTACCTAATCCATCTGTGTCGCGCAGAATTTTTTTCAACTCTTTATCGGCAACATAACGAGCAATTCCCGTCATCGCTTGCAGCAGAGTGGCTTCAGTAAAGTGTTTTGGTGGCTCAGTTTTTCGGTCTTTAATTTCACCTTCACGACATGTTAACACCGTGCCTTCACTTAACGGTGGCACCGCATCAATA
>NZ_JAWOQS010000193.1:0-922 GCF_033438945.1 Vibrio sp. Y176 | reverse complement strand
TAACGGCCAGCAATGATCATTTGGAAGTCGTTGACAATACTTCTCCAGGTGTTGCAGATGTTATTGGTGACGGTCTTATTCGTGTCTACAAAGCGGGTCAAACGACGTTAACGGTTCGCAGGAAAGAGAGTGCAAATTACACGGCCGGTCCAGATCAAAAAGTTCGCTTTAACATTCTGAGTGCGCCAAGCCGAATTGCTATCCAGTCAGGCGTAGTAGAAGGTACGTGGAACATCAACCAGCCTTATGTCCAAAAACCATCGATTCTCGGTACGGTTGGCGAAGTGAGCTACCGATTTGCGACGGATTCTGCAACCGATGTGGTTTCCTTAGATCGCAAAACGGGTGATATGCGCATTCTGAATGCGGGCAGCACCAGAGTTATTGTGTCGGACGCAGGTAACGATAAGTTTACTCCAGGTGAAAGTAGCTTTGCTGTAACGATTAAACAAGGTAGCAACCCGGTTTCTATTACTTATCCAACTCTGAACTTTTCTGCTGGTGCGGTTATCACACCTGTGATGAGTGGGGGAGAAGCCAAAGCAAGCTACCGTCTGATTAACCAAGCTGAGCCGGTGGTTGAGTTGTTATCTTCAGATTCTGGTCGTTTGAAAGTGCTGCATGCTGGCGACTACCAAGTGGAAGTGACGTTAACTGCACGTAACTATACAACTAAAACCGTATTGGTTAACGGCACCATTAATAAAGCGGATCATCCAGGTCTTACGACGAAGCTTCAAACTGTGGAATTTACGCCATTTAAGACGATTAGTTTGGACTTTGGTAAAACGGTAGGCACTCGCACTTACTCATTTGCTGATACCGTGAGCGAAGAGCTTGCCACGTTAGACAATGCGAAAGCTGAGTTGACGCTAACTAATTACTCTCAATATCACTCTATTGCGTTGGATATTTCTGAGAG
>NZ_JAWOQS010000192.1:0-923 GCF_033438945.1 Vibrio sp. Y176 | reverse complement strand
TCACAAACGTCATGCTAACAAACATCAGCACGAGCTTGTTTTTCGTGGAAAAAGGCAGCGAGAACTTAGGCATCACGACTCTCTTCGAGTTTGTAGCCCATCCCTCTGACAGTGTGAATCAGTGGTTTATCGAACGGTTTGTCCACTTTGCTACGCAGACGTTTGACCGCCACATCAATCACATTGGTATCGCTGTCAAAGTTCATATCCCACACTAACGACGCAATGGTGGTACGTGAAAGCACTTGGCCAGCTTTGCGCATCAACAACTCAAGCAGGGCATATTCTTTGGCGGTAAGCGACATCGACTGCCCCGCGCGCGTGGCAACGCGTTTGATCATATCAAGTTCTAAATCTGCCACACGTAATGTTTGCGGCGATGCGACCACTTGCGCGGCAATATGATGACGAAATACGTTTTGAACACGCGCCAGTAGCTCTGCAAACGCGTAAGGTTTTACCACATAGTCATTGGCACCCAGCTCAAAACCGCGCACGCGATCTTCCACTTGCTCCTTCGCTGTCAGCATGATCACTGGAGTGTGAATCCCACTACTGCGCAATGTGTTAAGCACTTGCCAACCATCGAGTTTAGGCAACATAATGTCGAGGAGGATTAAGTCATATTCTTCACTGGTAGCGTGATAAAGCCCATCGACCCCATCATGCACTAAATCCACCACATACCCAGATTCAATCAAACCTTTTTGCAGATATTCTCCGGCTTTGTGCTCATCTTCGACGATCAATATTTTCAACTTTACTTACCTGGTGTGTTAGCGGGAGGATGAGAACCCAGTATAAAGATCGAAAAAGAGCATGATGTGAACCACACCATACTCTTCCTCATTGGCAAACCATTATCGATTGTTATCGCGTTCGGCATAATGCACTTTGACATTCACTTTGCCCAAATATTCCAA
>NZ_JAWOQS010000191.1:0-925 GCF_033438945.1 Vibrio sp. Y176 | reverse complement strand
AATGAGCTTATTCCTGGCCAAGCTATTATGATGAACTTGGTTGATGGTCCGTTTAAAACGCTCCGAGGTGGTTGGATTTTTACTGCGTTGGATGAGCAGGCATGTAAGGTTGAACTTAAGCTTGAGTTTGAGTTTTCGAGCAAAATGATTGAAATGGCGTTCGGCAAGATTTTTAACGAGCTAACTAGCAATATGGTTAATGCATTTACCAAACGCGCGAAACAGGTGTACGAGTGTTATGAGTATTGAGTCAGACATGATTCACGTTGAGGTCGTGTATGCATTGCCTCATGAGCAACGCGTGTTTAACTTAGTTGTGAATAACCACGCGACGGTTGAAGAGATCATTCGTCAGTCGGGTGTCTTGGAATTGTATCCAGAAATTGATTTAGCGAAAAACAAAGTAGGTGTGTTTAGTCGTAATGTAAAACTAGACGCGACCGTACGTGATAAAGACCGCATTGAAATCTATCGCCCTTTATTGGCAGATCCAAAAGAGATTCGTCGTAAGCGAGCAGAGCAAGCAAAAGCGGCTGGGAATGCCGATCCAGTGACTGGTGGCAAGCCAAATGCTCTGCGCAAGTAAGCAGAATAAGCAATATTTTAGATGATAAAAAACCTCCCAAGTGGGAGGTTTTTTTGCATAAAGGTTTTATGATGCCAATCGATGTAATGACAGGATTGGTTTATTGGATCTGTTCGTAAAACGCGTCACTTTTCGGGAAATCACCGCTGATATCGGCCAGCGTTCCTTGGTCATTAAAGTTTACGACAAGATCTTTCTGTACTGGGTCACCGTGGCCTGGCGTGTGATGGTAGATATAATACCAAGTGTTAGGATAGCCATTTTCGATAAGCATTGGCGATCCAAGTACGAAGCGAACCTGTGCTTTAGTCATCCCAAACTTTAATTTATCAACCGCAC
>NZ_JAWOQS010000190.1:0-926 GCF_033438945.1 Vibrio sp. Y176 | reverse complement strand
TGTTGATCTGCTGAGTGAGTTCTTGAAACGATAGAACGGGCAAATCGTAATATTCGGATTCAATCAGCTTTCGAACATAACGACGCACATCCATAGAAACCACCAGAACAGGCTTGTTCGGCATACGGCTTAAATCGCCTACAGTCTGTTTTACGTCGCTAACAAATTGCTGCGTAACCGAAGGATCAAGCGCTAAGTAGCTGCCCGCCGAGGTTTGTCGAATACCGCTGCGAATCGTGTCTTCGAGGCTCTGATCGAGAAGGTACGCCGGCAGCATGTTCTGACCGCTCGCGTACTTGTAACAGATGTAACGCTTTAAGCTTGAACGAATGTATTCCGTCAACTGGACGACATCTTTTTCCTTTTGTCCCCACTCGACCATGGCCTCCAAAATGACGCGAAGGTTACGAATCGAAATGTCCTCAGACACCAAACGCTGCAAAATCTCCGTCATTTTTTGTAGCGGGACGATGCGCTGCGCCTCTTTCACCAGTTCAGAATAACTGCCTTCCATTTGCTCAAGTAGGTAGCGAGTTTCTTGAATCCCAATGAAGTCTTGCGCGTACTCTTTCAATACGTGTGATAGATGGAACGTCAAAATGCGGTCTGGTGTAAGGAAGCCGACATGGCTCGCAGTCAACTTCTCTTGATAGCTTTGTGCGACCCAAAGACTCGAGACTCCTGGGAGGAAGTCGTCATCTTGCTCAAACGGCACACCAAGCAACTCAATCTGGTCGCTTCCTTCTGTGACCAGCAATTTGTCTTTCTCAATACGACCACGTGCAACGGGCACTTCTTGCAACTGAATCAAGTATTCGCCGTTTTTCATCCCGTCGTTAAAACGCAAGTGAATTCCCGGAAACGGTACGCCAAGATCGAGATACAACGCGCGTCTTACTCTGGCGAGTTCGTCGTTCAGTGCGACG
>NZ_JAWOQS010000189.1:0-927 GCF_033438945.1 Vibrio sp. Y176 | reverse complement strand
GTACTCGCCAAACTTGAGCATACTCTCAACTACGTGAATTTGTGGCTTGAAGGCATTTCCCTGCAGCACGTGTCTCCAGAAAAAACAAAAACAACGGCAAGTATCACCAAAACGGCTGAGGCGAAAGCTTCATGATCAAAGTACCACAGGACAATAACCGCAACGGCTTAACACCAGATTTAACACCGCTGTTAGACATCATTTTTATTGTGATGGTTTTCTTGATGCTTACCGCCGCAGTCAAACTCGATTCATTAGATGTCGCGCTGCCAAGCGCCGACTCTCAGGCCGTTGCTGAGGTCGATAAGCAGTCGATTACCGTTAATATCCTCAAGGATGAGCCTTATTGGGCGATCAACGGACAAACGTACATCGATTGGGAAAACTTCACTCTCGCGCTGCTAGAAGAGAGTAAATCAACCGATAAACCTATTGTGATTGGTGCAGAAAAAACAGCCAATATTCAATCACTTGTTCAGCTTCTTGGCTTTTTGCAAGAAAACGGAATTCAGGCGACTCAATTGCTCACTGAAGAGTCGCCATAACAAGAACATAAAACTGAGAACATTTTCATGAAGAACACATTATCACCAGTGCGCACAGCGTTGACTGCTGCCGCTCTGTTACTTGCAAGCACGAACCTTTTTGCCAACAACGCCCCAACCTCAGAACGCGTCGTCAGTGCGGGCAGCGCCGTTACCGAACTATTACTTGCGCTCGATGCGAAAGACAGCTTGGTCGCCGTTGATGTAACCAGTACTTTGCCGCAAGGCATGGAGTTACCCGACGTTGGGTATCATCGCCGACTTTCAGCAGAGGGGTTGTTGGCACTGAGCCCACCCAAGTTAATTGGCTCTGATGAGATGGGACCAACTACCACCTTAAATCAACTAAAGTCGGCAGGTGTGGATGTCGAGATAGTCAATA
>NZ_JAWOQS010000188.1:0-927 GCF_033438945.1 Vibrio sp. Y176 | reverse complement strand
TTATTGTATTTATCTCCACTCATCAAATCGATGGATTTGATAAGCGTTGGCTCCAAATCTGTACCACCATGGAAACTGTACGTTAAGAAATCCGCCGCCTCACGCAAACCATCTTGTTTGGTGAGCTCATAGGTAATGTGTTCAGTAGAGAAAATGATCACGTAACAATCGCGCTGTTCGGCCAGTGCAATCTGCATTAACGCATACGCCATCGCTTTTGCGCACTGCTCAGGGAAACCACTCATCGAGCCAGAGGCATCCACACAGACGATGAACGGCCCTTTTTCGATATCCACAGCTTTGTTGTCTGGACGATGCGCTTTGACTTTACGTAAAGTGCGAGATTTACCTTGCGTGCGATAGTTCATCAAACGCTTGTCGACCAGATGCTTGTAGAACACGACTTCTAGCTCTGGGTAGGCCAAAAACATGGTTTCGTTTGGCAGCAGCTTGTTGAGATCGTCACTTTCATGGATACCGACGATATCATCAGTCGCTTCGTCGCTTTTTTCTTCAACCATTTGCAGCTCTTCCGCTGGTGCACGGTTTAAGTCAGGATCATTCACTTGCCCAGCCATACGGCCAAGCTGTTCTGCGATTTCTTGCAAGCCTTTGTGCTTTTTCAAAAACTCTGCATGGCGCTTCATCACCGTTAAATCGGTTTTGCTGAGTTTTGCCGAAGCCATATCCCACAAGCGCCCTACGCTTTCAGCGTCGCCAGATTCCGTCACTTTATCCATATTGCGCATGGTTTCCATACGTTGATACAGATCGTTAAGAACTTTCTCTTTGTTGGCTTCTAACTCACTTACTTGCGCCTGTTTAATTGCATCAGCAAGGCTTTGATACCATTGGTCACAGAAGTAATGCGGGAACATAGGGTTATTAACCCCTTTGTTTTTCTCCATCATGCGGCGTGCTTGCATA
>NZ_JAWOQS010000187.1:0-928 GCF_033438945.1 Vibrio sp. Y176 | reverse complement strand
TTGCAGCAAGATTCCGTCTTTCATTGGCGCGCCATCAATCAAGATCTGCAAATCACGAAGTTTACTGACATCTTCAGTATGGCCTTCAACGCGCTCATCGACTTTCTCGTAGTAGGTGTCTGGCGTTGGCATAAAGTCCATACCGCGGTCACGCAACGTTTGCACCGTTTGATAGATGTCATCCGTTGTCAGTGCGATATGCTGAATACCTTCCCCGTTGTATTCGCGGATAAACTCTTCAATCTGCGATTTGTCATCCGAGGATTCATTGATTGGAATGCGGATTTTGCCACACGGCGCCGTCATTGCGCGGCTGACAAGGCCGGTCAGTTTACCTTCGATATCGAAGTATCGAATTTCTCGGAAGTTCCCGATGCGCTCATAAAAACCAGACCATACATCCATATTACCTTGCTTAACGTTGTGCGTGAGATGGTCTATCTCGTACAAGCCAACGTCTGATTTTGCTAAGCGATCGTCTGCATCATCATAAAAACGGAAATCGACGTCGTAGATGCTCTGCTTGCCATAGCGATCAACGAAATAAAGCAAGCTTTCACCAATACCGTAAATGGCAGGGATACTCAGTTCCATCGGACCAATTTCAGTTTTGTACTCTGTGCCGCCGTTTTGAATAGCATGTTCAAGCGCAACCGTCGCGTCTTTCACACGAAACGCCATACCCCATACAGATGGGCCGTGAACTTTAGCAAACTCCTCCGCCTGGCTATGAGGCTGGGCGTTCACGATAAAGCTGATGTCACCTTGTCGATACAACCATGCTTCTTTCGAACGATGTTTGGCTATTTCAGCAAAGCCTAGCGATGTAAATAACGCTTTTAGTTGTTCAATGCCTTTGCTGTCAGCAGCTGTGTATTCAACAAACTCAAATCCGTCTGTACCTAATGGGTTGTATGTGTCCACCATG
>NZ_JAWOQS010000186.1:0-933 GCF_033438945.1 Vibrio sp. Y176 | reverse complement strand
TCATTCAGGGGGAGTAGTGCCGAGGTAAGTCAAAATTGCAGGGTTTGGCTTGTCGGTTGACTTGGGTTGAGTCCCATCAACTGTCATCAGCACCGTCTGATGAAGAGCTTCTGAGGGTACATTTTCAAATGACAATCTAACTACCTCTCTTTTTGCTCTGTTCCTTTCCTCACAAAACATTGGATGTGTATATTTTTTAGGAAGTCGTGGGAGAAACGCAGTGAGCGCATTTAACGTAGCTAAATTCGGTGGGACCAGTGTTGCCAATTTTGAGGCAATGAGTCGTTGTGGCGCCATCATCGAAAACGATCCAAATACTCGCCTTGTTGGTAGCAGCGCTTGCTCTGGGGTAACCAACATCTTGGTAGAACTGGCCAATGGCGTTCAAGATCAGTAACACCGTGCTGAGTTACTAAAAAACCTAGCTGAGATCCATGATTCCATTTTGGCTCAATTGGAAGATGCGACAGAAGCCTCTTCAGAGGTGTACGGAATTTTAGATACCGTGACCAGCCTTGCAGAAGCCGCCTCAATTCAAGCAAACACCAAACTGACCGACCACCTTGTGGCATGTGGTGAGTTAATGTCGACGCACATTTTGGCGCAACTCATGCGAGAGCGTGGTATCAATGCAGTGCGATTTGATATTCGTGAAGTGCTAAGAACCGACGACAACTTTGGTCGCGCAGAACCGAATGTCGAAGCCATTGCTCAACTAGCCCAAGAGAAGCTTATCCCTTTATGTCTTGATTCTGTCGTCATCACACAGGGCTTCATTGGCTCTGACGAAGAAGGCAATACAACAACGTTAGGCCGTGGTGGTAGCGACTACAGTGCAGCCTTGATTGCTGAAGGTGTGAAAGCATCTGGACTTGAAATTTGGACAGATGTTCCTGGTATTTACACGACCGATCCTCGCATCGCACCAAAAGC
>NZ_JAWOQS010000185.1:0-935 GCF_033438945.1 Vibrio sp. Y176 | reverse complement strand
TGATAACGCTCTAAACGCTGACTCAAGTTGGCGCGATCAACCAGCAATGTGTTGACCTTCGCGTTCATCTGAGTCAGTAACGTATCTTTTTGTGAGCGAGCAGCACCTACTTGATACTGAGCGGCGGCTAAGTTGCGGTCTTGGCGATTGCCAGTGAACAGGGGAATGTCCATTGTTAGATACGCGCTCACCAAATCCGATGCAGGTTCGCCTTTCATATTGTTGGCTTGACGATAGGCGTACATCACTTCCACACCGAATTGAGGCGTGTAAGCTTGCTCTGCAATGTCCACTTGAGTTTCATTGGCAGAAGTACTTTCGTCTGCCATTTTCACCATCGGGTGATCACTCAACTGTTGGTAGTGTTTGGTCGTTTCGCTATTTGCAGACAACTTTTGGTTCAATGACGCCCAAGTCAGTGTGTTGCTGGCTTGGAGTGTTGAGCGTCCGTTTTGGGTATAGGTATTGAGCCAGTCAGAGCCCAACCATTCTGAGAGTTGCGAGACCAAACGGCGCTGCATTTGTGCGTTGGCTTGCAGCTTTTCATCCAACTTACTCACTTGAAGCTGTGCATGCAGTAAATCTTGCGCGTCACTTTTTCCGATTGAGTAATTGGTTTGAATGAAGTTTTCCATTTCCGTCATGAGCCGACGGTTTTCTAGCAAAATTTGCTCTGCTTTCTGCTGATAGCCCAGCTCCAACCAAAGCTGAGTCATGCTGTTTGCCACTTCAAGCTCCCGTGCGTGAACTTGCAGAGACAAACCATCGGCTTGTTGATTGGCTTTCTTTTGTTGAAGATCGAGCGTCGAGCCACGTTCGAACTGTTGCATCAAACCGACGGAGATATTGGTCATCGGATCTTCGTCAAATTTGAAGCTATCGACAGGCAAACCACCAAAACCGACTTTCAGTTTCGGGTCCATCAAGGTTGCGCT
>NZ_JAWOQS010000184.1:0-935 GCF_033438945.1 Vibrio sp. Y176 | reverse complement strand
ACAGCGGCGTTGACTTGCTCTGGGCGAACATTCAGTTCTTGAGCAATCATGCGACAGATAGCTTGGCTCATCCGTGTATTCTCTTTTAATTCGGTTTGGATATTGGTTGTGTATAGAACATTGGGGTCATTCATAGAATTTGCAATGTTTTAAATTAGCTTCGCAAAAATTTACCGGGCGCTGGTGGACATCAGTCAGATTTATGTCAAAACTGTAATTAAATTGAGAACTTATAAGTTCTGTTGGCGACTAATTTTATATACCTTGGCTCACACGGATAATCATGATGAAAAAAATGTCTTTGGCTCTGGCACTCTCTAGTGCTCTCCTGATAGCCCCGTTTGGTTGGGCGCAATCCATCTCTGCAACCACGCAAGATCCCATCTATCAACTTGATGATAAGTTAGTTTTAGGGCGGGTCGAAAGTGTGTATTACAGCGAAATTCCTGAGCTAAGTGACGTCCCTTTCATCGGTAAAATTGATACCGGCGCTGACACCACCTCCATGCATGCAGAAAATATTCACGTAAACAGCAGCAATCCCAAATACAAAAATCTTAAAGATGACAAACTGCTGTGGGCAATTGTCGATGATTTAGGTGGCACGCAAGCCAAATGGGAAGCCAACAGTTTTGAACCTTATCAAGTCACCGTCAGTTTCACGATTCAGCATCCTTATACTGGCAAAGAGATCACGGTAACCGACGATCTTGAGCGCATCAGTGCTATCCGCAGTCGCACCAGCAAAAAACCGATTTTGCGTCCAACCGTAAAAATGCCGATGACGATTGCTGGGCATACGGTAGATACCGTGGTGAACCTTACCTCGCGTAAACAGTTCTCTGCGCCAATCCTGATTGGCAAAACTTACCTAGATGATAACGCGTGGGTGTTTGCTGGGTATGACTACCTGCAAGAACAACCCAACGCGAAAA
>NZ_JAWOQS010000183.1:0-936 GCF_033438945.1 Vibrio sp. Y176 | reverse complement strand
GTTTTTTTCTTTCATGTAGGGGAACAGAGGCGGGATTATATACCTAAATAACCTTGAGATGCGAGGCTCGGCGCACAGCATATGAAAGTCATCTGAGGAGATGTTGAGCTCAATAAAAAAGGGCATCTCACGTAGAGATGCCCTTTGTGTTTCTTACTGAAAATCTACTGTACTTGGCAGTTCAAACAGAAAGCGTATTGTCCTTTCGGATCGTTAAAGCTTTGAAGCAGACTTGCATCTTGTTCGAACTGTTGAGCCACAGGTTGAAGGCTCTTTGGCAGAAGGCTTGTTGCGTCAACACCAAGGGATACTTTCACCTGATTCATGAATTCTTGTAGGAATAGTTCTGTTGGTGACAATGGCTCTTCAACCCAGTAAATACCATAATCTGTCACGTTCGCCAGCTTCGCTGCTAACTCAACGGCATCATCGAAGTCACCCATTTGGTCAACAAGACCGAACGATAAGGCATCTTGACCTGTCCAAACTCGGCCTTGCGCGACTTTGTCTACCTCTTCTACCGTCATATCTCGGTTTGAACCAACCAAAGAGATAAAGCGTTTGTAGCCATGCTCAATGCCTAGTTGGAACGCTTGAGACGCGCCCACAGACAAGCCAGTCGTAATGCCGTCGCCAGAAAACGGTGAGGTGCCAACGCCGTCGGTGTTGATACCAAGGTTGCTGAAGCCTTTTTCGAACGTCGTAATAACGCTGAAGATACCAATAGAACCTGTCAGTGTTGTTGGTTGTGCGACGATTTTATCTGCGCTCATTGAGATCCAGTAACCGCCAGAGGCCGCTAAGCTCGACATCGAAACTACAACAGGTTTGCCTGCTTTTTTTAGCGCTTCCACTTCGTTGCGAATCACTTCTGACGCAAACGCACTGCCACCAGGACTGTCTACGCGAAGTACGACTGCTTTTACCTTCTCATCG
>NZ_JAWOQS010000182.1:0-936 GCF_033438945.1 Vibrio sp. Y176 | reverse complement strand
TCCTTTAGTTCTAGGGTGTGCGATTGCGTTGGGCTCAACATACGCGATGGCAGAAGCGGTTGATTTGAAGCAAAACATGAAGCAGATGAAGATGGAATTCAAACAGGCCGCAGAAGCGTCTGACGTGGAAACCATGAAATCAGCGATTGATAGCTTACAAGCCATTGTAGAACAGTCAAAACGTGGTAATTACCCACCAGAAAAGTTTGATACTTACCTAGAAGGTTTCAAAAAACTGTCGGTAACGCTAGACAAAATCCAAGCGGATCTGGATGCAGGGATCATTACGCCTGACGGTAAGCTAGAAATCACCGGTGATGCTGACTGGCGTGACCTGCAAGACTGGCGCACTCGTGCCCGCGTGTTTGCAAAAGAGCTGAAAGTTGATATGCCGCCGATGGTCAAAATCAAAGTTGAGCCGGACATGACCATTGATGTCACACCGCAGTTGGCGAAGGTGGAAGGTAACATCAATCTGCCATGGGGACGTATCGTCATTGAGGAACTGCCACCAAGTGCGGTTGGGGTGTCGAGTGATACCGTGATTTTAAACAAGGATTTACAGCCAGTTGATGAAGTGACGGCTATGCCATTCAACGTCGAAACGGACATCAACATCAAGATTGGTGATGACTTCCAACTTGCGGCGTTTGGCTTGAAGGGCGGCTTGAAAGGTAGCCTTAACGTGACACAAAAAGACAAAGGACCATTCATCGTTGGTGAGGTAAACATCGTTGACGGTTCTTACCGTTCATTTGGTCAAGATTTGGTGATCGAAGAAGGTAAGATCTTAATGAACGGCCCAGCGGATCAACCGTATGTATCGATCAAAGCGATTCGTAACCCTGACAATACTCAAGACGATGTGATCGCAGGTGTGCGTGTGACTGGCCCTGCTTCCGATCCGAGTGTGGAAATTTTCTCGGAGCCTGCGAT
>NZ_JAWOQS010000181.1:0-937 GCF_033438945.1 Vibrio sp. Y176 | reverse complement strand
GTGGATCAACCAATTGGTCGCCACTCGACTAAACGCACACTCATGGCTGTAGCTCCTTTGGGTAAGCCTGCGGTAACGCACTACCGTGTAGCAGAGCACTTCCGTGAGCATACGCGTATCCGTCTGCGTTTGGAAACGGGTCGTCCTCACCAAATCCGTGTTCATATGTCTTACCTACAGCATCCTCTGTTAGGTGATACTGCTTACGGTGGTCGTGCACGCATTCCTACTGGTGCATCGCAAGAACTGACGGACATGATTCGTGGTTTCGATCGTCAGGCGCTACACGCCGTAATGCTTCGTTTTGAACACCCTATCACTGGTGAAGAACTGGAATTCCATGCTCCAGTGCCAGACGATATGGTGGCTATGACTGAAGCGTTGCGTAAAGACACTGAAGAATACGGTCTACCGGACGAGTTTTAAGATGAAGGCAATCATTCCTAACTGGTCTGCACCTAAAAATGTCAAAGCCTTTGCTTCTACGCGAGTTGGTGGCTTTTCGACAGGCTCTTATCAAGGGTTAAATCTTGGTGCACACGTTGGGGATGATGCTTCTATCGTAGCGAAGAATCGTCATTGGTTGGCGCAACAAGCGAATATGCCAAGTGCGCCAATTTGGTTAAACCAAACTCATTCTACTGTCGTTGCCCATGCGAATGCTCCTACGTCAATAGTGCTTGATGCTGATGGCATCTTCACATCGGCGAGTAATGTTGTGTGTTCTGCCATGACCGCTGATTGTTTGCCTATACTGCTGACGAATACTCAAGGTACTCAAGTAGCAGCTGTTCATGCTGGTTGGCGTGGTTTGGCAAATGGTATCGTTGAAAATGCTCTTGCATTATTTTCGGGTGATGTGATGGCATGGTTAGGGCCTGTTATTGGTCCACAGGCGTTTGAAGTGGGCGAAGATGTTCTACAAGCGTTTGTCGAT
>NZ_JAWOQS010000180.1:0-940 GCF_033438945.1 Vibrio sp. Y176 | reverse complement strand
TTCGCAATCTTGAGGGAACTGGTTAATCGCAACAACGGCTGGGATTCCATATTTATGGACGTTCTTGATGTGCCACTTTAAGTTTTCAAACCCGGCTACCAATGCCGCTTGGTCAGGTGAGAAAATCGAATCTGGAATTGCCATGCCAGGGCGCAAGTCGTAGTGGCCGGAGTTCGCTTTAAGGCCTCTTAACGTCGCAACAATCACCACACAGTCAGGCGCTTTGTTGGCAGCCGCTGCTTTAATATTACAGGCTTTCTCAAATCCCATGTCAGAGCCAAACCCTGCTTCAGTTACCGTGTAACGCGAAAGTTTTAACGCAATCTCATCAGCGATAATAGAAGAATTGCCATGCGCAATGTTAGCAAAAGGGCCTGCGTGGATCAGAGTAGGGACACCTTCAAGCGTTTGCATCAATGTTGGTGCAATGGCTTCTTTCAACGTTACGGCCATCGCACCTGCTACTTGTAAATCTTCTGTGGTGATAGGCTGACCGTCGAGATCATAAGCAACAACAATTTTGCCAATGCGCTGACGTAAGTCTTTAAGATTTTTTGCCAACGCAATAATGGCCATCAACTCGGATGCGGCTGAAATATCAAACCCTTCGTTACGCTCAAATCCGTTAATGGTTTTGCCATGTTCGTTCAAACCAATTTTGACCATGCGAAGTGCACGGTCGTTGTGGTCCATCACGCGTTTCCAAGTAATGCTTTCAACGTCAATTTTTAATGCTTTTAAACCAGTTCGAGCTTCAAAGGCGTCATATCCTTCGCGCTGCTCGTGGAATAAGCGCGCATCTAAAGCTGCAGACGCTAAGTTGTGTGCAGCCGTAACGGCGTGAATATCACCCGTCAAATGCAAATTGAGCTCTTCCATTGGCGCAACTTGGGAATATCCGCCACCTGCGGCACCACCTTTGATGCCAAAGACAGGCCCC
>NZ_JAWOQS010000179.1:0-942 GCF_033438945.1 Vibrio sp. Y176 | reverse complement strand
AAGAATAACCAAATAGGAGGTGTCTCATGACTGAGCTGAAAGGTTTCAATCTAGCCAAGGTGGAAAAACGCATTGACTGGACTGGCGAGCTGTTCAGTTTAAGGGTCTCAGGCGCGCCTCTTACCTTTAAAGCCGGCCAGTTCACCAAGCTTACTTTGCTTGATGATGAGGGCAAGCCTATCAGCCGTGCTTACTCTGTGGTTAATGCGCCAAGCGAGCAACACGAGTGGCTCGAATTCCTCATTGTGGCAGATCCTCAAGGGCAACTTTCTCCAAGGTTGCAAAAGCTAAAAGCGGGTGACCCGATTTATGTGGGTGAAACCGCGCATGGCGATCTCATTCACGACACCATTCCTAAGCAAGCGAGTGATCTATGGTTGCTTTCGACGGGGACTGGCATTGGCCCGTTTTTATCTTTGCTGGATGACATTAACCTGCTTCCTCACAATGATCGTATCGTGCTGGTGCATGGTGTTCGCTACGAAAAAGATTTGGTCTACAAATACCTGATTGAGCATCTTCAATTCCGATATGAAGGACGCTTAAAGTACGTGCCAATCGTGAGTCGTGAATCGTCACTCGGAAAACTGCAAGGTCGAATCCCAGAATTGATTGCGTCTGGTGAGCTTGCCAATAAAGTGGATGTGCCTTTCTCTCCGCAAAGCAGCTTTGTGATGCTGTGTGGTAACCCAGAGATGATTAAAGATACCTTGCCGGTACTGCAAGAGTTAGGGTTAGAAAAGTATCGAACTCGAACAGGCGGTCACGTTATCTATGAGCGTTATTGGTAAGTATCCACCCATCGCTGAAACCGAGATAACTAAGTTATATCGGTGTAAATTAAAAATCACTTTTGAGACATGATACGAATTTATAGACTTATCAATTGAGCACATATACAACAATGCCTAGACTGCGTTCACTGTTGTTGTAGGTGGTTAT
>NZ_JAWOQS010000178.1:0-943 GCF_033438945.1 Vibrio sp. Y176 | reverse complement strand
CCGATTCTAATTACGATGAAGTGCGCCAAATCTGGAATGGCATGATTGATCGCAAGCCGAGTTTGATTGCTCGCTGTAAGTCGGCAGATGACGTTGTGATGGCGGTTAACTTTGCGCGAGACAATGGTCAGCTACTTTCTGTACGAGGTGGGGGACACAATATTGCGGGCAACGCTGTCTGTGATAATGGGGTCATGATCGACCTGTCGCTCCTTACCCAAGTCCGAGTCGATGAAAATGCCAAGAGAGCGTTTGTTGAGCCGGGCTGTACCTTAGGCGACTTAGACGAAGCCACTCAAAAACACGGGTTAGCGACCCCGGTGGGAATTAACTCTACCACTGGTATTGCTGGTCTTACTTTAGGTGGTGGTTTTGGTTGGTTGAGCCGTAAATACGGTATGACGATAGATAACTTAGTCTCTGCTAACGTCGTTACTGCCGACGGACGCCAATTGCTTGCCAGTGAAACAGAAAACGAGGATCTTTTCTGGGCGCTGCGCGGAGGCGGCGGTAATTTTGGCATCGTTACGCAGTTTGAATTCCAATTGCATCCCGTTGGCCCTGAAGTACTGAGTGGTTTGATTGTCTTCCCGTTTGATCAAGCTAAATCGGTCATCACGCAGTTTGCAAAATTCACCGAATCTGCGCCAGAAGAGTTAAGTGTGTGGATGGTGAGTCGTAAAGCACCGCCACTCCCATTCTTACCTGAAAGCGTTCACGGTAAAGAAGTAGTCGTACTGGCGATATGTTATGCAGGCGACCCATCCGAGGGTGAAAAGCTAATTGCACCACTCAGAGATTTTGGTGACGCACATGGTGAGCATGTTGGCGTACAACCATTTGCTGCATGGCAACAAGCGTTTGATCCCTTGCTTACTCTGGGCGCACGTAACTATTGGAAATCGCATAACTTTAACTCGCTAAGCGAAGGTGTCATTGATGC
>NZ_JAWOQS010000177.1:0-943 GCF_033438945.1 Vibrio sp. Y176 | reverse complement strand
TGCAGCAATGGCGTGAACAAGTTGCAAAGCTAGCGCGTATTGATACCAACGTCATTATTTATGGTGAAACGGGCTGTGGTAAAGAGCTGGTGGCTACCAGCCTGCATAAAGAAAGCCAACGCAAATCACATCGTTTCGTACCGATAAACTGTGGCGCGATTCCCGAAAATCTGTTCGAAAGTGAGCTGTTTGGTCACGAGCCCGGCGCTTTTACCGGAGCAAGTAAACGACGGATTGGCAAACTCGAATACGCCGATAAAGGCACGCTGTTTTTTGATGAAATCGAGAGTATGCCGCTTTCAATGCAAGTGAAAGTGCTGCGCTCATTGCAAGAACATACTGTCGAGCGAGTTGGTGGTAACCAGCAGATCAATGTGGATTTGCGAGTGATCGCTGCCGCGAAAGAAGATCTCAACGATCATGAAGAGTTCCGCGAAGATTTGTATTACCGACTTAATGTTGTACAGATCTACTTACCGCCGCTTAGGGAGCGAGAAGAAGACGCGTTGATTCTGTTTGAGCACTTTGCATTGCAAACAAATCCAGACAGTCGACCGTTGAGTGATGCCGACAGAAATGCCGTGCTTTCTTACGCTTGGCCAGGAAATGTGCGCGAATTACGTAACGTCGCAATGCGTTTCGCGCTGGATGATACGGTTTCTGTGATGGAAATTCTTTCTAGCCGCCCGTCGTCAACCACGGAAGAGACTCAAGCGGGTGTTCCGTTGATGATTCAGTTGCACAACTTTGAGCGCAAAGTGTTGCATGATTCATTAGTGAGGCACCAAGGACGGATTAATGAAGTGATGCAAGAGCTCGATTTACCACGTCGCACCTTAAATCAGAAAATGCAAAAATTTGGTCTGAATCGCTCCGATTACACCGATTCGTGAATGGAGTAATAGGAGCGATGTCGTTTACCTTTCCGTTATGCGCTTTTAGT
>NZ_JAWOQS010000176.1:0-943 GCF_033438945.1 Vibrio sp. Y176 | reverse complement strand
TTTAGGCAAATCGCTGTAGTGTGAACGGCGCAATATTCACCGATGTTGGCTTGTCTGCAACGAGCTCAGAGATTAGGTCTGCAGTGATCGCCGCTTGAGTCAATCCCAAGTGCTGATGACCAAATGCCAGTAATACCTTGCCATTAAAACACTGGTCGATTACCGGCAACGAGTCGATTGTTGAAGGTCGATTTCCCATCCACTGTTCCTGCTGTTTTAACGGATTTAAACCGGACTCAAACATCGCGTTCCCCTGCTGATACAACATCTCTGCGCGCTTCATGTTTGGTGGCGATTTCACATCGGCATACTCGACCGTTCCCGCCAAACGTAAGCCTTCAGACATGGGCGTCATAATGAACTTTCTGTCCGCAGAACTGATAGGAAACGGCAATGACTCACGCTTGTCATTCATCATGAGATGGTAGCCTCGCTCAGCTTGTATCGGGACATTCACACCGGTTAACTGGCGAACCAAAGCTTTAGAATGAACACCCGCTGCGACCACAATTTTGTCAAAAGACATTCGCTGAGTATTGACCAAGACATCGCCGTTTTTACTTACTGCGTATACTTCTTCATGGACAAGTGAACCTCCGAGTTTTTCAAATGCATTACTTAGCTCAACGCAGAGTGCATAAGGGTTTATTGTATGTCCTGTTTCTGGAAAAAAGACGACAAACCGAACCTTTCTGCTGAGTTCAGGAAGCCGACGTCGGATGTCGTTTTGCGTCCAAAACTCGTACCGAACACCTTGTTCCGCTAACGCATCAAGCGTACTTTGATAACCTTCAAACAAGCTTTCGCTTTCAAACGTCAGCAGTGAACCATCCATCTTAATCAGCCCACTTTTTCCGATCGAATCTAATAACAGATTCCAACGCTGAACGGCTCGCGTGTTAAGGCTTGTTATCGCCTGCGTGGAAGCTTTTGCCGCTGAAGG
>NZ_JAWOQS010000175.1:0-945 GCF_033438945.1 Vibrio sp. Y176 | reverse complement strand
CAACCCAAAAAGCGCTAGAAATTGATCGCTCTTTAGGTGAACCGTTGGAATCGCTGCGCCAATTGTTGTCGCCCGTCGAGTTCGATCCTCAGCAGTGCGATCAGACGTTCACTATCGCGACCACGGACTACGCTATGCAAACCATTCTGCCGTTTGCTTTACCGCGCATTTATCAAGAAGCGCCGAATGTGTCGTTTAACTTTTTGCCTTTGCAGCATGACCGTTTATCCGATCAGTTGACTTATGAAGGGGCCGATCTCGCCATTTGTCGCCCAACTGGCCCCGTAGAGCCGCTGCGTAGCGAGATTCTTGGTCGCGTTGGCGTGTTGTGTTTACTGTCCAAACAGCATCCTTTGGCGAATCAAGAGATGAGTTTGGACGACTATTTGAGCCACCCTCACGCGATGATTGCCATCAGTGACGGAGTGAAAGCGTTGATTGAGCAAGCTTTGATCGACAAGCCGCAACGCAAAATGGTGCTGCGTGCGTACCATTTAGAAGCTGCGCTGGCGAGTGTGGATACACTACCTATCATCATTACCGTTCCGGCAGATTTGGCGTATCTGGTTGCTGAGCGCTATGACCTAGTCGTAAAACCGTTGCCATTCCAATTTACGCCTTTTGATTATTCGATGATTTGGCATGCGCGCTGTGAGCATTCTCCTGCTCAAGAATGGCTGCGCTCCGTTGTGCGTGAAGAGTGCAGCAGGCTGATTGCGAAGCGAATCGAAGACATGGGATTGAACTGATAATAAAAGAGCCAGCAACGCTGGCTCTTTTTACGTGAAGTGCTGATTTGTAGCTTGATAACGATAGCTTTATAGCTACAGCTTGATGACTATAGCTTGATAACAATGCGACCGGTTACTTGGCCGTTGGTAATATCTTCGGCGTATTTTGGCGCTTCAGCGAGCTCTACTTCAGTACACGCTTGCTCGAAATAGC
>NZ_JAWOQS010000174.1:0-947 GCF_033438945.1 Vibrio sp. Y176 | reverse complement strand
CTACTTTCAATCACTTTCGTTATGCTTCTGCCATTTCGTGCAGTGGCGTCTTGGTACGAAGTGACAGGCGTTGCCACGATCGTTTCTTCTGAAGATGCGGCAAGGCTCCATGCGTTGGAAGACGCTCTATTCAAAGCCGTCAACTTTTCGGGCGCAGACATTGGCAGCATCAGTAATTTGATGCCGCTATTGGAAGAAAACCGCAAAGAATATCAGTTTACTAACCATGAGGTGCGCTACATTCTCGTGGAATCTGAGCGCAAACGCGGTGGTAAAATGGAAATGAAGATCCGAGTGGACATCTATCCATCGGCAACGGGTTGCCACACGGATCAATACAAAAAGACTATTTTGGTCGGTAACATTGACGTTGCCTCTCCCCAACAAGCAGTCATGGGGCAAATCTACCAAGTGGGTGACGATTTCAGCAAAGTCGTTAATCGCCAATTGGATCAAACCTCGCGCAGCTTCGTTTCTGTTGGCACGACAGACTACTCAATCAGCAGCAATTATCCAGCTCGCACTCAAATGATTGCGCAGGACAACGGCGCACAATACATTATTGGCGGCGTGATCACTGACTTAACGGCAACGATTGAATCTCAACTCTTAAAAGACGACATCATTAACCGCCAGTTTGCTTTAGAGATGAAAGTCTTCGATGGTAAGACAGGCCATGAAGTCTTCAACAAAGCGTACCGCGAAGTCGCGCGTTGGCCATTCGCCAAAACCAGCCAAGTGGACACTCGCAGCGCACGTTTCTGGGCATCGACCTATGGCGAAATGATGCTACGCGTCAGCCGCAACATCATGTTAGACCTCGAGTCCGAACTGTCTTGCAAGATTACCCTACCGGAAGTGGTGGCCGTTTTTGGCAACACCGTCACGATGGATCTGGGCCGTATGCACGGCGTAAAAGAAGGTGACAAGCTACAACTGTGGCACAC
>NZ_JAWOQS010000173.1:0-948 GCF_033438945.1 Vibrio sp. Y176 | reverse complement strand
AGCAAAGTAGCGCGCTTTCTCGATACCTTGATCGATCAATAGTTCGTAGCCTGGGCGACTAATAATGTGCATCGCCGCATACACTAACATGGCCATGCCTGAGCGAGAGCCTTCTAGTGTATGACTACCTAAATCTTTTGAACCTTTACGTAAGATGTATTGCGCATGGTGTTCAATGGACTTCATCGCGTCGGGGTCTTTGAACAACACCATGCCTGCACCCATAGGGATGTACAGTTGTTTGTGCGCGTCGATAGTCACTGAGTCAGCCAGTTCAACACCTTCGAGAAGGTGACGGTAATGATTAGACATCAACGTTGCACCACCCCAAGCGGCATCTACATGGAAGTGACAATTGTGCTCTTGGCACACTTGAGCGATCTGCGACAGAGGATCGACGTTCCCCGTTTCTGTCGTGCCAGCGACACCGATAACCGCAATTGGTTTGATGTTTTGTTCTTTAAGCTCGGCAATTTTTGCTTTTAGGTCGTCAACAACAATACGGTTGTTTGCATCGGTTTTCACCGCGACTAAACCCTCTTGACCTAAGCCAAGTACGTCTGCTGCTTTTTTCAGTGAATAGTGACCACGTTCAGAAACCAGAACTGCAAGGCCTTCGTAGCCATAGTACTTCATGGCTTTGAATAGACCTTCTTTTTCTACCCCTTTGAAATCACCATCTGCTTTCAACGCTTTATTGCGTGCAACCCAAAGCGCCGTAATGTTCGCGATTGTGCCACCAGAGCAAAACGCACCAAGTGAATGGTTCGCGCTGTGCATCCATTTACGATAAAACTTGTCGTTTTGACCGTAAATTAAGCGGTGTAACATCCCTAAAACTTGACGTTCAAGAGGTGTGAATGCTTTTGATGTTTCGATCTTAACCAAGTTTTGGTTTAGCGCGATCATGATCTTGGATAAAGGCATCAAGAAGTAGGGTAGCGCCGA
>NZ_JAWOQS010000172.1:0-949 GCF_033438945.1 Vibrio sp. Y176 | reverse complement strand
TCTCTAACTGCAGAGCAACAAGCTGACGTAATCGCACGTACATTCACTGAGTCTCTATAAGACTATAGCGAAATAACGTTTTAGTGATACAACAAAGGCTGATGCTGCAAAGCATCAGCCTTTTTTTGTTTCTTGAACAAAAGTTGTGACATTGCGGAAGATTTTGATTGAATTCTTACGTATGATGCAAAAAAAGTTAGTAAATGCAGTATATGAAACTCAGTAAATTAATTTTCCTTACCCTTTTATCGCCAGTTGCTCTGGCATCCACCAAGTCCACAGTATCCTTTACCCTTGATAACGATGGCATTTTTGGTGTCGACCAAGATTACACCAACGGTATATTCTTCTCTTACGCAACCGAGAAACTAAAAAAAGAAAGCGAATGGAAATGGTTCAGCTTAGAAAATGCAGATCAATCCAATGTCGATAAGATCGAGGTAGTACTTGGCCACAAGATGTGGACTCCAAGTGATATTGAAGCAGACTACCCTCTTGCCAATGACCGTCCATACGCTGGTTACCTACACACTGAAATCAACTACCTATCTCTAACCGCCGATCAAGCCGTTCGCTATAACTTCACCATTGGTGCCACAGGTGAAAGTTCTCTATCAGAAAAAGCGCAGGAAATTGTTCACGGCATCACTGGTTCAACCGATCCTCAAGGCTGGGCTTACCAAATTGACGATGAAATTGCCTTTAGCGTTGGTTACCGAGCTTTCAATAAACTCATGCGCAGTGAGGGCCAGAAGACGCAATGGGAAATCACTAATGTGAATGACATTAACGCAGGTAACTTCCGCAGCGATGTATCACAAGGTGTCATGTTCCGCTGGGGCACGAATCTAGCCAATAGTATTGGCGCAGCAAACATCAGTGTAGAAAGCCCTTTCTCTGCCAGTATGCTTGCGAAAAATACCTCCAGTTGGTTTGTCTTTACAGGATT
>NZ_JAWOQS010000171.1:0-951 GCF_033438945.1 Vibrio sp. Y176 | reverse complement strand
TTCTTCAGGTCAGTCGTCACCGCTTTGTAGTCTTTCCAAGGGACGTACTTGACCGAGTTTCGCACCATGTGGACGATACAGAGCTGTATTTGCGTTTCTGGGAATGCAGTATTGATAGCATCGGGAAAGCCCTTTAGTCCGTCAACACACGCGATAAGGGTGTCTTTCACCCAACGGTTTTGAAGCTCAGTCAGCACATTAAGCCAGAATTTGGCACCTTCCGTTTCAGAGAGCCACATACCGAGCAGTTCTTTTTGGCCTTCCATGTTCACGCCTAACGCAAGATAGACCGCTTTATTGATGACTTGCTTGTCTTGACGCACCTTAACCACAATGCAATCGAGATAAACAATGGGATAGATTTCATCGAGAGGTCGCGACTGCCATTCAATCACTTGTTCAAGCACTGAGTCGGTAACCTTTGATATCAGCGTTGGTGAGACGTCTGCATCATACATTTCCTTGAACGTTGCGACGATTTCACGTGTGGTCATGCCTTTCGCGTACAGGCTCAATATCTTGTCGTCCATGGATTGGAATCGAGTTTGGTGCTTGCGGACGAGTTGAGGTTCAAAGCTGGCTTCACGGTCGCGAGGGACGTCGATATCGACCTCTCCATCATCGGTGATGATTGACTTACCCGAGTAACCATTGCGGGAGTTGGAGCTGGTTCTAGATTGGTGTTTTTGATATCCAAGGTGCTCATCGAGTTCAGCGTTTAACGCCGTTTCAACGGTCACCTTGGTTAACATTTTACGGAAGTCGTCCAGATCAGATTCTGTTTTAATTGACTTCGCTGCTTCACGAGCAAAAGCTTCAAGTGCTTTCTTATCCATATTGTCCATCCTTAGCCTTTAAGGCTTAAGTCTAGACAGTTACACAGAATTCGGGACACTCTCTTTATAAATGAATACTTGCGCTCTATTTCGATAAAAAACGTCCCTTTGATGC
>NZ_JAWOQS010000170.1:0-952 GCF_033438945.1 Vibrio sp. Y176 | reverse complement strand
TACCTGGCTGAACATCTTCAGGAATATTCAACACCAGTGCGGGAATGGCTGGACTGTTTGCTGAACCATCCATTGTGGTTTGCAATAGTTCGACATTTTCTTTTTGCAGCGGGCCGACAACAAAATCGATGTTTTCGTTGATGAGACGTTGTTTCACTTCATCAGCGCTGTACGCATTCGTATCAATGACGGTAAGCGTTGCGCTTGGATCGCGGTTTCTATCATTCATCATCGCGAACACAAAACCATCGCGGATCAATTGTGCCTGAGGCGCAAACTTACCTGTTAATGGTAACAACAATGCTGTGTTATTTGGTTTTACGATATCAAGTGACAGAATGTTTTGAATTTCTTCTGGTGTATAGATTGCCGCTGGGTGTGACGGGTTCTCGTTCAACCAACGCTCAAGGGTATTTTTTAACTGAGACAGATTGCCGGAGAGCGTTTTTGCGTAAACTGCTAATTGCAACCATCCGTCTAACACGTCTTCGCTGGGTTCAGTTTGTAGCGAAGTCAGTTCATATTCAGAGTAACTGCCAAAGTTCATCCAAATTCGGCTTGAGATTTCGCGTTGCTCTGCTGATGACGCGTATTGACTAAACGCTACCAGTTGGCGGTTGGCTTCAAACGGCTGATTTAGGCTTTGGTAAGCGTCGGCACGTAGAGAGTAGTAATCTTTCCACTGCTCATTCGGTAGTTTCCACCAAGGCTTAAAGTTGAGAAGTTGCAACAACTGAGAGTAATCGCCTTGCTTTTGCTGTATGGTCGCACGCGCCAGTTGCCACTCCGCCTGTTGAACTTCCGTCAATTGTTGGCGAGCCAGACGTTTTATCAGAAGGTCTGCTTGATCCAATTGGTTCGCTTGGATTGCGGCTTTGGTTGCCATGATCAACCAGTCATTTTGTAAACTGCCTTCCGTGCTATCAGCTTGAATCATGTAGTTCTGTACCGA
>NZ_JAWOQS010000169.1:0-954 GCF_033438945.1 Vibrio sp. Y176 | reverse complement strand
CCTCCAGAGCATGGGGCACCAAGTTGTGATGGCGGAAGATGGCCTGCAAGCTGAACGAATCATTGATAAACAAGATTTTGACATCGCGCTTGTTGACATCAATTTACCTGATTGCGACGGCACGGATTTGATTCAACGCTTAAAACGCATCGAACGTAACAAGCCAGGTGACAAAGCGCTGTCACCGACACCTATGATTGCGGTGTCTGCTCATGTTTTTGCGGAAGAAGTGGAACGCTACTTGGCAGCGGGTTTTGATGGTTACTTGCCAAAACCGGTTGAGAAAGAAGCCCTTGCTACGTTGATTCAGGATGTTCTGGATGGCAAACAATTACTGCTTCCGCAAAGTGGAGAATGCTTACCTCTGAGCGAAACGAGCGACACCAATCTAACTATTGAAAATCAGGTCGAACAAGACCACCAACAACGAGAGGAACCAGAAATGGTCATCATTAATCCAAGCGTGATCCAGTCCGACATGACGATTTTAGGCAGAGAAAAAATGCTGCATATCATCGACTTGTTCAGAAATACCAGTGCGGATGTACTTGGACAGTTGGTTGAGTCAGCAGAAAAAAATGACAGCCTAGCAGTGAAAAATCTCGCTCATAAACTAAAAGGCAGTGCGGGGAGTTTAGGTCTTACTGCGTTAATGAACACTTGCCAAAGTATCGAGATTGCTGCCGAACCGCTAGATACATACAACGCGCAGCAAGGCTTATTGGACGAGCAAGTCGCTGCGTCAGTTAATGCACTTGATGAGCTGATGGCAGAATAAAGCTCTGCTTTTTACACCTAAGCCTTAAGCCAAACCTAAAAACAAAAACCTCCGGTAAATGCCGGAGGTTTTTTCTATTTGGTCATGTCATCTTCCCACTCGAATCGAGTGTCTAAGGCATAAGGGTCATCATCTAATGGATGTTCCACTTTGCCACGCAAGTATTCGAGTTGATG
>NZ_JAWOQS010000168.1:0-956 GCF_033438945.1 Vibrio sp. Y176 | reverse complement strand
TAGAATAAGTAAGGTAAATATTTCCAGGCGACCAAATAGCATGGAGACGATCAGCACCCATTTCGCTTTGTCGTTTACATCACCAAAGTGAAGTGCGACTTCGCCCAATCCAGGACCAAGGTTGTTTAGTGTCGCTGCTACGGCAGAGAATGCACTTAACTCATCCATGCCTGTTGCAATCAAACCCAACATACATACCACAAACACTAACGCGTATGCTGAGAAGAATCCCCATACAGCATCGACCACACGTTGCGGTAGTGCACTACCTCCGACTTTGATGGTGTACACCGCTCTTGGGTGAACCAGACGTTTAAGCTCACGCGCACCTTGTAAGGTAAGAAGCAGAATGCGGATCACTTTCATACCACCACCGGTCGAACCTGCGCATCCTCCTATAAAAGAGGAGAACAGTAACAGTACTGGCAAGAACAATGGCCAATCTGCAAAACCGGTTGTGGTGAAACCTGCGGTTGTCGAGATTGAGACAGTTTGGAACAACGCTTGGTCAAACGCATCATAAGGTGATGTGTAAGAGTGGTGCTTCAATAGTAGTAAGAAGCAGACCAAAAACAGCAACACCTGAATAAAGATGAATGCGCGGAACTCTGGGTCTTTCCAATAATACTTAGGATGAACCCCACCAGAGGCAAATGCTGCAAAGTGCAGAGTGAAGTTACAAGCAGAGATCAGCAAGAACACCACGGTAATCAGGTTAATCGCGTAACTGTCGAAGTAGCCCATGCTGGCATCGTGAGTTGAGAAGCCACCAATTGCAATGGTAGAGAAGCTGTGGCTGATGGCATCAAACGGCGTCATGCCCGCGAGCCAAAAAGCAACCGCACAAGCGATTGTCAGGCTTAAATAGATGTACCACAGCGCTTTTGCTGTCTCGGCTATGCGCGGGGTCATTTTGGTATCTTTCACTGGACCCGGAATTTCTGCGCGGTACAACT
>NZ_JAWOQS010000167.1:0-958 GCF_033438945.1 Vibrio sp. Y176 | reverse complement strand
AGGTGGTATGCTCAAAGGTTCTATCGTCTTTTTTATGATGACAGACACGTCTTCTGATGCGCGAAAAATGATGGAAAAGTATGGCAAAAAGCACGGTATCGGTAACATTGGTATCAAACCCGAAGACATTGATATTTGGTTTGAAAGCTTATTGGAAACAGTACAAGAGTGTGATTATGAGTACAACTCCGACGTTGAAAAGGCATGGCGCGCTTGTTTTAAATCGGGTCTGGAAATCATGAAACGCGAATGTGGTACGCCGCCAAGTAAATCCGACACGGGTCAGTGATCGAAAGGTTTGTGATATCTAATATGAAGAAGCGGCCTTACTGTTTACACCAAACTCAACGAGACCAAACTAAGTCCGCTCAAGTTAAACCCAAGCCGCTTCCGCCCTTATTTGAAAATTAATGTGGCTATTCTTCTTTATCCTGCCCCTGATTCTTTTTAACGGCGTTGGCAATGTCCGTCACCGCTTCGACCAAATTAATTGGCATTGGGAAGATGATGGTTGAGGTTTTGTCCGTCGTAATTTCGGTTAAGGTCTGCATATAGCGTAATTGCAGCGCGTTTGGCGCTTCGTTTAGCATTTCTGCGGCTTCTTTCAGTTTGTTCGAGGCTTCCAATTCACCCGTTGCGTGAATCACTTTCGCTCGGCGGTTACGTTCCGCCTCGGCTTGTCGAGCCAGCGCGCGAACCATGCTGTCGTTCAAATCGACGTGTTTGACTTCGACGGTGGAGATTTTAATGCCCCAATCGTCGGTTTGTTGATCGAGAATGGACGGTAAATCCTTGTTGAGTCGTTCTCGTTCGGATAGCAGTTCATCCAACTCGTGTTGGCCCAGCACCGAGCGTAGCGTCGTTTGTGCTAACTGGCTGGTGGCATCGCTGTAACTTTCAATATTGTTGATTGCCATTTGTGGGTCAACCACGCGAAAATACACCACCGCGTTAACGC
>NZ_JAWOQS010000166.1:0-961 GCF_033438945.1 Vibrio sp. Y176 | reverse complement strand
ATGTTAACAAAAGGCGGTATGGCTTTTCCAAGCCTCCTAGTCGCCCATGATGCGTGACTCTCTTAAAGGAATTCACGAACAACAATGAAAATGACAAAGTTTTAGAGGGTAAGCCATTATGACGAACCTTGCTGCTGCCTTGCAGAGAAATGCTGCAAGTAAACCGAATAAAACGGCCTTGATATGTGGTGATAAAAAATTCACATACGCAGAATTTGACGCGATTGCGGGTAAGATCGCGACTTCGATGATTAAAGCGGGCGTCAAACCGGGAGACCGAGTGGCGCTATCGTGCCCGAATTTGCCTTTCTTTCCTTTCGTTTATTTTGCGGTTCAGAAGGCGGGTGCCGTTACCGTTCCGCTGAACGTGTTGCTCAAATCTAGAGAAATCAAATACCACCTAGAAGATTCGAAAGCGAAGTTTTACTTCTGTTTTGAAGGAACGCCCGAACTGCCAATGGCGAAAGAAGGCATGAAAGCGTTTAAAGAGGTGGATGCGTGTGAAACGATGATCGTAATGACGCAAGATCAAACGCAAAAAGAGTACCAAGGTTTACCGACACTGACGTCTTTTATAGAAGATATCGAACCTTTGGCGGATTACGTAGCTCGCGATGCGGATGACACTTGTGTGATTTTGTATACATCAGGCACAACGGGACTGCCCAAAGGAGCAGAGCTCACACAGCAAAACATCGTAATGAATGCGCTTGTGGCTCAGAACATCATGGCGAGTCAGGCTGATGATGTTCATCTAGTAACGTTGCCACTGTTTCATACATTCGGTCAAACCGTGCATCTCAATGCTAGCGTGCAAAGCGGTGCAACTTTGGTTTTAGTACCTCGATTTGATCCGAAACATGTGTTGGAGCTGATCGAAAAGCATCGAGTGACACTCTTTGCCGGTGTCCCTACGATGTACATTGGTTTGCTGCATGTTGAACATAATTGCGATATTTCG
>NZ_JAWOQS010000165.1:0-962 GCF_033438945.1 Vibrio sp. Y176 | reverse complement strand
GAGTAACAACATTGCTTTTCATTTCGTTCTCCTAAATTAACTGATTATCGAAAGTTCCAATCATAAATAGCAAAAGCAATGCCAATATTAAATTCATGAAAAGCTATTTTAATTTAATAAAATTCTGACAATTAGCTAAAAAAACTCGTACAAAAAACAAAATACAGGCCATTTATTTACCTTACACAAACAATATAAATGTAGGATAAATATAACTAGTGAAAAAGCTTCTCGCTAATTTGTAGTTTTTTCAAAACAAAAACACACAGCGTGAATATTCTTGAGTTGTTAAATAGTCATTGAAATATCGCGTTGCGTGTTTATTAGAAAGGAAGCCAATCACACATCCGTCGTGCCTTGCTTTGCTTAAAAGCACAAATCCTCTACTCTGTGCCTAAGCAAATTCAATGGAATTGAAAGAATGATAAAAGGCAGTGAGTACCCTTCCATTCGTGCGTTGAGGACTTTTGTTGCTGTGGCTAACTATCTCAGCTTTTCTAAAGCCGCCGATGACCTGTGCGTAACACAAGGAGCGGTCAGTAAACAGATGGCATCTTTAGAGCAACTCGTTGGGCTTCCTCTCATTCATCGAGGGTTAAACGGCGTGGAGCTAACAGAGGAAGGAAAGCGCTATTTACCCCAAATAACAGAAGCTCTGGAGCTCATTCAGCACGCAACCGCCAGCCTAATTCAGACCAATACCGATCAAGAGCTGTTGGTTGTCGATGTCACCCCCTCATTTGCCAGTCTTTGGCTGGTGCCAAATATCGATGATTTCCACCAGCGCCATCCAAATATTCGCGTGAAAATTCTTACCGGAGATGGCGCAGTTAAAAACATTCATGGCGAAAGTGATCTGCATGTGCGGTGTTTGCCTCTTTCGACTCATTATGAATATAGCCAGCTCTTATGTGAGGAAACCTTGTTGCTGATTGGCAACACCAACCTACCAGAGCTGTCAG
>NZ_JAWOQS010000164.1:0-963 GCF_033438945.1 Vibrio sp. Y176 | reverse complement strand
TTACAGGCAGGTCTGCGATCTGCCTGTCCTTTTGTAAACAAACCTCTTTACTTGATAATAATTATCGTTTAGATTCATCCCAAATTCGATACGTGGGACAACGATAATGATCAGTGAATGGGAAAAACACACACTCCTAGCCGATACTGCCCTGCAACTAGATGATCCTGTACGCAGCATTCTTCACTATCAACAAGCTTTAAGCTTAAGTGAAGACATTAGTGAATGCGTGGAAATTGAAGCAGACGAACGCCTTTTGATTTCTGTAATCTCTTGTCACAACCTCGCACAATTTTGGCGCTGGGCTGGTGATACCGAATACGAACTCAAATATCTTCAGCTGGCATCTGAAAAAGTGCTCACACTTATTCCCCAATGCCCAAACCAGAATTGCGCGAGCTTTATTGACTCCATCGGCTGTTGCACAAAAGCACTTATCGATTTTATGAAGCGTCATCCAAACCCAGCAATTGCGAAACAAGTAGAGAAGATCGATACCGCAACCAATTGCGAAGTGATCGCTAAGTTTCGTTTAAATTAATGAGCAAAGGTCGAAAATAAGCTGACCTCATCACTTGGAAATGACTCAACGAAAGTTATTCGACAGTAAGTAGATACTCACTAACATATACAAAGTAAGACTTGAGCGTTTTCGATGCTCTTACTTAATTTACAAGCTAACAACGTCAATATACAAAAACGCCGGAGATTATTTCTCCGGCGTTTTTTATGTAAGCATGCTTTACTACGGCCTAAACTTGAGTTCGACCTAAAGAGATGACTACACGACGGTTCTTGTCTTTACCAATCGGCGTGCCATTATCAGCAATAGGTCGGCGCTTGCCATAACCTTGCACTTGAATACGATCCTCTGGCAAACCCAGTGATTCAAAGTAAGTACGTAGAGACTCTGCTCGTCGCTCAGATAGGCTCTGGCTTTCGCTCTTACCATCGGTTGAATCA
>NZ_JAWOQS010000163.1:0-963 GCF_033438945.1 Vibrio sp. Y176 | reverse complement strand
CAAAGCATACTCATCACAACCAGACTTAACGCAATGTTGGATAGCGGGAATGCAATCCAAATGCCTGTCACACCCAACAGTTTTGGCATGATGAACAAGAACGGCAGTTGAATAAGCATATTACCTACCGTCACAAACATCGCCTTACTGCCTTTGTTGACCGATTGATAGTAAGCCCCTGCTACCACTAAGAAACCATCCAGAAACAGTGCGAACATGTGGAGACGAATTCCCACCACAGCACTTTCGATAAGCTGCTGATCCGCGTCATTAAAGACGGATACGAGCTGGTACGGGAAAAGGTTCATCAATACCACGAACACAACACCACCTAAAACCGATGTCCCCATAGCAATTTGTAGCAACTTACGAATGTTATCTTGATTTCGTGCGCCATGGTTGTAGCTCACCAAAGGCTGCATACCATTGGCAATGCCTTCCGCCACGAGATAATAGACCGTCACGATATAGCCTAAAATGGCGTAAGCGCCGATCAAAAGCGGGCTGCCGTATTGTGCGAATAACGCGTTGTGCAGAGCTACCATCGTAGATCCATAAGCGTACATAAAAAAGCTGGATGTCCCGATAAGCACAATTTTAGGAATAGCATCCAATTGCACTTTCAACTCTCTAAATGTTAGACGTAACTTCGCTTTAGAAGAGAAGAAGTAGCCCACACCTAGCACGGTGACAACCATCTGTGCCAATGCGGTCGCAATAGCCGCTCCTGTTAGCTCCCAGTTCATCCAAGCAATGAAAACATAGTCCAACACAATGTTAATGATTGCACCTATCACCATCAAAATTGTGGCTAAGTTAGGGCTGTTGTCGTTACGTAGCAAGAATGGAACCGCAATAGAGCCAAGTGAAAAAATACACGCGACGATTAGTATCTGGCGATATTGCAAACCCAACTCATACACTCGCCCATGAGCGCCTTGCCAACGCATGAAGGCATCCGCC
>NZ_JAWOQS010000162.1:0-971 GCF_033438945.1 Vibrio sp. Y176 | reverse complement strand
GAGCGCAAAAATTCTTGCTATCGATACCGCAACTGAAAACTGTTCAGTTGCACTACTGGTTAATGACCAAGTGATTTCACGCAGCGAAGTGGCACCTCGTGACCACACGAAAAAAGTGCTGCCAATGGTTGACGAAGTGCTGAAAGAAGCGGGTCTAACTCTACAAGACTTGGATGCACTAGCGTTTGGCCGTGGCCCTGGTAGCTTTACTGGTGTTCGTATCGGTATTGGCATCGCTCAAGGCCTAGCATTTGGTGCAGAACTGCCGATGATTGGTGTTTCAACATTGGCTGCGATGGCACAAGCAAGCTACCGCCTGCATGGTGCAACTGATGTCGCTGTAGCGATTGATGCGCGCATGAGCGAAGTTTACTGGGCACGTTATTCTCGCCAAGAAAACGGCGAATGGATGGGTGTTGATGAAGAATGTGTGATTCCACCAGCTCGTTTGGCGGAAGAAGCACAAGCTGACTCTAAAACGTGGACAACAGCTGGTACAGGTTGGTCTGCGTATCAGGAAGAACTGACAGGCCTGCCGTTTAACACTGCAGACAGTGAGGTATTGTACCCTGACTCACTAGACATTGTGATTTTAGCTAAGCAAGAACTAGAAAAAGGCAATACGGTTCCTGTTGAAGAATCTAGCCCGGTTTACCTGCGTGATAACGTGACTTGGAAGAAGCTTCCAGGCCGCGAATAATTAGGAAACAAATAAAGACGGGGCGGTAGCCCTGTCTTTTTATGGAGCGTTATGGCGTCGATTAATGGTTTACCTCCTTCACTGATACCTGGTACCAACCGTACCAATAAAGTGGGCAAAAAAGGGCAGGTAAAGAAAGCTCAAAATAAGCAGTCCGTTGGTCAACCTTCAAAGGTGGCAAACGCAGTCGCGCATTCCATAAAACAAGTTGATGAGTCCCAAATTCATCGTGCTCAAGTACAATATGATTTGCCGGAAGGTAATGCTCGCA
>NZ_JAWOQS010000161.1:0-975 GCF_033438945.1 Vibrio sp. Y176 | reverse complement strand
ATGTTATTGGAAAGGGTGCTTCGTCTTGAGATGCAATTGATGGCCTTTTGATTCAATGGTGCCACAAACGTTAGCATTGATTATATCGGTCGTACTGTGAGTCAAAATTTTACCAATAATGGTGTTGTACTTACCGTCAATATGAAGTGTCGACCCCGTTAGCTCTATATCCCCATCGATGAGAACATTATGCAGTTTTGTTGGGTAGGCCGACAGAAGGTCACCATAAATAACAGTGTGTTTGTTTTGGTAATCTTCAATGCTCGAAGCTTGCTCATTGTTAACCTTCAACTCGACTGAAAGCGAGCGAAGTGAGATGCGTTTATTAGGCTCACCAATTCGGTTATTGCCCTCTAAAACAATGCCTTGATGAGCTTCTAGTATGACTTCGTTCTCAGGTGAAGAGGAGATGATGGAATCACCAGCGGGTAATACGATCTTGCCATGGCAAAAAAAGGTAGTGTCTGTTCTTTGAATATCAAAAGAACTATGAGTTGAGCATATTTGGTTTAGCTCAGATGGTTTCGCAACGTCATAAACCGTTGCTTGTGCTGTTAACGGCATCAACATGGCCGTAGCAATAACGCAGTAAAGACGCATCATTAAGTATCCTAAATCTCGTGGAACTGAATGACATCAAGCGAGAGAAAATAAGTGTCTCAGAGAAATAGCGGCTAAATATTATTAGAAGAACCGCTTAGTTATTGAACTATGGGGATTTTTATTTCGTATGTCATACCATAGTGATGTAAGGATATTAGAACTTAGATGGGTTGTTTGTTCAATAGATAAATGTGACATAAGTCGCATTGATGGTGTAAGTATTTGTTAGTAAATGATAATAAAAGGTGAGGCTCTGCCAGAATAAGGCTAAGTGATGGCCTTATTCTGTACAATTATTCGTTACGCCGCGTGATCGAGCAGGGGAGCCATCTGATACAACTCCTCAAGAATGGCTTTGGTTTGTCGTGAATA
>NZ_JAWOQS010000160.1:0-976 GCF_033438945.1 Vibrio sp. Y176 | reverse complement strand
AACAGTCTCTGTCTGGTGTTCACCATTCTATTGGTACAATTCGAGATATGGGAATTCAAACCGCATCAGCGGCAGAAGAACAAAGTGCGGTGGCGGAAGACATCAACCAGAACTTGGTGGCGATTCAACAGATCGTCAACAACATCAATGATACCTTGCAACACGCAGAAACGATCAGCACTCAGTTGTCACAATCCGGCACGGAAATTCACGATCTGGTCGGCAACTTTAAACTCTGATGAACCATTAAATTGCACATAAAATCAGTGTGGAACGAAGAAAGCGAAAGTCATCCTCGACTTTCGCTTTCTGTTTTGTGGAATAGGGATTCTTATCTTCAAAGAGAGTTCCGATGATACTCAAAGCTTTGCCAAATGAGTCGATGCCACGAGAGAAACTTCTGCAACGTGGGCCGCAGGCGTTAACCGATGCCGAATTACTGGCGATATTTCTCCGTACGGGTACGCAAGGCATGAACGTGATTGAGTTGGCCGATTTCCTTATTCAAGATTTTGGTTCGCTTAGGCAGCTGTTCTCTGCTTCAGAACAAGAGTTTTGTCAGCATAAAGGGTTAGGGCAGGCCAAATATGTGCAATTGCAAGCGGTGTTAGAAATGACTCAGCGATATTTGGCGGAAACCCTCAAGCGTGGCGACGCCTTAACCAGCCCTGAGCAAACTAAATTATATCTTTCCTCTATATTAAGAGACCGCCAAAGAGAGGCTTTTTACATTCTTTTCCTCGATAACCAAAACCGAGTAATAAAAGATGAGATTTTATTCGAAGGAACCTTGGATGCTGCATCAGTTTACCCTAGAGAAGTAGTAAAAAGAGCCCTGCACCACAACGCGGCTGCTTTGATTTTGGCGCATAACCACCCGTCCGGTGTCGCCGAGCCAAGCCAGGCAGACCGCAGGATTACAAGGCGATTAATTGATGCGTTGGCGCTGGTGGATATTCGTATTTTGGACCATTTC
>NZ_JAWOQS010000159.1:0-978 GCF_033438945.1 Vibrio sp. Y176 | reverse complement strand
TGAAAGTGAGCGATCAACTGATGGAAGTGTTGATGCTGCATAAAGGCATGGGAAAATCAGAAGCGTTTGAAGAATCTGTTCGCATGCTGGAAGCAGTAAAAATCCCTGAAGCACGTAAGCGTATTACCATGTATCCGCTCGAGTTCTCTGGCGGTATGCGTCAGCGTGTAATGATTGCGATGGCGCTATTGTGCCGTCCTAAACTGCTTATTGCTGATGAACCAACAACCGCACTGGACGTAACCGTTCAGGCACAGATCATGGACTTGTTGAACGAGCTGAAATCCGAGTTCAACACTGCAATCATTATGATCACCCACGACCTAGGTGTTGTTGCTGGTTCATGTGACAAAGTGCTTGTGATGTACGCAGGTCGTACGATGGAGTACGGCAACGTAAACGAAATTTTCTACAACCCAAGCCACCCTTATGCGGAAGGTCTGTTAAAGGCGATCCCTCGTCTGGATACAGAAGGTGAAATTCTGCCAACCATTCCTGGCAATCCACCAAACTTACTGCGTCTACCACCGGGCTGCCCTTACCAAGAGCGTTGTCATCGTGTGATGGACCGCTGTAAGCGTGAAGCACCAATCTTGACGCCATTTGGTGATGGTCGTCAGCGTGCATGTTTTTCTGAATGGGAGGCTTGGAACAAATGAGCGCAGATAAAAAGTTAATTCTGGATGTATCTGATCTGAAAGTTCACTTCAGCATCGCATCAAAATCAGCGTGGCCTTGGTCAAAACCTTCCAGCCTAAAAGCGGTAGATGGCGTAAATGTGCGCCTCTACGAAGGGGAAACGCTTGGCGTAGTAGGTGAGTCGGGTTGTGGTAAATCGACCTTCGCACGTGCCATCATTGGACTTGTTGAAGCGACCGATGGCGAAGTGGTTTGGTTAGGCCAAGACCTCACAAAAATGAAAGATGTACAGCGCCGTGAAACACGTAAAGAAATCCAGATGATTTTCCAAGATCCTTT
>NZ_JAWOQS010000158.1:0-980 GCF_033438945.1 Vibrio sp. Y176 | reverse complement strand
CCGAGCAACATGCCAATCACCGGACTGACAGAAATGCCTATTCCCAATACGCCGAATACTTTACCCAATTCTTCGCCAGAAAAACTGTCCCGCAACATGGTTTGCGTCACCACAGAACCAACCGCAATACCAAAGGCGCTCAACGCTCGAGCCAACATGACCACATCAAAGCGATCAGTTTGCATCGCAACCAATGCAGAAAGCCCATAAACGAGCAAGCCAACTAGCATGGTTGGACGTCTTCCCCATTTATCTGCTAATAGACCCCAAACCACGACTCCGATTGCAAATGCTGTAAAGTAGATCGATAGGGTTTGCGCTGCTTGCGTATAGGTGACTGAGAATGACAGTGCAATATGACCAAGTGCAGGGCTGTAAATCGTCTCTACAATTTGTGGAAACATCAGCATCACAACCATTAATCCAATAGAAGGTTTCGTTTTCATTTTTGCCTCTCTATCCCACTTCGACCTGATGAATTCAGAAGCTTAAGTGGGTAACAAACTTAACTTGGCGCGCAGTATAGAAGGCGTTATGCTTTACCCATTAACATCATTAAGACCAAAAACATCAAAATTCGGACAAATGGCACTTATTGAAGAAAACACTCAGTTTGATGCAGACAAGCTCACAGCCAACGTGGTCGGCATTGCTGCAGATGTTGGTAAACACGACTCAGGGATGCATCAGCACCATAAAGGTCAGTTACTTTACGCGCCACAAGGATGCATGACGTTTGCCCTAAATGATTCCATTTGTATTTTGCCGCCAACCAAAGCAGTGTGGATCCCACCTCATACTCCACATCGCGCCGTAATGACGAATGTTGTGGCGTATCGTTCTGTTTATTTCGATTGTGACAAGTTTTCTTGCCCGAAAAACATCGTAATGATTGAAGTTAACGATCTCCTAAAAGCACTGATCAATAAAATGGCTTTGTGGGAGTGGGACATAGAACAAACCAAAACAAATGCGACAAC
>NZ_JAWOQS010000157.1:0-983 GCF_033438945.1 Vibrio sp. Y176 | reverse complement strand
TACATCGCCATATCGGCACACGCCAACAGCTGCTCGGCGTTATCACCATCGTCTGGGAAAACCGACATGCCGACACTGCCTGTCAGGAAAAACTCGTGATTATTCCAAACAAACGGTTCACTAAAGGCCGATAACACACTCGAAGCAACGCGCTTCGCGGTATCGTTATCTGGTAAATCTGGAATCACCAACAGGAACTCATCCCCACCGATTCTCGCGAGCAAATCGGTTTTTCTCGCGACGTTTTGAAGACGCTGAGCACTGAGTTTGAGAATTTCATCCCCGACAAAATGCCCCATAGAATCGTTGATCTGTTTGAAGTGGTCCAAATCAATAAACATCACCAATACTTTTGACCCCGTACGAGATGCACGGATAAGCTCCAGCGCCAATCGTTCTGAGCCATAACTGCGATTTGGCAATTCTGTTAAGGTGTCGTATTTGGCTTGGAATGCGAGCTCTTTCTCCGATGCTTTTCGGCGCTCTATTTCTTTGGTGAGTTTGTGGTTTTGTTGAGAAAGAATATCTTTACGCTTTTTCTCTTCCTCAAGCTTAATCTTTAATTCCAATTTATTATTGTTTGCGACAAATGCATAACACAGCGCAATAACAATCATCACGGCGAGAATACTTAGCCCAACAATAAAGAGTCGAGAAGTAAAAATATCTCGCTCGTTGAGCGGTTCAAACCATGCCATCAATTTAAAATGATGTTGTTCCACTGGCACTTCGAAATATATTTTTCCATCCAAAACTTTAGAAAGAAAATGATTCTCATCTGCATTAGTGGTTGAGTTTTTAGTGATGGAATCCCACACCACCATTTCAACATCTTTTATTTTCAGCACCATGCGACTGTAGCTGTCTTCGTGCTCTTGATTGGTTAATTGCTCAATAACAATATCTTTATTGATGTCCGCAATTAAAAAAGCCACTGGTTTCCCAGAAAATTTGACTTGCTTAATCACTTGAATCCGAATGTT
>NZ_JAWOQS010000156.1:0-985 GCF_033438945.1 Vibrio sp. Y176 | reverse complement strand
TCTAAGTGGCCTCTTTTTAACCGATTTAACGGCATCCGTTATGATGCAAAGGTGTGCGGCTTGTAAGAAACCTAACCTTTGGCATTCGTTTCGTGTTGTGCTTCTGGTTGTAGCGTCCAATCACCACCAAGTGATTTGTAGAGCGCAATCGTAGCTTGTGCGGTTTGTAACTTTGCTGCGACTCGCTGATCTTGCATCATGCGTTGCTGACGTTGCGCATCTAAAACCGATAAGTGATCAATCAAGCCAGCTCGGTACAGTGACTTAGCTTTGTTGACGGCGTTATTGGTGGCTTTCAATGCATCATCGATTCGGCGCTGATTTTCTTGGCTGCGACCATAAGCAAACAGCGAGGATTCGGTTTCTGCCAAAGCCGACTCGACCGTATGTTGATAAGACAATGTCGCCGAATCAAAACGCGCTTGGTTGATGGCTTCAATTGCCTCGCCCCGCCCCCCATCGAACAAGTTCCAGCTTACGCCTGCCGCGCCCATCCAACCGAAAGAATCGCTACTGAAAAGATCGTCAAAGCTTGACGCAGACAACCCCGGAGCGCCCGTCAAAAAGAACTTCGGATATTGATCAGCAACGCTTGCTGCTAACTCTTCATTGAGCGCGGCCATTTCGCGCACGGCTAAGCGAATATCGGTACGACGTTTCAACAGATCGGAAGGTAAACCGACCGGCACCATGTCCTGCATGACAGGTACACTATGCTGCTTAGACAGGCGAATTTCGACTTGCGTTAGCGGCTCACCAAGCAATACTGCTAAACGATGTTTGTGCGCTTGTTGTGCAATTTCTAACTGCGGAACGAGCGATTCCATCGCCGCAAGTGTGGCCTTCGCTTGGGCTAAATCGAGATCAGAACCGTAGCCGCTGCGCACGACTTTCTCGACGAGGTCGAGTGTACGTCGTTGATCTTCTAAGTTCGACTTTGCCAACTCAAGGCGCTCGCTTGCACCTTGGTATTGCAAGTAGTTGT
>NZ_JAWOQS010000155.1:0-986 GCF_033438945.1 Vibrio sp. Y176 | reverse complement strand
CGAATATCGCGATCCAGAGAAAGAAAAGTTAGAAATATGTACAAACGTTATATAGCCCAAATTATTTTTGCGTTAACAATCCTGATCTCCGCACCAAGTTGGGCTGAAACGGAAGAGACTGGACCAAAATTAGCGTACTTCACCCTAGAGCCAGATTTAACCACTAACTTTTACACCAAAGGTAAAAAATTAGGCTATGTACAAGTGCGTATCGACATCATGGTGATGAGCCAACAAGACCTAGCGATTGTTGAGCACCATCAACCCTTGATTCGCGATGCGGTCATCGAACTCCTAGGCAAACAAACCGAAGATACGATCAAGTCGCTTTCTGGCCGAGAAGACCTACGCAAAACGTTGGTGAAAGAGCTAAACGAAACCTTACTGCCAGAGACCGGGAAAACCGTCATTGCTGATTTGCTGTTTACCAAATACCTCTATCAGTAAGTAACGCTGCTTTAGATACAAAAAGACCGCTTTCGAGCGGTCTTTTTTTGTTTTTGCTATCACGCTTGTTGTTGGTATTTCTGCTTGCCCGAGTCGAACAGAGCAATCGCCATCCCGGCCAACAAGCCAGCTAAGTGAGCCGTATTGGCAATGGCCATAAACGGTTGCACAAAACCAAGTACCAACCACACCAACATAAAACCAATGATGGATTTCGGCAGCGTTAAACCTAAATGAGGTAAGCGGTAACCCAAAACCCACAAATAACCGAGTAGCGCGTACACAACACCAGATAACCCACCGAAGTTTGCACCTTCAACATAGAACTGGCCAGCACCAGAGAGTGCCGCAGATACCACAAAGATTTGCAGTAACTTGCCAGAACCAAGGCGACGTTCAATATCGCCACCAAGTTGCCACCACCACAACAAGTTAAAGATGATGTGTGTTACCGAGAAATGCAGCAATGCATGACTCACCCAACGCCACAATTGCCATTGCTGGCCTTCAAACGCGGGAAAGTGCAACAGAGCAAATAC
>NZ_JAWOQS010000154.1:0-988 GCF_033438945.1 Vibrio sp. Y176 | reverse complement strand
ACACCGAACTCGCAGGACGTTCCGGCGCGCCCACCACTGCCGATATTGTGGTTGCGGTCGTTGGTATGATATTGCTACTTGAAGCGACTCGTCGTGCATTAGGGCCTCCGCTAATGGTTGTGGCCGCCGTGTTCCTGACTTACACGTTTGCTGGCCCATACATGCCAGATGTCATAGCCCACAAAGGCGCAAGCTTAGGTAAAGCGATGTCGCATCTGTGGCTAACCACCGAAGGGGTATTTGGTGTTGCGTTAGGTGTATCCACTTCTTTCGTATTCTTGTTTGTACTGTTTGGCGCGATGCTAGAACGTGCGGGTGCAGGTGCTTACTTCATTAAAGTCGCGTTTTCTCTACTTGGTCACATGAAAGGTGGCCCAGCTAAAGCCGCCGTTGTCGCATCTGGTCTATCGGGTCTGGTTTCAGGCTCATCGATCGCAAACGTCGTAACCACGGGTACTTTTACCATTCCATTGATGAAACGAGTCGGCTTCCCGGGCACAAAAGCGGGTGCCGTTGAAGTGGCAGCGTCAACCAATGGTCAGCTCACCCCGCCAATCATGGGCGCGGCAGCGTTTTTGATGGTGGAATACGTTGGGATTTCTTACGTAGAGGTTATCAAAGCGGCATTACTTCCAGCGCTGATTTCCTACATCGCGTTGATTTACATCGTTCACCTTGAAGCATGTAAAGCGGGCATGACTGGCATACCTCGTCGTCATAATCCAACGTTACTGCAAAGCCTACTTTCATTCACGGCTACCATTTTAGGTCTGTGTGTAATCAGCGCTTTGGTGTACTACGGAGTAGGTTGGACGAAAGATGTCTTTGGCGACGCAGCGACTACGATAGTAACGATCGCGCTACTCATCGCCTACGTCGGCCTCGTAAAAATTTCTGCGAACCACATGAAAGATGGCGCAATTGAGATTGATGCGGAGCTGACTGAAGTGCCAGATCCGGGTCCTACAGTGAAGTCTGGCTTACACTA
>NZ_JAWOQS010000153.1:0-989 GCF_033438945.1 Vibrio sp. Y176 | reverse complement strand
CCCATAAGCGTACGCCTGGTCGAGCAGGCGACGCGGATCGACGTCCAGCGCACGAGAGAATGCGTCCGCCATCTGTGCAATGCGTCCAGGATCGAGACAAAGGTCGTCTCTGTCAGCCGGATCGTAGAACATATTGGCGGCGCCAAAGCCCACTTCACCGACCAGACCGACGGGATCTATCACCAGCCAGCCGCGACTGGAGAACATGATGTTTTCATGATGCAGATCGCCATGTAGCCCACGCAGTTCCGAGGCATTGCTCATCATTTGATCGGCTATAATCGCCGCGTGGACGTAGTCAGTTTGACAACCTGCGTTTTGATCATCGCGCGCCCGCTGAAACAAAGCTGCAAAGCGATCCCGGATCGGGAGAAGGGCAGAAGGCAGGGGTTCCTCAGATGCGGCATACAGCTTCGCCATTAGTTCCGCTGCAATTTCGGTCGCCTGGTAGTCGCCGTGCTCGGCAACGATGTGAGAGAGCATTCGCTCCCCGGCATATTCGAGCAACATCAGATTGTTCTCACGACCGAGCAACCGGACTGCTCCCCTCCCATTGCGCCATACCAGATAGTCGGCCCCGCGCAGTTCATCAGCAATGTCTTCTATAGGGTTCAATCCCTTGACGATTGCAGGAGTCCCGTCTGGCAATGAAACTTTCCAAACGAGGCTGGAAAAGGTGTCCGCAATGAGAACAGGTTGCGAAACGTGCCAATGAGCAGGAAAAACAGGCGGCATGAAGGGGTCGTCTCAGAAAACGGAATCTATGGTCACTCCCGTTTTTGCAACACCGATTTTGACGACAAGTTGGCTTGCTTGAATCTATCCGGCGTCTGAATGGGATTTTATTCCCGCGCCTTGATGAGTTCCGCGCCTGATGAACCTCCAGAAAATATACGGCTTCAATGAGCCTTTCCGTTTTACAGGTTCCTCAACAGGCCGGTGGGCCGTTAGTATCATCAATATCAGTATTCGCAAAACCAGATCAGTAA
>NZ_JAWOQS010000152.1:0-990 GCF_033438945.1 Vibrio sp. Y176 | reverse complement strand
TACAAAGGTTCACGTGCGCTGATGTTAGGCGTGGGTGGAGTATCTCCGGATGCAGCGGATGCAGATGTGATTTTGCACGAGCTAGGACACGGGATTCACTATCAAATCGTTCCCGATTGGGCGTATGGCCACACTGGTGCGATTGGAGAAGGTGTCGGTGATTACTGGGCGGGCAGTGCGAGCTACCGAACACAGTATTTAGATGCGGCTCGCCGTGGTCAGGAATTTGAGATTGATACGGTGTTCAACTGGGATGGCATGTTTGGCGTTCGCCGCGCAACACGCAGTCTCTGGAACCAACGTGCTCGTTACTTTGAAGGAGCGGAATACCGAGCGCATGAAAGCGTTGGTGGTGAATTGGGCGACGAGTTGTGGTCGACACCTTTGTTCCAAGCCTTAAAAGCGTCCGTTGCTCGTTATGGAGATGGTTCGGATCGTGTTTTCCGTGACTTTGACTCGATTGTGCTTGAAGGCATGTACGGCGTGGGTCGTGGTGTAAAAATGCATGATTTTGCGGAGTCCACCGTATTTGCCGCGACAATGCTTTTCCCTGAAAAAGAGTACGCACAAATTCTGAAAGATAGCTTCGCACAACATAACTTACTCAAAGTTCCCTTTAACGTCAGATATCAATCTCGTTACATTAAAACTGGGGAAATGGTCGAGTTGACGCTTTCTCACACTGGCCGATCTGCAAGCGTAAAGGGCAATTGGTCACTGAACAACGACACATCGAAAGCGGTCGATGTGCAACTGGCAAACTCGGCCTCTTTCAGTGCCAACTTACCAACGGGGCTGACGTGTGGTGCACCGTTTGAATCTAAAGTTTCAGTGGATTATCAGTTTGCTGAAGGGCTTAAGGCGCAATCTTGGCAAAACGTGACGGCGCTAGTGAATGGTATTCCTCTACTTCTGAATAAGCCCAAGACTATCGAGGATGCGCTCACCGATGCGAGTATTAACTCGCGCGGTCAAGAAGTGCAAGGGAAC
>NZ_JAWOQS010000151.1:0-992 GCF_033438945.1 Vibrio sp. Y176 | reverse complement strand
CAAATTCTTTTACTTGGTTTTCTTTAAGGGAGAAAAATGCTGCTGGGTAGCTACCGACAACGCCACGCACGATCGTCATATCGTCGTTGGCGAAGTCTCGGTTGCTTTCTTCATCAAACAAACTCGAAATATTGGTGTGCGCATTGTTGTGAAGTAGGGTGAACAGTTCGTCCTTACCTGACTTACTACGCACCATCAGCATCGTGATTTGTGGGACGGTTTGTAGCCCTTCACCACGCACTTGACCGATGCGTTTTAGCTCTTTTTCCGTTTTATCTGAAAGCGCAGTATCGGTAATCTCATAACGCGGCAGCAGCACTGGCGATAAGCGTTTGCGCATCATGTTCAGTAGTTCGGTTTTTGGATCGTCCGTTTTGTAAACAACGCTGGTCGGTTGATTAAAAGGCTTCACGTTACGTTGCAAAAAGTCACTAAGCTGAGGGCTTTGATCTTGATACCAGCTTGATTGAAGCTGGTGACGGATATCCGCAGGCAGCAAGGTAACAAAGTTACTCTCGCCTTCAAGACGTAAGAAGTCCATGAACATACGCGTCATCAACTGGTGACCAAAGTTACCGTATACGTCAAACCCTGCTACCAATAGGTAGTGAATACGCTCTAGCAAAGCGTAATCTAAGATCCAGACTGTTTTTGGCTGCTCGCCAACCAACCCTTGAACTACAGATGCACTGTCGAAATGACGGAATACTGTTAATGCTGCATTTGGGTTGGTACCGTTACCGTCCCAAATGACGTCAGTCGATAGGTTTTCGCCATGCTTAAACCAATTGTTCGTGAACTCAGATTTTGCCTCAAGATAACGCGCTTGTTGGCGTGCGTACTTAACCCAGTTTGTGACTGGAAGCGTATTACTTTCTTGTTCGGCTGGCAGTTTTAAGTTATCTGCTTGTGAACGGTAGAACTCGTTAACCTCAGGAATGTCAGCTTTGTCTGGGTCTAAGAAGAATACCCAGAAGCGATCATTGATGACG
>NZ_JAWOQS010000150.1:0-995 GCF_033438945.1 Vibrio sp. Y176 | reverse complement strand
CGAACTTAGTCCCACAATATGCAGCGTGGTCAGGGAAAGTCTTTTTACCTGCAATAGAGCTGATGTTGATTATTGTGCCACTATTGCGCGCTTTCATTGATGCAAGTACGGAGTGCATACCATTAAGCAAACCAAGCACGTTAACGTCGAACATACGCTTCCATTCAGCGGCGTCCTGCGTGTCGATCTGACCAAGCAACATTACACCCGCATTGTTGACTAGCACGTCAGCTGGACCAAATTGAGCTTCTGCTTTTTCAATCGCTGTTATCAAACTCGCTTGGTCAGTGACATCGACTTTTTCACATAAGGTGTTTGGTAAATTTAGTGCTTCTAAACGTTCTACGCGACGAGCCACAAGAAGGAGAGGGTGGCCTTCTTCACTAAAACGACGTGCGATAGCTTCACCAATACCTGAACTTGCACCAGTAATAACAACCAGTTTTTTCATTTGTTACTTCCTCAGTTTTCGTTGAAAGCAGCGGTCTGCTGCGATGAACTCATACTAAGGAAATAACTTTTGTTGATATATATCACTTTAGGTAAAACACTGTTGTTCACTGGCAACAATAATTGCTACTTGAGTTTGTCTTATTGGTAGGAAAAAGGCGCAACTCGTGCGCCTTAAGTGAGAAGAATGCGCTGTTACTGCGGTGAAATCCGCACTAATCAACCCATCAACGTTACCACTTATTCAACGGTGCAAACAACGCTGTTGTCGCTACCAAAGCCATTTGGAACGTAAGCATCTGCTTGAGGATCGTTCTCCCATTCAACTTCATCGAGGAGATAACGAAATTGGATGTGTTGCTCTTTGGGTAGACGTGTTTTGAACTTAAATTGGCCGCTTTTTTTCACCAGTTTCATTGGCTCTGGTTGCCAGTCATTAAAATCTCCAGCGATTTTAATGGATTCCCACTGGTTTTTATCGAGTTCAAAAGTGACTTCAACTTCATCTTTAGTTTTGAAAAATCTCTTTTTAAGCATGAATCTTT
>NZ_JAWOQS010000149.1:0-995 GCF_033438945.1 Vibrio sp. Y176 | reverse complement strand
TTGCTTTAATTAATGCAAATTCAATTTACTCAAAATAACTCAATGAATTTGCGTCTAATTTTTATACTCTGCATTGCCAGTCTGTTTGCTGGTTGTGCTACTTATGCAGGCCTGAACTTTGACCAATTGTTCGGCCCTCAGTTGGTTCGTGAGCGTACTGCCAGCGTTGAAACGCCGCAGGCAGATTTCTTCCAACGCGAGGTAAAACCTATCGTCGATAACCGCTGTGTGGTTTGCCACGCCTGCTACGATGCGCCATGTCAGCTAAAACTCTCATCGGTAGAAGGGATCGACCGCGGAGCATCGAAAGCATTGGTTTATGAAGGCACTCGCCTGACAGCTGCTGCACCTACTCGCTTGTTTGAAGATGCAGAAACCACCCAAGAATGGCGCGACGCTGGCTTCCACCCTGTTTTGAATGAACGCGACCAAAGCATGGCGGCAAACCTTGAAGCTGGCCTTATCGCTCGTTTATTGCAACAGAAAGAGCGCCATCCCTTGCCAGACCAAGTGCAATTAGAAGGTTTTGATTTTTCGATTGATCGTGAGCAAACCTGCCCGACAATTGAAGAGTACGAACAGTACGAAAAAGACAACCCAAACTGGGGAATGCCATTTGGTATGCCGAATCTAACCAACAGCGAATACCACACGCTGATGACTTGGCTAGAAAACGGCGCGATCATGAATATGCACACGCCAATCAGTGACCAAGAGCAGGCGCAAATCAATCAATACGAAACACTGCTCAACCATTCAGACCTCAAGAACCAGTTGATGTCGCGTTACATATACGAGCACTTGTTCCTGTCGCACCTGTACTTCTCTGAGTTGAGCGAAAAACCGCGCTTCTTTACTCTGGTGCGCTCCGCAACGCCGCCAGGACAACCAGTGAAGCGCATTTCCACTCGTCGCCCTTACGACGATCCGGGCGTTGAACGCGTTTACTACCGAATCATTCCAGAACAAGGCACTATTGTTGACAAAACGCACAT
>NZ_JAWOQS010000148.1:0-998 GCF_033438945.1 Vibrio sp. Y176 | reverse complement strand
GCCTGCGTCGTTAGTACCATCCCAAACAAATCGATACTGCCCAGCAGGGCGAGTCGCAGACGTCACAGCGTCAATCAGATCGCGATCATAACGACCCACTTTTCGCCACCAGCTGCGCATGTCTTTGAGCCACTCATCCTTACCGACCCAAAGCTGAATGGTTTTAACGGATTGACGTTGTTCATCTTCAACCCACACTGCGACGTAAGGACGGGCGTACATTGAGGTATCGATCTTTGGCAATTCAAACTCAAAGTCGATTTTGGCGGCATCAGGTAAAGGCGCAGCCAAAACTGGCCATGGTGCTAAAGCCGCTACCAACGCCGCTTTGCAAACTAGGTTTTGGCGAAGTAACTTGCCTGTGTTCAACATAAACTTTTCTCTACAACTGCCTGTTAAGGCACAGCAACAAAATAAATGACGAGCGACAGCAACGAGCCAAAGCTCATCCACTGCAGTGATGTTCTGAACGTCTTTTTCTTCGGCAATAACAGGCATACACCGGTCAGGACGAAAAACACCATCAGTAGTGCAGTGATGTCGATAAACCACTTCCAAACATCACCACTGTTACGACCTTTATGCAGATCATTCAGCAGTGCGACCGCGCCATAATTGGTGGTTTCGATATCAGCGTCGCCAGTGGTCATATCAACGAAAACCGTGGCGTTATAACCCGGCCCTTTGAAATCCAGAGAGAGCTCGCCAAGCACCAATTCACCTTGCTCCACTTCGGTGTAAACGTCCAAAGTAGATGGAGTGCCGCGTAAAGCCACTTCTTGGGTCAAAAAGTCAATCAGTGCAACGCGGTTTGGCTGGAAGCTTTCGCCGTTCAAAAACAAGGTCTGCGGCGGGATGATGATGGTGTGCTGTTGAATGATGGGTTCTTTTCGCTCAAACAGCTCAGGACGATTTAGCGTGATGCCAGTGAGCGCAAAAAACAGCGTCACCAATAAAAGAGTCATCGAAATATAGATATGTAGACGGCGCGCCCACGT
>NZ_JAWOQS010000147.1:0-998 GCF_033438945.1 Vibrio sp. Y176 | reverse complement strand
TCACGACATCTTTCATGTTTTTGAAAACTTGCTTATAGCCAGGGTAATCCATCAGGCGATCAATTTTAGCTGGGTATTCTTCTGGTGGCGTTTGCTTAGCCTTTTTCACGATGGCCGCAATTTTAGTACCGTGACGATTGACCGCGCGGCTATCCATCCCTTCCGCTTCCATCTTTTTAAAGCTTGTTAAACCTAAACGAGCAACCGTTAGCAAATCACCTTCTTTGAAAATGAAGTTTAGTGCTAAGTCGCGCTTGATTGCTTCACGATAACGCCAAGTCGCTAGCGGCTTTAACACAGCTAACTCTGACGGTTTAAGTTGCCACGCTCCTTTAATATCAAGGTACGCATTTTCTTCGTTGGTTTCGCGAATGCGTTTGGAAACCAACAAGTCGCTCTCTTGCTGCACCGCTTCCCACCAGCCAGCTTCAGTGACTTTATCGAGCAATTTTTCGTAAAGTGGCAACAAGTAGTGAACGTCTGCCGCTGCATAATCAAGTTGCTTTTGCGTGAGAGGACGAGCCATCCAGTCGGTGCGAGATTCACTCTTGTCCAACGCAACACCTAAATATTCTTCCACCAGCGTTGCGAAACCTGTTGACAGCCCGTGGCCAAGAAACGCCGCCATTAACTGTGTATCGACCATTGGAAATGGCGTACAACCAAATGCATTTTGGAATACTTCTAAATCTTCGCCACAGGCGTGAAGCACTTTAAGTACCGATGCATCTTTCAATAGTTCGATGAAAGATGTCATGTCCGTTAATTCTGTCGGATCGATAAGGGACAAGTGCTTGCCGTCGAAAAGCTGAATCAAACCTAGTTGCGGATAAAAAGTCCTGATACGTACGAACTCGGTATCCAGCATTACGACATCTGCGTCTCTTGCTTGAGCACAAACTTGTTCTAGGTCTTTGTTTTTAGTAATAATCTGATAATTCACATGCTTCTCGCTATAAAAAATGCCAGCAAAACGCTGGCATTCTATCATTTTTTAA
>NZ_JAWOQS010000146.1:0-998 GCF_033438945.1 Vibrio sp. Y176 | reverse complement strand
GGTTGAACGGTGACACGTGGAATGCTTTGTCTTGCTCCCAACCAAAATCTTCATCCTTTGGGTCAGCCGCTATCGCGTAATAATGGCGCTCATTCCAAGGTGTATTGCTGACTTCGGCGAGAAGATATTGCCATTCACCTTTTTGGTCATACAGGTAGTAAAAAGTCACCGGACTAAAATAAAGCCCGAGATAACGCAAATGACAGACAGCCAGCACTTTGCCGCTGCAACGTACGCCCGTAAGTTCTGCGACTTTGTCTTGCACCGCTTTTTTCAAACTCCCTTCACCGAGGTAATCATCACGTTTGAATCGAGCCCAATGCCAACAGCGAGTCCCAAAGCCCCAAACTTTTTTCTCAAGTACGCCAATTTCATCCAAATCAATCGCTGGCATAAACATTGAATAATTCAGCTCGTGCTTAACGGGCGTAAAACGACGATGCCTTACAGTGCCTATAAATAACTGGCTGTGAGAAGGGATACTCATATTACGCAGCACCTTGTTCATAAAGAGTGTCGTTTTTCTCGTTATGTTTAGCGGCAATTCCTTTCACAACATCCAAAGCACTGCGCACGCCATCTTCATGGAATCCGTTGTACCAATAAGCGCCACAAAACCACGTATGTTGAGTTCCTTGTATTTCTTCTTTGCGTTGCTGGGCAGCGATAGACTCCATCGTAAAGACAGGGTGATGGTAGGTGAACTGACGCAGAATCTTGTTCTCGTCGATATCTTCAGTACGGTTTAAGGTGACGCAGAATGTGTGTGAAGAGTCGATATGCTGCAAAATATTCATGTTGTACGTTAGGGACGGCAATCGTTGCTGCTCCTCTTCGCCTCCTTCCAGCAAATAGTTCCACGATGCCCATGCAGATTTTCGTTTCGGTAATACACTCGTGTCAGTGTGAAGAACCACATCATTTGCTTGGTAAGCCATATTAGACAAAATGTCGTTTTCACATGACGAGGCATCACTGAGCATCGCTAAAGCCTGGTC
>NZ_JAWOQS010000145.1:0-1000 GCF_033438945.1 Vibrio sp. Y176 | reverse complement strand
AATTCCGTAACCTTTTCTGCTTCTTAGGTTTAGGCTCTCGAGGTCTAAGCTCTGCCCATCTGTTGGCAGAAGTGTTGGCCTCCCAGATCTGTGGGGACCCGCTGCCACTCCCTGTCGATGTGCTGACAGAACTTCACCCAAGCCGTATGTGGGTACGCAAATTACGCAAAGGCAAAGCGATTACCGAGCTTTAAATCGGCACCAAGCAGACAACTACATAAATATTTAAGTAGATCAGGAATAAGAGATTCCCAAGCCCGCGAAATCACGCGCCGGGAATCTCTTTTTTAATGACGTATTACTTGAGCAATGCGACGGCTTGTTTCACTTGCTCTGCAATTTCTTGATTTACAATCTCACCCGACTCCAAGTCAAAGTTCTCGTAAAAACTTGGTACTGAAACCGACGCTTTAACGTCCGCTCCAAAAAATGGCGCTGAACCCGTTGCCGCCGCTAGCACGCTTTGTGCACCACCAGGGCCCGGTGACGTAGCAAGGTAAACTACCGGTTTATTTTGGAACACATTGCGCTCGATACGCGTTGCCCAATCGAACAAGTTTTTGTAAGCCGCAGCGTAAGAACCGTTGTGCTCTGCAAATGATACAACGATGGCATCAGCTTGCTCTAGCTCGCGTAAAAAAGCGATTGCACCTTCCGCTTGGCCGATTTCTTTCTCTTTGTCTTCACTAAACATTGGAACGTTGTAGTTGTTTAAATCCAACACGTTCACTTGCGCGCCTTCTACTTGTTGAGCGGCGTAAGTAGCAAGCGTTTTGTTGATTGAGGTTGAGCTGGTAGAAGCACCGAATGCGACAATTTTCATGGTTATATTCCTTTGTTCACGTTTTATGCTTTGCAGAATAAAAGTTAAACAGGCTGGCAACAACCACAAAAATCTTATGGAGAGATTCGAATATTTCGAAGGAGTTGATTTCAATTAAAAGGCGAGATAACGATAGAAAAGATATGCTCAGAAATAGCCAAGAAGCACGCCTAGAAT
>NZ_JAWOQS010000144.1:0-1001 GCF_033438945.1 Vibrio sp. Y176 | reverse complement strand
AAACTCAGTGGTAGCTACCTCAGTGCGGTCGGTGAAGGGATTGTTCCAACCGTGCAAAAAGAACCCGATTTGGAACAACCACCAAAGCCAATTCCAGAAGTGGCTTAAGCGATAATCTAAGATAAACAAAAAACGGAGCCGATGGGCTCCGTTCTTTCTCTAACTCTTCTGCCTTATTTCTTTGGCACTTCCAATTGCATTTCAGGCATGGCTTGTCGTTTCGCTTTTAACTTACGCCACACAATCCAAGCCACAATAGCAATCAAAAGCATCACTACGTTGCCGACCGCAATGATGATCATGCTGCGTTTACGCTCTGCTTCGCGCTCTGCAATGATGCGTTTTTCCATCTCAATACGGCGTTGCTCGGCCAGCTCAGCTTCTTTGGCGATGCGGGCGGCTTCTAAATCCACTTCATCAACGACACTGAAGGTTTGTTCTTGAATAGGAAACACCAGTGCTCGCTGGGTTGCGAAATCCGTTGCAAAGATTTCTCCGCGCCATGAGTACTTGCCCAGTTCAGGATCGTTATCCAAATTCAAGGTGGTTTTCATACCATCCTGTGACACTTGACCTTGGCTGTAGGTAATGAAGCCATCAGGTGCATTTTGCTCGACGTTTACCGCGATAGAGCCGGGAGCAATCATACCTTGCTCACCGCTAACCACCAGCTGATGTGGTTTCTCTGGGCTACGAGATTGAATAAACGTACGTGAGACTGGGTTTGGGTACACCAAAATCACCTGTTCTTGCGCACGCAAAAATACGCCGTTTCCAGAGGTGATTCGTGCGCGGTACTTGCCCGGTTCCACTTCGATAGGTAATTGAACGGTGAAGACGCCATCGCCCGCTTGTTCATCCAGACCGCGACCATCATCAGAAAATTCGCCAATGATCATCGGCACTGGACGTGCTTCTTTTATCAGTTCGTCTTCATTTTCGACAAACTTAGTAAAGGTGACTCGCAAGTTGACGCGGTCGAGAAAGTCTCGCAGGACAAG
>NZ_JAWOQS010000143.1:0-1003 GCF_033438945.1 Vibrio sp. Y176 | reverse complement strand
AACTGCAGAACAAAAAGCAAGCTACGGCATTGGTCTGCAAATGGGTCAGCAACTAGCTGGCTCTGGTCTTGAAGGCCTTAGCGTTGACGCTATCGCTGCGGGTATCGCAACAGCATTGACTGGCGAAATGCCATCAATTGAAATTGACGAAATCAACAATGCACTGCAAGAGCTACACACTCGCGCAGAAGCAGCTCGTCAAGAAGCAGCTAAAGCAGCAGCAGCTGATGGTGAAGCGTTCCTAAAAGACAACGCTCTACGTCCAGAAGTTAATGTTCTTGAATCTGGCCTACAGTACGAACTCCTCAATGCAGCCACTGGCCAAATCCCAACAGCTGCTAAATCTGTACGTGTTCACTACCACGGTGAACTAACAGACGGCACAGTATTCGACAGCTCTGTATCTCGCGGCCAACCAGCTGAGTTCCCAGTAACTGGCGTAATTAAAGGTTGGGTTGAAGCTCTACAACTAATGCCTGTAGGTTCTAAGTGGAAACTATACATCCCACAAGACCTTGCGTACGGTGAACGTGGCGCAGGCGCTGCAATCCCTCCATTCGCAGCACTAGTATTCGAAGTTGAGCTACTAGACATTCTATAATTGAGACTTTTCTCAATGACCTACATAAAGCGGCGCATTAGCGCCGCTTTTTTTATAAAATAATAGAAGTTGTCAGTCAAATGACCTTCAAAAAATAAATACAACAAATAAGTTAAATCGCTCAACCGTCGGAGGTACTATGCGTAAAACTCTCCTAACTTTAGCTCTCCTATCAGTGAATATTGGCAGCGCACATGCGTTTTTGGACACTGTCGTAGATAAGAGCAGCAAAAATGGTCTTATGGATATGGTAAGCCAAGGCCTAAATGCAGAATCTTCACCTCTTACTGAGCTACTAACGAGTCAGCTACCAGTTTCGACAGAACAAGCTGCAGGTGGCAGCAGTGCCCTAATTGCACTTGCTCAAAGCCAACTGTCTCAACAAAACAGCACGGAATTGCA
>NZ_JAWOQS010000142.1:0-1008 GCF_033438945.1 Vibrio sp. Y176 | reverse complement strand
CATATTGATCCATGTGGAGAAAATGGTGAGTTCCACACATTGGTGACATCAACCCCATCATTTCAAGGACATATAGAACTGACTAAGCTTAAAGTGGAAATAGGGGAGCGATTTAGCCATCAAAGATACCGCGCCAAAGCATTGCCAAAACAAATCTAACCAGTATGATCGCCGAGTCTCTATTCATCAGGTAAGACTCGTGCGAGCATCAAGTAAGAAAAAAGTTCTAGTGTTTGATTCCGGTGTCGGCGGACTGTCAGTTTTCCAAGAAATTCACCAACTCCTTCCACACTTAGACTACTTCTATCTGTTCGATAACGAAGCTTATCCTTACGGCGAACTCGATCAGAATGTGCTTATCTCGCGCGTCAATCAGCTGGTTTCCGCATTGGTGGCAGAGCATCACATCGATATCGTCGTCATTGCGTGCAATACTGCCAGTACAATCGTGCTGCCGTCATTGCGTGACAACTTATCAGTGCCAGTTGTTGGCGTCGTGCCTGCCATCAAACCGGCCTCCTTACTAGCGACTCAGGGAGTAGGGTTAATCGCAACGCCTGCGACCGTCACTCGTCAATACACTCATGAGCTGATCCGTGATTTTGCACAAGGTAAGCCAGTTGAATTGCTAGGTTCGACGCGTTTGGTTGATATGGCAGAAGAAAAGCTACGTGGTGATAGTGTTCCTTTTGATTAACTGAAAAGGATCTTATCGCCGCTATGCAATAAAGTAGACGTCGCTGTACTTGGTTGTACAGACTTCCCACTAATCAAAAGCGAAATTCAGCAAGTGCTGGGTGGCAACGTCGTTTTGATTGATTCTGGGGAGGCGATAGCGCGGCGGGTTAAAGCATTACTTTCTTGCGGTGAGCTTGAAGAGAAAGAAGAAGGGATAAAACGAATCTTTGCCAGTGCACCTCCTTGGCAGGAAGATGCACTGAACATTTGTCTGGCGAAATTAGGATTTAATCCAGTTCAGATTTATCGCCATCTGGGTGTTTCGGATCG
>NZ_JAWOQS010000141.1:0-1011 GCF_033438945.1 Vibrio sp. Y176 | reverse complement strand
TCAGCGCTTCAGTGGGTGCTTCTTTATTGGCTGGTGGAAAAACGGGCTCGTGGAAACTGGCAATAACCCAGTCCAAATTGCGATCGACGCTTGGCGGAATATCAATTTCACCTTCAATGTTAAGTATGTTGGATTCCACTCCGCGAACGATGGCAACACCTTCAAGAAAACGAGGCAGAATTTTTTGGTTGGAGAAAAACCAGTAGTGAGGCGCACCCGGCATCGACTCCGCATGGTCCGTCGTGCAAAACATGGTTAACCCGTTCTCTTTTGCCGACTTTGCGTTTTCAATCAACGTACTATACGCATGACCACTCGCGTAAGTATGCGTGTGGGTATCAACCTTAAATTCCATCATCCAGTCTCTTGAGTGCTCAAATTTGCGGGTATTGTATACCCTCGTGCGGTCAAGATGTAGCGAACACCGAAAATGCGGCGGTGAACGCTCTCTTACTCAGCCTAGAAATGGAAAAAGTGCGTCTCGATATTTAGTGCTATTGCGAGTCCGTTTCCTCACAAATACTTTTAATCAATGGCAACGCTTTTTCCCACCCATTGTTGAACATCGATACAAAGTCACTGTGAGTGTGAATGGTGATGTTGAGCAACAAGCGTTCGTCTTCTGTGTCGATCTGATAGATCTCACGAGATCCAATCCACTTGGCGGCGATATCGGCGTCCAACTGTTGCCTATTGTCGGGGTTAAAGATGGCAACATGATGAAACTCTAGCCGATGCAGTGGCTGTACATAATCAATCACTGCGCGAGTACCGCCCATATCCGGATCAAAAAAGGTGATGTCGCTGCCCTCTTCCCACTCCCCTTCGAATTGAGATTGAGGTGAAAATGCCTGCGCCCAACGCTTGTAAAGCTCAGCATCCGTCAGCACTCTCCATACGCGCTGCGGAGTCGCGGTTATTTCTACGTAATAGTTTAATGTAAGCATGTTTTCTCTCCCTGAACCTTCATTGACGCTAGTTTATTCTCAGGAAAAATCAAATTTGCTTGCG
>NZ_JAWOQS010000140.1:0-1019 GCF_033438945.1 Vibrio sp. Y176 | reverse complement strand
TTGGGTATATGTTCTTGAACGACAAGATTCAAAATAAAAGCAAATTGCACTTCAACGAAGCGCACAATCATTCAGTAATTATTGAGTTAGAACTCAAAAAGTGACTCGGTCACGTATCTTTCAAATAGTACCGATTTTGAATGTTAAGTACAGGAGTAATGTCGCTCTTTCAGTGACTGAAACACAAGTGAAACAGGGGATTTGTCGGCGTTCTGAGAAACAAGGCTCACTTAACTTGAACGGTGTAAGTGAGCCTGAAAATAAAATGAGAGGTTAAGCAAAGACTTATGCTGTTTGGGTTATTAGTGTGGCTCGTTAAGACATGCGTTCTAACTGTTTTACGTATTTTTGCTCTAGCGCTTCATTACCTGCCGCACGTTCTAACTCGATCATAAGTTGCAGTGACGGTTTTTTCACACCGTACATTTGATTAAATCGCATCAGTCGAATTCTTGCATCGGTAAAGTTGCCACTTTCTATTTCGAGTTTAGCAAGTTGGAGAATCGATTTTGGGCGGTGTGGGTCGTGATCGATAGCTCGCGTAAAGTAGTATTTTGCTTTGTCTTTATCTTGTGATTTCAATGCGCAGAAAGCGGCGTTTTCGTAGCTTGCAGGGATGAGGTAGTAATAAGGTTGTTCAATTGCGCGGTTAAACATTTGGTCGGCTTGTTGGAAATCACCTCGTTTACATAGAAATGTTCCGTAGTTATTGAGCACGTTGCCGTTTTTGGTGTGTTGGCGTAAAGAGCGTTTGTACATGTCTTCTGCTTTCGCATCTTCACCAACAGTTTCGTAGTAGTGTGCCATAGAAAGCTGTGCGCGGTAGTATTGTGGGGCGTGGCTCAAGGCTTGTTGCAAGTTGTCGTGCGCTCGGATCATATTGCCACCTTCGAGATAACCAAGCCCAAGAGCGATGCGAGATTCTGCCATAGCAACAGGATCGGCCTTCACGATAGGAGCGCCGTTTTCTTTTACGGTAACACAGCCTACGAGTGCAAACTGAGTCATCAACATTAGTG
>NZ_JAWOQS010000139.1:0-1021 GCF_033438945.1 Vibrio sp. Y176 | reverse complement strand
ATGGTGAAGAAGGCGACGTGATTAATATTGGCGCCCTACTTCTAGAAATCGACGAAAGTGGCGCAGAAAACACTGTCTCTGCGGAAAAACGACAAACCGCCGATGCCGCAACCGTTGTTGGCACCGTATCTCACCAATCTCATAACGTAAATGTTGATGATTTTTGGGTGGGCGGCAGCCACAACAAATCAACAGACAAACTCATCACCGCTTTACCTTCCGCGCGTTTGCTAGCGAAAAAGCTAGGCGTAGATTTGAAAACGATGGTCGGTAGCGGACCAAGCGGTTTGATCGTCGATGCCGATGTTTACGAAGAAGCAGGCAAACAAGTTCCTGGCACTGAAGTGCTCAAAGGAGCGCGCCGTACGATGGTCTCGACCATGGCAGAATCGCATCAAAACGTCGCAGCGGTGACCATTACCGAAGAAGCGTTATTGGAAGATTGGTTGCCAAACGAGGACATCAGCATTCGTCTGGTACAAGCTATCGTTTACGCTTGCCAGCAAGAGCCAGCTCTTAACGCTTGGTTCGATGCAGAAACCATGACGCGCTGTGTTCATCCTACCGTCAATCTTGGTGTAGCGGTGGATAGCCGTCACGGACTGTATGTCCCCGTGCTTCGCCACGCGGATGAGTATGAACCGCAAGACGTTCGTCGCTGGCTCGATCAAACCGTCAAAGGCATCCGAGACAGAAAGATCAGCCGAGAAGACTTACAACACGCAACCATTACTTTATCCAACTTTGGGGCCATTGGCGGCATTTTCGCAACACCAGTGGTTTCGCCACCGCAAGTCGCGATTGTCGGTGCAGGACGAATTGTGGACCGAGTCGTGATCCGTAACGGTCAAGCCGTGGCCGTAAAAGCAATGCCGCTGTCCATTACCTTTGACCACAGAGCTTGTACCGGCGGTGAAGCCGCGCGCTTTACCAAGGTGCTTGCAGAACATCTGCAAAGGCCAAGTGTAACTAAGTCATAACGACATAAGGCTTCCTAAATGGAAGCCTTTTTTCTGCTTTA
>NZ_JAWOQS010000138.1:0-1022 GCF_033438945.1 Vibrio sp. Y176 | reverse complement strand
GAACAAGCGGATCCGTATCCAAACGTGTTACGTTCAGATCAAGATGTCAGTGCTATTTACTATGCTGGTTGGGAATTAGACAAGCGAAATGGACAGTGGCAATCCAACATTAAAGCCAATATCCCCATACAAGAAATAGTGACTCGCTGGCAATCACTCGAAGGTACAGAACTGAACTCTCAGCAGTATGAACAGTTAAAGCCTAGCCTTTCATCGCCGGAAAGCATCGAAGTCTGGTATCAAGGCGTCGAAGAACCGCAGCGAATTACTCTTTATCGTCTTCATGATTTTTGGTTGTTCAAGAATTGGCAAAACAAGTGGATCGCGATTTCTGTTGAGAGCAATTACATCATGCCTAAGTGAGAGGTGGTCAATAACCTCGTAGGTAAGCAGTGTTTACGCTTGTACTTTTCGATTATGCTAACTGCCTTTCAGTAAGGCTTTGAGTGTTCTAAGGAGAAATAAATGCCTGAACTACCAGAAGTTGAAGTAAGCCGGATGGGTATTAGTCCACATATGGTTGGACAAACGATTAAGGCATTTGTTTTTCGCACACCCAAACTGCGCTGGGATATCCCGCAAGAGCTGAAATTGCTTGAAGGGCAAGTGATTCGAGCCATTCATCGTCGCGCAAAGTATTTGCTCATAGAAACGGATGCAGGGACTGCCATTGTGCACCTTGGAATGTCAGGCTCGTTACGTGTGTTGGATGCTGATTTTCCTGCGGCTAAGCACGATCATGTCGATCTCAAACTTACAAATGGTAAAGTGCTGCGTTATAACGACCCTCGACGCTTTGGTGCTTGGCTATGGTGCGCTCCTGGTGAGTCCCATGCGGTACTTGATCATATGGGACCAGAGCCTCTAACTGATGCGTTTAATAGCGAGTACATTGCTGATAAAGCGCAAGGTAAGCGTGTCGCGGTAAAGCAGTTCATCATGGACAACAAAGTCGTGGTCGGTGTGGGGAATATTTACGCCAATGAATCTCTATTTAACTCGCGTATTCTCCCAACCCGACA
>NZ_JAWOQS010000137.1:0-1025 GCF_033438945.1 Vibrio sp. Y176 | reverse complement strand
GCAGACAAGGTATAGAGGCGGGGTTGTGGAGTGACCTGCCGTAGAATGAATCAAGGACAAAACCATGACTATGATTTGTGCAAAAGAATTTGCAGAGTGGTTAAGACACAGATTTAGCAGTGATCCCAAGGGAGTTTTATTGACTCGTGAAGATGTTAATCACCTGACGGGACGTCAGCGTCTCGATCCGGGATTTGTTAATGATGTGCATTACGAGCTAATGCAATATGGAATGGCTTTCGTTACAGATACGAGCAGGGAAAACTTCTATTTAATTCCTGTATCTCAAGCTGAAAATTGGCGTGAAAGACTCGAGTATCACTTTGAGAAAGAGTTGTTTTGCAATATCTATCCAATCGAAAAATCAGGATAAAAAAAGGTTCAACTTTGTTCGCAAAGTTGAACCTCATTTTATTTAGGCGAGTCCCTGAATCACCACAAACTTTTCAAGCAATTGCTCTTCTGTCTCAATGTGGTTTGGATCAGTAATAATACATTTTGTTATTGGACAAACTGACTGACAGGTAGGCTTTTCGTAATGACCTTTGCACTCAGTACATAAGTTAGGGTCGATTTCGAAGATGCTGTCTCCCATGCTGATCGCGCCATTCGGGCATTCCGGATCACACATGTCGCAGTTAATGCATTTGTCAGTGATGAGTAACGCCATGATTACTTACCAGTAGGGTTACGAGTGTCCTGGCCTGCGTTTAGATTGCGCATCAACAGACCGTATTCTAGGTCCATGTCTTCAGGAACAGGAATGAATACGAAGTGGCCGTTACCTTTTGCGGCTGCAATTGACTCTGATTTGCGGTTTTCCATCGCTTCTAGAGTGGAAACAACGTTACCTTTTGGTGTCATTAACTCCAGGCTGTCACCTACAACGAATTTGTTTTTCACTTCAACTTCTGCCATGTCGCCACGACGTTTACCTGTGAACTCACCAACAAATTGTTGTGCGTCAGAGACTGAGTAACCGTAATCGTAGTTTTGGTAAGTATCGTGTGTATGACGACGTAGGA
>NZ_JAWOQS010000136.1:0-1028 GCF_033438945.1 Vibrio sp. Y176 | reverse complement strand
AAGATTCACACTGGGCCATTCGTACTTCTTCGTCTTGGCGCGAGTCGATTATTCAAACTGTTGAGCGTGATATTTCTCGCCTTGAGCACTTTGCTCTAATCAAAGCACTGGCTTTTGCTGATCGCACTGGGCTTACCAAAGAGGATTGGCAGTCTCTGCGTGACAGCGGACTACTGCATCTTGTATCAATTTCTGGTCTACACATTGGGATGGCATTGACGTTTGGGCTCGCCCTTGGTGGGCTTATTCGGCTTGTTATGCCGCGATATTGGTTTCTGCCATCAGTGAGTGGGTTGGCGTTTGCCATTGTTTACGCTTGGCTTGCTGATTTTTCTTTGCCGACGACCCGAGCCGTTTCTGTTTGTATCATCTATATTGCTTTGAAGTATTGGCTTGTTCATTGGAGTCCATGGCGCGTACTGTTATTGGCTGTGGCGTTGCAACTTTTCTTCCAACCTTTTGCTTCTTTTAGTTTGAGTTTTTGGCTGTCTTATTTATCCGTTGGTGCCGTTTTGTTTGCGGTTAACACAGTGCAAGACTCGAAGGAAGGTCGTTTGGGAAAGTTGCGGATACTTCTGTTGACTCAACTGATACTGAGCTTATTGATTGTCCCGATCAGTGGCTATTTTTTCTCTGGATTTAGCTGGTCTTCTTTAGTCTACAATTTGGTTTTCATTCCTTGGTTTGGCTTTGTTGTCGTTCCAATCATGTTTGCTGCTTTAATTGCGTCATTGCTCTTTCCTATGTTGGCGACGGTTCTATGGTGTTTGCTTGACGTGTTCCTTGTACCACTAAGTTGGTCGGTTCGATATGCCATAGGAACTTGGCAACCCCTTAGTGCCGAGTGGACATTTGTTATTGCTGTAGTGAGTGCCGTGCTCGTTTTAAGACATGTTATGCCTCGTTACGTTTGGATGTTTGTCTGTGTAATTGTTGTGATGACAGGGTTGTTTCCTAAGCAAGATAACCAAACTTGGCGTATTGATGTGCTTGATGTCGGGCATGGGTTGGCGGTGCTGGTTGAAAAA
>NZ_JAWOQS010000135.1:0-1028 GCF_033438945.1 Vibrio sp. Y176 | reverse complement strand
ACTTTTTACTTACTTTAAACTTGAGTAGTAAGCGGCAAGGTTTGCAATATCGTCATCAGAAAGCAGCGACGCTTGAGCCTGCATTACCGCAGCAAGACCACCGTTACGTTCTTTGTTTTTGTAAGCTTTGATTGAGCTCACGATGTACTGCTCGTTTTGCCCTTTCAAATTTGGGTAGCCTGGAATCGTCGCGTTACCGTCTGCGCCATGACATGCCGCACATACTGCAGCTTTAGCTTGTCCCGCAGCGGCATCACCCGCCAGAGCTTGGCCACTCAACATGGTTAGTGCAGCCACTGCACCGATCATTACTCTCTTCATTGCTTCACCTAATCGTTTTTTATTTGAGATAGTTATGGTCGATATTGTGACATGAATTACAAAGGCTTGCGCCAAATGAGTTCACAGTCTTGGCCACTAAATGTTTGATCCACAAACAAGTCTGCGACTGCAACAACTTGGTCTTTGTACATCAAAATCGGGATCTGACGACGTAACCAGCTTGGCACATTGTATTCTTGGAATAACTTTTTCAGTTTACGACTGCGACTACGTGTTGTGGGGTGTGCCGACAAACCTTCGGGATTGAAAGTAACCCTCAATAACTCGGGGTGTGATGGCAGCGAAATATTTGGCTGATGAGAACCCGTACTAAGCGTTAACGTTCCCAGACTCTCTGGTAAAATCAGTGGCTCATCGATTTGGATATGGCCTTGCCAACTCGTCACATCGGCATGAGGCGTAACCCAGTACAATTTGTTTTGGAAGCGTCGGATCTCTCCTTGTTTGAGTTTAAGCTTTGGATTGGCATCTTGTTGCGCCAATGCCACTTCTTGCCAAATCAAGCGCAATTGAGTTTGACTCGGCATATTGGCATTCAATTTACTCAACCACATACGAATCAAACGCGCTTGAGCTAATTCACTATGGATAGCTAACTCATCAATACTTAAGCTCAAATCCGCCTGTAAAGCACGCGCAAACACCGAACCTAAGAGCTCATCCAATAACGATTCTTGCTGAGCACA
>NZ_JAWOQS010000134.1:0-1030 GCF_033438945.1 Vibrio sp. Y176 | reverse complement strand
CATCTTGTTGTACACACCATGTGTTGCTGCGATGGGGGCGTATGTACGTGAATTTGGCCATAACTTCGCACGTTTTATTGCGGTATGGACGATGGGTTTAGCTTACCTATGTGCAACGTTCTACAATCAGTTGACGCATTTCTCTGAAAGCCCAATTACTAGTGGTGTCTGGATGGCAATTATTGTTGCAATCTTCATCGGAACTTATCACGTATTCAAACGTATTGGTAAAAAACAACATGGTGCGTTAGAGGCGCAAGTCGCATGATTTTAAATGAGCTTTATCAATATATTGCAGACAAAGGGACAGTCTCACAGTCTGAGCTGGCTAAGCAGTTTGGAATGAGTGAAGACGGTGCGGATGCAATGTTAAGCGTGTGGATCAAGAAGGGTAAAATTAGCCGCTTGGTTGATACCAATAAAGCTCGAGATGTGATGCGTGTGCGTTATGCCGTGACAAAACAAGACGGGTTGTCACTCACTGTTACTATGTAGTGGTTTATCAACCAAAGCTTACAAATAATAAAGCCGCGTCATTTCTGATGCGGCTTTTTTCGTTTCTAATCAATAGCCTTGTCGCTGGCAAGCAAATCTCATAGCGGCTGAATATTAATTAAGCTTTATGGAAGATCGAGCTTAGCGACAACACATTTCCAATGCGTTTGAGAATCTCATCTTGTTCTTCTTCGCTACGAAACTCGCCGCTTGTGTTTCCCCAAATCGGTCCTGGCCATGCAACGTCGTCCTTAAAGCGTGCGATATGATGAATGTGTAGCTGCGGCACCATGTTACCGAGTGCGCCAAGATTCAACTTGTCAGGACGGAAAGTCGCTTCGAGCGCTTGGCTTACCGCTTGTGATTCAAGTAAAAACTGTTGCTGCTCTTTCATCGGTAAGTGGTGCAATTCTTTTAAGTTGGCACGTTTAGGAACTAAGATGACCCACGGCACTGCATTATCTTTATGTAGAAGTGCAACGCAAAGAGGGAAGTGGCCGATTACTGTGGTGTCTTTTGCCAATTGAGGGTGCAG
>NZ_JAWOQS010000133.1:0-1032 GCF_033438945.1 Vibrio sp. Y176 | reverse complement strand
CTGGAATAAGAAAGGCATCTTAGGTGCAGACATGGAAACCTCGGCGCTGTTTACGGTTGGTCGATTGAGAGGCCTTCATGTGGCTTCGATTTTAAACAATGTCGTACTCTACCAACAAGATGTGAAGGAAGGGGTAGGTCAGTACGTAGATGAAGCTAAAGTGATGATGGAAGGTGAAAAGCTTGCATCTTTCACGGCTTTAGAAGCGTTGATTGCCCAAGCATAGCGTCATCTCTTTCTAAGATTAATATCAAAAGCGGCACATGGTTGTCGCTTTTTTTACTTGGTTTCATCGTCTTAATGGAAGGGGTACAATCCATCTGAGATTGTTATCAATAGTAATTGTCTAGATGAACAAGCAAACTGGCTTAGTCTTTGAGTTGCTCATTTGTCCGGATTCGCATCCTTCCTAGCGCAGAGAAAAACGCATGAAAATCAGCCCTTATCCGACTGGTCGCTTCAAAAACTATCTAGAACAGAAAAGTGCCGCGTTTCGTGATCTCATCTATCAGTGCCAAGTAAACACTCGTTATTTTGATGCAGGCGAAGCCATTTTGCGCCAAGGCGAGCAACTTCAGTACCTGTATATCGTGCCTGTGGGACGTGTTTCTATGAGTATTTTGGCTGCCAACGGGCGACGTTTCCAACTAGGGGAGGCGAACTGCGATTACCACATTTATGGCGAAATGGAGTACTGTACTCAAACCCCTTGCCAGTGGAATGTGGTGGCTGATGAGCACATGCAAGTTGATGTTATTTGCATCCACAAACTGACCGAAGCACTGCAGCAGCACCCTGAGATGATGGTGTTTTTTGCCTCTGCACTGGCAGAAGACTATCAGGACTCAATGGATATCTATACTAACCGCTTGCTGCATCCTATCACTTACAATATTGCTTATGATCTTCTCGTCCGTAATCAGACGGATACGATGCTTGGTGGCTTTGACAAAGTGAACCAAGAGGCGGAACGATTTGGTACGTCAGGCCGTGTTTATCGACGTGCGGTCAAAGATCTTATCGATAAAGGAC
>NZ_JAWOQS010000132.1:0-1032 GCF_033438945.1 Vibrio sp. Y176 | reverse complement strand
ATGGCCGTCGAAATGGAAGGTGCGGCATTGGGACAAGTTGCAACCGCCTTTAAGGTTCCGTATGTTGTCATCCGCACGATTTCCGACAAAGCGGATGGCTCTGCTGATGTGGTTTATTCTGAGCTGAAAAAAGCGACGGCAGATAACTCAGCAACCATTACGCTCAACATGCTTAAGCGCATGCAATAGGGTGAGAATACGAAAAGCAGCACATTAAGTGCTGCTTTTTTATGAGTTCGTCAAAGTAAACATTATCGATTCTTTACCTTCAAATTCCACCCTCAGCCGCGAATTTGGTTGTAAGCGGCTGAGAGAATCGATTGTCATCGTTGGCCGATTTCCACCACAAGCTAAGTTGCTCTTTGTCCATTGGCTTTCCGAACAAGTATCCTTGCATGAAATCACATCGATAAGCGGACAACCATTTGTGCATAACGTCGTGTTCAATGCCTTCGGCGGTCACGGCTTTGTTTTGAGCATGGCACAGCTCAATGATCGGTTTGATCACGTGTCCATTATTGGTGTTCATCAACGTCAGTAGAAATTCTCGGTCAAACTTAATCTTTTGTACTGGATATTGAACAAGCTGAGTGAGCGACGTGTAGCCAGAGCCGAAATCATCAATAGCAAGTCGATAACCCAGTTTAGAAAGCTCATCAAGCAATGCCGTGCCTTGTTGTTCCGCGGCAAACGTCTCGGTAATTTCTAGTTCGATACATTCTGGTTTGATGCCATTTCTCGTTACGTGTTTATGAATAAATTGCGCCATTTCTAACGAGTTTAATTCGGCCGATGAAAGGTTGATGGACAGGACAATGTCTTTGCCGAAAATGCTTCTCAAATGATGGTATTCCTCGGTTGCATTGGCAAACACCCAACGGTCTATTTTGTCAAACAACCCAGCTTGCTCTGCGATTGGAATAAATTCGGTTGGTGGCACTGGCCCCAAGCCTTCTGCGTCCCAACGTAGAAGCACTTCCAAGCCTTCAATTTCGTTGTCTTTGTTATTCATGTAAGGTTGAAACACAAGCC
>NZ_JAWOQS010000131.1:0-1034 GCF_033438945.1 Vibrio sp. Y176 | reverse complement strand
TGGAAGATGATGAAGCTGGGCGTGAAATACTCACTGCACTTTACGAAGCAAAGCAGCGTAATCCAGGATTAGACATTAATATCTGTGTTGACTGGCACCGAGCACAACGCGGCCTTATTGGTGCAGAAACATCAGAAGGCAACTCAGCGCTTTATAAAGCGTTTGCTGACCAATACCAACATGCCATCCCTGTTTATGGTATCCCCGTTCGCGGCCGAGAAGTATTTGGTGTACTTCATTTAAAAGGCTTCGTCGTCGACGATACCGTGATTTACAGTGGCGCTAGCCTTAATAACGTTTATTTGCAGTACCATGGCCGCTATCGATTTGATCGCTACCATGTTATTAAGCACAAATCCCTTGCAGATACGATGGTGAACTTCGTTCAAAATGAAATGATTGCTCACCCTGCAGTAAACGACTTGGCCGATCGAGATAAGCCAGAAACCAAAGAAATTAAATCGGCAATTCGCCAACTTCGCTCTTCTCTTGCTCAAGCCAACTATCAATTTGCCCATGAGTCAGCGGCGGAAGATAAAGTAAAGATCACACCTCTTGTTGGTCTTGGTAAGCGTCGAAACTTACTAAACCAGCAAATCGTCAAGCTACTAGCAGCAGCAAAAAACGAAATTTTCATCTGTACGCCATATTTTAACTTCCCTAAATCAATTCACCGGGAAGTAAAACGTGCGATGAAACGTGGAGTAAAAGTAACGATCGTGGTAGGAGATAAAACCGCGAACGATTTCTATATCTCTCCAGAAGAAGATTTCAAAACCATTGGTGGTCTTCCTTACCTTTACGAGGTAAATCTGCGCCGCTTTGCCAAAGCAAATGAGGCGAACATTGCAGCTCGTAAACTTTCAGTGCACTTATGGAAGCATGAAAACAACAGCTTCCACCTAAAGGGTATCTGGGTTGATAAGCGATACATGCTGCTTACGGGTAACAACTTAAATCCGCGTGCTTGGTCTCTCGATCTTGAAAATGGTTTATTGATTCAAGATGACTACGCAAACCTTACTCATAAGTTT
>NZ_JAWOQS010000130.1:0-1039 GCF_033438945.1 Vibrio sp. Y176 | reverse complement strand
GGCAATGTTGTGAAATGTGTCATTGAAGCCGTTATGAGTAAACGTGAGCAAGAGATGAACTGGCAAGATCTGAAAGACCCAGAGTTATGGCGGCAGGGTTGGAAGTAATTTGGGTTTTGCAGTAGATGAATCAAGCAAAAACGCTTGAGGTAGATAGGCAAAACCGGTGTGGTCTGATACGTTGAGAAATTCGTTTTTCAGCCTATTTAAAGGACGACTCATGATCGACTTCGACAACTCCTCTGTGTTCAAGCTTAAGCCTATTGACGTTTCCAAAGTCAGAGATGATTTCCACAAATTTTTGATTGATGGTGAGACCATTTTCGCCGCTTTTAAAACCGTTCGTGATCAAGTGGTGTTTACCAACAAACGAGTGATTGCGGCGAATGTGCAAGGTATTACGGGCTCAAAAGTGGATTACACGTCGCTGCCTTACAGTAAGATCAATGCATTCTCTATTGAGACTTCCGGCACGTTTGATCTCGATTGCGAAATTGAGTTTTTCTTAAGTGAAGTGGGACGAGTTCGGTTTGAAATTAAAGGCTCATTTGACCTCGTTGCGTTCAATCGTATGATAAGTGAACGCGTGCTTGATTAGGTTATGGGGCTCTTAAACCAGAAAAAAAAAGTAAAGGAAGCAGACAAAAGCGAGCAACGTTGCTGATAACACTGGGTAGATGATGTATGAGTCTTGTTTGTTGGTTCGTTGAAAACACAACGACACAAGCAGAACATTGTAAACCACGAGCAGCAGGCTGATCATGGTGCCACTGTTTAGGTTGAGGCTAGAGAGTTGGGTAAGAAAAAACGCTAATAATAAATAGTCGAAGATGATTAGCCACAAAAAGGCTTTCTTCAACACATCACGTCTTTTTGTGTCGGGCATTGGCTCGTGCATATTGAACTCTACTAAAAGTCACGGCAATTGGATTAGGGATTAAAAAGGTCACCAGCAGGGCCAGGTGACCTTTGTGGTTTATGGCGTTGACAAGCATTATAGTGCTTGGATTTTCGCTTCTTGTTTTTCTGCGTCCGCCGA
>NZ_JAWOQS010000129.1:0-1039 GCF_033438945.1 Vibrio sp. Y176 | reverse complement strand
GTAATATCGACACCGTATTTGTCGCAGACACTCAAATTGCGGACTACAAGGTAATCGCAAATGGGAAGCTCGTGATTTACGGTATCGGTCGTGGTGCAACGTCGATCATTGCTTATGATCGAGCCGGAAACGAAATTTATAACGCAGAAGTGGTAGTCAACAAGAGTCTAAGACTTTTAAAGCAAACCATTATTGCGAGATATCCAGATGAAGACATTAAGCTGACCAATATTGGTGAGCAAATAGTCATTGATGGTGTTGTTAGCAGCGAAGAGATCAAAGACAAAGTTTACCGCCATGTTGGCGAGATGCTGAAAAAGAGTAAGCAAAGAAATACTTTTGAGCTTTCTGGCGCAAATGGAGAATCCGTTGATCCGCTTGACTATACAGCTACTTACGTTTTCGAAGATATCATCAACAACCTAAAAGTGCTCACTACCGATCAAATCAATTTGAAGTTGACGGTTGCAGAGGTTTCGAGCTCATTCTTAACAGAACTCGGCGTGTCATACGCAGAGACGAATGGTAAGTCGATTGGCGGTGCTGGTCAGTTCGTCAACAAAATTCTGGACTTTACGGCAGAAGATATCGTCGCGGTTATCTCAGCGAGTGGCAACGACAGTATCGGCCAAGTGCTGGCTGAGCCAAACCTGTCGGTAATTTCTGGCGAATCGGCGAGCTTTCTTGTCGGTGGTGAAATCCCAATTACCGTTCGAGACAACGATGGTATTTCCGTAACTTATAAAGAATACGGGGTAAAGCTGTCTATGGTTGCTAAGGTGACAGATTCAGAAAACATCCGCCTGTCACTGCTACCAGAAGTGAGCTCGATTGATAAAACCAATGGTGTGAACTCCGGTCTAGTTAGCGTCCCTTCGCTACGAACTCGAAAAGCTCAGACAACAGTTCAACTGAAAGACGGCCAAAGCTTCGTGTTAGCTGGTCTTTTAACGTCGGAAGAGCAGGAGTCATTGGCAAAAATTCCTTATCTAGGCGACATCCCAATTCTTGGTGCGTTATTCAGTAAGACCAATACCGA
>NZ_JAWOQS010000128.1:0-1041 GCF_033438945.1 Vibrio sp. Y176 | reverse complement strand
GTAGAGTTGCTCACCAACATCTTTACACTGTGTTTGATAGAACTGCTCTCTCTCAGAATCGTTGTTGTCTTGTGCTTTAAACTCGGTTTCGGTGGAAGAGAGTTGGCTAAAGCTGTAACCACGTTCAGACAGCAAGTAATGACGAAAAACGGCTCGGTGCTCTGGTATCGCGTTACGAGCATTGGAAGCATTTGCGCATTCCAATAGCGTTTCGTTTGTCATTTTGTCCGCGTTTGTGTCTGTATTTGCAAATGTTGGTACTGCAGTGAAAAGTAGGGCCGTTAACGCTGCTGCTGTGAATTTTTTCATAAATAGACCTCGAATCAGATCAGATAAATTTGAGGACATCCATGCCTGGTGTGACATGCTTCCTTGTTTTTCTTTGTGGTTTCAAACTGTGGTGATCGATTCGCGGCCGTGTTTAAACACGTACAGTAAATTCGCCTCTTTCCGCCCTGATAAACGATAGAGAGAACGTTGGTTTTTTAACATGCCATAGCTATCAGTAGGCAACGGAATAGTTTGCCACGCTAACTCTTTTAATGGAGGAGGCAAAAACGCGACAAGTAGATGGTATTCAGATTCAAAGCTGAGGGAGAGCGATCCGTCATCAGTAGACGTTCGGCGGTAACTCACCAGAGCGAACAAGTCTCGCTTGATGTGGCGCCCAAACCCATCAGAACCCCAATCGTGTTGTTGTGCTTCTGAGTGTGGTGCGTTGACTACGGATTGAAAATCAGATTGCACGAGTTTGTCGAGGCGTTCTGACGTCACGTGATTTGTATTGTGGTGCGCTGCATGTAAATGCCCAGAGAGCATGGAAAGTGTCAGCACAAATAAAATACGAAGAAGATAACGCAAAAAACAATCCTAAACGTCAGTGGGTATAGACTTGGGCAATACATCAGTCGGTAAGTGACCAATTGTGCGTATACTAACGAGACGAAACAGGAATGAACAGTGTTTTAAGCGAATCTAACCAACACCTGAAAAAGCGCTAATAGATTCATGACGTGATTGACTCTCAAAGATTACACAAAT
>NZ_JAWOQS010000127.1:0-1047 GCF_033438945.1 Vibrio sp. Y176 | reverse complement strand
AACTCCCCGCCGTTACGGAAAGTAAGGTCAGCTTCTTCATAGTCACTCCTTATTGAAATGTCAGAGACCAACTGTTGATTGTACCTGTGTCTCTTCTGGCACTGTCGACGGCTTTAAGTTCCCAAGAACCTTGTGATTCAAAACCAGAGAAATCAACTTGGAAAGTGGTTTTAATATCATTAGCGCCGCCGCCAGTATTGTCGTGAAGCACGACTTGTCCACCTGTCGGTGAAGTCAGAGTCACTCGTAGGTCACCGATGTAAGTATGGCTAATATCTACGTCAATGCTTACAGTACCTGAGTCGCCAGTGCGATCGACATTCAGTGCGCTGATGGCACCAGAGGTTTTGTTGTCAGGAATCGCAACAGGGTTAGTGTTTGAGTAGCTAGAATCTGCAGAGCTACCGCCACCGTCAGGACCATTACAGCCCGCATCCAAGAACAACTTCGCCGCTTCCGCATTCACTAGGCCGTGACCTGTGCGGTTATCTCGACCTGCAACATCAATGTCTGTCGCGGTTTTGATCAACGAGTTACGTACTTGCGCTGCGGTACACGTTGGGTGGTAACTCCACACCAAGCCAGCTACGCCCGTTACGTGCGGAGTCGCCATCGAAGTGCCGTTGTAGTACTCGTAGTCTTCACCTGATGTAGTTGCAACCGTGATCTCTTGGCCTACGTAACCCAATAGCTCTTGACCAAATGCACGATCAACTGTCACCGACACCATGCGATAAGCGTTGTTTTGGTCAACTAAGAATGGGTTTTGTAACCCAGCTAATGCCGCGTTGCTGTATACAATCGCCGCGCTTGCGCCCGCGTTGTAACATGCTCGGACTGCATCCACCTCTGGGTATGTACCTGAAGATTGATTACCAATACGCTCAGTAAGACAGATTTTGCCTGACATGTCGCCACAGTTGAAGTTGCCACCAGACACATCACAGCTTTCCAATGTCGCGGTGACTGAACCTGTAACTGGTGCTGGTACAAACTCAGTGCCGTTGTGGACCAAACGGTTATGAGGCACGATGCCACGGTCAAACT
>NZ_JAWOQS010000126.1:0-1051 GCF_033438945.1 Vibrio sp. Y176 | reverse complement strand
TGGAATCCCCTGACCAGTATCGACCACTTGCACTCGGACGTGATCGTCAACAATGGTAGCGGAAATGACGATCTTACCTTCTGAGGTGTATTTAATGGCATTGCCAATCAAGTTATACAGCACTTGCTCGAGGCGTTGCGGATCGGCCGAAACGGCTTTCAGGTCGGCTGGTACTTGGTTGATGATGCGAATGGTCTTATTGCCTAGCAGGTGATTAGAAAGCTCAAGCACCAAGCGTGTTGCACTGGCTAAGCTTACTGCCGATTTTTGGATATCCATGCTGCCATAGCGCATTTTGTGGTAATCCAATAAATCGTCTACGAGGTTAGCTAAGCGTTGACCACTTTTGATAATGATATCAAGTTGGTATTTTTGACTGGCGGGAATGACTCCATTTGCTCCTGACACAAGGGTTTCTGCTATCCCAACCATGCCATGTAGCGGTGTACGCAATTCGTGCGAGGTTGTTGCGAGGAACTCATCTTTCAGTTTATCAGCCAGTTGCAACTCATCATTTTGCTTCTGAATCAGCTTGATGTTGCTTTCAAGTTCTTCGTTTTGCTGTTTGATGGTTTGGATTTTTTCTCGAATCGAGCGCTGCATACGTTCGAAGCTGATAGCCAAGCGACCGATTTCATCTTTACGTTCGGTATTGAATGTTGTTTCGTCGAGGTCGCCAGCGGATACTTTCTCCGCCGCCCAAGTCAGCTTCAGCAGTGGTGATGTAATGAAGTTGGACAAATAATGCGATGCAATCACCACAAGAATGATCGCGATTAGCATGGCGATAACGAAGAGCTTTTCCAGTTGATGAATGCGTGAAAACGCCTCTTTTTCTGGAAGTTGAACCACGAGCGCCCATGTAATACCGCGTGTTTGAATTGGGGCAAATGCAGCGATAATTTCTTCGCCAAGTCCATTGGTGTAGGTGCCAACGTCGGTTTGTCCCGCTAAAGCTTTATCGATGACTTCAAGACTGTTTTGAATACTGTCTTGCTTGGTATTAATCGTACGTGGTTGCTGATCGCTGCCGACCAGTAGAGTGTTGATG
>NZ_JAWOQS010000125.1:0-1053 GCF_033438945.1 Vibrio sp. Y176 | reverse complement strand
CATGTTGCCCTTCGTAACACGCGTCAATCGCAAGCTTCAAACAAGGATAACGAGCAAAGTCTGGTTGCAAGAATGTCAATTCACCTACTTGAGTAAAGTCTAGCGGTTTTACACCGGCATCAACACGAGAAGGATAAGACATTGTCAACGCAATTGGTGTTGCCATATCTGGCTCTCCCATTTGCGCCAGTACCGAACCATCACGATACTGAACCATTGAATGGATCACGGATTGCGGGTGAATAATCACTTTTAACTGGTCACGAGCCGCATTGAATAGCCATTTTGCTTCAATGTACTCAAGACCTTTATTCATCATAGTCGCAGAATCGACCGAAATCTTTGGCCCCATAGACCAGTTAGGGTGCGCGATTGCCTGTGCTGGCGTTACGCTGTCGAGATCGGCAATGTCAGCGTAACGGAATGGACCGCCAGATCCGGTTAACAGAATACTAGAAATGCCATGCTCATCTAAGTTACAGCGGCCAAGATTGGTTTGAACTTGCTGTGGTAGGCACTGGAAAATAGCATTATGTTCACTGTCTACTGGCAGCAACTCTGCCCCGTATTGTTCAACGGCATCAATAAACAACTGTCCAGACATGACAAGCGCTTCTTTATTCGCCAGCAATACGCGCTTGCCCGCTTTAACGGCCGCCATGGTTGGCAACAAACCCGCTGCACCAACGATGGCTGCCATTACGCTATCTACTTCTTCTAATGAAGCCACATGACAAAGTGCATCAACACCACCTAACACTTCTGTATTTGGTGAAATGGTGTGGATTTCTGATTGCAGAGCAACAGCCGCAGCCTTATCCGCCATTACTGCGAATTTAGGCTGCCATTGGCGACAAAGTGCCACCATCTTTTCAACGTTAGTGCCAGCCGCTAGTGCGACCACAGAAAACAGCTCTGGGTTTTGTTCAACCACTTTTAAGGTGCTTGCACCTATTGAGCCTGTTGCACCAAGAATCGTTAACTTTTGCATGTTGTAAGACCGTTAGAAAAATTCAGGAGCGATGAAGCCGCTCCCGATAAATTAGAATACGT
>NZ_JAWOQS010000124.1:0-1057 GCF_033438945.1 Vibrio sp. Y176 | reverse complement strand
CGCAGTGGCTCATAACCTGGGTGCTGCAATCATGTTGAGCCTGATTTGTGTAAGTCAGTTTTATTTGTGGCAAGGAAAAGCCGATTGGAATTATGCAGTGAAAGGAGTTCGCTATGAGTAAAGAAATTGCGTTAACACTCGATAGTCGAAAGCGTCTCGGCTCAACGTACTTAAAACTGACTAAACCTAAAGTTGTCGCGCTAATGTTAGTCACCGCCATTGTCGGCATGAGCTTGGCTCCGGTCACTGATTTTCCTTGGATTCAAGCATCCATCGGATTGATTGGAATAGGACCAATGGCTGGTTCTGCCGCGGCATTTAATCATCTTATTGGCCGCAGAATTGATGCAAGAATGGCTCGTACTCATACGCGTCCTTTACCGTCGGGAGATACCAATCCCTTGTCAGTTGCGATTTTTGCCGTGGCAATAGGCGTGGTTGGTTTTGTACTCCTATATGCTTGGGTAAACGCGCTCACAGCGTGGATGACGTTTTTGAGTTTACTGGGCTATGCGGTGGTTTACACCATGTATTTGAAGCGAGCAACGCCGCAAAATATTGTGATTGCTGGCATTGCCGGTGCGATGCCGCCACTCTTAGGTTGGACTGCGGTGACGGGCGAGCTGCATGGGAACGCTTGGCTATTGGTGATGATCATCTTCATCTGGACACCGCCGCATTTCTGGGCTCTCGCGATTCATCGAGTTGAAGATTACCGCAAGGTCGATATTCCTATGCTGCCGGTAACCCACGGTATTGAATACACCAAAACGTCGATCTTACTTTACACGGTATTGCTCACATTGGTGTGCGTGATGCCTGTATTGGTGGGGATGGTCGGTTTTATCTATCTCTTTTCAGCATTGCTGCTTAATGCAGGTTTCATTTATCACGCGTGGAAACTCAAGTTTGCACCCGAGCCTAATAGCGCGATAGAAACATTTAAGTTCTCCATTTATCATCTGTTGGCGCTGTTTGTTGCGCTCCTAGCCGATCACTATATTGGAATGGTGTTGCAGTAAGCGAATAACTTAATGGTATATCTGCTAATAAAAAA
>NZ_JAWOQS010000123.1:0-1058 GCF_033438945.1 Vibrio sp. Y176 | reverse complement strand
GTCGTAAAACTGACTGTCCATGTTCGCTACTTCTGGGCATGATTTATCATCACATTGGGACAAATCAACATTGAAGTTTTGAGTTTCGAAACGGGATAACAACGCTTGTTGCGTGATGACAGAATCTGGCACAAAGTTCATCAGTGATGAAGGTGCCCAATCGACCAAACCTAACTTACGCCAATAGTTGTCCCCCACGTAGTCAACATGGAATTTTGCCAAAATGTCTCGGCCAAGATCGGTCAGCCCACCGTCCCAATGCAGATATAGAACCGGAATTTTAGCTTGCTCGGCATAAGCCAGCGCATCTATTACCTGTTGGTTGGTATCTCCTGACAGCAAATGTTGTGACAGAATCAACAGGTTTGGCTTATCGGCTTTCAAGCAGCTAAGTAATTTTGAACCGTCGCACAGGTTAGCTTCATTAAATGTCAGGTCTGGTGAAATATTGTTGTTTAACCAACTGCGCGTCGCTTGCTCATCAGGAAAGTAATAAGACTGATCCATTTGCGCGATGACGACGTTTGAAGTAGCTCCACCTGACAACCAAGTAACGAGGTTTTTTAACCATTGAGTCATTGCCGCATTAGAAGAATCAGGAAAACGTTGTGCGGTTCGAAATGGGTTACTGCCTAAAACAGCATAACGCTGGCCATTAGTTTGCTCACCAGCAATACCAATCGACAACGCTTGGTCTTTGTAGCCACTCGCCATCGCTTTATTGGTCATCAAGATGGTGTCGTTGAATCCATAGGTAGGAGCAAAAATCGCGGCATCATGCGTCGGATCCCAGTAAAGACCCGAAAGATTTTTTGCTATCGCAGATTTGATCGCATTCGACTGTTTCTTGTGCGCCTCAACAACTTGACGGCTTTCACGAATGAAGTCATTTGGGTCAGAAACCAATAGGGCATTGCCCGTTTCTAGCGCTTGTTGAACAGGAACTGGAGTTGGTGTGACTTGACTGTTTGATTGTGACTTGCTCTCTCCACCACCGCATCCGGTGGCAACAGCGGCAAGACCCAACGATATAATTGTTTTTTTCATATTTCACTTAT
>NZ_JAWOQS010000122.1:0-1059 GCF_033438945.1 Vibrio sp. Y176 | reverse complement strand
GGCCGAGATCCAAAAGGTTTATACAAAAAAGCGCGAGCAGGTGAGATCCCAAATTTCACGGGTATTGATTCAGAATATCAAGCGCCAATCAATCCAGAAATCGATTTGCCAGCAGGCGAGAAGAGCGTCGACGAGTTGGTTGAGTTGTGTTTGAATGAGCTTAAACAGCGTCGTGTGATGAGCTAACTCAGCTCTTGGAGGATGGGTAACCAAAAGACTAGTGTACTGCTTGAGGAGCTTTTAGATCATAGGTGACCTAAAGCTCCTAGAGCGAAACTAAACGGTATAGTTCACGCTGCTGCTTGCTTCGGTGCTTACGCTAAACTTTTGATTTAACAAGGCGAGCATTTGATCGTAGTACTGGGAATTTGGCTTGTTGCCAAGCAGTTTGCACAGTTCGTTACCCGTCGGTGTGAAACGGTAGTACAGCAGACGGATGCCCTTCGTATTCACTTGCAGAGACAAATTCTTGCCTTGATATGCCAGTATCAATGGCGTTTCAATGCCGATCTCTCCCGACTCCAGTTCTGTGCTATGCAGTAACCCCAATTCAATCAATACTAATAGACTTGAGTAAGGCAATTGAAAGCTGCCCATATTCAGATTGCTGGTGGTATCTCGTTTACCAAAGTTGAATATTCCGCCATGTGCTTTATAGCCTATCAATAACTTTTTACTGTTATCGCCGCCAAAACTGCACGCCAAAGAGGCTGCTCTTTGTAGTGTTTGCGCTTCTTTTGGGGACATATCCTTAAGGACTTTCAGCGCTTTCATCGACGTGGAACCTGGGTTGGTCACTTCACGCTTCATCACTTGCGCCCACAACTTCTGCATTGAACTGTTGTGGATGTCTTGGGCCATATCGAAAAATCGATACAACCAATCTTGATCGGGTTCGCCTGCGGTTTCATCGCGGCAAGCGCTGTGCGCGAGTTTTAGGATTTGCTCAAGGTTTTTTTGTCTTTGCTCTTGGCGTCGTTGGTCTCGCAGTTGTGCTCTTTCTAATGCGGATTTGGCAGGAGGGTCAGTTTGCAATAGAGCGTCAAGGCCATGAGATTG
>NZ_JAWOQS010000121.1:0-1069 GCF_033438945.1 Vibrio sp. Y176 | reverse complement strand
TGGATGCACCGTCAAGAGCCCGATGTACAACTTAACTTTTCTCTGCAGTAATTCTGCTCGCCATTGGTGACGGTTTACAACAGAACGTAAAAGCCAGCATTCGCTGGCTTTTTTGATCTTCATGGCAAGTTGTTAGGTATACTTTTTGACAACGTATTAATTGAGTAACACAAGCAAACAGACAAGGAAGTTCGTGAAAATCCTATTCTTCGCATTACTCGCTTTGCTCAGCGGTTGCAACGGTTGGACGAATCCAGAGCGCGCAATCTTTGAAAAGTACCATCAACGTTTAGCGAACGTACTCGACGTTCCCCCGAGAGAGCTGGACGAGGCTTCCGCTATCACGATTCCTGATAAAAGGGCTTTGTATCAAGAGCTGCCAAGATTGTCGCTAGGGTTACTAGAGAGTTACCAGTTGCGTCAATGCGGCCTGTTCAACCTGATTGCGGAAAAGAACTCCCAATTGGGCAAAGTACAAGACCCTTTCCATGACCTGGATTACCAGACCACTTTGCTCAACACGCTCAATGGTTGTTTGACTGAATACCCCTTGAGCGAAGACGAACGCACAACATTAACTCGCCTGTATGCACAAAAATGGCAGCATCTTCCCGTTCATCTTGATAACGTTCTCCTCACAAGCGAAACCATGCGCAAGCAACTCACCGCTTCAAGTTGGTTATCAGCCAAAAGCCGCAATCAAACTGCTCATGTCAGTAAAACCTTTCATGCGTTAAATGCCATGTATGAGACGCCTAAAGGGGTCATTTCGCGCTTACCCTCTTTCTCCTTCGTGCAATATCAAGAGGAAATGGAAAAGTCTCGCTTGATGGGTAAGGTTTACTTCACTTTGAACAGCACTTCTGAATGGCTTGATGTCACCACCAAATTGCTTGAAAACAATCAGGAGCGCATTGTGTGTGGAAAGAATCGAGACACCACACAATTTCGCTATTTGAGAAATGTTTTCCAGTCAATTTATGTTGAAGAAGTACAGCCATACCTCGCCTTTGTCGACAGTACATATCAGCAGTTGAATGATGGTGCAATACTCATTGAGCAGAGAATG
>NZ_JAWOQS010000120.1:0-1069 GCF_033438945.1 Vibrio sp. Y176 | reverse complement strand
CATATTTTCAGACCCTGAATACGTCGCTGGCCAAGCCTTTTCCGACAAGCCAAATTCTGCTTGAAAATCGCTCTTTGAATACGTTTGAAAACATGCAAAATGCAGCGAAAGTTCTGTGTGAAAGCGGTTTATTTCCGTTACCGTCTCAAGCGACGGTTGAGGTCATTTTGCTATCAAACGCCTATCATCTTGAGCGCATATTAGAAATTCAAACGCTAATGGATGAGCAAGGCTTACTGCGCGTGCTCAAATCTCAATGCGCGTCCGTGGGTTTAGATTTACACATTTCTCTAGATATTCAGAAGCACATTAGCGTGCCATATCCACATCAAGGACCACAGGCAGAAGCGTTTCTGTTACTTGATGAACTGACGACGTATCGAGTGTATCTGGAGGGCGTTAAAAGTGGGGCATTTCAACGAGATTTAACTAGCGTTCGAGCACAGCCTTTGCTGCGGGCTAAACAAGCAATAAGTCAACTTCGCGCTTTACCGTTAGAAATGGATGTTTTGCAGCAAATTGCGGAAATGAAAAAGGCCATCGAAATGACGGCCTTTGATGAATCGGTTGCAACAGCAGAGCGAGCATTGGAAGTGTTTCATCCCATTTTAACTGCGCTCAATCGCCGTTTAGATCCCGAGTCTATTCAGTGATTTCGCGTCGCATACGAACAGCACTCAACGCAATCAGACAGTAGCAAAGCAGCTCCATGCCTTCTTCCGAAATGTTCTTAACATCGCGGATGTAGCTTTCATTCATGACTTGCTGCCAGAAGCTTCCCATGCCGTAAAGGCGAGAGAAAACAAGCAGTAGAACGACGGCACCAATCAAGAGCTTCATGTGCGGAACTTGTAGAATGCGTGCCATTTCGTTCACTGTACCTTTACCACCTTGGTAAGCTTTTGCGCAAGCCAGAGCAGTGACGGTTAACGCAGGGAATACCCACGATCCGTGACGGATCATATCCATCCAGTAGTCCAGTTCGCGAATGATCAACACAGCGAAGAAGCCGGAAATCAAAATAGCGGCGTGTTTAACTTGTTCTTCTTGCTTAGAAAGTTGGAAGAAC
>NZ_JAWOQS010000119.1:0-1073 GCF_033438945.1 Vibrio sp. Y176 | reverse complement strand
CTTGCTCGGCTGCTATCACCTGAAGCACAGTCCCTACTGGTGCGCCTCTTGTCTCTAGTACTTGAGCAACGCTCAGATCCTAACGCTTCCTAATTGTTTCGCTCTGTTATACTTATGTTTTGAGCACCCTACTCTCCAATATCAAGGGGAGGCGTTTTATGAACTGCATATCAATTTTCAGAGGGCTTGCGACCAGTGTGTTTGTCATGATACTTGGCACAACAACATTACAGGCAAAACCTCATCCGCAACATTCGGTGAAACCCATTACTCAACCGGGCAATAAGCACCACAGTCATCCTGTAAATCGTCCGGAGCGACCGATTCGGCCGCCGCATCACCATCGCCCTTCACACGACTACAGACCGCCTTACTACCATCGTCCACCCGTCGTAATAAGACCGCCGCGATACCATTCCTCTTTCATTTATGTGCGACCTGGTTATTGGTATCCACCTTATCGTGGTCGTTATTACTATTACCGTAACGATCTGGTTGGCATCGCTACGTTTGCGATTTTCGCTGGAGTAACCTATGCCATTGTGCAAGACGCCTATTATCAACAGCGCGGCAGTCGTTACGTGTATGTCCAAAACCCACCAGCCGGAAATTACACAGTCATCAGTGGTAGTGATGTTTTACCTAACTCAGCGTCAACAACAACGAGCTTAAGTACTGTGACAACCTCACCCAACTCTTATTCTGCCTCTCCTAACCAAGTGAGCACCACGACAACAGAGACAAGCAAAACGATCACTAAGAAAGCCTCAAGTCCTTATAAGCTTGGCGAAATTGTTGACTCACTTCCCCACACCAAGCAGACGGTAGTGATAGACGGGCAAAGCTATTTCAAATACCAAGACACATGGTTTGCGCCACTTAGGGCAGATCGTAAATATGTAGTCGTTGAGTCACCTTTGTAAGTAATCAAGTTTGTACATAACTAATACAAACCCCGCCGATTGGCGGGGTCTACTTTTGATTATTCATGCACATACATCAGTAAAACGCGTCGAACTCAGGAATGCGTGGTTTACCTCTGAGTAGTAAGAACTTCAAGAAACGACAGGTTG
>NZ_JAWOQS010000118.1:0-1076 GCF_033438945.1 Vibrio sp. Y176 | reverse complement strand
TGCTATCCCATGAGGCAATTTTGATAAGGCCGGAATTAAAAAACACCCAAGCGACCCATAAACGGCAAAACAGCAGCAACAACGGCATTGCGTGAGTTTGTAAGCTGTTGGTGCATTCGTCGTAGCGGTTAATCAGGCTTTTAACAGAATCTGTCATCGTATCCTCCTTACGCGGTTTGCAGCGTAAAACCTTCAATCAGGTCAAGCGTCATGATGTGATTAAGATGAGCGAGCAACGGCTCAGGGATATCGCTCAAACATTGCTTTTGTTCCAAGCTGGCAAGCAATTGATAGGCTTCGTCATCCAGCGCGAAACACTGCGCTTCACCATTGGGCTCGACGCGGATCACCCCTTGTTGTAATTGGTTGATGTTGAGCTGATCGAATTGCTGAGTACGAACAGCGGCGAATAAATCAAACACCGCGTAATGAGCATCAAAGCACTTACACCCAGGACGAAGGTGGAAAACTAAATGAGAATGTTGCGACTCTGGTACGTGTGGTAATTCAGTCAGCGGTTGCACGGCTGTGTCTGCTTGATGCTCATAACGAGCTTGGCGAGCAAGGTCGATGTTCCATTCAAAGAGTGCGACTTCTGGGCTGTATGGCGCTTGAGCCATGACCTGACCAAACAACATCACAGTGAGGTGAAAGTCTTTTCCGTAGTGAATAACACAGCCTTCTTGGAGTGGGTGCGTTAAAACATGTTGGCGTGCTATTTGGGCAAAGCACGTTTCCCCTAGTAACGCTTCAACCATCGGATAAGTAGCAGAAAGGACTTCGCTCAAGCTGATGATAAAGTTGTTGCGATATATCTGCATGCGCTCGTCAGCGGTAAACTGACCGCTTGCAATATTACAGTCATCGCCCAATGCCTGATAGTGAAGCGCTTTCGCAAACTGGTTTTGTAAGGTGGCTAGCTTCATGAGGCTTTCCTCGTAGCGCTAAGCGGGGTGGTAATTTGGGAGAGAAGGAGCGAGGCCTTTTCCGCTTCTGCCAATAACACTTCTGGTGCTGGGATATCTAAGTCCCATTCAATTAAGGAATGGCGCGGACCATACTGTTCAACCCAGTGT
>NZ_JAWOQS010000117.1:0-1077 GCF_033438945.1 Vibrio sp. Y176 | reverse complement strand
GGCATTGCAGCAACAATGATTTGATATCTTCCATGTCAGTACCTTACAAAACAGGTTTGAACAATGGCATGTTATCACTTTATGGACTCGCTTCTTTAAAAGACGGTTGGAAGTGAGAGCATGGCGAGGTTTGTAATCAAGTTGATAGAAAAAACGCCCATTAACGAGAATTAATGGGCGTTTGCTGTGTTTAGCTTGTGGTGTCGATTACTTTTGAGTTGCCGCTTTCATTGCTGAGACAAATTCACCAAGCTTATCGAGCATGATTTGCGGTTGCTCTACGTGTGCTTCGATGATTTTTACGACTGCTGAACCCGAAATTGCACCTGCAGCACCCGCTTCAATGGCTTGTTTTACTTGTGCTGGTTCAGAAATGCCGAAACCAAGTAACGCTGGTGGTGCATCAAACTGGTTTAGCTTTTCAAGCATGTGGTCAACTGGCATGTTAGCTTTGGTTTCTGCACCCGTCACACCCGCGCGCGAAAGCAGGTAAGTGTAGCCGCCGCCTAATTCAGAAACTTGTTTTAGTGTCTCGTCACTTGCCGTTGGTGGTGCGATAAAGATTGGGTGGATTCCAAATTTCTCTGCCGCGGCTACGAACTCTGCGCTTTCGTTAGTCGGAACGTCTGCAATGAGAACGGAATCGATGCCCGCTTTTGCACAGCGCTCGTAGAAGCTCTCAATACCGCGTGAGTATACAAGGTTGGCGTACATCAATAGACCAATTGGCAGGTCTGGGTACTTTGCTCGAATTTTTCCGATTTGCTCAAAACAGATATCCGGAGTTGCACCCGAATCTAACGCTCGAATGTTGGCTCCTTGAATTGTTGGGCCGTCCGCCAATGGGTCTGAGAACGGAATACCAAGTTCAAGCGCATCAGCGCCAGATTCAACCAGTGTTTCCATGATCTTGTACGATTGATCGGCGTTTGGATCACAAACCGTCACGAATGGTACAAATGCGCCTTGGTTTTTCTCGTTTAGGCGTGCAAACATCTTCTCATAACGGCTCATTAGATTGCTCCTTTTTCTTCTAAGATGGCGTGTACGGTGAAGATGTCTTTGTCACCACGACCT
>NZ_JAWOQS010000116.1:0-1083 GCF_033438945.1 Vibrio sp. Y176 | reverse complement strand
CGTGTGAACTTGATTGGTGAGCACACCGATTACAACGATGGTTTTGTCCTACCGTGTGCCATTAACTACCAAACGGTTGTGGCGGCGGCAAAGCGTGAAGACAATATCGTGCGTGTGGTGTCGGTCGATTACGGTAACGCAATGGACGAATTCGATATCACGCAAGCCATTACCTTCCAGCAAGACAAAATGTGGGCGAACTACATTCGCGGCGTGGTGAAGTGTCTTCTGGCGCGCGGCTACCAGTTTACTGGGGCGGATATTTCAGTCAGCGGCAACGTGCCTCAAGGCGCGGGTTTGAGCTCATCGGCGGCGTTGGAAGTGGTGATTGGCCAGACGTTCAAAGTGCTGTTCAATCTTGAGATCAGCCAAGCCGAAATTGCGTTAAACGGTCAGCAAGCTGAGAACGAATTCGTCGGTTGCAACTGCGGCATCATGGATCAAATGATTTCAGCGGAAGGGCGTGAAAATCATGCGATGCTATTAGATTGCCGTAGCCTTGAAACTGAAGCAGTCTCTATGCCAGAAGACATGGCTGTCGTGATCATCAACTCGAATAAAAAACGTGGTTTGGTCGACAGCGAATACAACACTCGTCGTCAGCAATGTGAAGAAGCGGCGCGTATTTTCGGTGTGAAAGCTTTGCGTGATGTGACGATTGAGCAGTTCAACGAGAAAGTCGCTGAGCTGGATGAAATGGTGGCAAAACGTGCTCGTCACGTCATCACAGAAAATGATCGTACTGTGGAAGCGGCGCAAGCGCTACGAGCACACGACATGAAGCGTATGGGCGAGCTGATGGCCGAGTCTCATGCCTCGATGCGCGATGATTTCGAAATTACGGTAAAAGAAATCGATACGCTGGTGGAGATAGTCAAAGAGGTGATCGGCGATCAAGGCGGCGTGCGCATGACCGGCGGTGGCTTTGGTGGTTGCATCGTGGCACTTGTACCGCCAGCACTGGTTGATGATGTGAAAGCGGCAGTTGAAGCGAAGTACCAAGCGGCTACGGGCTTAAAAGAGTCGATTTATGTTTGCCAAGCCAAAAATGGTGCGGGTTTGGTTGAAGTGCTGTAAGGAATG
>NZ_JAWOQS010000115.1:0-1085 GCF_033438945.1 Vibrio sp. Y176 | reverse complement strand
CCGATGACCGTGATGTGCTTACTTTTGTTAAGAATACGATCGGCGGCAATGCTTAGCTCCTCTTCTTCGCTATTTGGCAGCAAAGTGATTAGCGTCGCTAATGTGCTGGCTTTGTAAATATCAGCCATGAGTACCGCTTCCAAATTGGAGCGGAGAATAGACAGTTGTTCTTTGGCTTCAACTTGCACGCGCTCTTGCTGAAGGTCTTGCTGATTCTGATGCAACAGCTCAATAACACCAACACACAAGGCAACAAAAGCGAAAAAGAACAGTGCAAAATAGCACTGCTTTCTGGGTGAATAACGCATTAGCTCCCCACTAGCTCGTCCGTTACTACGAGAATTATTCTTTTATTGTTAAAATTCTTATTATCTACAAGAATAACCAATAGCCTTTGCAAAGGTAATAATTATCTGAAATTTTTATGGTTTAAATAGGCAACGGGATGCAAGGACAAGGCGATTTATTTGAAAGTACGGATTGGCAAGAGGTACGCCAAGGTAAGCTCTTTTATCAGCCAAACTTTCTTTCTCAGCAAGAAGCGGATACGTACTTTTCAACGCTTAGGAGTACCTTACCTTGGCAACAAGAACGCATAACCATTTTCGGGAAATCGGTACTTCAACCTCGTTTGCAGACTTGGCATGGCGATGCGCCTTACACCTATTCGGGTTTAACCATGGCACCTCACCCTTGGACGTCTGAGCTGTCATCACTCAAGGCTCGCTGTGAAAGCCTTGCCAACACCCCGTTCAACTCTGTATTGGCGAATCTGTATCGCGACGGTCAGGACTCGATGGGATGGCACCAAGACAATGAACCAGAGCTGGGCAGAAATCCGGTGATCGCCTCGTTGAACTTAGGTGATACGCGCCGATTTGTGCTACGAAATTTACATTGTAAAACTCAAATAGAATATGAGCTCGGCCACGGCGCATTATTGATCATGGCTGGGGAGCTTCAGCACCATTGGAGACACTGCGTTCCCAAAACAGCCAAACCAAAAGGAGAACGTATCAACCTGACTTTTAGACATATTTTGAACTATTGACTCAGGTTTTACATTCTTAACAAACATTGATGAT
>NZ_JAWOQS010000114.1:0-1086 GCF_033438945.1 Vibrio sp. Y176 | reverse complement strand
AATAGAGTTGCGTCGTGCCCCGCTTAATGGCGGAGGTAAAAGCGTTGATCGCTGCCCCTCGTAAAAAGCTTTCATGTTCGAGGACAAAGCGTTTCGGCACTTTGTTCGCAAAGTATTTCGCCAAGTTTTGCATGTGCGCGTGCGCAGCAAAAACAGGGCGAGTGAGTAGCACTTCTTTTGATTTCGCGTGCGAACCATCGCAGTAAGCGAGTTGGTCAAATTGGCTGCGGCTAAGAATTTTGTCGTAAGTGCGCTGTGCTTGGAGAAATACATCTGATTCGTTTGGCATTTCTTCTTGCTGCGTTAATTGGTAACGACTTTGCTCCCAAAGCGGTTGAGGAATGACGTGCTCTGACATCTCTGTCTGAGGAAACCAAGCGTTGTCACTGAGCAAAAGCACGTAACCCGTTTGGGCATCGGCGCTGCATAGTGTCCAAACATGCGCTGCACGTTGTTCTCGGCCATGGTGGCGAAAACCAGAGCGCGCCACTTGAACAAAGGAACGAGTTTGGATATTCGAGAACGATAAGTGACGTTCGTATAAGCGACTAAAAGTGTCCAGCATACTTGCCAAACGCTCAAGAGATTGTGAAAAACGGCGATGATTCAAGCCCAATTTATACTGTAAATCTTTGGGTGAAACCTCGGCTAATAGAGCATCAAGCAGTGGTTGGAGTGTGTGGGATTCTTTGTTCGGGTTCAGCAGCGTTGCGGTTTTTTGACAGCAGCGACACTTTACTCTTGGGCTACCGACGGCGGTTCTCCCGTAACGTTGCCAAGCAGGTAATCGGCATTCGCAATGAGGCAATAGCTTCAACTCAAAGGTTTGCTGTTGAAGTTGATGAGCCAATGCGAGTATCGGCTCGTTAATCAAAACCGGAGGATAAGCCCCACACTCAGGGCAATGCCACGAGTCGTAGCCGAGCCGATTTGAGCGCGAATACAAACTGAGATCAGGCACGCCGCAATTAGGGCAGCCAAATGACTTACAGCCATTGTATTCTGGACGAAAGGTCATGGTGCTTATCCTTTGAGGTTATTTGTCAGAGACTCACTCTTTGACGCTGACATCCACTTGGCGACCCA
>NZ_JAWOQS010000113.1:0-1088 GCF_033438945.1 Vibrio sp. Y176 | reverse complement strand
CGTACCGCGGTAGCGTTTAATCAATGCAGTCATGCGTGCTTCAAGAATATCGAGATCAAACGGTTTGGTGAGGTAGTCGTCGGCGCCGTGTTGGAAGCCTTTGAGCATATCGTCTCGGCTATCAAGTGCAGTCAACATCAACACCGGAGTGTTATTACCGGCATCGCGCAGCTTGTTGCACAGTGTTAGGCCATCCATGCGCGGCAGCATGAGGTCGAGCAAAATGATGTCAAACGCATTATCCATCGCCAGTTTTAAGCCTAGCTCACCGTTGTCGGCGTAATCCAGCTGCATGCCAGCACACTCAAAATAATCGAACAACATTCCCGCTATTTCACGATTATCTTCTACCAAAAGTACACGTTTCATTTATTCTTATCCAATCTCGATAAATTCGAATGTTGATCTTAACGAACATTATTCACTATAGGTGTGAAAAAGTTGTCGACAATGATTTTCTCACCTTTGTGTCGGTTTTCAATGTCTAACCTTAAATACAGTGGTACCTGTTTATTTATATCTATCAATACTGATTGAAATATAAATGGTATAGATTGGTTGGTTCTGTTAACTCCATATAAAACATGAAGATACTGAATTATTTATGTGACACTGAGCACATTATTAATAATTGCCAATCTTCACAAGTGCACTCGATAGGAAAGGTTCTAACTTTTTATAAAACCATTTTTTAGATATGGTTATTACGTTTAAATACAAACGCTTAGATTCTCTTTTTTGTGATAATTCAATCAAATCAAGGGTTTCATGCATAAGCGAAACACTGCATTATTTTATTTTTATTAATAAAACTACATTTTCTGTTCTTGAGCTATTCATAAACGAAAGTCTCCCAGTAGCTTTACTTGTTTAAAATCCATGATCCTTCCAATGCTTAATGCCAGATAAAAATCAATTTGTGAGGCTATCATGTTTAACAGTATACGCACTCGAATTGCTGTCAGTGCGGGTGGGGCAATGGCCTTCACTCTATTGATTGCAATGGGTATGACAACCAATGCGTTCACGCAAGTGAATGAACAAATCACTACAAAAGTAAAATCTCAACTGAACGAAGCCACCACGAC
>NZ_JAWOQS010000112.1:0-1089 GCF_033438945.1 Vibrio sp. Y176 | reverse complement strand
TAATGGCAAGAGCCAATGGATCACCTCCCCACAGGCTCGCCAAGACGTGCAGTGTTATCGAGCGCAAAGCGGTGGCATTCTGTCTACAAGCAAAACAGTGATGGATGATAACGCTTCTCTCAACGTTCGTTGGGATGATTTGCCGCAGAGTGTTCAAGCGCACTATGAGCTGACGGAAGTTCGCCAACCAGCAAGGGTAATACTCGACCGTCAACAGCAACTGAGTGATGACCTTAAACTGTTCAGTACCGAAGGTGAGCGAATTATTGTCAGCAGCGAAGGCGATGTTTGCCCACAACTCGACCAAAGCGGAAAAATTGATTTAGCTGCGACCCTAAAAGCGGTCGCGACTCAGCATAATATCAACCATTTATGGGTGGAAGCTGGAGCGACGCTCGCGAGTTCTCTAATCAAAGCTAACCTTGTAGATGAGTTGATTGTCTATCTCGCTCCGAAACTAATGGGAAGCGATGGACGTGGTTTAATTGGCGCGCTGGGATTGACGGAGATGGCGCAGGTCATCGATTTAAATATTACTGATGTGCGAATGGTGGGCAGAGATATCCGTATTACCGCCACCCTTGTACGCAAAGAAATTTAGAAAAGAAGCACTATGTTTACAGGAATTGTAGAAGCAGTTGGTAAATTAACTGCGATTACGCCAAAAGGCGAAGACATTACCGTTACGGTAGAAGTAGGTAAGTTAGACATGTCTGACGTGAAGTTAGGCGACAGCATCGCAACTAACGGTGTGTGCTTAACGGTGATTGACTTTGGAAGCAATTACTACAGCGCGGATTTGTCTCTCGAGACCTTGAAAAAAACCGGTTTTGCAAACTACCAAGTAGGCGAAAAGGTTAACTTAGAAAAAGCCATGCTGCCGACGACACGTTTTGGCGGACACATTGTATCTGGACACGTGGACGGCGTGGGTGAAATTGTGGAGCGCAATCAAGTTGGTCGTGCGATAGAGTTTTGGGTCGCGATGCCTGCTGAGATCAGCAAGTACGTGGCAGAAAAAGGCTCTATCACCGTTGATGGCATCAGCTTAACGGTGAATGATTTGCGTAAAAATGCATTCAAACTGAC
>NZ_JAWOQS010000111.1:0-1093 GCF_033438945.1 Vibrio sp. Y176 | reverse complement strand
TAGCCACAACAGAACTCCCATGAATACGCCACCGAATAAAAACCAGATGATGTTGCCAAGTGTTCTCATCTAAAACCCTTTTTGATTTATAACTTTCTACAAAGTATGTCACACAAATCTTAACAGAGGATGAATGGGTGTGCTTTATCTTAAATAAGAAATCATTGATGAGAATACTCATTTGATAAAGGAAAGCGGAGATCATTGGGCTGCTGAAAAAAAGGCTCTCAATGGTAGACGTTAAGAGCCTTTCTGGCTAGGCGGTTGCCAAATTCAAGCGCGATACTGGCTTGTCATTGATCGGTAAGTGAATCAAAGCGGCGAGGAGTGCCAGAACGACGGTTGACCACCAGATTGGATCGTATGAACCGTAGTAATCGTAGATGCGACCACCGACCCAAGCCCCCAAGAAGCTTCCTACTTGGTGAGTAAAGAACACCAAGCCATAAAGTGTTGATAGGTAACGAGCACCAAAAATCTGGCGGACTAATCCAGATGTGAGAGGTACGGTACCTAACCAACAGAAGCCGATTGCACCACCAAAGATGACTGCGGTGTGCTCGGTGACAGGTAGAGTCACAAAAGCACCAATCACTACCGTGCGGATTAAATACAGCGCAGACATAACATGGCGTTTATTGAAGCGGTCCGCCATAACACCCCAGAAGTACGAACCAAAAATGTTGAAGAGGCCAACATACGCCAGTGCCATTGCGGCGGTTGAGGCTGGTAAATCTTTATCTGCCAGATAACTTGGTAAGTGAGTTGCAATAAACATCACGTGAAAGCCGCACACAAAGAAACCTGCATGAATCAGCCAATAACCTCTGTGAGAGAAAGCTTCTTTTAATGCTTCTTTTAGGGTTTGTGTGTCTTCCTGAACATTTGCATGGTTACTTGCTTGTGGCTTCGCAGTTCTCATGAACAATGCAAACATCACCATAAAGCTACACAGTACAGCGAATGCTTGAAGTGCGCCTTGCCAGCCAAAATCACTCAAAAGCGCTTGTGCTCCAGGGATCATGGCGAACATACCGAACGATCCCGCAGCGGTAGTTAAACCAAATGCTTTAGCTGCATGTTGTGCAGGGAC
>NZ_JAWOQS010000110.1:0-1094 GCF_033438945.1 Vibrio sp. Y176 | reverse complement strand
AACTGCGTAATACCTGAATACTGATTAAATTTTTCACCAAACTTTGAGAACTGCATGCTTACATATACCTAATTCATTGTGATTGCTTTATGTGTCTTGATTGCTGACGAAACATCAGCTTATAGAGTAATACTTGACCTTACCCTAATGTTATTACGACGCAAAGTGTGAATTTACTCGAAGAAGAAAAAAGTTTGTCATCAGACCAGATGGAGAGGATGTGGAATTAAAAAAGGGAAGCGAAATGCTTCCCTTGCTGGTGGAGTGAGTCGGTTATTCGCCAGTGTAAACAATCAGTACTTTGTCATCTTGGTATTGGCGTTCGAACGCGTAGTAGCCTTCTTGATTACGAGTGATGTGCTTACCTTGAGCAACCGCTGGGTGGCGTTGACGGAATTCGCCCAATTTCTGCCAATGTTGTAGTAAGTCTTCACGCTCGCCATGAATCTTGTCCCATGGCATGTCGGAACGTGTACCTTGGGTCGGATCGGATCCAGTTACGCCAAAGTCACGGGCAATCTCATCGCCGTAGTAGATTTGTACTGCACCCGGTGCCAGCATTAACGCATTGGCGGCGCGAGCTTGGTCATCAAAGCTGCGGCTGCGTGCCGACCAAAACAGTTGAGTATCGTGCGAAGACAGGTAACTCAACACGTTGAATTCAGGATCGGAGTTAATACGCTCTGCATAGCGGCGGTAATCATTATCAAGTTGAGCGAAACACTTTAGCGCTTTTGGAGCCACGTCAGATTGGAACTCGAAGTTGATGATCGAATCGAAGCCGTTATCGAAATACGGGCTCTTCACCACGCTGTGTGCCCACACTTCGCCGGTCATCCAAAATGGCAGATCGTCTAGTGCTTTGTCGGGGTGGTTTTGTTTCCATTCGGCGAGGGCTTGAGTGGTACTTGCTTTGAGCTCTGCCCACGCTTCCATCTCAACGTGTTTGGCGGTATCGACGCGGAAGCCATCAATGCCGTAATCACGTACCCAATCCGATAGCCATGTGATCAGATGTTCTCGTGGGGGTTTCAACTCATCTTGCGCATTGGTGTTTTTATTGCGGAAGAAGTTTGGTAGTCCGGTTTTCTGCG
>NZ_JAWOQS010000109.1:0-1100 GCF_033438945.1 Vibrio sp. Y176 | reverse complement strand
TACCAAGCTCACCAAAATACCGCGGTTAGCAATATCGCGGATCACCAAGTTGTTCGCCGCATCCACATCAAAACGCAGACGACACATATTGGTGTTTTGGTTTACGTAACCGTACACATCACCTTGGCCATCTTTGATCACACGGTCCAGTTCATCTTTCGGTACATAAACCCAGCGGCTATCCCCTTTTTCCGATTCCGATACCGACATGTTGCTTTGCAAGATCACCAGCTTCACTAGGTTAACAGCTGCACCCACTTTGTAGGTTTTCGCCTTCGAAGTATCGAAACGCATGGTTTCTTTGCGCAAAATACCGGTTGCTGCTTCAGAGGTCAGCGTCATGCGGTAGGTATCTTCTAGCTCATGCTGAACATCAATCAAAGACTCGCGGCAGTACTCGATTTCCAGCTCTGCGTCTTGTTGGTCAAATGCGTGCTTGAGCGCGAATTCTTGTACCACTTCACGCACGACATCACGCGACTCAGGGCTATTCCAGAGACAGTCTTGCAATAACAACAGATCAAGAGGATTAATTTCATCACGACCATTAAAGAAAGCGCTCGCTTTCAGTAACTTAACCGCCTTTTTCCAGCGACGGTCAGACACGTACATGTCGGTATGTGCTGCGTCACCAAATTGTGCTTCCACTTTGGTTTCCAGCATCGTTTTTAGTTGGAACAGCTTTTCAAACGCATTGTCGGTGAGTGTCAGTTTGTCGAGTTGTTGCTGCCACTGGTGATACCCTTCATCGGTAATCGCCAAACCTTCCGGAATTTGCGCTTCTTGCGATGTGCCAACGGTCAGCATGGATTTGAAGTTTTGCTTATTCTGAATTCGGTTTACGAACACACGTACGAGCATTCGGTCGTACAGTGCGTCTAAGCCGCTATCCTCGTCTGGCAATTCGTTGGAAGCAGAAACCAGCAAACGCATTGGAACACGTTCAATGTCACTGCCATTTTTGAATGTTTTTTCGTTCACGACGGTCAACAGAGTGTTCAGAATCGCAGGGCCCGCTTTCCAAATCTCATCAAGGAAAACGACTTGCGCTGTAGGTAAGTAACCTTTGGTGAGTCGGACATAACGGCCGTTGTCCTTCA
>NZ_JAWOQS010000108.1:0-1105 GCF_033438945.1 Vibrio sp. Y176 | reverse complement strand
ATACTGAGCCTAGCAACAATACTTGCGCGCCGTAAGGCAAAATGCCTTGTACCACGCACGAGAAAATATCCAACAAGCTTGCTGAGCGACGAGGAGAGACATTATTCTCTTCCGCCAACTGGCGCGCCACGCTACCCGATACGATGATGGCGACCGTATTATTTGCCGTGCAACCATTCACCATAGAAACCAAGCCCGCGATACCTAGCTCACTTGCGCGGCTGTTCGCGTGTTTTGAATGGCTAGAGCCAAACGCGTGGATCATGCTGCTCACTAAGTTGGTCAGGAAAGCAAGACCGCCTTGACGACGCATCAATTCACTCAGACCACCAATCAGCATCGATAGTAGGAAGATTTCCTGCATGTTGCCAAAACCGCTGTACACGTCTTGCGCTAGGTTCGTTAGACCGTAGTCGTCAATCGAAACCAAGCTTACACCACCCGCCAGTAAAATACCGATAGTCAGCGCAACAAATACGTTAAGCCCTGAAACCGCCAAAATCAAAATGGTGACGTACGGTAGCACTTTTAACCATTCAATTGGGCCAGTCTCTGGCACTTGAGTCGCAGTGCTATTGAACGCAAAAATACCCATAGCAACCAGAGCTGCTGGAAGTGCAATGCGGATGTTCTCTTTGAACTTGTCCTTCATTTCACAGCCCAGAGAGCGTGTTGCCGCGATGGTGGTGTCAGAGATGATAGAAAGGTTATCACCAAACCTCGCACCGCTGAACACAACACCAGCGGTTAATGGCAAACTCCTACCTGCAGAGTGAGCAATACCCAAAGCCACAGGTGCAACGGCAGCGATGGTGCCCATCGAAGTGCCCATCGCTGTCGCAATGAAAGCTGAGATCATGAAAATACCAGGCAGAATCATGCTGGTCGGAATGGCAGATAGACCTAAGTTTACGGTAGCATCGACACCGCCAGAAGCCTTTGCAACGGCAGCAAACGCACCTGCAAGCAAGTAGATCATGCACATTGCGATGATGTCTTGATGACCAACACCACGCATAAAATGTTCGATAGAGCGGTTAAGTTTCTCTTTGCTGAGAAGAAACGCAATGATGATGGCTGGTAATACCGCAATTGGTGCTGGCAG
>NZ_JAWOQS010000107.1:0-1107 GCF_033438945.1 Vibrio sp. Y176 | reverse complement strand
CCCATTGGGTGGTGCTGGGTTTTTCCTCGCAAGCCATGCAACCATAGCCGCGCGCGCACCGGGATCTGTTACGCCACGAAAGACCATGTTGGTTCCTGGCGCGAAGTCATTCGGAGCGGATAAAAATGCGTCCAACTTTTCAGCGTCCCACTTTCCTTGATGTTGTCTAATTCCGTCGCTGTAATTGAAGCCCTCAAAACTGGCGATATTGCGTTCTGCTAGCCCCCATAAGGGCGGGCCAACCACCGTTACGCCATTCGGCTCAAATTGATGGCAGGCTTTACAAACCATGGCTTGCTGCTCGCCTGCTGCAATCAACTCGTCGTTACTCGCAAGGACAGGGTCGCTCAACAAAGCCAAAAGGGTGAAAGCGAGCGGGAGTACCCGCTCTGATGGTTGTTTTGTTCTCACCGTGTTATGTCCCCTAAGTTCTCACCATTCTGCTACTGACCCTTTAACTTCGTACAATCAATGCGATGCGGTGGAAAGTGTTGTTGAGGTAACCTTTCGGATTCCATGCGATGGCAAAAGGCTGGCTGACACCTTGATCGTCAGTCGCTTTCGCCCACACTTCGTAGTAACCCGCTTGAGGGAACTTCACCTTAGCATTGAACGTTTGCCAAGCACCGTCATTTGCAGGAGCTGCGAGGTCGGCATCCATCCATGTAGCGCCAAAATCAATCGAAATCTGCACTTTGGTCACTTTTCGGTCGCCAGACCAAGCATGTCCGCGAATGGCGATTTCATTGCCATTGACTTCTGTGTTGGTTTGCGGAGAAGTGATGAGAGATTTTACTGGCATGCGCTCTATGATCTCGAAATCCTCTTTCGCCACGTTTTCTCCCGGGGCGACAGGTCGGTTAGGGACTCGATAGGAAGTGCCTGTCATCTTTGGTCCATCGTGTATTTGATCGCGAATTTGAATGCGAGTGAGCCATTTTTGTGAACAAGAACCCGGCCAACCTGGAACCACTAAACGCAATGGCGCGCCATTCATCGGGTGAAGTGCTTCGCCGTTTTGAGCAAAGGCGATGAGATTTTCACTGCCCATGGCTTTAGCAATGGGGACGCCACGAGAAATTGGTAACTTGCCTTCTTTGCCTGAAA
>NZ_JAWOQS010000106.1:0-1118 GCF_033438945.1 Vibrio sp. Y176 | reverse complement strand
CGAATATCGTCACTTTGTGCGATTGCCAGATCGGCTAGCGGGTCAGCGCCATGTTGGTACTCGGCGATTTTGATAAGCAGCTCGACTTCTTCATATTTCGCCAACATTTCACGCAGATGCGCGGCAGAAGCTTGATGATCCGGCTCGACAATTTGGTTCATTACTCGGCTTGCTGAGCGGAGCACATCGATGGCCGGGTAGTGGTTCATTGCCGCCAATTTCCGTGAAAGGATAATGTGTCCATCCAGAATGGATCGCGTTTCATCTGCGACAGGCTCGGTCATGTCGTCACCTTCGACCAATACGGTGTAAAGGGCAGTGATAGAGCCTTTGTCCGATTGACCGGCACGCTCCATTAGTTTTGGCAGTGCGGCAAAAACAGAAGGCGGATAACCACGTCGAGTTGGTGGTTCACCAGCGGCAAGGCCAATTTCACGTTGGGCACGAGCAAAACGGGTGACGGAGTCCATCAGCAGCAAAACGCGCTTGCCTTGGTCTCGAAAATATTCGGCGATAGAAGTCGCAACGAACGCTGCTTTTGCGCGCTCCATGGCTGGTCTGTCGGATGTCGCAACGACCAGCACTGAACGCGCCATACCTTCTTCGCCCAAGTCGTGTTCGATGAACTCTCGCACTTCTCGCCCACGTTCGCCAATCAGAGCAAGAACGGTTACGTCTACGTCCGCAGAGCGAATCAGCTTCGCCAGCAAGGTACTTTTACCGCCGCCAGCCGCAGCGAAAATGCCCATACGTTGGCCTTCACCACAAGTGAGCAAACCATCTATGGAGCGAACGCCAAGCGAAATTGGTTTTTCGATCAATTTACGCTGCATCGGTGGCGGGGCATCACGATAAACGGGATACCAAGCACTTGGCTCTTGGCTTTGTGCACCATCGAAAGGGCGCCCCAGTCCATCGAGGATTTTACCCAGCAAGTGATCGCCGACACCGACTTCGTGCATTTTCCCCATCGGGCTCACCTCGGTATTGGATGAAATGCCAAACATGTTGCCAAGTGGGGTAAGCAGCGCGTGATGTTGTTGAAAGCCGACGACTTCAGCCAACAACGATAAGGTTTGATCGGGATTGCGCAGCTCACACAACTCTCCAACGCGTAC
>NZ_JAWOQS010000105.1:0-1130 GCF_033438945.1 Vibrio sp. Y176 | reverse complement strand
ATATTGCTGAAATATCTTGGCACAACCATGGAAATGGCCACATGGGGCTTGGTCTTTTCACTGATTTTAGCCGTCATTTTGGCGAACATTCGCGTATTTAAGCTGCCAGTTCTCGACCAATTGAGTCAACTGTACATCAGCTTCTTCCGTGGTACCCCACTGTTAGTACAACTTTTCCTGCTTTATTACGGCTTGCCACAAATCTTCCCTGTGATGGTGGGTATCGATGCATTTTCTGCCGCAGTGATTGGTTTAACGTTGCACTTTGCCGCTTATATGGCCGAGAGTATTCGTGCTGCAATCATCGGTATTGATCGTAGCCAAATGGAAGCGAGCCTATCGGTCGGCATGACAACGCCACAAGCGATGCGTCGCGTGATTCTGCCACAAGCAACACGAGTAGCACTGCCCTCATTGATGAACTACTTCATTGATATGATTAAGTCGACTTCCCTCGCCTTTACGCTTGGCGTGGCAGAAATCATGGCTAAAGCGCAGATGGAAGCCTCGTCAAGCTTTCGTTTCTTTGAAGCCTTCCTAGCCGTCGCTCTGATTTACTGGGGCGTGGTAGTGATTCTGACTCGAGTACAAATTTGGGCTGAAGCGAAACTGAATACGGCGTACGTACGATGATCAAATTAGAAAATATCCACAAGCGCTTTGGCGATACTGAAGTCCTGAAAGGCATTGATCTCGATATCAAACAGGGTGAGATCATCGTGATTATCGGCTCTAGCGGTACGGGTAAGTCGACCCTGTTGCGCACCGTTAACTTCCTTGAGCAGGCCGACGAAGGTCGTATCACTATCGACGACATCTCTGTCGATACACAAAAGCACACGAAAGCCGAAGTCTTGGCGCTGCGTCGCCGTACTGGGTTTGTTTTCCAAAACTATGCCCTTTTTGCGCACATGACGGCTCGCCAGAATATTGCCGAAGGTTTGATTACCGTGCGTGGCTGGAAGAAACAGGAAGCTCTGACTCGTGCACAGCAGATTCTGGATGATATTGGCCTTGGCGAGAAAGGTGACAGCTACCCGGCAGCTCTATCTGGTGGCCAGCAGCAGCGTGTCGGCATCGGCCGCGCTATGGCGTTACAGCCAGAACTGTTACTTTTTGATGAGCCAACT
>NZ_JAWOQS010000104.1:0-1132 GCF_033438945.1 Vibrio sp. Y176 | reverse complement strand
GAACTGGATGAGCGCGGCTTACTCAAGCAATCTGATATTGGCAACTTCATTAAATACGTAGTTGAAGCCATGGGCACTCGTCTAAGCGAAGAGATGTCTGAAGAGCAACAACAAAAACTCTCCAATAATCCATACACGTTCAAACCTTCTGAAGACAAAATGGCGGTATTCCACAGCCAAGTTCGAGCAAATTTGGATCTACCCACCAGCCAATATTACGAACATACACAGCACTACTTCACAGGCGGTCTAGGCTGGGAAAACTGGCAGACGGTTGGCCTGCAAGGAATCACCGATATCGCCGCACGCCTTGGTAAAGAGCAAAATGCGGTCACTCTGCGTAAAGCTCTCAATCATTTACCTAACGAGCCTCTATACGCACTGCTTGGTGCTCTTGAGCATGTCGACTTACAAGAACGACTAGCGCAGCGTATCGCAGAAAAAGCGCAGCAAGAGATTCACAGCACAGAACCAGATTTGTTCTTGCTATCGGCATTAACTCGCGCGTTAGCAGGCGCTCCAACTGAAGTCTCTTTACCAGTACTAGAAGCGATTTTGCAAAGCCCTCGTTTAAGTCACCAAGAAGTACTGATCGGCATTGCGGGACGAGCATGGCATCTTCTTTCTGATGCAAAAATCGCTGAACAATTTTTGCTGCGACTCGCACAAACAGGCAATCAAACCCTGTTCAATCAATTATTTGCCGATTTAGTTATGCTGCCAGAGCTAAGAATGGTATTGCTACCTTTGCTGCACTCTAGCCCATCGGAAGAGCTAGCCACTGCACTCATCAAATTGCAGCAAGTCACAAAGGGATAAGAAAGGATTAAGGATGATAGGAGATCTACTGGCAATACTTGGACTGTGCTTTTTCTGTTTTCTATTTTGGCAACAACGACGTCAATCTGAGTTAGCCAAAGTTGCCATCTCACGAAAATGCGAGCAATTAGATCTTCAGCTCGTTAGCATCGCTTTTGGAGCACACAAACTGAAAACGCCAGACGGAGTCTGGCGTTGGCATACAGTGTATCAATTTGAATTTTCATCTCTTGGCGATGACTGCTATCAAGGCCAATTGACTATGGTTGGATTCAGGCCGCAGAGCTTTCACCTACCGCCACATCGCTTGTAA
>NZ_JAWOQS010000103.1:0-1139 GCF_033438945.1 Vibrio sp. Y176 | reverse complement strand
GCTTGTCACGCATCTGGTGTAAACGGCGCGCCAAAATCGGGCAATGCTGACGATTGGGCTCCGCGTATCGCGCAAGGCAAAGACGTGCTAGTGAAGCACGCGCTTGAAGGCTTTAACGCGATGCCTGCAAAAGGTACATGTATGGACTGTTCTGATGATGAAATCATTGCAGCCATCGACCACATGATTGATGGCTTGTAATCCAGCCGCGACTCATCTGAAATAAGAAAGGCTTGCCAATCGGCAAGCCTTTTTGTTTGGAGTGAACTTGATTTACCGTGAGATCAAAGTGATCACTTCTTAAACATCGAGCGCAGGTTTGCAATGTGCGCCTGACCTTTTGCCATTCGTTCTTCTTGAGACACAGGCTTTTTGTTCACTTCCCATTCGACATCATCAAACGGCAGCTCATCCAAAAAACGACTTTGAGTCGGCTTGATCAACTCACCAAACTGGCGACGCTCTTTACACATGGTAAACGTCAGCTCTCGCTGTGCGCGGGTGATGCCTACGTACATCAAGCGTCGCTCTTCTTCGACGTTATCTTCATCAATACTGGTTTGATGCGGCAATATGCCCTCTTCCGAACCAATCAAATAAACGTAAGGAAACTCTAGACCTTTTGATGCGTGTAGTGTCATCAATTGAACGGCATCGCTGTCTTCGTCTTCTTCGCCGCGTTCCATCATGTCACGCAAGGTCAAACGTTGAACCACTTCTTTCAGCGTTTTCTCTTCTTGGTCGTAATTGTCACCTTCTAAGTCAGCCACAATCCAAGAGTAGAGATCCGAAACGTTCTTCATGCGCATTTCAGCGGCTTTCGGGCTGGCTGAGGTTTCGTACAGCCAATCTTCGTAATGAATGTCACGAACCAAGGAACGAACAGCTTCTACTGTGTTACCTCGCTCAGCTTGATCGGCAATCGCCACCAACCATTGTGTAAAGCGACGCAGATTTTCGAGACCACGCCCCGATAGGTGTTGTTCTAATCCCATTTCAAAGCTTGCTTCAAATAGGCTTTTGCCGCGCATATTGGCGTAACTGCCCAATTTTTCTAACGTTACCGGGCCAATTTCGCGTCGCGGCGTGTTCACAATGCGCAGAAATGCGTTGTCATCGTCCGGGTTCACCAACACTCG
>NZ_JAWOQS010000102.1:0-1156 GCF_033438945.1 Vibrio sp. Y176 | reverse complement strand
TTGGTTTTTAGCTTGTCATCCACCAATGGGTATTTAGAGCGATCGTTATAGCGACCAATGTAGCTATGGTTACGCTTGTTCATGCCCATAATGCCTTTGTGGCGAAGTTTTGATGGCGTAGTGTAACGTTCAAACATCGTTTAATCCTCCGCTAGCGGTTTGAAACGACGTAGTTCTGTTAGACGGTAACCAGTGTAAGTACCTAGTAATAGAATACCCGCCAAAACAATTAGCTGTAGGCCGATAAAGTTAAATGTTAAGTGCTGGATATACGAGTTGGTCATCGCCAAGTAAACCAGTACCGCAGTCAGTAGTGAACCACCACCTTGCATTGCTACTTCTTTCGCGCCTTCTTCCTCCCACAGAATCGACATACGTTCGATCGTCCATGACAAGATGATCATTGGGAAGAAGGTGATTGTTAGACCTTCTGTCAAACCAATCTTGAATGCTACAACGGTGAACACCGATATGATCATAATAACTGTGATAATAACCGCGGATATCCTTGCTACCAGAAGTAAGTTGAGCCGCGATAAATAACTTCGGATGATCAAGCCTGTACCAACAATTAATAGGAAGCCAACAATACCAGTCACAAGCTGCGTTTGAACGAACGCAACCGCAATCAGTACTGGCATGAACGTACCAGAGGTTTTAAGACCAATAATTACGCGCAGGAACACAACGATCAATGCGCCAATTGGGATCAGCATGATGGTCTTGAACATCGCTTGCTCTTCTAGAGGCAAGCTGTGGATTGATAAGTTAAGCAGGCCATCGGCCTCAACCTTGTTGTTTGTCGCTTGTTGAGGCGTCACTTCTTGTTTGATCATGGAGAAATGAACTTGGCTGTTCTTACCTCCCACAAGGTCAAGTAACGAAACGTTCGATTCATCCCAAACAAGAAGGTTAGGTTTTACGGCTTTCTGCTCTGAATTTGGCGAGAACAGAACCCAATCTTTTCCAGACCAAACTTGCACCATCGGTTGGATGGTTTGACGACGACGGCCATCTTCAAGTTCGATAACGCCAACAATTTTGCTTTGAACGCCAGCTGACAGAAGAATCTTGTGCAGTGCATCGGTGCGGTCAAAATCGTTCAATAATAGAGCGGAGTTTTGGCTGTCTGGATCGTTAAGTGCTTTGATTAACT
>NZ_JAWOQS010000101.1:0-1157 GCF_033438945.1 Vibrio sp. Y176 | reverse complement strand
AGACCGTTGACCGTCGTTCGCCACTAGCAACTACCGTCTTTGCAATGGCGAAGCCAGTAGATGGCAAACCTGTCTACGGTCAGTCGAAAGACCTTGAAGGCAACATCGTAGTGATTGAACTGGATGCTGTGAAAGCAGAACTAGATAGTTCGCTAGAAGATCAAGTTGCGATGCAAATGCAACGTGCATCATCTCAGCAGGATCTATCTTCTGTTCTCGCTGTATTGCGTGCTAACACAGACATTGAGTACTTTGTTGTGAGCAACTAAGCACTAATTATGTAATTTGCATGTTAACTAAAACGGGTCGCGTAAGCGGCCCGTTTTATTTTTGTTTAAACAAACTTCAATGACGATGAGTGTTTGCCTACATTAGGGCGGATTATTTCAGAGCGTTAATTTGGAGTGTATATGTTCAATATGAAATGGATTTTAACCTTGTGTTTAGTGGTGTTCGCACCACTCAGTTTGGCCGCTGATACCAAGGCTGATAAATATGAAGGAATTGAAATTACGGTCAATATCAATACTGCTTCTGCAGAAGAGATAGCAACGATGCTGAAAGGTATTGGCGAAAAGAAAGCGCAAAGCATAGTTGACTACCGTACTGAGCACGGCCCATTTAAAACAGCAGCTGATTTAACCAATGTGAAAGGAATTGGTGAAGCAACCATCAAGAAAAACGAAGACCGCATTCTTCTATAAACGCGGGCTTCGACCATTGTATTCTTACTGAGTTTTCGTTTCCGGTTACTGCTTTCCCGAACCAAACCCTCTTTCGTGGTTCGGGATTTTTTATCCAAATATACGGCGATGGAATCCTTTCTCTACTAATGCCATACCTAAGCCTCCCATTGCACCAAACAGGTGTGAATCAACAGCAACACGAGCACCTATCATTGCAGCAGTGCTGGTTGAAGGGCCATAAAGTTGCTCCCATGCGATTTTAGCAATAAGTCCGGCGACTAAGAGTAGGCTACTTCTTCTGTTTTCAAACACTTCTCTGAGAGCCCAAAAACCAAACAAACCGTGTAAGACGCCAGACAAGCCGACATAGACTGACATGCTAGTCAGTAAGTTCATTGCGCCGACAAAGGCACAAAGCAAAAGAAAAACAATCGAGAAGTTGCGTGCACTAGGACGGAATATAAACGCGAT
>NZ_JAWOQS010000100.1:0-1162 GCF_033438945.1 Vibrio sp. Y176 | reverse complement strand
CTTACTGGCTTTCTTGGACAATGAAGTGTCCGACGCGCTCTCTTACCACTTTTGGAACAGTGGCGTGGTGATTCGCAATGATGAAACCTACGAGCGCATTGAAGGCACCGAAGATGGCGTGATCGTTCATCTGCAATCGGGCAAGAAGATGAAAGCCGATTGCCTGTTGTACGCCAATGGACGTACCGGTAACACCGACAAACTCAGTTTGGATGTCGTCGGTCTAGAATCGGATTCTCGCGGCCAGCTTAAAGTGAACCGCAACTACCAAACGGCGGTTGAGCACATTTACGCAGTGGGTGATGTGATTGGTTACCCTAGCCTTGCGAGCGCAGCCTACGACCAAGGACGCTTTGTCGCACAAGCGATCACCAAAGGTCAGGCAGAAAACTATCTGATTGAAGACATCCCAACAGGCATCTACACCATTCCAGAAATCAGCTCTGTTGGTAAAACAGAACAAGAACTGACGGCAGCGAAAGTGCCTTATGAAGTTGGCCGCTCTTCATTCAAACATCTGGCCCGTGCGCAAATTGCAGGCAAAGATGTCGGCAGTTTGAAAATTTTGTTCCATCGTGAAACCAAGGAAATTCTCGGCATTCACTGCTTTGGTGAACGTGCGGCGGAAATCATCCACATTGGTCAAGCCATCATGGAACAGAAAGGCCAAGCCAATACGATTGAATATTTCGTGAATACTACCTTCAACTACCCGACCATGGCCGAAGCCTATCGTGTAGCGGCATTGAATGGGCTGAACCGATTGTTCTAGTAGCCATACAATGCTGAGATAATGAGGTTAAATGAGTATTTGGGGTGCCATGATCCAAATGCAAAAACAGCAGGTTTTCGACCTGCTGTGTTTATTTACGCGAGGAACGTTCCTGTACGCCATTGATAGAAGAATATTACTCCAAGACCAATCCCTCGCATTGCCATAAAGCTGGTCATCGCAAACCACAGTGCATGGTTTTGCCAGCCAGAGAACAAAAAGAAGATTACGAAGAAACAGCAAGTCGCCACGAACATACTGTTCCGCATATCTTTACCTTTGGTGGCACCAACAAAAATGCCATCGAATAAGAAACACCACATGGATGTCAACGGCATCACCACCAGCCAAGGTAGATAGATCGCTGCTTGCTGCTGCACAATCGCAATA
>NZ_JAWOQS010000099.1:0-1164 GCF_033438945.1 Vibrio sp. Y176 | reverse complement strand
AATTGTTGTGCATTAAAAGAGCCTCTGTCTAAAATGAAACATCCAATGTTTGAGTAGGGGAAAGTGCACTTGGTCTATCTAAGTGATTATGGTGATAGAAACTAGGGGAGTTTATAAGTAACTATAGTTTCTTAAAGGTTCAGTATGTAGGATTAGGGGGAATATATTGGCAGAAATGGAACATAATATTCATAACTACATTTCTATTAGTGTGTAATCACCTGAAAATAAGAATCGTTTTTATTACCATAGAATGAGCTGTTTATATCTACATAGGGAGCGGGTCTTTGTTTATGTAGAACGCCATGTTGCACCACCGTGTTTCTACTGTAGCCCAGAATGGACAAACCAAACACTGGCTCTAGATAGGGCCGTTCATTTTTTCACGTAACTCACTGTAGTTCAGCTTCACAAGAAGCACGTGGGAAAAGTGTCAGCTGCAATCTCACCACTAGATGCCACTAAATCCTTCACACTGCTCTTTTAAATTATTTCAAGAGTGTGTTCAAAGGGATAGTGCACCCAAAAATGAAAATTCAGCCATTATCTACTCACCCATATGCCGAGGGAGGCTCAGGTGAAGTTTTAGAGTCCTCACATCCCTTGCGGAGATCCAAGGGGAGAGGGGGTAGCAGCACAACTCCACCTAATGCAGGCTGATGGCGCCCCAGTTTAAAACGTCAAACACATAATTGAAACCACAAAATATCTCCATACTGCTCGTCCGTAGTGATCCAAGTGTCCTGAAGCCCCGACATAAAAAGTTGTTTGGAAAAACGTCATTTGAACTCTGTTTTTAGCCTCATTGTAGCCTGTAGCTCTGACTGCCTCTCTGTGCTCTGCGCTCACGTGTGCGCTCAGGGTGATCGGTGATGCACGGTCTCTAAAGAGCAGCAGTCTCGTCAGTACTGATGTCCAGATTCTCAAGTGCAGGCGTCACCAATTCCCAGTCTGAGCAGCAAAGACTTTCCTCATCCGTTGGCATTGCTTTGCATTTGAAACAACTACACCACCAGGTTTCCAGTGCTCGACTGCGGTATTCTGCAGCTGGCTGAGGGTTAGGCTCATGAGCTGCGGCGGCTGCTTCGTCCAGTAGCCTGAATTCCATCCGTATACTCGGGCTCAAACAAATACGGCTCAACAAAGAAATGCTGTTCCTCCTCA
>NZ_JAWOQS010000098.1:0-1164 GCF_033438945.1 Vibrio sp. Y176 | reverse complement strand
GCAAAGTAGCCTGTGGCGCTGCAGAAGTGGTGCCTTTGATTCGTGTAACCAACCTAGCGCGCACAATGCGTACTCTGCAAGAGCAGGGCATCTGGTTCGTGGGTACGGCGGGTGAAGCGACACACGACATTTATCAAGCAAAACTGACTGGTCCTCTGGCAATTGTCATGGGCGCAGAAGGTGATGGCATGCGCCGCCTAACGCGAGAAACTTGCGATGATTTGATTAAAATCCCAATGGCAGGTAGCGTATCAAGTTTGAATGTGTCGGTTGCATCAGGCATCTGTTTATTCGAAGCAGTTCGTCAGCGCTTGGCTGCGAAGTAAGCGAATGAGACCATATGTCACTGAGCCCAAAGGCTTAGTGGCTTGAAGAATCAAACACATAGGATGGGAAACCATCCTTTGTTATTTTTAGCTAGGGAAATTATGACTCAACAAGATACTAAACTGATTGCGTTCGATCTGGATGGCACATTGTTGGACAGCGTACCTGATTTGGCCGTTGCTGCAGACCAAGCGGTACAAGCTTTGGGTTACCCTGCAGTATCGGAAGAGCAAGTACGTGATTACGTAGGTAACGGTGCTGACGTCCTGATTGGTCGCGCGCTAAGCCAAAGCATGACCATCAGTAGCGATCTTAGTGAAGAGCTGCGTGCAAAAGGACGCGAGCTGTTTGATGACTTTTACGCGCAAAGCGGTCATCAGCTGAGCCATCTTTACCCAACAGTAAAAGAGACGCTAGAAGAGCTACATCAGGCAGGCTTTGCGATGGCGCTTGTAACGAACAAACCATCGAAGTTTGTTCCAGAAATTCTAGATCAACATGGCATCGCAAAATACTTTGTGGACGTATTGGGTGGTGATGCATTCCCTGAGAAAAAACCAAATCCAGTCGCACTGAACTGGTTGATGGAAAAACATCAGGTGAAAGCGAGCGAAATGCTGATGGTTGGCGACTCGAAGAATGACATCCTTGCGGCGAAAAACGCAGGTTGTGCTTCGTTTGGTTTAACATACGGTTACAACCATGGTGAGCCTATTTCAGCTTCAAACCCAGATTTTGTCGCAGACAGTTTATCTGAATTATTGGAAGTAGTAGCCGTTTCTGCATAACGGCAACAAAAGAGCTTCCAAAATACTTGTTAATGAGTACACTGAGTAA
>NZ_JAWOQS010000097.1:0-1165 GCF_033438945.1 Vibrio sp. Y176 | reverse complement strand
AGAAGATGCGCAGGTCTGTTAGCAACTTAAATGTCGCATTGTGGCTTACAACGCGCTCACCCCAACGGCCAGCTGTTCGTGCCATTGCGGCACCGCGCACGCCAGCACCTGGCAGCATGTAGTTGAAGGTTTCACGCGCAACGGTTAAACCAGCCACTGCTGCTGCGGAGATAAACCAACCAGACAGAGTGAGCAAGCCAACAGATGCAGCAAGTGTTAGGAACGCCAATAGCATACCCAGTGACAAACCGAACCAATGTTTTTTATACAGTTTTAGATAAGGGAGTAAATCACGCATCTAGGTTCCCCTTGTCTGATTCACGCTGCGCTAGGTTGGCAGCTAACATGTCTTTAAACAAACCTTCTTGTGAGGCTAGGGTAGCGTAGTCGCCACGTTGTACGATTTGACCATCTTGCATCACGAGAATTTGTGAAACGTTTTGCAAAGGCGCAAGTTGGTGAGTGATCATCAAGTTAGTGGTGGATTGGGTATACTTATTAATTCCTTCCATCACCAGTTTTTCACTGCGCGCATCTAAGCTTGCTGTTGGTTCGTCAAGCAACCAGAAACGGCCGTTTTGTAGCATTGCTCGCGCAAGTGCAAGACGTTGAGCTTGTCCTACAGATAAACCGCCTGAACGGTCAGAGATTGCGTAATCCAGGCCGTGCATTTCAACAAACTCAGCTGCGTAAGAATCGTTGAGCACTGTATTCACTTGTGTGTCTGGAATGTCGTGTTTACCAAGCGTGACGTTATCACGAATGCTGCCGTGCAATAACATTGGGTTTTGACCAATCCAGCTGACAGCTTCGCGCCAAGTCGATAGATCAAGTTGAGACAACTCGTAGCCGTTAATTTTTAAACTGCCTTTGTATGGCATAAAGCCAAGAATGGTATTAACCAAACTGGTTTTACCTGCGCCACTTGGGCCAACAAGCGCAGTGCTTTGATTGGCTTCCAATGAAAATGACAGAGGGCCAGCCAATTGTTTGCCTTCAGGGCTGAAAACAACCAAATCTTGAGCTTCGATTTGAATTGGCGTGTTCTGTTCAAGAGATTGAGTTCCATCTTTCACTTGATCTACCTCTAGTTCAAGAAACTCGACAATACTTTCGGCAGCGCCCACCGCTTGTTGCTTCGCGTGATAGAAAGTGCCGAGATCTC
>NZ_JAWOQS010000096.1:0-1165 GCF_033438945.1 Vibrio sp. Y176 | reverse complement strand
TGTCTAAAGAAAAATTTGAACGTACGAAACCGCACGTTAACGTTGGTACTATCGGCCACGTTGACCACGGTAAAACAACTCTAACTGCAGCTATCTGTACTACTCTTGCTAAAGTTTACGGCGGTGTAGCTAAAGACTTCGCATCTATCGATAACGCTCCAGAAGAGCGTGAGCGCGGTATCACAATCGCAACTTCTCACGTTGAGTACGACACTCCATCACGCCACTACGCACACGTTGACTGTCCAGGACACGCTGACTATGTTAAAAACATGATCACTGGTGCTGCACAGATGGACGGTGGTATCCTAGTTGTTGCTGCGACAGATGGCCCAATGCCACAAACTCGTGAGCACATCCTACTAGGCCGTCAGGTTGGTATCCCATACATCATCGTATTCATGAACAAATGTGACATGGTTGACGATGAAGAGCTACTAGAACTAGTAGAAATGGAAGTTCGTGAACTTCTATCTGAATACGATTTCCCAGGTGATGACCTACCAGTTATCCAAGGTTCTGCACTAGGCGCACTAAACGGCGAAGAGCAGTGGGAAGCGAAAATCGTTGAACTAGCAGAAGCTCTAGATACTTACATCCCTGAGCCAGAGCGTGCGGTAGATCAGCCATTCCTAATGCCTATCGAAGACGTATTCTCAATCCAAGGTCGTGGTACAGTAGTAACTGGCCGTATCGAGCGTGGTATCCTAACTGTAGGTGACGAAGTTGCTATCGTAGGTATCAAAGACACTACTACAACTACATGTACTGGTGTTGAGATGTTCCGTAAGCTTCTAGACGAAGGCCGTGCAGGTGAGAACGTTGGTGCACTTCTACGTGGTACTAAGCGTGACGAAGTTGAACGTGGTCAAGTACTAGCTAAGCCTGGTTCAATCACTCCACACACTAAGTTCGAATCAGAAGTATACGTACTGTCTAAAGATGAAGGTGGTCGTCACACTCCATTCTTCAAAGGCTACCGTCCACAGTTCTACTTCCGTACAACTGACGTAACTGGTGACATCCAGCTACCAGACGGCGTAGAAATGGTAATGCCAGGCGACAACGTACAGATGACTGTAGAGCTAATCGCACCAATCGCAATGGACGAAGGTCTACGTTTCGCGATCCGTGAAGGTGGCCGTACAGTAGGTGCTGGTGTTGT
>NZ_JAWOQS010000095.1:0-1186 GCF_033438945.1 Vibrio sp. Y176 | reverse complement strand
CTACCCAACTTAAAAGATCAAAAGTGGGAAATCACGGTATTGGCTCTTGGAGCAACCCTGTTCTCAACCTTCTTCATCGGCTTTGTTCTTTATGGCCTTTGTATGCTGATCGGCATACAGTTTGATTTGGTTTACTGCTTGCTATTTGGCGCATTAATCTCGCCTACCGACCCGATTGCCGTTCTAGCTATCGTTAAAAAGTTAGATGCACCTAAACGTATCTCGACACAGATCGAAGGGGAGTCACTATTCAATGATGGCTTCGGCTTGGTTATTTTCGTCACGCTTTTCACCATTGCATTTGGCTCAGAAGCCCCAACAGTCGGTAGCGTCACTCTACTCTTCATCCAAGAAGCGATTGGCGGGATCGTCTATGGCTTTCTATTGGGCTTAGTATTCCACTACCTAATCAGTGCTACTGACGATCACTCAATGGAGCTACTACTTACCATCGGTGTTCCTACAGCAGGTTACGCATTTGCTGAGTACATTCATGTTTCAGGCCCACTTGCGATGGTGGTGTCGGGAATTATGATCGGTAACTGGACGCGCTTTATTGGCTTCTCTAAAGAGAGTGAAGACCACCTAGACCACTTCTGGGAGTTAGTAGATGAGTTCCTAAACGGCGTGCTATTCCTATTAATTGGTATGTCGATGCTGCTATTTAAATTCCATGAAGAAGACTGGATCATGATGGCAATTGCAGTCCCTCTGGTGCTAGCCTCTCGCTATCTCAGCGTCTTTATCTCATACATAGGCTTTAAACGTTACAGAAAATACAACCCATGGTCAGTAAAAATTTTGACTTGGGGTGGCCTACGTGGCGGCCTAGCGCTAGCAATGGCACTTTCAATTCCATCAGGAATTTGGGTGGTTCAAGACAAGCTGATCGATGTAAAAGAGATCATCCTTGTAATGACCTATTCGGTTGTGGTGTTCTCTATCCTTATTCAAGGTTCAACCATTACACCAATGATTGAAAAGGCGAAAGCTGAAGAAAAAAAGATGGAAGATGAAAAGCTAGCTCAAAGCTCTTTAGCAGAACAAAGAGAACAAACTGAAGCCTAATTCCATTCTCCCCATATTTAAAAAGCAGCCTTAGGGCTGCTTTTTTATGCTCTAAAATTCGAAGACTTCACCAACAATATTATCTAGAAACCTCGCCGTTCTACTCTCCTCAGAGCGA
>NZ_JAWOQS010000094.1:0-1194 GCF_033438945.1 Vibrio sp. Y176 | reverse complement strand
AGCTGAAAAAGCCAAGCAAGGAAAGGCTTAATGCCTGACTAACCACCACCATCCATGGCGGAGAAAAACGAATGTGTAAGCCGCTACGCATGAAACTTCTCTGCCGTGCTACCGATGTTGGCGAAATCTCTCGCGAGGCGTCCGTCTTCAAAAACAATAATACGATGGGCTCGTTTGATGACCCTCGGGTCGTGAGTCGAGAAAATAAATGTCGTGCCCTCTTGTTCGCTCAGTTGCTCCATGATGTCGAGTAACTCCGAAGTACTCTTTGCGTCTAAGTTGGCGGTCGGTTCATCTGCCATGACAAAGCGAGGCTTAGGTGCAAGTGCCCGTGCGACAGCGACTCTCTGTTGCTGACCACCCGACATTTTGCTCGGACGCTTGTGCATCTGCTGAGCTAAACCAACTTGATCAAGGAGAGACATGGCACGCTCTCGGCATTCTCGTTCCGTTTTGCCTTGTAACTGCATCACAAACTCGACGTTTTCCAACGCGGTCAAAACAGGAAGAAGACTGTAGTCTTGGAAGATAAAACCAATATTGTCTCGTCTATAGGCGATCAGCTCTTTCTCCGACATCTCTGTAATTAAATATCCATCGATTTCAACACTGCCTGACGTTGGAGCATCAATGCCGCCAAGCATATTGAGCAATGTTGTTTTGCCCGAGCCAGAAGGTCCCATGATGGCGACAAACTCTCCTTGTTTTATTTCCAAATCAACGTGTTGTACCGCATGCACAGGGAAATCGCTGTCTGGATTATAAGTTTTCGTCAGTCGCTCAAGTTTAATTGTCATCAGGTCTTCTCCCCCATGGCATCAGCCGGTCGATGCTTGAGAATTTGTCGTGCGGGATACAGAGCCGCAAACAGACTGGCCATAAAAATCGCCACAATGATCATTTGATATTCGTAAAACGAAACACGGGGATAAAGCAGAGTATCGACGCCGTATGCACCTAAACCATCGGCCAGCCCTCCAAGCGACAATCCCGTCACACTGAGAAGCTTTATCATGGCAGCGCTGCCAAATAACCCTAAAGCACATCCCGTCAAACCAAGGAACATGGTTTCTAACGTGATCAAAATACGAATTTTGTGTTGCTGCATGCCCACTGCCATCAGCACGCCGAATTCTCTGGTTCGTTCAAACACCGACATAAGCATGATATTGATGATGCCAAGCGTCATAGCCA
>NZ_JAWOQS010000093.1:0-1194 GCF_033438945.1 Vibrio sp. Y176 | reverse complement strand
TGACCCGTACTACTTGTCGATTCGTCATGGGATTGAAACTCAGTGCGACAAACTCGGCATTACGCTAACCAATTGCTACAACAGCGAAATTGATGTTGAAACGCAAAAGATCACGGGTGTCCTTTTAGTCGGGAAAGTCGACCAAAAGGTGGTCAATAAGTTACCTAAACGCCTAGCCGATAGCATCTGTTACATCGACTTTTCAGATCCAACTAGTCCTTACGATTGCGTTGATATCGACCTTGTAAGAATCAGCAAGCAAGTGGTTGATTTCTTTGTACAACAAGGCTATGAGCGCATCGGATTTATTGGTGGACAAGACGAGCCCAACACCGCAGACATTCGTGAAAATGCGTTTGTGGACTACGGCAGTCTAAAAGGTGTGGTTTCTGAAGACGACATTTATCGTGGCGATTTCTCTAGCTTGTCCGGTTATGACTTAGCGAAAGAGATGCTGGCCAAAGGCGATTTCCCAAAAGCGATGTTCATTGCTTCGGACTCCATTGCGATTGGTGTGTTACGAGCAGTGCATGAGTTTGGTTTAAACATTCCTGATGATATTGCGCTGATCAGCGTGAACGACATTCCTACCGCGCGCTTTACCTTCCCACCTCTATCTACCGTTCGTATTCATTCTGAAATGATGGGTATTCAAGGCGTGAACTTGTTAGTAGAAAAATACCGTGACGGACGCGCACTGCCCCTTCAAGTGTACGTTCCAAGCAAGCTCAAGCTACGCGGCACAACTCGATAAAAACACCCTCAAAACTGCTCAAATAAGGCACTGAATTTTCAGTGCTTTTTTATTTCTTCTTTTATTTTCTACCGAATTTTTACTGTTTTTACTTTCCAAAACAATCTAGATCTCATTCCTTTACGCTGATCACATCTTGCTCAACATTGGTCATTTAAAACGTGACCAAGTTAAAGTAAAACGTTTTCACTAATTTATTTTAGTAAAACTTTTACTAATATCTTTCTCAGATTATTCATAAGCATTTTTCACAATACATCGGCCGTTGTTTTTGCACTGATGTTGAGCCGCGATGAAACCAATCCGCACTCCAACATAAGCGCACCAAGCCGAGGGGAGATCAAAACGTGAACAATTGGGAAAACTTCCAACACTTACACGAGAATCGTATGGCACCGCGTGCGTACTTTTTCTCCTACGACTCTGTTCAGAGCGCACAA
>NZ_JAWOQS010000092.1:0-1203 GCF_033438945.1 Vibrio sp. Y176 | reverse complement strand
GTGATCTCTTTCGTCATGCCGTGCAGCTGGAAATAGCCATCTCCCTAAGGAGTTAACTGCGCCATTCCTTTATCTGTGCCACGGGGGCCGTGGAAAATGACTTCTGGCCATTGCTGGTTACATTCGTTCCATTTGGTCACGTAAGCGGCTTTGAATTCAACTAAACGGTCACGCTTAGCGCCAACTGCGTTATCAATAGTTCCCGTCTCGAAACCACATGCGTTGACTAAGTAATCACAAGTAAGCAAACAATTGACGCCATTGTGTTCGTAAGTCAATTGCCAATGATCACCAAGCCAATCTGCCTGATTCAGTGTCGCTTGAGTAATCACGTTTGAATTCGGCAGTTTTGCTAAGGTTAAGTTAGCAATAGCCGCTAAACGGAACACGCTCCAACCATACTCCTGAACGGCAACGACCGGATATTTTAATTGCTCTAAATCAGCGTGTTGAGCAAAAGGAATGCTCCATTCATCAAATGTGGATGGATGTTCTGGTTGGTTTTGTTTTGCCAGTTCCTGCAGTTCTTCTTTCGAATACAGTTTGAAATACTCTTCAGGTTCGCCAAGTACTTTGTTGTGTTCGTCTTTGTCGACCAACGCCTGGTAAGCACTTTTAATCACCTCTAAGCGAGGCAGCAGCGCGAATGGGTCACCCCCATCAGAGTGAGGTACGGCAATAATGGTAGGACGAATATTCAGTGAGTGAGGATACAGTCTGATCGTATCTATAGATTGCGTAAGCAAATCCAAACATTGTTGTTCAGAAATTTCACGATACAAATTACCGCCCGCATGAAGGTGACAAATGGGTGGGCCGTTGACTCACGATACACCCTTTTCAATAACAGAGACTTTGAATCCCAACTCTGCAAAATGAATGGCGGCTGTGGCACCGGCTACACCACCACCTACAACGGCGATGTGTTTATCTTTATGACTTAGAAACTCAGACTTCATTGCTTCACTAAAAATTTTATAAGGAGAAATCTTTACTAACCGTGATTCTACTCGGGTTTGGGTATGATTAAAATCACAAAAAGTTCATGGGTTTGCGATAACTTTAAAAGTTGCTTTACGGAATAAAAAAATTGCGAAAAAAGTGCTTGACGAAGTGGTTTGATGAGCGAATTTTTAGCCTGTTGTGTATAAGAATCCCACTCTAAGACCCATGGCGTAAAGCTTGCGGAAACACCCCTATTTT
>NZ_JAWOQS010000091.1:0-1212 GCF_033438945.1 Vibrio sp. Y176 | reverse complement strand
ACATCGCCAGGTTCTTATTTAGACTCCAGAGTCTAACCAGTGCGGAGCGGTAGTTCAGTTGGTTAGAATACCGGCCTGTCACGCCGGGGGTCGCGGGTTCGAGTCCCGTCCGCTCCGCCACTTATTTGAAAGCCCTGCTAGAAATAGCAGGGCTTTTGTCATTTTAGGGACTGTCATTTTCCCTTCCAAGAGAAGTCATACCAATCTGGAAAACTAACTGGTCAGGTCTATCCATCTTCTCGAGCATATTTTGGTGACTCTTTTGGAGCAATCCAAAAACCGATTTCATGCATCGCAGACTTTGGAGATGATGTCGTGGTAATCAGTAAAAGATTGGTTGGCTAAATAGCGTGGCCTCAACCAACGCCATACTTGTTCGATAGGGTTTAGCTCTGGAGAATAGGGCGAAAGTTTGATGACACTGACATTTTAAAGTCATTGGCTTTATCTTTTATGTATTGGCTCAACAGCTCTCTTTGCTCAGAAGTTAAGAATGGTGGTCTTCCTATTCTTGGCTTTTCTTACCGTCCTTCCAGCCCTTCTTCAAGAAAGGTTTAAACCTACTTATTGACACTGGTTCGGCTTACCTTGAGAAACTTGGCGATTTGTGTGCGTGAGTGTCCATCTTTGAAATGAGCAAGGGCCAGTGGTCTCATTTTCATCTGAATGGATTTTTGCTGACTTGCGAGCTTTTTAAAGTCGATATTAAGGATGTCATGATGGTGGTTTAGGTCGATAAATAGCGAACACATATAGAGCATTTTTTACGAATAGTTATAAGGCTTTTAGATAGGTGAGTTTTTAGCGATGTTATTGTGGTCAGAAAGGGGGAACTTATATTTAAGAAACTCTTTGTATTTTTAAGTGACCGGTTTGATAAAGCTTAAGATCTGGCAGGTTTTCGTAAGCTAGGGTGACTTGATTGCGTCCTGAGTGCTTTGAATAGTACATCGCTTTATCGGCCTCGATTAGAAGCTCTTTTGCGTTGGATTGTTGTGAATTCAACTCTGCTACACCGATACTAACAGTGGTCGTAATTTCAACGTCATCGACATGACAGATCGTTGCTTGTATAGCTTGGCGGATGCGTTCAGCTACTTCATACGCTTGAATCGCATTCGTATCTGTTAAGATTACTGCGAACTCTTCTCCTCCCAAGCGACCTATAAAGTCGCTGCCACGAATGACTCCTTGGCAAACGTGAGCAATGCG
>NZ_JAWOQS010000090.1:0-1215 GCF_033438945.1 Vibrio sp. Y176 | reverse complement strand
GTGATCTAGCCATCTGCTTGCGTGCTAACGCTGAATCATCACAGATGAGTACGGGAAAAGACATTCAATCACCTTTTTATATTCAACAATCTGCGCTGGAGTCTACCAGATTGTTACCGCATATAGTACGAGAAAACTGACGAGGAATTTGTATTTTTTGTTTATGCAGTAAGCATACGCAAGATCAATAGATGAGTGAACCTAGCCAACAAGAAACAACGCATTTCACTGTCGATTTAGTGACATCGAACAAAGCCTACTGACCATTCTCAGCCCTTGATACGCATAGGGTTGCGTTTATCTAAGCTCCAGAAAACCGAGAAAAAGTTCGTTACTTGCTAAAGTGAAGAAAGGAAAGATGAAACATCAAAAAAAGGCATCTAATAAGATGCCTTAAGTAAAATCACGATGCTAATGCGCTTTCTATGGCACACCGTGACCTTTCGAAGCAACCCAAACTCGATACCATTGCTCGCGAGTCAATTCGATATTCAGTGCATTCACGGCCGTTTGCACACGCTCAATTTTCCCTGAACCAATGATTGGAATTGGCTTAGATGGCAAGCGACGTACCCAAGCGTAAATAACTTGGTCAATGCTGGTCGCACCCACTTCTTCACGAATCGCTTCTAGCTCGTTACGAACGCGAATCGCTTGCTCGCTTTCCCCACTGAAGATTGAGCCGCCACCTAAGCAAGACCAAGCCATTGGACGCGGGCGCAACATTTGCATTTGGGCCAGCGTTCCATCGTGCGCAACCTCAAAATTAAGCGGGTTGATTTCCACTTGGTTAGTCACAAGAGGTTTACCAAGGCGCGATTGCAGCAATTCGAACTGACGCGGCGTAAAGTTGGACACACCAAAGTGCTTCACTTTACCTACTTTGTGCAGCTCCGTGAATGCTTCCGCAACTTCATCAGCATCCATCAATACATCTGGACGATGGATCAATAGCACATCGATTTCATCCACATTTAAGCGCTCAAGTGAGTTGTTCACTGATTGGTAAATGTGTGCCGAACTTGTGTCGTAGTGATTAATTTTGCGTTCAGGTGTTTTGTCACCACACAAATTAATGTCACATTTGGTCACGATCTGGATTTGGTCGCGAACACTTTTATCCAAGGCTAACGCTTCACCAAACAACGCTTCACATTCGTAATTACCGTAAATGTCTGCGTGATCGACCGTAGTGATCCCTAACTCAATATGTTG
>NZ_JAWOQS010000089.1:0-1229 GCF_033438945.1 Vibrio sp. Y176 | reverse complement strand
CGGTATAGAAATAACAAGCTAAGCCATACTCAGTATCATTGGCCATTGCTAACACTTGTTCATCATCTTCAAATGTTAATACGGGTAATACTGGCCCAAACAACTCTTGCTGCACGATAGCCATGCCTTGATCGACATTATCCAAAATTACAGGCTCCATAAAGCGCCCTGCGAGCTTTTGAGGACGGTTAGCAATTGTAGCCCCCTCTTGTAACGCCTGATCAATAACAGCCTCCAGACGATGCTTAGAAGCCATGGTGATCACTGGCCCAACTGTCACACCAGACTCCAAGCCATTCCCAACATTTAGCTCCATCATTTTCGCGAGCACTTTTTCCATAAAGCGCTCTTTGACATTTTGATGTACATATAAACGGTTTGTACACACGCACGTTTGCCCTGCATTACGGAACTTGGACGCGATAAGCCCATTAGCAGCTGATTCCAAATCAGCATCCTCAAAAACAATAAACGGAGCGTTACCTCCAAGTTCCATCGATACCGCTTTAACAGTTTCACTAGCCTGCTTCATCAAAATTTTGCCGACGCGAGTCGAACCCGTAAATGAAATCTTCTTGATCCTAGGATCCATCGATAACACCTGACCAAACTCAGCAGCCTGTTCAGAAATAACAACAGGTAAAAGCGGCTTAGGGATACCAGCCTGATACGCAAGTTCAACAACCGCTAGTGCGGTCAGAGGGGTCAACTCCGACGGTTTGATGATCATCCCACACCCAGCAGCTAACGCAGGAGCCGCTTTTCGTGTGATCATAGCAATAGGGAAGTTCCACGGTGTAATCGCAGCACACACGCCTACAGGCTGTTTAATTGTAGATAAACGTCTATCTACAGCAGGAGCTGGGATAATCTCGCCATAAGCTCGTTTAGCCTCTTCTGCAAACCACTCTACAAAAGATGCCCCGAAGCTCACTTCCCCGCGGCTTTCAGACAATGGCTTACCCTGTTCCAATGTAATAATGGTCGCTATATCTTCAGCGTGTTCCATCAACAATTGATGCCAGTTTTTCAAACAGCTAGAGCGCTCTTTCGCACTCAACTTAGCCCATCGAACTTGTTCAGCCGAACACGCTTCAATGAGGCAATCCAACTCTTCAATTGAACTCGGTTTCAAGCGAATTAACTCTTGCTCAGTTGCAGGGTTGATGACCACAACTCCGTCGTCGGAAGCCCATTGTTTAAATACTTCTTTTAAGGTTTCATTTTTT
>NZ_JAWOQS010000088.1:0-1251 GCF_033438945.1 Vibrio sp. Y176 | reverse complement strand
TGTAGTAGAAACAGTAATTGTCTGTGTTATTAGGCCCGTTTCCACTTTAGAAGTTCCTGGTACTATTTGGGGGGCAGGAACTTTACAAGAGCGTTGTCTCGCTCGACCCTCTCAACCGCCGTGTCTCCACTGTGCAGCAGAGTATGAGGAAGGTTCCTGTAAAGTTACGGGGCTCTGGATGTGACGTAATCGTTGCGCGACCATTTTGACCGGGGCAACGTAGGGACAAAGTTAGCTGTTAGCTGTTAGCCGTTAGCGGTGTCTGTATTAACTCAATAAACGGTCAGTGAAAAAAATATTTTTTCCAGCGGATGTCTTAGTTACAACATGATTGAGCTAACTGGAGTAGTTTCATGTCGTATCCGACAACGGGAGGCTTTTAACAGATGACGTCCTGATGTTAGCTTTGCTGCTGCTGTTAGCTGTCCCTGTCAGCTGCAGCCACTGATGCTTTCTAGACATCGTGATTTCCCAAAACTGAATAAATACCACACATAGCAACACAAAACTGCTTTGCTAGCTCAATCATGTTGAAACTAAGGCATCCGCTGGAAAAAAATATTTTTTTCACGGACCGTTTAAGAGTTAATGAGTCATTACAGACACTGCTAACGGGGCTAAGAGCTGACGGTTGTTAGCTTAGCTTAGGTTGTTAATCCCTCCGAAGGGACACTAACAACTCAAAGTACACGTCAAATAAAATTTCTCCAAACACGTTTCTTGTTATTTTAGGTAGTTATTATCACGCTAATGTATGTTCAAGTGTCCATTTCCCCCGATAAGTTGGTTTTAATTCGTTATTTGATTCTATAAACACAGTCCGACCATCTCGAGCTTTTATTTTGGTACTTCCGGTGACCGGCAGTGTGAATTTGCATATTAGCTAAATATTTAGTTTCACCCAAAACATTTAGATTTAACATTTAGATTTAGATTTAGATTTAATATTTAGATTTAACATTTAGGTGCCACATTTAATATTTAGATTTAACTATTTAATATATTTCTAAGTTAACAAATATTGCTGTAAATGTGGTAAAAGGTGACGTTAAAAAATTCACAATACTTTTTTAAACATTGTTTGAAGCTAAATGTGGCAAAATGTTGATGTTATTTTCAGCGTGAGACACTTTACAAACGGCACCCCATAGATACCACCGTCCCATACAAGATGGCTCAAAGAGATAATGTTTTATTTGAAGCTTGAAAAAATTAAGTTTACATTGAAGGGGAATACTAATAAATTTGAAA
>NZ_JAWOQS010000087.1:0-1253 GCF_033438945.1 Vibrio sp. Y176 | reverse complement strand
TTAAGAATGAGGCAAAGTGTGCGGGAAGTGTTATTTTTTTAATAAAAAAAAGCGCCCATAAGGGCGCTTGTGTTCATTTAATTAAGTTTCTTAACGGTGTTGCGGATAACAATCTCTGGTTGCATCTCGAACACACGCTTTTCGTGTTCTTTATCTTTAATGCGTTCAAGTAGGATCTCAAACGCATTTTTACCCACACGACGTTTAGGTTGGTGAATCGTTGTTAGCGGTGGTGAGAAGTACTCTGCAAGTTCAATGTTGTCGTAACCGATAACAGAAACGTCATCTGGAACCTTGATGCCGTTTTGTTGCAGACGGCTCATTAAGCCAAGTGCCATGGTATCGTTAAAACAGAATACTGCAGTAGGGCGTTTTTCCATCGCGGTGATCTTGTCTGCAACCAGTACCGCAGTATCGCATTCAAAGTTACCTTCAAGAATCCAATCTTCATTGATTGGCAGTTTTGCTTCAGCCATGGCACGACGGAAACCAGCGATACGCTCTTGGCAAGCAAGTTTCTCAAAGTGACCACTCAGGCAGGCGATGTCAGTGTGGCCGTTATCGATAAGATATTTAGTTGCTAGGTAGCCACCTTCTTCAGAGTTATCTGTGATCTTGTCCGCACGAGAACTCTCTGGGCCCCAATCCATCACAACTTTCGGGATATCTGAGTGACGATCTAACATCTCTTTTAGTTCTTCGGTTAGATCTGAACACATCACCAAAATGCCATCTACACGTTTCTCAGCAAGCATGCGGATGTAGTCGCGCTGTTTCTCGTAGATGCCGCCGGTATTACACAAGATCAATGTGTAACCTTGACGGTAGCAGTAACTTTCTACACCGTCGATCACTTCAGAGAAGAATAGGTTAGTTGACTGTGTTACCAACATACCAATAGTACGAGTTGAGTTGCATTTTAAACTACGAGCAACTGCGCTTGGTGCGTAGTTAAGCTCATCAACCGCTTTCATTACTTTTTCTTGGGTTGCTTCTGCAACAAAACGTGTCTTATTAATAACGTGCGAAACTGTGGTGGTAGAAACGCCGGCTAAGCGAGCAACGTCTTTTATAGTGGCCATAAATGATGTCCTGTATCGAGCTACTTAATACCGTAGTGAATACAACCATACGCTTAGTTTTTTGCGCAAACTAAACACCACAACAACAGTAGTGTCTATTCTAGTAGGCAGCGGTTGTACCGAAATCGGTATAAAAAGATTTGTAGCAACTTGGTTGAAGGTACTCGGCTT
>NZ_JAWOQS010000086.1:0-1254 GCF_033438945.1 Vibrio sp. Y176 | reverse complement strand
TCCGAGGCAAAGTTATATACGTATGTTGCCAGTGTTTCAAAATTGAATGGACGCAGAAGTAGAGAGGCATTGAGCTCTTTCATCGACTCAATAAACACCAACAATGCCGCGATCAGTGCACCACGTTTTACCAGTGGAAAGTGCACTCGCCACAGCATCGTATTTGGCGTACATCCCATCGTGCGTGACGCCATATCTAACGATGGAGAAATTTTATTTAGATTACTTTCGATACTACCAATCGCAACAGCTGAGAAACGCACCACCATCGCAAAGATCAACGCAAACATTGAGCCTGAGAAAATCAGCCCCGGTCTACCCCATTCCATCGCCTTCGCAATATCGTTTACGCGATAGTCCATAAACAGCACGGCAACCATCACGCCAATCGCCAATACCGTTCCAGGTACTGCGTAGCCCATTGAGGAAAGACGCATAAAAGCAAGGCTTTCACGTTTGCCATTGACTCGGTGAGTAAAGTTAACCACAAGAGCAACGGCCACGCCGATGATCGCAGCAATGACAGACACAACAAGACTGTTCCACGCGTACTCACGGAATTCTGGTGTCCAGCTTTGCTCAAAGTAAGTAATGGAGTAATCAATCAACTGAAGTAATGGCAAAATGAACGCCACAGCAACCAGCCCCCAACACCACACCAGTGCCGCCCATTTTTTCCAGCCACTTAACTCGTAACGAAAATCTTCATGGCTGTTAAATTGGCTTTGGAATAGTTTCTGCTTTCTGGGGCTATAGCGTTCTGTACTGAGTAGCAGCACAACAATCAACAGCATAATTGCGGAAATTTTAGCGGCCGCGTTAAGGTTAGAATAACCAAGCCATGTGTCGTAAACCGCTGTCGTTAATGTGTTAACGGCGAAATAGCTGACAGTGCCGAAGTCCCCAATGGTTTCCATCGCCACCAGCGACAAACCCACGGCAATAGAAGGTCGCACCAAAGGCATCGAAATACGCCAAAAGCTCTCCCAAGGTGAGCATTTCAGCAAGCGGGCACTTTGCAGCAGTGAAACATTCTGTTCCATAAACGCCGCGCGGCACAGTAGATACACGTAAGGGTATAGCACTAGAGACAGGACAAAGGTCGCCCCCGGCAAGGTTCGAATATCTCGGAACCAATATTCGCCAGGTCCCCACCCGGTGACATCACGCAGGAATATTTGAATTGGGCCAGCAAAGTCGAACCAATCCGTAAATATGTAACCAATAATGTAACCCGGCATTGCCAATGGCAAT
>NZ_JAWOQS010000085.1:0-1258 GCF_033438945.1 Vibrio sp. Y176 | reverse complement strand
TGTAGTGGTCAACTAAAATTGGCCACGGTTTTAGAGTTTTCCCAATATAACCGTTCTGATTCATTGGGAGTTAGGCCACCGTTATACTGATGCGGCCTGAGTTGACAGTAATACCCGATAATGTAGCGGGTAATTTCTTGTTGAGCTTCAGCAAAACTACGATAACCTACTGTCGGCACCCATTCTGTCTTCAAACTTCTAAAGAAACGCTCCATCGGCGCATTATCCCAACAATTTCCTCGGCGCGATAAGCTCTGTTTTATTTGAAAACGCCATAGAAGTTGACGATATTTTCGACTTGTATAATGGCTACCTTGATCGCTGTGGAACATCACGCCTTTCGGCTTACCACGTGACTCATAAGCCATTGAAAGAGCCTTACCTGTCAGACTGGTATCTGGTGATAAAGACATCGACCAACCAATCACTTTGCGGGCAAATAGATCAATAACAACCGCTAAATACATCCAGCGATTTCCTGTCCAAATATACGTCACATCACCAACCCAAACTTCATTTGGAGCGGTAACAGCGAACTGTCGACCCAAGTGGTTTGGGATCTCAATATGTTCTTGTGAAGCCTTTCTGTAACGATGCTTTGGCTGTTGGCAACTGACTAAACCAAGCGTTCTCATGAGCTTTGTTGCTCGATAACGGCTGAGTTTCACACCCTGATTTGTGATTATATCCGCAATAGTCCTTGCTCCAGCAGATCCGTTGCTTGCTGCGTGGGCCTCACTAACTAAGCTGCGAAGTTTGATTGTTTCGGCCTTAATCGTAGTTGGACGTTTTAGCCAATAATTATAACTACTTCGATGAACATTAAAGACTTCGCATAATGTTTTTACGCTATAGCTCTGCTTGAGTTTCTTGATTATCAAGAATTGTTCAGTGAGTCCGACATCAACAGAGCTGTTGCTTTTTTTAATATTTCATTGTGCTCTTCAAGGCGGGCCAGCTTCTTTTTTAATTCCCTAATTTCTATTTGCTCAGGGGTCATAGGCGAAGCTTTTGGTGATTTACCTTGTCGCTCTTCTCTAAGCTGGCGAACCCATTTGTCCATTGTGGATTTGCCCACATTCATGGCTTGGGCAGCTTCAACTACAGAGTAATTTTGATCTAGGACTAGCTGCGCTGATTCTAACTTAAATTCTGCGCTAAATTGGCGTCTTGCACGTTTTGTCATTATGTCACCTGTTAACTTATGAGGTGATGATATCACCTCTAACTAAGTGACCAAATTCAGTGTGCCACTACA
>NZ_JAWOQS010000084.1:0-1264 GCF_033438945.1 Vibrio sp. Y176 | reverse complement strand
GATGTTGCCCATGATGTCTTCGTATTCAGCTTGCACCCCAGGGATATCAAGCAGCGATGCAAAGCTCACCTCATCAGTAAAACGGTTCGAGAATCGACGTGCTAAGAAGTGGCTCGCAAGCGCTTTGTCTGGCCAGTTACCCAACACAGACACCGCATTTGACCAAGGGTAATCCGGGTCAAAGCTACCAATTGAGTTTAGGAAGCGTCCATTCGCAGTTTCCGCAACAGCTATATAGCCCTCATCTGAATCTTCGATAAAGCGTGCTGCCAAATCATCAAAACAGCTGGCTGTTGAAAGATCGTAATCAGCCGGAATTTGGTGTGAGTTGTTGTCTAACAGTTGACCAAAAGAAATCACTTTTTGGTTGCCTGCCGCATTTTCTATCACACATTGATGCTCTGGTGTGCGCAAGATATCAAGGAAGAACGCCGCGGATTTTTTCGCCCCATTCGCGTAATCACAGAACCATGAGTTATCGGCTTTGCCTTCGCTACAGTATTGAGGGTTTGAAGCAATGCGCAATAAGAAATCACCCGGCTTATCCGTTGACGAAGTGTAACCCAGATTGGTGTACAGGTTATCGATGCGCTCAAGATCTTCCATCTTGTCACGGATAGCGCTCATTTCCATATAACGGCGCACTAAGTAACCAGGATAATCGGACGAGAATAATCCCGTCGTCCCATATAACTCCAAGTTGCGTCGCTCATAGCTATCGAGATAGTTCTGCCACTCGTAAGAAACAATTTCTTCTAGGTTTGTACCTTCGTCAAAACGGTTACAGTCGCTGTTTAGAGAAACGTTCCCATCGGTACAGAAATCGTAAGACTTACGCTCAATTTCATTCACTTTATCTAGGTAGTAAAGTGCGCCATAACGAGTTTTCGCATTCAGTTCTGGATCATCAGACAACGCGGCGGTATCGAATCGGCTGAAGTCACAGTTGTAGAGTGATTTGCCTTTCTCGTTCCCCGTTAGCGCCTTCACTTCAGAACACACCATCAGCGATGTGTTGTCTGGATTGTTGCCAAACTTGTATGCAAAGCTTTGTTGGTAGGCTTGCTGATCAGCGAGGTAACGAGCGTATGCTGCTTTGTCTTCATCACTCGCACTGTCTGCCGGTTTCGCAACAGGTGCAGGAGCTGAACCTGAAGAATCTTGAATCGTCTCGACTTTACGACCGTAACCAAACTTAAACGCCGCAATATCGTACAGACCCCAAGTTGGCGTTTCATCCAACATGCTTGGTGCGTAGTCCATC
>NZ_JAWOQS010000083.1:0-1269 GCF_033438945.1 Vibrio sp. Y176 | reverse complement strand
CGGCGAACGAGCTAACGGGTTCATCCATGGAGCTGTCACTACTTCTGCCGGATGAGTCGGGCGAAGAGGGTTTATTCGCGTTGGCAGATAGCTTGTCTGATTTTGTGAATCACTTTATCTCTGGTCTTGGTTTAGCAGGCATTGCGCTGAACAATGCATCGGATGATGCAAAAGAAGCGTTGGATGACCTAGAAGAAATTGCCAAGTTAGGCATTGATGAAGATGATGACTTTGGTGAACAAGCACAATTGCTGGAACAAGTCATTGAACACGTGAAAGCTTGCGTACTTACCATTCATGCAGAGTTCGGAGCTCGCCCAGAAAGCAGCGAAAGCAAACCGACGATCCATTAATCTAGATAGACCAGAGGTTAACATGAAGCAATATGACGTAGTAATTGCTGGTGGTGCCATGGCTGGGGCTACACTAGCTTTAGCGATTGAGCATTTGTCTCAAGGGGCTTTGCGTGTTGCCGTTGTTGAACCGTTTAAAGCGCAATCGGATCAGCATCCGGGCTTTGATTCGCGCTCGATTGCTTTGTCTTATGGTACGGTTAACCTGCTGCGTCACTTAGCGTTATGGTCTGCGATTGAACCTTTTTCGACCCCGATTGAACACATCCATGTGTCCGATCGTTCTCATGCGGGAATGACGGACATCACTAAGCACGACGTTGGCGTTGAAGCGTTAGGTTATGTCGTAGAGTTAGCCGATGTTGGTCGTGTTTACCAAGAATTGCTGACTCACAGTACCGCTATCGATTTGTACTGCCCAGACTCCGCGAAGCACATTACCCGAACTCAAGAAAATGTGACGATTGAGCTTGCTAGTGGTGAGTTGCTTAATGCGAAATTACTTGTTGCCGCCGATGGTGCGGTTTCGCAATGTTGTCAGCAAATTGGTTTGGAGCTTTCTGAGCATGATTTCGACCAAGTTGCCGTAATTGCCAATATTGTGACTCAAGAGCCGCATCAAGGTCGCGCATTTGAGCGTTTTACTGAAAACGGCCCAGTTGCCCTGCTGCCGATGAGTGATAATCGAATGTCGCTCGTATGGTGCTTACGTCCTGATGAAGCTCAAATTGTAATGGAATTGTCCGAAAGCGAATTTCTTGAACGGCTTCAGCAAGATTTTGGTTGGCGATTAGGTGCGATGCAAAAAGTGGGGCTGCGTGCGAGCTATCCGTTGTTGCTTCGTCATCGCAAGCAAAATATTTCACACCGTTTTGCGATAGTCGGTAACGCAGCACAAACGCTGCATCCCATTGCT
>NZ_JAWOQS010000082.1:0-1282 GCF_033438945.1 Vibrio sp. Y176 | reverse complement strand
CCACGGCCTGTGGCGATCATATCGACCAACACACTGCCTTGCTCACCTTGAAACTCGCTTGGGATAAGAGAATCACTGACTTTCGAGTGCAGAAGATTTACGTTAAAGCCATCATACGCCAGCGTTACGCTGCCGCATCCGTCAACGCCTGATGGAAGCACATGCGCACTGGCTTGAACAGAGTTCGGCTCACCAAACAACTCAATCGCAGAACCCACGCAGTAATAACCGATGTCCATGATGGAGCCATTGGAAAACGCAGGATTGAATGTGTTTGGATTTTCTCCATTTAGGTATTTTTGGTATCTCGATGAATACTGGCAATAGCTAATCGTCGCATGTCGTAACGGAGCGATAGACGGTAAGCTCTCTTTCAATACTTGGAAGTTTGGTGTGTAAGGCGACATAAACGCTTCAAACAACACAACGTTGTTTTCCTCAGCACAGGCAAACATCTGTTGTGCCAATGCGTAGTTCGAAGCCATTGGCTTTTCACAAATGACGTGTTTGCCCGCTTTTAACATTTGAATAGCTTGAGGAGCATGAAGCGAATTCGGACTGGCGATGTACACCGCATCAATGTCTGCATCCTGACCTAATGTTTCTAGGCTGTCGTAATAAGTATCTGCATCATAAGGCGTGCCAAACAAACGCGCTTTTTCTATATCTCTCGAATACACAGCTTTAAGGCAAAACTGCTTGGTTTGGATTGCCGCTTCAACAAATTGTTGCGAAATCCAGTTAGTCCCGATAACAGCGAGTTTAAACATGTCACTTCCTTTATATTCGTTCTAAAAAGCCGTAATGAATTCGGCTTATCAGTGCGATTTAAGCAAGCTTTAGTTCATTAAACAACTCAAATAACTTGTTATATTTATACGGCTTTGGCAAATACGCATCCATACCCGCAGCAAAACAATTGTGAATGTCCTCTTCCAACACACTCGCGGTCAAAGCAATGATGGTTGTTTTCTTGCAGCCCACTTTCTTTTCCCAACGGCGAATCTCTTTTGTCGCGGTTAGGCCGTCCATCACCGGCATCATACAATCCATCAAAATGGCGTCAAACTGCTCACCTTTGGTGATGGCATCCAGCGCTTCTTGCCCGTTACTCGTAATTAAGTAGTCGTACCCTGCTTTATCTAAGAAAAAGCTCGCGATTTTTTGGTTCATTAGATTGTCTTCAGCAATCAGTATTCTTCGATGAGTTCGAGATATTTTAGATTCAGCGCGAGATGCAATATTTGTGACATTGTCACGCAATGTATTCTTCTCGAGCTTA
>NZ_JAWOQS010000081.1:0-1285 GCF_033438945.1 Vibrio sp. Y176 | reverse complement strand
TGATGACGCGCACCTAAACGGGTCACTTCGATTTCACCAAGACTCTCGAGAGGCCAATCAGGTCCCTTCACATTCAACAAACGGTTGGTTGGGATTGGCGCTGCCATGAGTTGCTCAACCCACTGTCGAGCAATTTTAGCAGCCGACTCAAAATGACGTTTACCAACCAGTGAAAACGCAATGGCCTGCACGCCAAGAAAGTGCCCTTCCATTGCAGCAGCGACGGTACCAGAATACAGAACGTCATCTCCCAGATTTGCACCATGATTAATGCCAGATAATACAAGATCTGGCAGGTCATCTTTCATCAGCTCAGTTAGAGCAAAATGAACGCAATCTGTCGGTGTCCCTTGAACCGAATAAGTATTAGGAGCAATTTCTGTGACTCGCAGAGGCTGTTCCAATGTCAGTGAGTTTGATGCACCAGAACGATTTCGGTCTGGGGCAACAATGATCACTTCCGCGATGCTTCTCAGCTCATCCGCTAACGCGTGAATTCCTTGAGCATGCACACCGTCGTCATTACTAATTAGAATTCTTAAAGGTTTTGTATTTAGTGAATCCAGTTCCATTAGTATTCTCTTTCTACTTTGACCTCATTCACCAACTCACGAACAATGGATGTGGCAAAAGAGCCTGCATCGAGTGAGAAGGTCAACGTAATATTGTTACCTTCAACGTTCCAAGCTAAGTCTTTTGGTTTGAGTGCGATTTCACGACGATCGTGACGCATACGATTCCCACGGATTAGAGCCATTAAATCAGGTTCTTCATCAATAAATGGCTGTTCTAATGCAAGTGCATCAGCTTGGGTCGGTAACGCATTATCACCCGCTAAAGCGGCAGTAATCTCAACTTCACTCAATGCAAGCTTGTTTTGCATATCAGCAAGGTTATTCGCATCAACAGCCAACAATCCTTGTGATGTCTGTGCGATGTCACCATCGATGAATTTATCAAACACACCATTCTCTAGACGAGCTGAAACGATGCGGTTGAAAATCCATGAACGCGCGGCAGACAGGTACATGCTGCGTTTGTTTTGGTTACGCGTACGAACGTTTTCTCGTCCCCAACGACGAGCTTCGTCGAGGTTATTTCCATCGTTACCAAAGCGTTGGCTACCAAAGTAGTTTGGCACACCAACTTGTTTAACTTTTTCAAGGCGTTGCTCTACATCCGCCACATCTGTCACTTCAGACAAGGTAACCACAAACTCGTTCCCGATTAAGTCACCAGGACGCAGTTTTTTGTTGTGTCGATCGGTCGCTAGAATTTCAATACT
>NZ_JAWOQS010000080.1:0-1300 GCF_033438945.1 Vibrio sp. Y176 | reverse complement strand
ACAAAGTTCTCGATTGATTTGGTTTCTGAATGCAGCATTTTGATTCGATTTGATGAAACCATTTCTGAAAACTCAATTGGACAGTTAGCGCGAGCAATGAACCAACATCTGTCCCATATTGTCATGAATATCGTTCCTTCCTATCGAACCGTGTTAATTGATTACTTACCGTTCAGAATCAGTGAATTTCAGTTAGTCGACATACTGCACAATATCTTAGTCGCGTTTGACCCAAATAAAGCCGACGAGGCTGAGCCTAACGAAATTTCGATACCCGTTTATTACTCGGAAGAAACTGCTTTAGATTTGAAGCGTTTTGAAGAACAAGGCATTGATCTCGGCGCGCTTATTGATGCTCATACAAAGCCGGTATATACCGTTTCCGCGATTGGGTTCGCACCTGGCTTCGCCTTTCTTTCTGATGTGGAAGAGAGTATCGCCATGCCTAGGTTAAAAACGCCGAGAACGTTTGTGCCATCAGGAAGTGTCGGCATTGCCGATAGTAAGACCGCTGTTTACCCATCAGACAGTCCAGGTGGTTGGAATATCATAGGTCGTTCTCCTCTCTCACTCTTTTCGGATACTCCTCCTTTTATTCCTTTTGAAGTTGGTGACAAGGTCACGTTTTATGCTGTATCAAAACAGGAATTTCTTGAGCTAGGGGGATCGTTATGAGCGCATCAGGATTATTAGTTGAAAAGTCAGGGCCTTTGTCATTGATTCAAGACTTTGGCCGTTTTGGTCTTGCTCACATCGGGATAACGCAAGGTGGTCCTGTTGATGATTACGCCTACAGTTGGGCTAATCATCTACTTGGAAATCGTGTGAATTGCTCAGCAATCGAGATTACGCTAGGCAATGCTTGTTTTGTCGCCTTACAAGACTGTCACCTGGCAATTTGTGGCGGCGATCTTAATGCATCAGTAGATGGTCACCCTATTGCTAATTGGTCGGATTTTTCGATAAAAATAGGTCAAAAGCTTCAGTTCGGAATGGCGAAAAATGGCCTTCGCGCCTATCTCGCTGTAAAAGGTGGCTTCAATGTGCCTGAGCACCTTGGGAGCTCATCGACCGTGCTTCGTGAAGCATTAGGTGGACTAGAAGCCAATGGTAACGCTCTAAAAGCTGGAGATGTTCTCCCTTTTGACGCTCATTCATTACCTAACCATAAACCAAGAATCATGACATTTCGTTTCAAGCCAGATTACAACTTGCCAATTACACTTCGCGTTATTGAAGGTTATCAATGTGATGATTTCAGTGTTGAATCTAAAGAAAAGTTCTATTCGGGAAGCTTTGC
>NZ_JAWOQS010000079.1:0-1305 GCF_033438945.1 Vibrio sp. Y176 | reverse complement strand
AGATTGTGTCGAAAATCCAAACCTTCAGGTTTGCCTACCAACAGCAACGATGGACTTGCAAGGTTCACTTACGCCAACGACAGCGTGTAACTTAGGAGCAATGGCAACGTCAATACGCTAAAGAAGTTCCCAAACAACACCATGGATGCCACTGTCATCGGTTCGATATTCAGTCGCTCTGCAAATAGATAATTCATGACCGCCGGAGGTAGCATGGTGAACAGCACCATCATTTGTAGTTGCATGGTTGGTAAAGGAATAAACCAATAAATGATTGCAAACGCGATTACGCCAGTCGTTAAGGATTGAACGGTACACAAAACGACAACTTTTCATCCATCCAGTCTTAGATGGCACATTTGTGAGCCAAGAGAAAGCAGCATTACCGGAACAGCGGCTTGCCCTAGTAGTGCTGTTGCTTCATACAACGGTGTCCACGCGCCAATACCTGATAAGTTCAAACATAATGCGAGCGATGCCGATAAGAAAATTGGCATCTTCATGATTTGTTTTAATGGATTCCCGTTACTTAACAACATCACACCTACGCTGATATGTAAGCAAGCTGATACTACAAACAGCAGTACAGCAGAAGAAAGGGCAACTTCGCCAAATGTATAAGTGAACAACGGTATCGCAAGGTTCCCGCTATTTCGAAACATATGAGGTGGAGCCCAAGCTTTAAATGTTAGCCCAGTGATTTTACACATCGGAAGCATGAGTAACCCCGGAATTAAAACCGCAATGATGGCGGCTAAGAGTAGGGGGCCTTGTTCAGAGTCGAGCGGCATGCTCACTAATGAGGAAAACACCAGAGCTGGCGTGAATACATCGATATTAATTCGATTGATGGGGCGAAAATCAGGTTTGATATAGCGCCCGACAAGATAGCCCACACCGACAAGAGCGAACACAGGAAAAAGAATATTAATGATCTGATTAATCATGGTCGCCTTAGTGTATATGAGGTAGATGTGCGCTTAGTTGGTTAATCAACTAAGTGGTAATCACAGTATCAAACCTTCATGCATTGCGTCATGGTGAAACAATGAGAACCGTGGATTAAATCAAGCTTTCTCAAAGCACATTAGCTATATGGAGTGGTCGTACCTTTGAACTAATTGTTACGTATCAAGTTACATACAAATCACTGAAATACCGACAAGTTTTATGTCATGTGTCTGTAAAATAGCCAATCTCTGATATTTTTATTAAATAGTGATTAATGTCGTTTTGTTGTTATTGTTTAGTCATATTGACTGGATATTTTTTGTAATTAAGCATTCACTAAACAAAAAATATTGA
>NZ_JAWOQS010000078.1:0-1317 GCF_033438945.1 Vibrio sp. Y176 | reverse complement strand
ACTAACCTAAAACATTGTGCCGTAAACACTTAAGCTGATTCAAACTAAAAATGCCAAGCGTTGTGAATCCGTCTTGAACGCTTTGTTAATTGGCTTTTTTCACCTTTGCCAACACCTCTGGTTTTTTCAGCTCTGTTGTCAAAAACTTAACCCATTGCTTTGTATATAAGTAACCATCGAACCCTTCAATAAATGAAGCGTACTCACCCTTATACGCTGGCACATTATCCCGAGGGCGAGCTTCAAAGTGCTTCCAGCATTTTGTATGAAGCAACATATTAAAAGACGGTATCTCCTCACGCACAAGAGCCATAACTTTTGATGGTTTTAACTTGTACGGGTTTTCAATACCTTTGATGAAAGCAACACCCTGTTCGTAGTTTTGCAACTCTTCTTCAGTTAGCTTGTTTACATTAATGAATTCTACTGCGATATCAGATGATTTTGCATGGTTGCCGAGTTTCGGAACTAACATAGCTCGAATGCGGTACTGCTGACTTTCAACAATGCTATCTTCTAAGTCAGCACGATAAGTTTCCATATAATGGCGTACAACTTGATAGTTTTCTTTTTGCAGTTGCTTCATCGCATCAATTTGGGCTTGTTCAGATATACGACTTAACTGCATAGCGATAGCAAGGTTTGTGCATAGTGCATGGGAGTCACCGAATTCTTCTGCCAACAAGTTCTCGAAGTTAATTAGTGCTGCTTGGCATTCACCAGCAACTGCAAGATCTATAGCTGGTAAGCTACGGTGTTCTATTTTGTTTCTTAACCCAATCAAGAACTGAAGGTTGTACTTTTCTGGTCGTTCAGCGCCTTTCCAATACTGATTGCAGCACTCTATTAGTTCCCACGCCTTCTCTTCACCGTCAATGATAACGGGTTTTCCATCTTTTAGATGGAAATAATTTGTGCCTTTCTTTTCAAAAATTGCATGAAACAACGCCGTATAAGCAATAACAATATTTACGATGTAACCATAGGTTTTTATATGGGTTGTTGTATGTAGATACCGCAAGTAATGCAAACTCTCTTGCTTTATGCAATAACATACCTTTCGTAGACTGGTCTGCGATTTGTTGCAACTTTTGGCTATGTACAGCCCTGAACTCTTCTTTACTGAGGAACTTAATACCTGTAGTAAGGTAGTGTGAACCATCTTTTTGAACATATTGGTGCCAGCGCTTTGAAGGGTATGTACCACAAGTTTGCTTTTTCCAACCAGTCGCTTTGGCTAATTCATCAATTGTAAAAGACTCACCCTCGGTTTCTTTCATGGACAGAAACTCATAAGCTAAATCTACTTGATCGTAT
>NZ_JAWOQS010000077.1:0-1328 GCF_033438945.1 Vibrio sp. Y176 | reverse complement strand
AAGGTCACTTGCTCCGAAACGGATGCAAAAGCCATTTGTTTGTCTTGCACAACGCCCAGAGACCAATCGGTGTTAGGGACTTGAGCAACATAAATCAGTTGGTCGCCTTGTTTTGGCCACGTGATTGTTTCTAGCTTCGCGTGTTGTGCCAAGTTGGCCATTTTATCGCGAGTCAGTTCTGGATTTAACGTGGTGAGCGGTTTCTGGCTGAGCTTTTCATCTTTATAAGCGACGAGATTATTGTTGCCATCCACCAAAAACGCGAAGCCGTTGTTATCCAGTTGGATATTCAATACTTCGTTGATGATGTCTGTGACGGCCAAGTCAGCGGCCAATACGCCTTGTTTGTTTTGGTTAAACGCTTTGGCAAAGCTGACCACAATACTGCCATCAAAGTCTTGGTATGGCTCGGTAATGATCAGCCCAGATTGTGCCATCGCGTCTTGATACCAAGGGCGAGTTCGAGGGTCGTAATCGGATGGCCATGATTCGCTTTTATCGCCGTAGGCAATCGCGCCGTCAGAGAACCCTGCGTAAACCGAGAGAAATTTCCCCGCGCGTTTGGTCAGCAATAACTCGCGATCTGCATCATCAGAACCGGCGATGATTTGTTCGTTAGCCAACATCATATCGCTACGAATTGAGAGCCAATCGCTGATATAACGGTTAGTCGACTCAGAAATATTCTGTATTTCTCGGTTGAGTGTGGATGTGGTTTCTTCGTGAAGTTGATTAACGGAAACCCAAGCTTGAACGCCACTTACGATGGCGATAATGACTGCGATAGCAATCTGGATTTTTAACTTAATGGTATTTCTCATTGTCTAACCTTTATAAACAGACAAAAAGATCAGTGTCACAACGTGTGACTCCAGAGGGTTTAGACGATTCAAGCACAGAGCGTTACATGAAAGGCTTTAGTGAATTTATCGACAGTTAGTGATGAAACTTGAGGCACATGGTGTGATTTTTATTCAGCAATGCAATGTTAAATCTCTATTCATCATGGTGTGCAAAGGGGAACGAAGTCGAGGTAATGGGAATGAAGGGGCTCTGTGAAGGCGTAACCCCTCACAGAGCCAGAACGTTAGAAGAGAATCAACACAGCGCCGTAAACTATAAACAGACCAATTAAGCCAATGATGAGTCCGACTTTCGCCATGTCTTTGCTTTCTATCAGGCCTGTTGAATACGCTAATGAGTTTGGTGGGGTGGAGACAGGTAAAATCATGCCCAGTGAAGCCGAGAATGCGACCACAACCAGTAAGCCTTGTAAGCCACCGACAGCGGCCAAACTCGGCATGGAAACCCCGATTGCTGCGGCAATT
>NZ_JAWOQS010000076.1:0-1329 GCF_033438945.1 Vibrio sp. Y176 | reverse complement strand
CGAAACTGTACTTCAACAAGTTGGCGATACAACCACTAAACGCCTTGTACTTACTTTGGAATAATACGGATGACAACGCGACTTCAATTCGTTGATCGCGACTTTGCCAATCTTGATAGCTGAATGTTGGGTAACGGCCTTTCTCTAATTCAGATAAAATACCCCAAGCAGTTTGACCACCGACATACCCATCAAACTGTTTGAAAAACTTCAGATTCGTGATGCGGTCGGCATGCTCACCCGGTCGCCAAGGCGGTGGCATTGAGATCAAGCTAACATTGCGTGTTTCACCCATAGGGCGACGCATCTTAAGTTCAAAATCCAAATTGATTTTTTTACTCGCACGCGACGAAAACACCGCATCACCAAAGCTTGGAATTGGATGCACAAGCTGACATTCCAAAGGGGTATTTACCACCATTTCCCATTGTGATTGCTGCGGAGTAGCGACATAACGCTTGCCCATCACCGCGTAACTGTTTGCGCTAAGCAGTGAAAGCATGACACCACTGGTTATCAGCCATTTATTCATCTAGTACAATCTCTCAAACCGCAGTCTTTTGCCGTTAATTGGAATCATTAAAACTACAACGATTGTCATGCAAAAATCCCGCCAATGCTCTAACTTTCTTGGTGAGAGTATCAAAATGAACGATTCTAGCTCTGATTTCTCCCACAAATGCCGCTAAATCGTATCTATTCCCGAGTTAAATATGCACCTGCGTGATACAAAAATCGGTACTTGTGCTCTTTATCTCAAGCGCCGCGCGAGCTTATTGATTAGATGGAAAATAGAATTCCGTTTTTCTCCGAAATTGCGGTTTTTCTCATCGATATAATCTGCAATAATGCAGCCTTCGTCACACAAAAATAAGCCAACATGACAATAGAAAATGAAGCCCTAACCCTGAAAAAGCGTTTTCGTGGTTATTTCCCAGTGGTTGTTGACGTTGAGACCGCTGGTTTCAATGCTCAAACTGATGCACTTTTAGAAATCTGCGCCGTCACCCTTCGTATGGATGAAGAAGGCGTTCTGCATCCAGCCTCCACTATTCATTTTCATATTGAACCTTTTGAAGGCGCGAATTTAGAGAAAGAAGCGCTTGAGTTTAATGGTATTCGTGACCCTTTCAGCCCATTACGCGGTGCAGTTTCTGAACAAGAAGCATTAAAAGAAATTTATAAGCTGATTCGTAAAGAACAAAAAGCATCTGATTGCTCACGTGCAATAATGGTTGCACATAACGCCGCTTTCGACTTAAGTTTTGTTAATGCAGCAAACGAACGCTGCAAGTTAAAAAGAGACCCTTTTCATCCCTTTGCTACTTT
>NZ_JAWOQS010000075.1:0-1333 GCF_033438945.1 Vibrio sp. Y176 | reverse complement strand
TTGTTCATGCTGTGTAGCGCGACAAAGTTAGTGAGCAGTTGCGAGGGGCAGAGCACTTTATCTTGAATACTTTTGCTTACTGCAAAGCAGTGAACCGACAGATAGCCTGAGCATCTGTCCAGCCCGTCGTAAAGCCACAGTTTGCCCGATGACGACTCACCTGCATGATAAGTTGAAACCAAACGTGGAAAAGTGCGAGTGAGCAGTTTGGCGGTGCGAGCCAGTATGCTCGCCTTGTAGCCGTGAGTGTGCAGTACACTCGGTTGGTGATGCGCGACAGCACTGGTGAGGTGCTTGATCGCAATTGTATTCGAAGGAACACCAGATATTTGCGGTAAATAGCTGGTGGGAATGTTTGCCGCTTGCGCTTTTTCTACAAGCTGCGCTTGAGGTGTGTACTCCGTTGGCAACACAATACGCACGGCGTGCCCAAACGCGAGAATGCCTTTTGCCAGCTCTAATATGTGGCTTTCGATGCCGCCAAAAATGCGGCTATCAACAAAAATCCAAACTTCGCCCACAATGGGTAAATCAGGATTGTTCGAGATTAACTTCATCCGCTTCCCACGCTTGTTTTTTACGATAGACCGTTGAAGGGCTTAGCCCCAGCATCACAGCGGCATTGAGCACGTTACCACCACAATAAGCGATCGCGTTTTGAATCGCTTCACGTTCGACTTGCCACATTGGTCGGATACTTCCGTCTGCATTAAAGTACGGCGACAAGGAATGACTCGGTGTTTCAACGCCGACAGTAGGTTGTGTGTGTTGCGCAGGCGCCTCTTGAACAGGTTGCACTGGTTCAATGGGTTGTGTTTGCATCGCTGGAGCATTATGTCCGTTGAGATTGTTGCTCGGGCTTGATGATTCGACGTGCACAGGGGTTACGGTTCTTGCCTGCGTTTTCTTTTGAGTTAACTGAGCGGGCAGGTGAGCCACCGTGACTTTTTCATCATTGTTGAGTACCACGATATTACGAATGATGTTTTGTAGCTGCCTTACGTTGCCAGGCCATTCGTAATGTTTGATCACGTGTTGTGCTCCGGTATCAATGTTAGAGAATTTTTTCTTGTCCTCTTTGGCGTAAGTTGTGAGAAAATGCTTGGCTAACGTGACGATGTCACTTCCTCTTTCTCTCAAAGGTGGCATATCAATCGGCACAACGTGAACACGGTAATACAAGTCTTCGCGGAAGCGTCCTTCTTCCACCTCTGTAAGTGGATCTCGGTTGGTGGCGCAAATGATACGTACATCGACTTTCATCTCTTTCGTGCCGCCAAGTGGGGTGTAAGTGCCCGTTTGTAAGAAACGCAGTAGCTTTTTCTGCATTTCC
>NZ_JAWOQS010000074.1:0-1337 GCF_033438945.1 Vibrio sp. Y176 | reverse complement strand
GAATATGTGAACGAGCAGTACCTACAAGGAAAGGCGTGGCCGAGCCATGTAGCGGACAAAGCGAAAGCGCGCGCGATTTCGGCTGAAATGCATTCGGGCTTTTTTGATTTGAGAAACGAGTTACCGATGAACTGTCGCGCACGTCGAAAAGTAGAACTGAGCGATGGAGCACTAAAGGATATTGCACGCATAGACGCAATTTGGTCTGAGCAAATGGCAAAGTTCCCAGACGCTTTTTTGTTTGGAGAGTGGTCGATTGCCGATGCTATGTATGCACCGGTTGCGTTGCGCTTTGAAACTTATGGCATTGAATTGTCCCAAGGCGCTAAAGCTTACCAGCAAAAAGTGCTAGCAAGCCAAGCGGTACAAAAGTGGCTAGCGGAAGCAAGTCAAGAAACAGATATTGTGGAAGAAGATGAAGCAGGAGTAGAGGTTTAAGTCCTCGATTTTGCTTCACCCTTTAAGGAGAGAGCATGATAGACACGGTGCTATCATGCTCTATTGACTACATATTCTGATAATTAGGCCCACCACCGCCTTCAGGCGTCTTCCACGTAATGTTTTGTGACGGATCTTTTATATCGCACGTTTTACAATGTACGCAGTTCGCGGCGTTGATTTGAAACTTCACTTTCCCATCAATTTCGACCACTTCGTAAACCCCGGCAGGGCAGTAACGCTGGCTTGGCTCATCAAACAACCCGAGGTGCACATCGATGGGGATATGAGGATAAGTCAAAACAAGATGGCACGGTTGGTTTTCTTCATGTTGTGTGCCGGATAAAAACACCGAAGATGGTTTATCAAAGCTGATTTCTCCATCCGGTTTTGGATACTCAATCGGCGGGCATTCATTTTGGGGTTCTAACTGTTCGTGATCGTGGGAATGGTCTTTCACTGTCCACGGTATTGGCTTTTTAATCAGAGGAAGCCACAAGTTGTGCTCGAAGGTAGAAAGAGCTCCGCCAAACAGGCTACCGAACTTATGCAGGTTCGCTCCAAAGTTACGCGTTTCGGCGAGTTCATCGTACAGCCAAGAGGCTTCAAATCGCGATTGATAATCAGGTTCACACCTTGAGTCTTGTAATGCTTGATGAATGGCTTCTGCTGCTAGTAAGCCTGATTTCATCGCGGTGTGGCTGCCTTTTATCTTCGCAACGTTAAGTGTTCCTGCATCACAGCCAATTAATAAACCGCCGGGGAATTGTTGTTTCGGTAAGGAAGATAACCCACCTTTTGCGATGGCTCTTGCACCATAAGCGATGCGCTGTGCCCCTTTTAGGTGTTGTTTGATTGCAGGGTGGTGTTTAAAGCGCTGAAACTCATCGAATGGGCTC
>NZ_JAWOQS010000073.1:0-1361 GCF_033438945.1 Vibrio sp. Y176 | reverse complement strand
CCAGGTGAATCGTGAACCCAAGGCTATTAACGACGGGCGATAGCGAAAATTGACTGGCGAGTTAGTGTGCAAAATTTGAGGGATAAAAGATCAAACTGAACACTGATTCTGCACTTGTTTTACGTTAACGGAATTATGACAGTAATTTAATAAAGGATACGGTATTCTCTCGCTCCTTTGTGTATTCCTGAGCGTTTCTTGCTGTGGCAAGAGGGGCGTCATCTTAAGAAATTTCTCCAATGAAATACGAACAACAGATCGAATTTCGATACCCTAAAGGTCGATTCGCGATGGTGAGTGTTTATACATTCACAGGCGCCGCTATTTTAGCGTCGACGATTTTTTCTCTATTGCTATTTTTGTCAATTGACGACAACCCAATGATGCAGGCGCTGTTTGGTGGTTTGGCCATCATCTTTGAAGCTGGCAAATTTTATGCGTGGTATGAATACGGCGAGCGTCGCGCCCACAGAAATTACGGCGGGGCAATTACGGCCTTGGTGTTTTACTCTGTGCTTGCCGCTATCTCTATTGGCGGCAGTATCGGCGGCATCAACAGTGCAACTAACAGCGCACAAAGCCATATTTCTGTCGAGCAAGCAAAAATCGAAGCGTTTAACCGCCAGATTGCGTCTATCGATAAACAGATCGAGCTGAACAACATCGCGGCGCAGAAGTACATCGAGATGGAGCGCATCGCAACGGGGGTGACGCGAATTCAAGAGCAAAACAAAACCCTGCGCGAAGAGCAGCAGAGATTGGCGATGGAGCGAGACAGCTTGCCTCCGGTGACACAAGGCTCGGTCATCGGTCTGATCGATAGCCTTGCAAATGCGTTCGGTACGACATCGCAACAAGCTCAGTTATGGCTGGTGGTGTTCTTATCCATCCTGCTCGATTTCTTTGCGGCGTTTTTTGTTGGCTTGATTGGTGAAGAACAACGTTTCCGTCATTATTACCGTCGCTACGCAGGCATGACCGTGGCATCAATTCGCGATATTGACCCAGAGCCAGCGGGTTATCTTCCACACATTAAGGATGAAGATGAACCTGCCATTGAGCAAAAAATTGAAGAACCGGAAGAGCCAAAAACACTGCTAGAACAGGTGAGCGATGCCCTTAAAACTCATCAAATCACGTGTACGAAAAAAGCGGTAGCGAAGCAATTTAGACTTTCCGCGGAAGAGGTAGACAAAGTCTTCGAAGAGCTTGCAGAGCTTGGGCTGGTGGGTAAAAAAGCCAACCACCATTACCATTGGATTGGTCAAGCTGAAGCCGCTTAATGGTCTAGACTCAGTAAACTATTAAAGAGCGTCGATGGGCGCTCTTTTTTTATTTTCAGCCCTAAAGCACCTATTTCA
>NZ_JAWOQS010000072.1:0-1417 GCF_033438945.1 Vibrio sp. Y176 | reverse complement strand
GACGATGGAACTCGGCGGTAAGTCTCCCCTGATCGTATTCGACGATGCGAAACTGGACGATGCGGTATCAGCAGCGATGGTCGCTAACTTTTACACTCAGGGTGAGGTATGTACCAACGGTACTCGTGTATTTGTCCATGAATCTATCTACGACGACTTTGTTGCGCAGCTTAAAACTCGCACTGAGAAACTGGTTGTCGGCGACCCTCTTGATGAAAATACACAAATCGGTGCCCTAATTTCAAAATCGCATGAAAGCAAAGTGCTGTCAGCGATTGAGAGCGCAAAAGCGAGCGGTGCCACTCTGCTGACCGGCGGTTACAAAGTAGAAGATAATGGTCTGGAAACTGGTAACTTCGTTGCTCCAACCGTATTTATCGATTGTGACGATAGCATGAGCCACGTACAGCAAGAGATCTTTGGTCCTGTCATGTCCGTGCTTAAATTCAGCGACGAAGCTGAAGTTATCGAACGCGCTAATGATACGGATTATGGCCTAGCTGCTGGTGTCTTCACTCAGAATCTCTCTCGCGCTCATCGCGTTATTCACAAAATTCAGGCAGGTATCTGCTGGGTTAATGCTTGGGGTGACTCTCCGGCAGAAATGCCAGTTGGTGGCTACAAGCAATCCGGCATTGGCCGTGAGAACGGTGTCGAAACACTGAAGTATTACACGCAAACTAAGAGCGTGTTAGTCCAGCTTAGCGACTTCGAAAGCCCTTATCTCTAAACCCTCCTAGGAGACACAAAATGAAACAACACTACGATTATATTATCGTCGGTGCGGGTTCGGCCGGCTGTGTGTTAGCGGATCGTTTGAGTGAGAGCGGCCAGCACTCAGTATTATTGTTGGAAGCGGGTGGTACGGATAAGAGTATTTTCATCCAAATGCCAACAGCACTTTCGTACCCGATGAATACTGAAAAATACGCTTGGCAGTTCGAGACCGTACAAGAAGATGGTCTTGATGGACGCCAGTTGCACTGTCCTCGCGGTAAAGTTCTCGGTGGTAGCTCTTCTATCAACGGTATGGTTTACGTACGTGGCCATGCTTGCGACTTCGATCAGTGGGAAGAAGAGGGAGCAAAAGGCTGGAATTACCAAGCGTGCTTACCGTACTTCCGCAAAGCTGAATCTTGGATCGGTGGTGCTGATGAGTACCGCGGTGACAGTGGTCCGCTAGGCACATGTAGCGGCAATGACATGAAGCTGAACCCGTTGTATGAAGCCTTTATTGAGGCTGGTAAAGAGGCGGGCTATCCAGAAACTGACGATTACAACGGTTTCCAGCAAGAAGGCTTTGGACAGATGCACATGACGGTTGATAAAGGCGTACGTGCTTCAACCTCTAACGCATACTTAAGCCGTGCTAAAAAGCGCAAGAACTTCACACTCATGAAGCGAGTGACTGTGCGAC
>NZ_JAWOQS010000071.1:0-1423 GCF_033438945.1 Vibrio sp. Y176 | reverse complement strand
TGCTTTAAGCTCTACAACTTCCGATTCTGTAATCGCTAACTTGCCACGCACCGAACCATTGAGATGGTAAACATTAGGCTGAAGGCGCGTGAGAATATCTCGACTGAAGTCGTCCAATTCCATCGACAGCACCAACCCAATCCGGCTGCACAACTCGTCTGCGGTGATCTCGAAATCGCACACAGGGCTGTCTTCGTAAATAAAGGGATAACAGATCTCGCTCAGTTCCTTGCTTACAGGTCTCATGCTGTTGTTCCAATGTAAAAAAGGGAGCCAGTATAACCTAACTCCCTCCTAGCAATCATAAAAACGACGTCCGCATTAGGCGTTTTCGATTTTCTTGTGGCCTTCTTGTAGATGCACAAAATCAACCAAGTCATCGCCTGAGACTTGATACGCTTGACCGAACCCTTTTACGAACAAACCTTTCTCAGCTTTTAGGTTGAACAGTACAAAGTCTTCAAGCTGGCTTAGACCGTCGATGATGTCACCGAAACGCGCTTTCATCTGACCAACGACCAATTGCCACATTTCAGTATCACGCTCAACAACCGTTGCTACCGCATCAAACGTCAAACGCTTACGTGCGAAAAGCTGTTTGGATGAATCTTCATCTTCGATCATCATCAATGAAACGTTTGGATTTTCTAGCAGATTTCGAGCATGGCGAGCAATCTGAGAGATCAAAACGAAGTAACCTTCCTGATTCTGAACATAAGGCGCGTAACTTACGTTCGGACGGCCTTCGCTGTCTACCGTTGCAAGCTGTAAAGTACGGCGCTCCTGACGAAATTCCTTAATCTCTGGCCCTAGGCGGCCTTGCAAACGCTCTTGTTTAACTTGTTGATCCATATTGATACCTGACTTTATTTCTATTTATTTGTCCCGAATTCTAGTTCGGTTATGTATGTTCGTGGTCGCGACTTCTCACGTTCTTGAATGTAAAAGCCGCGACGACTGGCTGTCTTTGTTACTGATTTAGCTCAGCTTGCATGGCACGAAACGCCGTTACCTGCTCAGCAATAAGTTCGCGTTTTTCATCACGCCCTAAGTACACTTTGAAGATATTGCTGCCGCATTCAGAGAAAAAGCCAAAGTAGTGACTTTCACGTCCCATAAACGGTTTACAGACCAGCGCGATATTTTTCACGTTATCCAATTTGAGGTGACCATGCAGCTCACCTTCTCGCCCCATTAGGTTGTAATAACCACGCGCAACTTTGCCTTTCGGACAAGGCGCTTTCACTTCGAAAATGGAGCCGAAGGAGTGTACGATCGTCGTCACTGGGCCAAAGCCAACTAGGCTTTCAAGGATTGTTTGCGCTTGTTCGCCCGGCGCAATCGCAACCATCTCTTGCGGCAGTGCAGCGACAACATCAAATTCTGTCACACCTAAACGCTCTGCCATTGCGGCAGGCAGAAG
>NZ_JAWOQS010000070.1:0-1434 GCF_033438945.1 Vibrio sp. Y176 | reverse complement strand
AATCGTTCTGGCCGACTCTGAACTGCTGATGTACGTTGGCTTTAAATGGAACGAACCACCACCGCTGCTGCTGCGTCTCTTCGACCACCCATTCCAGTTACTGTTGGCCGTCATGCTGGTGAGCACGCCATTACTGCTGTGGCTTGCTTGGGCACTGAGCCAACCCGCACGACGCCTTGAAGCCGCCGCGCAGCGAGTAGCAAAAGGTGAGTTCGTCATCGATCCGAATCTTGAAAAAGGCACCGCAGAATTTCGTCAAGCGGGCAGCAGCTTCAACCAAATGGTCGAAGCGGTGAACCAGATGATTTCAGGTCAGCAGCGTTTACGGTCGGACATTTCTCACGAATTACGCTCGCCACTCACTCGATTGCGCATGGCCAGTGCATTAGCGACGCGCAAACAGGGTGACAGCCCTGAGTTGGTTCGCATTGATACCGAAGCGCAGCGCCTTGAGCAGATGATCAGCGAATTGCTTGAGCTCTCGCGCATGCAGGTGAACAGCCACATGACACGCGAGACACAGCCAATAGAAAGTTTGTGGGAAGAGATCATTAAAGATGCGCAGTTTGAAGCCGAGCAAATGGGTAAAACACTCCGCTATTCAGAGATCCCGGAGCGACATATTTCAGGCAACCCAAAACTGTTGATGAGCGCGGTAGAAAACATCATCCGCAACGCGATTTATTACGGAAAAGATGAAGTGCAGATCGACATTCAAGACAAGACTGACACACTGACGATTACCGTCGATGACAACGGTGATGGTGTGCCGGATGAAGAGTTAGATGCGATTTTCCGTCCATTCTATCGTGTGTCTACCGCTCGTGATCGTCACTCTGGCGGCACAGGATTAGGGTTAACCATCACCGAAAGTGCGATTCGTCAGCACAGCGGTACGATAGTCGCGAGCCGCAGCCCACTGGGAGGTTTGCGCGTCTCCATCACGTTGCCTTTAGTTAAAGTAGGCAAATAACCCTACAAGATTTCAATTGATAATGATTTTCATTAAAAATTAAATTTCATACTCCAACGATGAAGAAAACGACATTTACGGTCCTAGGCGCTTTGTTTGGTTCCTTCTGTGCTATCTCTGTATTTATATCCCTGTTGTTTAGTGCATGGTGGTTAGTTGATTTTGTCGCACTCAGCTAACACAATAGTTCGATAACGAGTCTTACCTGAGAGTTAAAAATGGCCCATAGTGTTTTTATCACAGGCGCAAATCGTGGTATTGGTTTGAGTCTGACAGAGCTTTATCTTGAACGCGGGTGGAACGTCCACGCTACTAGCCGTAACGTCACAGACAGTGACGAACTACAAGCTTTGAGAGCACGTTACTCTTCTTTGAGCTTGCATGAACTGGATGTTACTGATTACGCAAAAATCGCGTTACTTGCTCAGAGCCTGCCACCTATCGACCTTTTGATTAACAAC
>NZ_JAWOQS010000069.1:0-1441 GCF_033438945.1 Vibrio sp. Y176 | reverse complement strand
TCACTCCTTGTGATGCACTCTCTGCGGCGCTTTTCCTCCTGATGATATATCTCCCCAACGATGGTAGCAGTAGCACCGAATCCCATTCTGTGCATTCAGCCTCTCTTCTCACCCGCTCAGCATCAAACACATGGAGTTCCTCATCTGTATGCTCCGGCTTAAACAGGTATGGCTCTGGGTCTGTGTCCGCTACAAGAAACTCTTCAAAATCGCGTTCAAAGTCGTCCATTGCAGCTACTATAGTCCGGAGATATCGCTAGGCTAAATAAACAGCTGAGCTCTGTTTACCAGCTACGCTGTCAGTCAGTGTGCGGGCTGGAGATTGGTGGAGCAGAGAGGGGAGGGGGTGCCCGCTAGGTATTGTAAACGAGTATGTGTGTATGGAGTGTGTGTGTTACGTTTGAAGAGTCAGAGTTTGGGATGGAGTCTTTTACCCCCTGGAGTGTTACCGGAGTTTCTGGAGTGCTCAAATAAACGGGCCTTTTTCCCGAGCGCTCCTCTGGTCTCCTGCTCGTGAGGGATTCATTACAATATCGTAACATGGTTTAGATTTCTAAATAAACATTCACCTCGTCGCTAGATAGACCTACTCCTGAAAAACTCGTGTCTGCGCAAGGCTTTTTATACCTACGAGGCCACAGTCATTTACCCGACGGGAGGGGTGAGCGAGTGAGCCCTGCAATCTAGAATTTGACCACTGATGTCACTGTTTTTAACCCATTCTGGACTTTACAGGGAGCCAGTGCAGAGAAGCTAAAACAGGAGAAATATGATCTCGTTTCTTAGTTCCTGTTAGTACACGTGCTGCTGCATTCTGAATTAGCTGGAGAGTTTTTAAGGACTTACTAGAGCTACCTGATAATAGAGAGTTACAGTAATCCAGCCTAGAGGTAACAAAAGCGTGGACCAATTTTTCTGCATCTTTTCGGGTCAGGATAGGCCTAATTTTCGCAATATTACGCAGATGAAAAAATGCAGTCCGTGAGGTTTGTTTTAAATGAGAATTAAAAGACAAATCTTGATCAAATATTACTCCGAGGTTTCTTACGGTAGTGCTAGAGGCCAGAGCAATGCCATCTAGAGAAACTATGTCATCAGATAAAGAGTCTCTGAGTTGTTTGGGGCCAAGAACAATAACTTCAGTTTTGTCTGAATTTAACATCAGGAAATTGGTGCTCATCCAAGTTTTTATGTCTTTAAGGCAGTTATGGAGTTTAGTTAATTGATTACTTTCTTCTGGCTTCATCGATAAATACAACTGTGTATCATCCGCATAACAATGGAAATTTACAGAGTGATTTCTAATGATATTACCTTAGGGAAGCATATATGGAGTAAATAGGGTTGGTCTGAGCACAGAACCTTGCGGAACTCCAAAACAAACTTTAGTACGTAATATCTGGTGTAAACAGATGAAAGACATCTTAAAATTGTAAATTAT
>NZ_JAWOQS010000068.1:0-1447 GCF_033438945.1 Vibrio sp. Y176 | reverse complement strand
CAAAAATCAATGTTTGTTACTTTGCCATGCGACCCAAGATGACGTGCAGCGTCGCGTCCTCATCTTGAGTCAGCTGGTTTCCGATGCATTGTTTAATCAACAAGAGCCTTTACTCGACAGTCTAGAGCGTATTCTCGAAGGTGAGCCTTGCGATATTGCGATTGTTATTGATGACGCTCATTTACTTAGTGAAACGCTCGTTTCGGAGTTATGGACGTTAGTCTTAGAGGCGCATGAAAAGCCGAACTGGACGATCAACGTGTTGCTTTTTACTCAGTCTGGGCGTTTGGAGTCGGTCTTGTCTCGGTTGAGTTATGGGCAAGAACTTAAGCCAGTTGAACTTGATATCGATATGCTATCCGAAGTGGAAGCGCGTCGTTTCTTCGAATCACTAGTGGTTAGGTATGTCGATGACGATGCGGAGAAACGTGTTCGAGATGCATTTAAGAAAGTCGACCCGATTCCGGGTGACATCATGGCATTAGGAGAGATGAAAGTGGAAAAAAGGATCATTATCCGTTCAATTGTCGGATCGCCACTCAACATCGCATTAGTGGTTTTGGTGCTACTGTTGCTGGCCGCTGGAGGCTATTGGTGGATGTTTAATCAGCCAAGCCCAGATGACAAAGCGCAGCAGATCACGGGAAGCATCGAGCAAACTGCCATTCCGACACTCACTGAGCCGACTCTTTCGCCATCAGAATCTAATTTAACCTCAGTGACTGACGACTTGCCAAATGACGGCGATTTATCAGATGCGACTGACGATTCCAACTCATTGCCACCAACGGTGACAGAAGAAGTAGCAAGCGTCGGAAATGATGACACCCAGCAGCGTGTGGTGATTGAATCTGACGTGGTTGATGCTCTGTTAGAAGGTAAGCCTGAGCAAGCGAATACAGACAATATTAAAGCGTTAGTAGAAGGGGCTGAACCTCAAGCGAAAACCCAGTCAGAGACAAACTCTTCTTTGATTAAAGTGGTGAAGCCAAGCGATGCCGCATCAGAAGAGGTTGCGAAAACAGAGACGACATCAAGTAAACCTATCGTCAAATTCTCGTTTGCACGTGAAGAGCTAAAAGCGTTATCCCCAAGAGCGTACACCTTGCAGTTAGCAGCCATGACATCAATGGAAGATGTGCAAGCTTTTCTTGATGAGCATCAGCTGAATAACAAGGTACGCATTTATCCGACGGTTCGCAGTGGAACGGAATGGTACATCGTGACTTACCAAGATTATCCGACAATTCAAATGGCTCGCGACGCGGTAGAGAAGCTGCCAGATACACTTAAGTCGGTGAGCCCATGGGCAAAATCGCTAGGCCAAGTTCATCGAGAAATTGATCGCGTGAAATAATCCTGAGCTTCGCTGAAAAATATGTTACATTCCGCAGCCTTAATTTTTGGGCGATAGATAGAGCAGTAGATGAAAAAGCAACGAGCCTTT
>NZ_JAWOQS010000067.1:0-1457 GCF_033438945.1 Vibrio sp. Y176 | reverse complement strand
CGATAACGGCGTCGAGCGGCGGACGGGTGAGTAATGCCTAGGAAATTGCCCTGATGTGGGGGATAACCATTGGAAACGATGGCTAATACCGCATGATGCCTACGGGCCAAAGAGGGGGACCTTCGGGCCTCTCGCGTCAGGATATGCCTAGGTGGGATTAGCTAGTTGGTGAGGTAAGGGCTCACCAAGGCGACGATCCCTAGCTGGTCTGAGAGGATGATCAGCCACACTGGAACTGAGACACGGTCCAGACTCCTACGGGAGGCAGCAGTGGGGAATATTGCACAATGGGCGCAAGCCTGATGCAGCCATGCCGCGTGTGTGAAGAAGGCCTTCGGGTTGTAAAGCACTTTCAGTCGTGAGGAAGGTGGTGTAGTTAATAGCTGCATTATTTGACGTTAGCGACAGAAGAAGCACCGGCTAACTCCGTGCCAGCAGCCGCGGTAATACGGAGGGTGCGAGCGTTAATCGGAATTACTGGGCGTAAAGCGCATGCAGGTGGTTTGTTAAGTCAGATGTGAAAGCCCGGGGCTCAACCTCGGAATAGCATTTGAAACTGGCAGACTAGAGTACTGTAGAGGGGGGTAGAATTTCAGGTGTAGCGGTGAAATGCGTAGAGATCTGAAGGAATACCGGTGGCGAAGGCGGCCCCCTGGACAGATACTGACACTCAGATGCGAAAGCGTGGGGAGCAAACAGGATTAGATACCCTGGTAGTCCACGCCGTAAACGATGTCTACTTGGAGGTTGTGGCCTTGAGCCGTGGCTTTCGGAGCTAACGCGTTAAGTAGACCGCCTGGGGAGTACGGTCGCAAGATTAAAACTCAAATGAATTGACGGGGGCCCGCACAAGCGGTGGAGCATGTGGTTTAATTCGATGCAACGCGAAGAACCTTACCTACTCTTGACATCCAGAGAACTTTCCAGAGATGGATTGGTGCCTTCGGGAACTCTGAGACAGGTGCTGCATGGCTGTCGTCAGCTCGTGTTGTGAAATGTTGGGTTAAGTCCCGCAACGAGCGCAACCCTTATCCTTGTTTGCCAGCGAGTAATGTCGGGAACTCCAGGGAGACTGCCGGTGATAAACCGGAGGAAGGTGGGGACGACGTCAAGTCATCATGGCCCTTACGAGTAGGGCTACACACGTGCTACAATGGCGCATACAGAGGGCGGCCAACTTGCGAAAGTGAGCGAATCCCAAAAAGTGCGTCGTAGTCCGGATTGGAGTCTGCAACTCGACTCCATGAAGTCGGAATCGCTAGTAATCGTGGATCAGAATGCCACGGTGAATACGTTCCCGGGCCTTGTACACACCGCCCGTCACACCATGGGAGTGGGCTGCAAAAGAAGTAGGTAGTTTAACCTTCGGGGGGACGCTTACCACTTTGTGGTTCATGACTGGGGTGAAGTCGTAACAAGGTAGCGCTAGGGGAACCTGGCGCTGGATCACCTCCTTA
>NZ_JAWOQS010000066.1:0-1473 GCF_033438945.1 Vibrio sp. Y176 | reverse complement strand
ATGTCGCGTCTGGTGTAAAATCATTAACGATATCAATGACAACTTGTTAATTGTCACGCATGGTGGCGTAATTCGAATAATTCTCGCTCATGTTTTGGGCGTGGATTGGCGCAATCCTCAATGGTATTCGACATTGGCGATAGGAAATGCCTCAGTCACTCATATAACAATTACTATTGATGACCAAATTTACGCCTCAGTTCGTTCAATAGGCGTGCCTCTTGTAGAAGATTAAAATCAGGCGCTGTTGGCCTTCAACGCGAAACAAATCAAGGAAGAAAAGCAGCCCTAGTCATGGAAGAAATCGGCTTTCTAAATCCTATCTTGTTAGGAGGAAGAGGAAAGACCGATTCGATTACATCAAAAGGAACTCTAAAAAATGACCACTCCTAGTTGGGACTTATCCATCGTTTACAACGACCTTGCCGACCCTCGAATTCAAGACGATATCGCACTTGTTGAGCAATGTATTGACCTGCTGAATAAGCAATCGCAAGATTGTGAAAATGTTGAAGTGATGCAAAATGCCATTCTGACCAACGAAGCAGCAAGTCGCTTGGCGGGCACTGTCTACAACTTCGCAAATTGCTACTCATCAGTGAACGCTACTAACGCCGAAGCGAAAGCGCTTTCTGGTCGTATGATGCGTATTTTCTCTGAATTGTCTCAAGCGTTTAGTGCTTTCGAACTTACCTTAACGCATGCAGATGATGAGTTCATTGCTCGCGTTCTCGATCACGAAAATCCAGACATCAGCGGTCAAGCTTTCTCTATTATGGAGTCGAGAAAACTGGCAGATACACGCTTGAGTATGGAAGAAGAGAAGCTTTTAGCTGCGATGAGTGTCGATGGCAAATCTGCGTGGGGCAATTTGTACGACAACTTGACGGGTTCGTTAAAGGTTACGTTAGACCATGCTGATGGCACTACTGAAGAGCTCGGTTTCTCCCAAGCTGCAAGTATCCTTTACGGTTCAGAGTTTGACCGCCAAGAAGCGGCATGGCGTGGCGTCCAAAAAGCAATGGAAACGCACCAAGAGTCTTTCGCCGCGATTTTAAATGCACTTGCAGGCTGGCGTTTAACTGAAAACAAAAAGCGCTCGACTAAGCGAGAGGTACACTTTTTAGATCCAAGTTTGTACGGTAGCCGCATTCAATCTGAAACCTTGGCTGCCATGATGAAAGTGGCGAAGGACAGTCGTGATATTGGTCAAAAAGCCGGTAAATTGATGGCGCAAGTGCACGGTTTGGATGAGATGAAGCCGTGGAACCACCTTGCTGCAATGCCTGCATTAAGCGGTGATGCTAAAGTCTACGATTTCAATGAAGCAATCGATGTGATTTGCGAAGCGTTTGAAACCGTCAACCCAGAGATGTCTGAGTTTGTGCGTTTAATGGTTCAAAACGGTTGGATTGATGCCGCGCCAAATGCCAATAAACGTTTGGGGGCGTACTGCACTAAACTACCAGCTAC
>NZ_JAWOQS010000065.1:0-1486 GCF_033438945.1 Vibrio sp. Y176 | reverse complement strand
GGCAGTACAAGGTAAGCATTCTGATCTCCATCTTCGCTACGAAGCGAGCGATTTAGCGAATGAGCAGCGACACCGCTTTACTGAAGTAGCGAACGCGGCGCACAAAAGACGCAAGTTTTACAAACAGGCGATAGAAAAAAGCTTGGTCGGAAAAATGAAGGAGCGAGCTTTTAAGCCAGTGATTGCACCTCAACAAGGAAAACCAAGCCGGGCGCGTCAAGCCTTCTGGTTGATCGTGTTTTTAGCGCTTGGGTTGTGGGCGATGCACTTTTTTGCATAATCGGGCGACTCACAAAGGCTTAGCCCTCCTTTGTCGTCTTAAGCATTGAGTCTTGTTGTTTGCGCAACTCACCAGCATGAGAACAATGTTCGTAAAACGCGTACTGATTTTTACCCGTGTGTTTCGCGGCATACATCGCTTTGTCTGCGCAGCGGGTAAGCTCTGATAAATCGTTGGCGTCTTGTTTATAGATTGCGGCTCCTACGCTCATCGTGAGCTCATTATAGGTATCGTAGTTTTGATATCCCTTTGGGAACAAATTAACGATGCGATCCAAAATGCCATCTAGGTCTTGTTTACTGCGCACATCGTAAAGCATTAACACGAACTCATCGCCTGCGAAGCGCGCAATGGAGTAGTCATGTTTATCGGTTTTTCGGTCGCTGTTACGAATGCTTTTCTTCAATCGAGTCGCAAATGCTTTCAACACTTGGTCGCCAACATCATGGCCATAGGTGTCGTTGATGTACTTAAAATTGTCGATATCGAGAAAAACTAACGCAGTGACACTGCGTTCGTCTGAGTGGTCAATGTCGTGCAGTTTTGCTCTAGCCCACGTTTCAAAGCTCCAACGATTCGCTAAGCCCGTCAGTTGGTCTAGGTAGGCTAACTCCTCAATCCCTTCTCGGTAAAGGGTTTGAATGTAGCTGACGACTTTTGCGTAGTAGTAGGAGAAGGTATGGCAGACAAAACTGATGGCGATTAAGGTGAACATGAATCGGCGTTCGATCATATCGCCAGTGGCAGGTAAGCCGTCTAAAAACGTAATGCCAAAGAAAACCAAAATCATGTAGGTAGCGCTAAAGAGTAAACCGACTTTGAACTCGTTAATCAAAATGATGGTTGCGACGATGGGGTAGAGCCACAATAACTTTCCGGAGGGCGCATCATTAAAAAGAAGTAGTAATAACCCCTCAAACATGATGACGGCGCGGAGCAGTAAATCGGCATATTTGTGATGCCTTTGAACTTTAATGAGATAGCAGATACCTAAGCATGCGATGGCACTGAAGGCATGCAAAACGCTTAACACCCAATGATTTTCGAGCGATTGGACGATAGCGCCGTACACCAGTAGTGTGGCGGCAATGCTAGAACACAGAAAAACGATTTTCTTTTTTCTCGTCGAGCGGATATCCGCCATTTCTTCTAGGCGAGCCCCGGCCAATGTCGACATCTTCTATCCCTACTTAAATTGATATTTAC
>NZ_JAWOQS010000064.1:0-1509 GCF_033438945.1 Vibrio sp. Y176 | reverse complement strand
GTCGAGAATTGTCAATAAAGTGTGAGGGAGATCGCGTAAAAACTGCAAATAGGACGGTATGTGGCAAGAGTTCTCAAGGATGAGATAAAAGCAGGGAGAAGAGAGGCTGAATCTTCAGTTTGCCTTGGCCATCACTACCTGAGTAACAGCCAAGGCAACGTAGGTTTTAACTAAATGCGACGAAAGGCGATACGCACAGCAACATACCAGTAGCAATAATCAAGTAAAGCGACGCGCCTTTGTATTTGTGTAAAGAAGGCACTTGGTAGACAAGGTAAGCTGGAATCAAACAGCCAATCAAACCAAAGATAGGGCTACATACTGATGTGAAGCTCAGAACTGGTAGATTCAATACAATTGCACCCCACGCCATGAGAATCGCAAAGAGAATGATTCCTTTGGTGACCAAGTCTTTATTGATCTTCTCTTCAGGCATGACCTTTTTTAGAGCCAGCATCGATAGACCTTGGCAAGAATCGCGGAAACCCAAGTACACACCAAAAAACGCAGTCATTACTGAGAAAATATTCAGCATTAAACTCATTAGTTTTAGCGTCGTACCGTCCATACCTTGCGCAACCGTCGCAAGAGCAGAGATGTTCTCTTCTGCTGCTTTAACCGCTTGTTCATGTGACATCGCAAGCGTAAAGGAAATCGCGTAGAAGAAGACCGTCACAAACAAGATACCGAAAGCAATTTTCATTGCGCGCATGGCTTTAAAGCGAGCAACCTCAATCGATTTTTCTTTTGATCGGTATGAGATCACCATTGGGCTCAAGCTTTGAATAAAGAGAATAGACGTTAGAGTAAACGGCAGTAGCTCAATTGCATCTTTCAAACCAGCGCCTGTTTCTGGAATCGCACCGACATTCGCTACATCCCATTTTTCGATCATCATGACGCCAAGTAATGCAACGGTACAAAGTTTAATCAGTACAAGACCAGTACTGACCTTAAACAAAATCTTTTCACCACGAGATGCAATAGCGACCAGCGCGCACACTAAAGCCAGACCATATAGCGGGTTTTCAGACAGTAAACCTTCCGTGATGCCAAAACTATGTAGGAAAGATGCCGAGTCATTGTTGATGGCTGTTGAGTAAACAAAGACCCAAATCACCAACATGATGAAGTACAGCACACCTAATAACGCCCCCCATTTGTTACCAAGGTAACCGGAAATAACGCCAGCGTAATCTTGGCACTTTGGTGAACTTGAGAGAGTGTTGATGAAAAGGCGTTGGAACAAGTACATCGCTGGGTAGCCGATCACGGCAGAGGCCAAGAATACCCAAAGGCCCAATACGCCTACTTTTACTGGTAAAAAGACAATACCGGCACCGATTGCCATGCCGATACTCATGATCACCCATCCCCAGTCTGTGCTATCAAACTTGGTCGCGGCTTTCCACTCGTCTAGGGCCATGCCTGCTTTTACGTGCGGTGGCTCTTTACCGATAGGTAAGGTTTGTGTAGGTGCTGTCACGCTCATTTTATTGTTTCTCTTGT
>NZ_JAWOQS010000063.1:0-1511 GCF_033438945.1 Vibrio sp. Y176 | reverse complement strand
CATTTATCAAAGTAAGACGTTTAGCCCTTCAATATTGACGGAGAATCTACCAGAAACACGCATTGTCGCGCAGAACTCCGGTTCTACTGTGATTGAAGTACAAGGGAAGTATTATGTTTCTCTTGATGGTTCTAGTTGGATTGAATACCCAACAAAGTAGTCCCAACTAAACCATACGATGCTGCCTAAGGCCGGAATTTCCGGCCTTTGTTTTTGTTAAAAGTCGCTATACAGCATTGGCGCTGCTGGTGGATATTCTATTGGTTGCCAACGATCATTAAAGGTGTATTTGGCATAAAGCATGAAATGGTTTGGAGTATAAAACTCAGAACGCTGCACATCGACTAATGCGCCAAGGTACCAACGTTTACTGACTCGCTTTTCCACCGCTGCTTGCAACGATGTACCAAAACCACCACCTTTGTCTGACGTCGCTACTGTCGATAAGTATGGTGCGTCTTCCTTAGTCCAAGAGTTGGAGACGGACGCACTCAACTGATATGACCAAGAGCTGTTGTATCGACCATAAAAGTTGATAGGTAAAGACACCGAGAAGTAACTTTGCGGGCTGTAGTAGCCACCGTGACCTAGCGTGTACTCACCCAAATTTTTGTCGTAATCAAGGTACATTAAGTTCGTACCAATACTTAAACGCTGGTCATCCCTTGCAATTAACTTATAGTACGCCCCACCTAACACGCCTAAACGAGTGTTGTCTTCAACCTTTTCACCAGTCAAACTATGATACTGCAAGCTACTCCAAAAGCCGTAAGGGCCACCAGTGTCCCAGCTTGAGTTCAACTTCACGCCAGTACGGATAACCCCACCCCATTTAGTCCCTTGAGGGTCAGTCGTACCACTAGGGACAGACATTCCAGCATAAGAAAGCGTGCTGCTGGTCTCTGGGCGACGCGAAGCTTCTGCAGTCCAACCTAACTCACCTAGGTCCCCATTGATGCGCACACCACCAACCCATGTGGTATGGTCGAAACCAATTGGTGTCGTGCCGATATCGACCAACCAATCTTCAGCTTGCCAGCCCACTCCAAATGCCATACCTGATGCGTCATTTTGGAACGAAGTGCTGTCAGAATCGGTGGTTTTTTCATAGTAGTCCAACTGACCTGAATCGATAGAAACATAATCGGCTTTTAGCAACAGATGCCCATCCCAGCTCTCAATCGGGAGTCGAGCTTCTATGGGCACTTGATTCGAAGTATTACGACTATCTCGTGCACTGTAATCCCAGCCAATCATGACATGACCATCACTCCTATCATGCAGTTTATCGATGTCCGATTTGACGTTACGAGTCAACCAGTAGTCGTCAGCAGTATCATATAGCTCACGTAAGCTTGGGAGCTCTTTTGTCGCCTCTTCAGGTTCACGATTTTTATCCATTCGGTCAAGATTTAAGGCTTGATAGGCGCGTGTTTCAGCTAACGCCCACTGTTGATTTTCCATTGCTATAGACATGCTATTGCGAAACGCTAATGCGTCGGCATCAGGCA
>NZ_JAWOQS010000062.1:0-1536 GCF_033438945.1 Vibrio sp. Y176 | reverse complement strand
TCATACTCAAAGTCAGATTGTGAGTTATTTGAACAGCAAGTGTTGGCACTGAAGAAATTCGTATAACAAATTGTTCAAGAGTGATTCGGCACGCGTGGCATTTTTACTATGCGTTGGTTTTAGTGGTTAAGGTGTTATGCGGAACCTTCGGTATTGCATGCCTCACACCTTAACAAGGCGTTAGTTGCACGAGGAGGTTTCGTGGAAGAATTATCAGGTGGAAGAGAATCAGCAATATATCGAGATGGTGAAGTTGTCTATCGTCCTCTTCAGCCGTGGAGTCCTACAATTCACTTTATTTTGAAACACCTCGAGCGAGAAAATGTAGCTGAATCTCCAAGATTTCTTGGTGTTAGCCAAGAACAGGAAGTCCTAAGTTTTGTTGTTGGTAATACTTATAACTACCCTCTAGTCGATGCAATTGCGACTGTGGATGCACTCACATCAGCAGGTAAGCTATTGCGTAAAATACATGACTCAACTGTGCCACTTTTGGAACAAGTAGATGTCAATGCGCACAAGTGGATGCTAGAGCCAAAAGAGCCTTTTGAAGTCATCTGCCATGGTGACTTTACCCCTTATAATGTTGCTCTATCCGAGAACACAGTTGTAGGTGTATTTGACTTTGATACTGCGCACCCTGCGCCAAGAATATGGGATTTAGCATATTCAGTTTATTGTTGGTCGCCTTTCAAAACTGACAGCAATGATAAGTTAGGCACAATCTCTGAGCAGGTAACTAGAGCTAAGTTGTTCTGTGATAGTTACGGTGCAACTGCGTTAGAAAGAAATCAACTAGCGGACGCAATGATTGAGCGATTACGGGCTTTAGTTTTATTCATGCGGAGAGAAGCTGAAAATGGTAATGAAACCTTTGCTGAAAACATAGAGCAAGGTCATCTTCAAGTCTATCTAAATGACATATAATATATCACTGAAAATAAACAAAAAATTCAGTGCGCATTGTGCAACTAACAAAGCATTTAAGAGTGATTCGCAACGCTTGGCAGTTTCGCTTCGCTCAAGTATAGCCAAGCGCCGCTCACACCTTAATGCGGCGTTAGTACCAAAATTAAATTAGGTTTCGGAGTATTTGAAAATGTTCTTTTCTAGTTCATCTCAACCCTTAGTTAACGGCGCTCACTTGTGCGAAGAGTTAACTAGATTTCTATCTGAAAACAAAAGTGACTTTGAACAGAAACTTATCCCAGACCTATCTCATATAGATCATATGGCTCACAATGTTAATGGGATAGAAGTCGAAAACATTTCTTTTGTAGGCTGTAATCAATATCAACTCGATTATTCATATGATTGGGAAGTTTATCGTGGTTGCTCTGATATGAATGAAGCTGATATCGAACATGAAAGCGTATTGTTCGTCCTTAATGATGACGGCTTTATCGAAATTGATTTCCCAGAGTATGAAGAGCGTGATACTCGCGAGGAATTTTAGTACTAACAAACTGTTCAAGAGGGATTCGCAACGCGTGGCATTTTTACTATGCGTTGGTTTTAGTGTTTAAGGTGGTATGC
>NZ_JAWOQS010000061.1:0-1538 GCF_033438945.1 Vibrio sp. Y176 | reverse complement strand
AAAGGTTTTGCACAAGGGCAAGAGCTTGAAGCGAAACGATTTGATGAGCTTGTGATGAGCTCCGAATCGAGAGCATTGCGCTCTATCTTTTTCGCGACTACTGATATGAAGAAGGAACACGGCACGGATGCACAGCCAGCAGCGGTGAAAAAAGTGGGTGTTCTTGGTGGCGGCTTAATGGGCGCTGGGATCAGTCATGTAACGGTAGCAAAAGCAAAAGTGCCTGTTCGAATCAAAGATGTGAGCAATGACGGTGTGTTGAATGCGCTTAACTACAACTACAAGTTGTTTGAGAAGCAGCGTAAACGTCGCATCCTGTCGAAAGCCGATTTACAGGCGAAGATGTTGCAACTGTCAGGTGGCGTAGACTTTACAAGTTACAACCACATTGATGTTGTGATCGAAGCGGTTTTCGAAGACTTGGATCTAAAACAACAGATGGTTGCGGACATTGAAGCAAACGCAAAATCTGAAACTATTTTTGCTACGAACGCGTCTTCGTTACCAATCCACAAGATTGCAGAAAAGGCAGAGAGACCAGAAAACATCGTCGGTTTACATTACTTTAGCCCAGTAGAAAAAATGCCGCTGGTGGAAGTGATTCCGCATGAAACAACGTCTGATGAAACCATTTCGACAGTTGTCGCATTGGCTAAGAAGCAGGGTAAAACCCCAATCGTTGTGAAGGACAAAGCTGGCTTTTACGTAAACCGCATTCTTGCGCCTTACATGAATGAAGCTGCGCATATCTTGCTGGCAAATGAGCCGAGTGAGAAGTTAGATGGTGCGTTGTTGGATTTCGGCTTCCCCGTTGGGCCAATCACGTTACTTGATGAAGTTGGTGTTGATATTGGCGCGAAGATCATGCCGATTCTGGTCAATGAGTTGGGCGAGCGATTCAAAGGTCCTGATGTATTCGATATCTTATTGAATGACGGTCGCAAAGGACGCAAGAGCGGGAAAGGTTTCTACACTTACAAAGGTAAGAAGAAAGAAGTCGATAAATCCATCTACAAGCTACTCAAACTGACGCCAGAATCGAAGCTCAGCGATAACGATATTGCGTTGCGCTGTGTACTGCCAATGCTTAATGAAGCAGTACGATGCTTGGACGACGGTATTATTCGCTCTCCGCGCGATGGCGATATTGGTGCGATTTTTGGTATTGGCTTCCCTCCATTCCTTGGCGGGCCATTCCGTTATATGGATCAATTCGGTTTGAAAGAACTGGTTGAGAAAATGAACGAATTTGCATCGAAATATGGCGATCGTTATGCGCCATGCGACGGACTGCTGACTAGAGCGGGTGAAGGTCGTACCTTCTACTAAGTGCTTGAAACGCTGAACATTAAAAAGGCTTGCATCGCGCAAGCCTTTTTTCGAACAGAAGTGTTTATTTCTTCTTGTCTTTTTTATCTTTGTTATGCCCTTTACCTGGGTTGTCATCGCCATGCACGCTAGCGTTTCCTTTTTTGTCTTTATCATCCCAGTTTTTAGAAGAGCAATCGTCGGATTTGACGGAAATATTGTCACCGCTT
>NZ_JAWOQS010000060.1:0-1559 GCF_033438945.1 Vibrio sp. Y176 | reverse complement strand
TCTTAATGCTGCCTTCTTCCACATCATGGAAGCGTAACAGCAAGTTCACCAACGTGGATTTGCCTGCGCCAGAGCGCCCAACCAAGCCGACTTTTTCGCCAGGTTTGATGTCGAGATTCAGATGGTTGATGACGCCTTTGTTTTCACCGTAATGAAAGCTGACGTTATCGAACTGGATGCCACCTTGAGATACGACAAAGTGTTTCGCATTCGGTTTGTCTTGGATATCGATAGGTTTGGACAGTGTTTTCATGCCATCCACGACAGTACCCATGTTTTCAAACAGGGCTCCTACTTCCCACATGATCCACATCGACATGCCGTTAACGCGCAGCGCTAGGCTGACCGCAATAGCAATGGCACCGACGCTAATCGCGCTGTCTAACCACAGATAAATCGACAAAGCCGCGACGGAAAACACCAAGATGTAGTTGGAGATTTCAACCGCCACGTCAAAGCCCGTAACCAAGCGCATTTGACGATAAACCGTGTTGAGAAATCCTTTCATGCCTTGTTCGGCATATTGGGTTTCTCGCTGGCTATGTGAAAACAGCTTCACGGTTTGGATATTGGTGTAGCTGTCGACAATACGGCCTGTCATGGTTGAGCGCGCATCGGCTTGCTCAGAGGCCACATCTTTCAGTTTCGGTACAAAGTAAATCTGAATCGCGATGTAAACCAAAAGCCAGACAATCATTGGAATCATTAAACGCCAATCTGCAGCTGCTAACATCACGACCATACTGGTGAAGTAAACCGTCACGTAGACAAACACGTCCATGCTCTTCATGACCGTTTCACGTACTGCGAGAGAGGTTTGCATCACTTTGGTTGCAACGCGCCCTGCAAAATCATCTTGATAGAAGTTCAGACTCTGATTGAGCAGATAACGGTGAGCAAGCCAGCGAATGGACATTGGGTAGTTACCCAACAAGGTTTGATGCACCAGCAAAGAGTAGATAACAACCAAAAGTGGCATTACAACCAGAAGTAAGACGCCGTAAAAAATCAGATCCGCTCGGTTATCTTGCAAAAAGGTTTCTGGATTGCTGGTGGAAAGCCAGTCTACCAGTTGGCCCATTGCACCAAACAGCATGACTTCGACGATGGCAACAATCGTCGACATCAGTGACATGATGATCAGTGGCTTTTCATACCCTCGGGTGTAATGGCGTAGAAAGGCAAAAATCCCTGAAGGGGGCTGATCGGGCGTAGATTTGGGAAACGGCTCTGTGAAGCCTTCAAATCGTTTAAACATAACTCATCCTAAAGTTAAAACAATGCCATCTCGGTCTACTGAATCCATCGATTTACACTGCTTGGACATGGCAGTGCGCACCGAGATAGGTGGTAAGAAATATCGTTGTCCGCTAGCCAGAAAAGCAGACGAGTTTGTGAGAGGGGCGAAAAAATAGTCTAACCGATCGCCTTTTAAATGTAACTAGTTGGTTATGAACTGAATTGAAATATCCCATTTATTGCATTTGTCATGTCCGAGCCACAAAAGCGTAAACCAGCAAAGTGACAATAAAAAATCGTGTTTCTCTGTCTAATTGCAG
>NZ_JAWOQS010000059.1:0-1568 GCF_033438945.1 Vibrio sp. Y176 | reverse complement strand
TAAACAGAGATTTAATAAGATTGTTATTCACGTCGGTGGCAATGACACCCGGTTACGCCAGTCGGAGGTCACTAAAATTGATGTTGCCTTGGTGTGTGAATACGCTAAAACTATGTCGGACTCCTTAGTTTTCTCTGGACCCCTCCCAAATCTGACCAGTGATGACATGTTTAGCCGCATGTCATCATTTAACCGCTGGCTGTCCAGGTGGTGTCCAGCAAACGATGTGGGTTTCGTTAATAATTGGCAAACTTTCTGGGGAAAACCTGGTCTTATTAGGAGAGACGGCATTCATCCCACTTTGGATGGAGCTGCTCTCATTTTTAGGAATCTGGCAAACTTTATTAGTAATTTAAATCCCTGACAACCCAGAGTTGAGACCAGGACAGAGAGTTGCAGTCCTAAACGCCTCTCTGAGCTTCTAGTTCAGTTACCCAGCCATAGTTTTCATAGTTTTATACAAACGGTGTCTGTCCCCCGACCGCCTAAATTATCTAAATCTAAAATTAAACAAAGAGGAGTTGTGCATAACAACCTCATAAAAATTAAAACCTCATTCTGTGACAGAAAGACAAAACAGGAGAATTAAATGTGGACTGTTAAATATCAGGTCTCTATCGTCTAAAGCAGTGTTAGTAAACAAATTAATATCAGATAACCATACTGATTTTTACTCAGTCTCACTGAAACCTGGCTGTGTCAAGATGAATATGTTAGTCTAAATGAGTCCACTCCTCCCAGTCATAATAATACCCACATTCCTTGAGGCAGCGGCCGAGGAGGGGGAGTTGCAGCCATTTTTAACTCTAGTCTGTTAATCAGCCCTAAACCTAAACTAGATTATAATTAATTTGAAAGCCTCGTTCTTAGTCTTTTGCATCCAACCTGGAAAACCTCGCAGCCACTTTTATTTGTTATAGTGTACCGTGCTCCTGGCCCATATTCTGAATTTGTATCTGAATTCTCAGAGTTTTTATCCAGTTTAGTTCTTAAATCAGATAAAGTTATTATCGTAGGCGATTTTAACATTCATGTCAATGTTGATAATGACTCCCTGGCTACCGTGTTGATCTGATTATTAGACTCCATTGGCTTCAGTCAGGGTGTACATGAACCCACTCACTGTTTTAACCATACCCTCGATCTAGTTCTGACGTATGGAATTGAAATTGATAACCTAAAAGTCTTTCCACAGAATCCCTCGCTATCGGATCATTATCTGATTACTTTTGATTTCTTTTTACTCGATTACACGCCACTCAGCAACAGTTACTATACTAGATGTTTATCAGACAGTGCTGTAGCAAAATTTAAGGAAAAACAGAGGTTTCCCGTGCCGACTTTAACCTCTCCCGAATTGATCATCTTGTCGATAGCATCGTAGGCTCGCTTGACTCTGTAGCTCCTCTTAAAAAGAAGTTAAAAAAGCAAAGAAAGTCCGCTCCTTGGTATAACTGTCAAACCCGTAGGTTAAAACAAATTTGAAAGGAACTGGCGATTAACCAAACTGGAAGAATCTCGTTTAATCTGGGCAGACAGTCTCAAAACTTATAAGAGGGGCCTCCGCA
>NZ_JAWOQS010000058.1:0-1572 GCF_033438945.1 Vibrio sp. Y176 | reverse complement strand
GCGATACGGAAAACCTGAAACGCCGAATGACTTAGCGCATCACACCTGCCTCGCGTACCGTTTTACCTCAAGTGGCACACTCGACACTTGGTCACTCACGTCTCCTGATGTTGCTAAACATACGGTGATATTTGAACCGAAAGGCAATGCGGTGTTCAACGACGATTACAGCATGTTGCAAGCTGCTATTCAGGGGGTGGGACTTATCAAGCACATTGATTTATGGGTATTGAAGTATCTTGAAGAAGGGAAACTGGAGCGCGTTTTTGTTGATTGGTGTAAACCGTTTCCGGGCTTTTATCTCTATATCCCTTCACGTGAAAACATGCCCAAGAAAATCCGCGTCCTTATGGATTTTCTGATTGAAAAGCGCGCTGAGCTTTAGGTTTACAAGTCAATCAAACGCGCTTTCTGCAGACGTATCCGTGCTAGAAATGTTAAATCAACCTGAGTTTTATTGAGGACAAAGCAACGTACTTTGCCCTTTGAATAAAACTATCTTTGAGTACCATCAGATTCCAATGACGCCAGCCAACGGAGCACTTCTGCCGTGGCTTCAATTAACTCGCTTGGGATGTATTGGTCAACGTTGCCGTCGGCATAAAGCGCACGCGCCAATGGCACTTTTTGCATTACTGGCACGCCTTCTTCTCGTGCAATTGCAATCATGCGTTTAGCCATCGCATCGGTTTCCATCAGAGTGATGACAGGTAACGGTGTTTCGCCTTTTTTGTAGTACAGACCAACCGCGATGTGAGTCGGGTTCGTTACTAATACGTTGGAGCGCTTAACGTTTTCGCGTTGATTAGAAGCTTGAAGTTCTTGATGAAGCTGACGGCGTTTACTTTTGATTTCCGGGCTGCCTTCCATCTCTTTGTACTCACGTTTCACTTCGTCCTTGCTCATTTTGAGCTTCTTCGTGTGGTCAAACTTTTGGTAGGCAAAATCTGCCGCAGCGATCACAACAAAACCAACCGATGAAATGATCATCAATTGTTTAATCATGACTCCCGTCACCGCAGGGACACATTCCAATCCACAAGTTGGAATTTGCATCAAGGTGTTGATGTTGCCCCGCAACGTAACCCAAATGATGCAGGAAAGCAGAGACACCTTGAGTATCGACTTGATGAACTCAATGACGCTTTTTAGCGAGAAGATGCGCTTTGCGCCCTCGACAGGGTTGATTTTCTTAATGTCGGGCTTGATGGACTCGCCACTAAAAAGAAAACCAAACTGTCCCATGTTAGAAAAAATAGCGATAAGCGCGGCGACCAAAATAATTGGCGCGAGGAGGTAGGCCATCTCTTTGGCGATAGCGATGGCAACATCGATCAATGCGTCTTGAAAGCCTTGATATGCGAGCTCGCTTGGCAGCAAAAGTAGGGCAGAGATGTGCGACATGTAGTAATCGGCAAAGGCGAACAGCACGGCGATGAGTGCCAGAATTAACGCCGAAGAGACGATCTCTTGGCTCTTTGCGACTTGTCCTTTTTTTCGGGCGTCGCGGAGCTTTTTGGCGGTGGGTTGTTCGGTTTTTTCACCACTCATAGAACATCCTAACCTTTATTT
>NZ_JAWOQS010000057.1:0-1581 GCF_033438945.1 Vibrio sp. Y176 | reverse complement strand
ATGTTCTAACTTGAAACTGGTGAAGCCGTCTTCATTCTCTGGCCATTCTACGCCTTCAGGACGCAACGCATGGCATGCACGCAATACATCGAGCAAATCCCAACGCGAGTTGCCGTTTTGCCAGCTCCACGCGTATGGGTCGATAAAGTTGCGATAACATGTATAACGCGTCACTTCGTCATCAAAACGAATGCTGTTGTAGCCTAGGCTGGTGGTTTTGGGTTTCGATAACTCGGCGTGAATCTTAGCAATGAACTCAGGCTCAGATAGGCCTTCTTGCATCGCCTTTTGCGGCGTAATACCCGTAATTAATGTGGCTTCCGGAGAAGGTAGATAATCAGCAGGAAGCTGGCAGTACATCACCAGAGGTTCGCCGATGATATTGAAGTTTTCATCTGTGCGAACACCAGCAAATTGGCTTGGACGATCTTTCGCGGGATTTGTACCCCAAGTCTCGTAGTCAAAGAAGAAAAAAGTGGGCTGATTATCTTGGTGCATTCTGCTTACCGTTTACGGAACCGATAAGAGTATTAGACCATTCAACGCCTTGACTAGCAACGAAAGATGCAAGGTGAAGTTGTGAAAATGAAAAAGCCGATGGCGAACCATCGGCTTGAAGTTTTGCATTTGTCTGCTTAGGCAGCAAATAAGGATTAGGCTTTCGTTTCTTCAAGAGCCGTTTCAGCTTCTGAGGACTTCAACACTCGGCTTGCAATGGTGCCTGCCGTCATTGAGCCAGAAACGTTCAGCGCAGTACGAGCCATATCAATCAGAGGTTCAATTGAGATCAAAAGTGCAGCGATCGTTACAGGCAAGCCCATTGCTGGAAGAACAATCAATGCCGCAAATGTTGCGCCGCCACCAACGCCCGCAATACCAAACGAGCTGATAGTAATGATCGCAATCAGAGAAAGAATGAAGTTTACGTCTAGTGGGTTAATACCCATTGTTGGGGCTACCATCACAGCTAGCATCGCAGGGTAGATACCCGCACAGCCATTCTGACCAATTGTTGCACCGAAAGAAGCAGATAGGTTCGCGATCGCTGGTGGCACATTGAGCTTGGTCACTTGCGCTTCAATATTCAATGGGATGGTTGCCGCCGAACTGCGAGAAGTGAACGCAAACGTCAATACAGGCCAAATTTTCTTGAAGTATTCAACAGGGCTAACGCCAACGAATGAAACCAAAATGCCGTGCACAACAAACATCAAACCAATAGCGACGTATGACGCGACGATAAAACCAAGTAGGTTTAGGATGTCGGATGCATTTGAGGTTGCTACCACTTTCGCCATCAATGCAGCAATACCGTAAGGTCTAAGCGCCATGATCATTTTTACTAAGCGCATAACGATAGATTGAGCCGCTTCAACAAACGTGCGAATTGGTGATTCCAATTCCTCTTTTTCCATCATTACTTTGCGAGCTGCAATACCAGTTAGTACACCAAAAATGACAACAGCAATGATTGAGGTTGAGCGTGCTCCCGTTAAGTCTGCAAATGGGTTTGTCGGAATAAAGCTTACTAGCATTTGTGGAATGGTTAGATCGCTTACTGTTCCCGCTCGGCTTTCAAGA
>NZ_JAWOQS010000056.1:0-1666 GCF_033438945.1 Vibrio sp. Y176 | reverse complement strand
TAACTCCCAATGAATCAGAACGGTTATATTGGGAAAACTCTAAAACCGTGGCCAATTTTAGTTGACCACTACACCTATATCTATATCAAACTCTTTTGCTTTGAACTTGGAAACCTTACCGCTAGAGGGTATTTCTGCTTGTGTATGTAATTTCAGTTGGTGCCTCGTAAATCATATCAAAGTCGCCTGGCTTCGAAATTGAGGCTCTATGTAACAACAGTTCAAAGGCTGAGCATATATTCCAAAAATGCCTCAAATGTTGTCCATGATTGGGCTTCTTTACCAAACAATTCATCTATGAAAAGGGCTACTTGCCCCGATCTTTCTGATTCATTTGAAAATAAAAAGTAGTAGCCACCTCCGGCATAGCGCTCTAATACGCAACCGTTTTGTGGTATTTTCTCAAAATCACTCGGTATCTCATCCTCGCGAAGTTCAAGAGTGCGCTCAACTGTAAGATAGTCCTCATCTTCAGAGTATCCATAAATCGTATGACCAAACCACTCAACGTAACCATATTTTCTTAGAAAAACTTTATATGGCTCCGGAAAGGATAATCCTAGCTGATTTTCCATTTCATGAATTGATACGTCATTCAACTCTCCAAAGCACTCAAACCCTTCTTTTTCGGTGAATTGATCGAGCATTACGTCTAAGCTTCTCATATTTAAAACTCTATTTTTGATATATATTTTGCCTTCATCGTACCAGTGCAATCGCTTGTTGTACTTCTGATGAGGCTTGGAATTCATTACCCTGAAGTTATTGAACGAGTTATCCCCTTTCCGAAATAAAAGAGGTCTTATGGTGAATGATTAAATCCGTCGAGAAGTCTTCCTGATTTAATCATTTTGAACAACTGCTTTGAAGTAAAACGCTTCGCTGCCTCTTTTGTAATCGCGTAACAACGAACCCCTCACCATAAACTTATAAGCCACCTCGTAAAAGATGGCTTATAAGTAAAGAGAATTTATCTAGTGATCTTCCCTGCTTTTACATCTTCTAGCCAACGTCCTTCAACAAGATAGGGTGGAAGCCAACCGGTTTCAATAGATAGACGGTTGCCTTTGTCGTACCACATACATGCCATGCCAAGCAGAGGGAAGTTGATAAAAGTTCTGATGCCTATCCTATCTGGTCCCAATTCTCGAAGATGATATTTCTCTTGGAACTGTAGGTTTTTAACGAGCACTTCCTCAAAATCATAACCAATATTAGTAGTGAGCGCTGCGAAGGTTTCTAGGATCCCCATCGCAATTTCCAACGCCCAGTTATCCCCTTGAGCTACCGCCGCGTCCATTGCTGCAACCAGCTTATCTGGGTAGTCCGATGTGCGGTTGTGGAACGACTGAATGACGTCTACTAGCATATAAGATAACTCGCCCGCTTTGGTAGAACTCTGTCTCATCAAAGAAATCGGAAAGTTTGCCAATATGTCCATGCTAGGTTTATCACGCACAGTCACCGAAGTAAAATAAGCATCTAGCCATCGATTAGGGTGTAAACATCCAGTTTTCAAAATACCTTCGCCTTTCCATGTCACTTCTGGATAATCAGGTAATTTAACGCTTTGAGGTTCATTTGGTTTAATGGCAAGTTGATGGTAAAAAGCACGCATCAATGATGCCTCATAAAGGCAAAGTGTTCCGATTTGTTCAGTTTCTAT
>NZ_JAWOQS010000055.1:0-1677 GCF_033438945.1 Vibrio sp. Y176 | reverse complement strand
ACAAACTGCTTAAGAGGGATTCGCAACGCGTGGCATTTTTGCTATGCGTTGATTTTAGTGCTTAAGGTGGTATGCGGCGGCTTTTGTATTGCGTTGCTCACCCCTTAGCAGGGCGTTATAACTCAGGAGGAAGAGTGGAAAATTTCCCGATAGAAAAGCTCAAATTTACAAGTGCAAAGATTTCTGGCGTCGATGGTGACGTTTCACTTGAGATAGGAATAGAGCCGTTTGAACTTAGTCTAGACGACTATTCTGAGAAAATAGAAACTGTAATTAGCCTAAACGGTATAAATTTACCTACCGAACGTAACGAACTTGCTGGTAGAACATTTACTTTCCCTGTAAACCCTGATGACGGGTATATTGATGGGTCAGTTTACTTCTTTGCTGCTCATAGTCCTGTTGATATAACTGAAATTAAATTTGGCGAATCGACAAATGGAAAGTTACCTATGACACTTGAATCATCATGGGTACTGGAATTTGAGCTAACAGGGTTTAAAAACTTACATACAACAATCCACACGTATCTGAAGTTATAACAAACTGTTTAAGAGTGATTCGCAACGCGTGGCATTTTTACTATGCGTTAGGTTTAGTGGTTAAGGTGGTATGCGGGAGCTTCAGTATTGCGTTGCTCACACCTTAACAGGGCGTTATGCGCCAATAAGGAAGTCATGAAGTTTATTGGAAAATATGGAGAGCACTTAGTGCTTTCTCAACTTTTAAAGTTAGATATTGAAGCTTATCTAGCTATTAAATCGAACCAAGAAGATTACGACATTACCGTTGTGCTTGAAAGCTCAAGAGTTCTTAGAATTCAAGTGAAAACTACAGATCTGCATAACCAAAATACTAATAACTCAATATCAGGTGTTGAGAAAAGATATGACTTTTTAGTGTTGGTAATAATGGATAAGAATACTGATCATTTATTCATCATGTCTCGTGAAGAGGCTCTTGCTCTAAAAGGAAGTTCAGTGAAGTTTAGCTGTTCTTTTAAGCAGAGTGGGGTGTCGACAATAAAACCTGAGTTAGAAAAATATAGGGACAACTGGTTAACTTTAACTGGCGCATAACAAACTGTTTAAGAGGGATTCGCAACGCGTGGCATTTTCACTATGCGTTGATTTTGGTGTTTAAGGTGGTATGCGGCGGCATCGGTATTGCGTTGCTCACCCCTTAACAGGGCGTTATGTGCTTGGAGGAAAAATGGAATATTTTCAGTACTATGGAATCGACTGGGTTGCAATGGTACTTACGTTTCTTGCAATTTGGCAAATTGGAAATAAGAACAAAATCGGTTTCATTTTAATGATGTGCGGTAACACTAGTTGGGTAGCAGTTGGTTATCTTACTGGCAGTGTGGCAATGATAATTGCAAATATCATCTTTTTCTCAATGAACCTTAGAGCAATCATCAAATGGTCGACGCCAGAGAAAGAGCCTAAAGTTAGTGTTGCTGAGCAGTCATCTACAAGCTAGAAGTTCGCACATAACAAACTGTTCAAGAGGGATTCGCAACGCGTGGCATTTTTACTATGCGTTGATTTTAGTGTTTAAGGTGGTATGCGGAAGCATCAGTATTGCGTTGCTCACACCTTAACAGGGCGTTATGTTCTTGGAGGACGTGGTGGAGTATCAAAGAGATAGGGTAACTTTTAGCGTTTTCCATAA
>NZ_JAWOQS010000054.1:0-1729 GCF_033438945.1 Vibrio sp. Y176 | reverse complement strand
CGCACGTGCTTTCACTTCTTCTAGTGTTACGCTCTTAGCGGCTTTCTCTACATCCAACACAACATCCAATCCGTAGTCGTGCGCGAGGTAGCGGCTGTAAACCCAAGCGCGAGAACCAGGGTTGTCACCCAATCCTTGCATCGCGACAGCAAGCTGCTTGGCCGCAGTGTCGACTTCTTTCTGGGTAATGTTAGTCGCGAGATCGTCGAAAACCTTATCCAACAGTTTATCCATCAAACCCACATCTTTTGGATCCACCTGCGATTCAAACAACCAGTCCGAAATCGGCTCACCATCTTGCGTCATCGTATAAATGCTAGGGCTGTAATCTAAGCTTGATTCTTCACGGAACGTCTCCAGCACTCGTGCGGCACTGATGCGCTCCAGAATGTCTTCTATCACCGTGTCTTTTGCCGTACGGTTGTACTTATCGGTGTTGGTAAAACGCAGCAGGTAAAACGATGAAGGCTCGTGACCATCAGTGACGACCGAGCGCGCTGGCAGCTCATCATTAAATGACACACGATAATCTACAGCTTTACCCGGCTTCATCTTAATTGATGCCACGTATTTGCGTAGAAGCGGCGTAATTTGCTCAGGCTCAACGTCTGCAACAATCACCATTTTGTAACCATGATCGGTTTTAAATAGTTGATCATGCACTGCAAGAATCTGCTCTGGCGTGACGGTATCGGCACCATCACTGCTCAGTAAACGATGACGACTATCCGGCGTGTAAGCGCTGGTGTTCGCTACTTGGATAAGCTTACCCATAGGCGATTCCAAGAAAGCGCTGCGCTCTTGCTTAAACTCTTGTTTCACCGCAGCAAGCTGACGTTCATCAACCTTGATTTCGGTCGAAAGGTTGTACAAGCCATTCAAAGCTTCAACTAGACGATTTTTTTGCGTCGTAACCTGAACGCCATGCACTGTTGGCTCGAGTATTGGACCAAAAGCGATGTTGTTCGTACGTAAATAGGCATCCAGCTCTGAGCCAGAAAACTCTCCTAATCCACTGCGAACGGCGGTCATGGCAGCCAGTTCGTAGGCTGGATAAAGCGATTTATCTAGGGCCGCTTTACCCCCTTGGCTAGTGAAGTAGATGTAAGCGCGACCACCAGCTTTTGCGTCTTTTTGGAACCAAACATCCACACCGTTTGATAAGGTGTAAACCTGAAAACCACCCGGAGCTTGACGCATACTAACGATGCTGCCTTCCTCAGCTGGTTGCAGGAAGCCTTCCGCTTTGGCGTTCATGTCAGAAGGCTTTTCACCAGCTTGTAGGTAGGCGCTGTTAAGCGCAGTGAATACATCAGCAAATTGCGCTTGCGTTTCACTTTTGCCCATGCCAATCACAAAGCTTGGTTGATTAGACAACAGCTCTTTTAACTGCGCGTTTACGCTCTCTAGCTTCGTTTTATCCAAAAAAGCTGCCAAGCTTTGCGCATAGCTCTCTTTCGATTGGCTTACGCTGTCTTGCTCCAATTGGAAAATACGCGCTTCCGCGTAACTATTTGGCTTGCGTTTGCTCCAATCAGAATCAAGATTTGCCAGTTCGCCATACCAGTTAGATGTGATGCTCTCTAGCTCAGCTTGTGTCACGCCGTAATCGCGAAGTGACGTCAAAGCACTGATGAAAATTTGGTGCATTTGTTCACGGCGGTCAGGCGAAAATGAGATACCCGCCGACATCAGGCGTTGGTAGTTCGAGTAGTAAGGCTGCGCATAA
>NZ_JAWOQS010000053.1:0-1729 GCF_033438945.1 Vibrio sp. Y176 | reverse complement strand
GATATGCGTTGACTTTGGTGTTGAAGTGCCATGCAGCAGCTTGGTCATTGCGTGCTTCACACCTTAACAGAGCGTTATACGTTTTGAGGTAATATGGAAGTTATACAACTAATTTTAGACCCAACCGTCATTATAAGTTTTTTACTGGCGGTGTTCTCATACTACCTTGGAAAACTAGGTAAGTTCATTGTTGCAAGTTTTGCAAAGACACCAGTACTACTCAAAGAATTTTGGCGAATCCACAAGTGGAAGCGAATTAAAAAATACTATTTAGTTTCTAGTAATCCGTACGAAATAACATGGAACATTGTAAGAACCTACTTCTATTTAACAATGTTTATAATGTGTATGCTTTTTTATATAGTTTTCGTAAAATTAGGTGCCTTTGGTGACGTTTTTGGTTTTCCGCGAGAGATTCAACATCTAGTTTTCTCGCCGATTTATATTTTCGAAATTTTGTGGATCAAACAACGTAGTTTTACCCGTGATCTAATCGAGCTAAAAGGTAAGCGAAGAAAAAAACGTATAACAAAGCGTTTAAGGCAGATTCACAACGCTTAGCATTTTTCATTCAAAGTCCGGTTAAGTGTTTAAGGTGTAATGGTTTAGTTTAGGTGTCTGGCGTTGCTCACTACTTAACGCGGCGTTAGGGGGCTAATAAAGGCGGAGTTTATGAATAAAAAATATTTTAGTACGTATGTTAGTCAATATATGTACCAACCACATTATCGAATTTTTGATGATGAGAATATGAAAATATTGGAAGAATCTAATGTTATTAGTCAATCGACTATATACGCTATTGTTAAAACTCCAAAAGTTAGGTTTGTTCCATCTTCATTCTCAGTCACCAATAACTTCTGTTTAAAAGGGAAGTTGGTTGTAAATGATAAGCACCATGACGTCATCTTTAATATGGCAAAATATTGGTTTAATGGTGAAAGTGATTTATCGGTAAACTTGAGATCGAGATTTCAAACAATTGAGGAGTTTGTAGACTATGCTTTGTCTGGCTTTAGGTCTATAGAAGGGATTCATTATAGCAATAGTGAAAAGTACTGCAGATTGGCAATAGTTAACTCTGATTCTTCCGACGAACAGCTTAATATAACGTGCCCGATAGCAAGTGGCATGAATGACGGGGTTCCAGTTGAAGCAAACTTGTTCGTATATCAATTGATAAACCACTACGACATCGAGGTTCTAGATGAGCTCGAAATTTGTTACATAGGTAAGTCGAGTAAAAGCACTTTCGATAGGCTCAAAAAACATGAGAAGTGGGGACCAATTTTATCGTCGAGATACAATGAATATTACGACTACTTTGCTTACTTTTTTGTAATTGATGAAGCATCAATTTATAAACTAAATAGCAATGGAAATGACCTTATGCTAAGGACAGGTTCAGGTTTACCAAAGGGGGCAATCACTAGTATCTGTGAAGCAACCCTAATTAACTACTTTAAGCCTGATTTTAACAAAGAGTTTGTCAATACAGATATATCAACTATTAAAGTTGTCAAAGATTGGCTCAGCACAAAAGGATTTAATACAATCCTGACCGAAGTAGAACTCGAAGGCTTAATGGGACGATTAGGTACTAAGCATAAGCCTTATATGCAGAGGCATGAATTTGAAGGCAGCCTCGCCCCCTAACAAACTGTTTAAGAGTGATTCGCAACGCGTGGCATTTTTACTATGCGTTGCGTTTAGTGTTTAAGGTGGTATG
>NZ_JAWOQS010000052.1:0-1835 GCF_033438945.1 Vibrio sp. Y176 | reverse complement strand
CGAGTTTGAATTTGACCTGATATTTGTCGATGTGGAAAGCCTTGATGTTTTAGAAAACCAATTAGACAGAATCGAATCGTTACTTTCATTTACTGAAGCGCGTGTGGTGTATCTTTTTGAGCACAAACCTGCGCAACGAGCTAAAAAAGTTGGACATGACCCGATTTGGGTAGAGACTCAAGCGTGGCTGCTAAACACCAAAGCTACAATTGAGCGTTTGCTTTACGATTCCACTTATATCTCGTCAACACTGCCATCTGCGCCTTTAGATAAATCCATCAAGCGAACCATCATGGTTGTGGATGATAACGAGTCTCTGCGTAAGTTTACGGCGATGTTACTAGAGAAGCAGGGATTTGAAGTGGTACAAAAGGAAGATGGTCAGCAAGCATTGGACACTCTTGAAAAAGAAAATATCGATCTGATTTTAATGGATATTGAGATGCCAATCATGGACGGAGTAGAAGCGTCGCGACGTATCCGTAACTCAGAAAAGCCGTATGCATCTGTGCCGATTATTGCGCATACGGGAGACAGTTCTCCTGTGACGCTAGATAAAATTGGCTCATCCGGCATGTCCGACTTTATCGTTAAACCCGCTGATAAGAATCGCCTTTTCGATAAAATTGCTAACTGGATTTAAAACAGAGCTCAGGATTGAACTGAGCTCTGATCTTTAACTGGAGCCAAGCGTAGGCTCAGCGTTCACTACGAATCAACTTACACAAACTCTAAGTCGGGATGGTCAAATGCCTCCTGACAAGCCGATAAGACGTGATCCACTTGTTGAGCTGTCATGTCGGCATTGACAGAAAATCGAATGATGTTCTTGTTTCTGCCCGTGGCCGGTCGACAAAACACCGCACCGAAAACGTCTCTTTCTTCAAGGAAATCGCGTACTCGTTCAGTGTTTCTCTCACTTCCACACTCAAGAGCAATAATCTGCGATTCGCTGCGAATGTTAAACCCAATACGTTTTAATCCGATGGCGAGTTCTTTGGCTCGCTTGAACAAACATTCACGTTTGTCGTCAGCCGCTTTAATTACCTCAAGTGTTTTTTCTAGACGCACGACTTCTTGCGGCAAAACCGTTGAGCTAAAAATCGCAGGATAGGCCACGAAGGGCAGCGATTGTGCTAGCTTGTTCGGGCCTAAAATCGCACCAGCGCGGTAGGCGAACGTTTTAGCCAAACTTACGGTAACGAAATCCACCATCTGTGTTAGTCCCAGTTCTTGTAATAATCCAGACCCCTTTGGTCCGTGTGTACCTAATGAATGAGATTCATCTACCACTAAGCCACAATCAAACTCCTTCGCCATTTCGTAGATGGCACGTAACGGGGCGATTGTGCCAATCGTGCTATACACAGAATCGACAACGATGATTCCCGCACCGGGGCGTTGGATCTGCTTGCGCAGATGATTCATGTTGTTATGCATGAAAGGATGAATCTGCGCGCCAGCGGTGCGTGCTCCTTCCCACAACGACATATGAGCGAAAAAGTCGATGTATACGGGAAGGTTTGGAGCGCAGATGGTTTGCAGTAAACCAATATTGGCTGCCCATCCTGATTGTGACAACAAACAACTTTCCATGCCGACAAACGTCGCCAGTTGGTGCTCAAAGGCCGGTTTTGATTGATCATCTTGCAAGAAGATTGCTGACATCACGACATTGTCATCTCGTTCAGAAATTGCGTCTCGATGCGCTTTCTGAATGAGCTCATTGTGAGAGAGCGAAAGGTAATCATTGCTTTGCATAACCAAAGCATTTTCGGACGGTCGTTTGCCAAGAACGAGGTGCTTTTGATTTGCGTTAGATTTAATTAAATCTT
>NZ_JAWOQS010000051.1:0-1841 GCF_033438945.1 Vibrio sp. Y176 | reverse complement strand
TATCATCAACGAGTGCCCACACAGATTGATAGGTTCTTATTTTTAAAGAGCTTTTCTAACATTTTCAGCAACTTAGTCGCTCGTCGTTAGGGGTGCGTATCTTACTTCACACCGTGAGAGAGTCAAGCATTTTTTCAAATTCTTTTTTCTCTCTTCCCGACTCGCTGTGTGACTTTCGTCTCACTCCGTGTCGGTGGATGCGCAGTATAGGGAGTTGAGAAATTAGTACAAGTGTTTTTTGCAAATAAAAAACCAACCGGTCACAAATTAGCCAAAAGTGCGATATTTGCATATTTCTTCGTCACATTTGAGACATATCACAGCAATTGGTTGGAAAAACACCAACCATATACGTAAGATTCATGTGTCTATTCTGTTAATGGGCAATCGATCTCTTTATCACTATGTGTAGTAATTAAAATGACGTCTAAAAAAAATCTGATTTTATGTGTTGGGCTGGCCATCGTTGGGGGAATCATCTTCTCTCAATTCATCATCCCACCAGCCTTGAGCTTCCTCATTGGTGTTATCGCTACTGCTTTTCTTTTTTCATTTTCTAGCAAAACACCTGTTCTTCAATCTTCGGATCCTGATCCTTCAACTAAAACGCTGTATGTCGGCAACCTTCCTTATAAGGCCAATGAGAGTCATGTTCGCGATTTGTTTGCTGAATATGGACAGGTCTATGCGGTACGCTTAATGAAAGATAAGCGTACTGGAAAAAGAAGAGGGTTTGGTTTTGTAGTGATGGCTGCGGCAGATGCCAAGCCAGCTATCGCTAAACTTAATGAAAAGGAATATATGGAGAGAACGCTAAAAGTGAGAATTGCGAACGATCCTAAACATCCGGATGGTGGTAAACCTGAACAGGATTAAAACCTAGCTTCTTTAAACAAATGTTCAGTGCATCTTCCTGCCAAGGAGTTGCACTGGCATAAATCGACTTACTTCCCTCTTCTGTATCCTCAATTTCATCACTTAATAGCAATGCTTTTACTCGACGTGCAATCGCTGCGCCTGAATCAATTAAAGTAACGTCCCCACCCAAAGCTTGATGAATCTCCTCTTTGATTAAAGGGAAGTGAGTACAACCGAGCACCGCAACATCGACTTTATCGCGAAGGGGAAGCAGGATATTTGTCAGTTCGTCGAGAGAAACGCTGTTGCCTCGCAACTTCTCTTCGGCCATATCTACCAAGCGAGTTGATCCCACCAGCTCAACTGGTTTGCCTTGCGCAAAGTCCCGTATTAACTCGTGAGTATATTGGCGTGTTACTGTCGCCGGAGTGGCGATCAGCCCTACCCCTTTTGATGCTAAAAGCGATGCGGGTTTAATCGCAGGGACAACACCAACAACGGGAATCGATAAATTTTCGCGTAAGGAAGGAAGCACTATGGTGCTCGCCGTGTTGCAAGCAATGACGACAATGTCGACTTGGTGTTCTTCGACTAATGAAGAGACCAGTTGGTTAACTCGTGAAATGAGTACAGCCTGATCGAGTTCACCATAAGGGTAAGCCTGATTATCGAATAAGTATAAGTAGTCTAGCTGGGGCAATAGGCGATGTATCTCTTGGAATACAGAAAGGCCACCAACACCGGAGTCAAAAACTAGGACTTTTTTCTTACTTGCTACTCGCACGAGCCTTACCTAAAGAACAGAAACGTTGCGATCATACTGCGTAGATTTGTTTTGGCAATGCTTTAGCATGGTATCTTTGATGGCTGAATCTATCTCCAGATTCTACATCTCGCTTCGTCAACTCTATATGTCCTTGAAATGATGGGGTTGATGTCACCAATGTGTGGAACTCACCATTTTCTCCACATGGATCAATATG
>NZ_JAWOQS010000050.1:0-1847 GCF_033438945.1 Vibrio sp. Y176 | reverse complement strand
CCATCCGGGTTGACCGAGACCGTGCCGTTAGCTGGACCGTTGTTGGTATCCAGCGACACCACTTTGTCGTCGCCTTCAAACGTGTCGTTACCTAGGACGTTAATGATGGTCGGCGTGTCTTCCACAACCGTCGCGCGGTCAGATTCAATATCTGCCACAGGCGCAACTGTGAAGTTCACCGTTTGGCTAACGCTTTCACCGCTTGGATCGGTGGCGGTAAAGGTCAATGCTTCTGAGCCATTCCAGTCCGCCGTTGGGCTAATGGTCGCGATGCCATTTTCAATCGACACCAACACGTTGCTGTTGCCGGACACTGAGAAGTTCAATGCGGAGTCGCTGTCTTTAAATGCGTCGTTTAAATCAATCGTGTAGATCGTAAAATCTTCTGCTAACACTTGATCTGAAATCACATTATCGACTGTTGGTGCATCGTTAACGCGATTCACAATCAAACTATCACTGTCGCTAACCGTTGGATTAACACCATCCGATACTGATGCGCTGATCGTTAGGTCTTTAAGGTTGAGTTCGTCGTTGTTAACCGCGTCAACACCCGCTTGAGTCAGTTTGACTTCATCGCCAACTAGCGCAAAGTAGCCGTTTGAGTTGTTTTCTAAAGAAACGGTTAATTGCTCTTCTGGCGTATCGGTGTCAGCGACTTCCAACGTTGCCACTACCGTATCGGTACTCACCGCGTCTTCAGTGATACTTTCTACAGCATCGACCTTGATGGTTGGCGCATCGTTTACTGGGTTAACGGTAACGGCCACCTTCGCTTGGTCTGTCAGTGCACCATCGGTGACGGTGTAAGTGATTTCGGCGTCACCATTGAAGTTCTCAGCCGGTGTGAACACCAGTTTGCCGTCAACAATCTCGACTGTCCCTTGCTCACTCGGCACAGATGCCGAGTCAATCGACAGCTTATCGCCATCAATATCGGTGTCGTTTGGCAGGACATCAATCGTCACTGGCGTGTCTTCATCAGTAACAGCGGTATCATCTTTTGCCACTGGCGCATCGTTCACTGGTGTGACATCGACGTTCACCGTGGTGGACTCTGATACCCCACCGGACGTAACGATGTAGGTGAAACTGTCTGCCCCGTGGAAGTTGTCATTTGGCGTGTAAGTGACGCTGCCATCAGGATTGACCGAGACCGTGCCGTTCGCTGGACCGTTACTGGTATCCAGCGACACCACTTTATCGTCGCCTTCGAACGTGTCGTTACCTAAGACCTTGATGATGGTCGGCGTGTCTTCCACAACCGTCGCTTTGTCTGCCACGATGTCCGCCACAGGCGCAACCGTAAAGTTCACCGTTTGGCTAACGCTTTCACCGCTTGGATCGGTAGCAGTAAAGGTCAATGCTTCTGAGCCGTTCCAGTCTGCGGTTGGAGTGAACGTAGCAATACCGTTGACGATCGCCACTTGAATGTTGCTGTTGCCAGAGACACTGAAGCTCAGCTCGCCATCAACATTATCCACATCACTGAAGGCCGTATTCAGATCGATGCTGTATGGCGTAAAATCTTCCGCCAAGGTTTGGTCTGCAATGTTGCTTTCAACCACAGGCGTGTCGTTCACCGCATTCACGGTGACGTTGACCGTTGCTTGGTCAGTCAGTGCACCATCAGTAATCGTGTAAGTAATTTCAGCGTCACCATGGAAGTTCTCAGCTGGCGTGAACACCAACTGGCCGTCAACAATCTCGACTGTCCCTTGCTCACTCGGCACAGACGCCGATTGGATAGACAGCGTATCACCATCAATATCGGTGTCGTTTGGCAGGACATCAATCGTCACTGGCGTGTCTTCGTCAGTAACGGCATTGTCATTGGTCGCCACTGG
>NZ_JAWOQS010000049.1:0-1904 GCF_033438945.1 Vibrio sp. Y176 | reverse complement strand
ATTCATCAATTGTAAAAGACTCACCCTCGGTTTCTTTCATGGACAGAAACTCATAAGCTAAATCTACTTGATCGTATCTACTCAATTTAATTACTCCTGACGAATTTAAAGCCAATTAACGCCTTGTTAAGGGGTGAGCAACGCAATACCGAAGCCGCCGCATACCACCTTAGTCACTAAAACTAACGCATAGTAAAAGTGCCACGCGTTGCGAATCCCTCTTGAACAATTTGTTAGGCGAATTACTTAAAAGGAAGTGGAATATCTTTCGTTATGGATATGTCCTCTATACACTGCTTCAAAGGTAACTGCTTGGATTTATAGATTGTTGTAATCGAATTTTGCTCTTCGTCTACGTCCACTGTTAAGCAAGCACAACTAAAACCATAGTTTCGATTTGTTCTAACAAATTCATTTTCATTTGCAGTCGCTTGATAAAGCAGTTCCATCGATTTATCGTCCAATGCATTTGAAGTACCTTGGACTGATATATCCCACGAGCCATCGCGATCAATCAACCACATATTGGCAGGAGAAGGATTTTCAAGCCATCCACATCGAGTCTCTTCTGCCGTCGCTGCTAATGCAGAAAACATCCCCAAAATAACAATCAAAAATCTCATTATTTACTCCATTCGCCTAACGCCTTGTTAAGGTGTGAGGCGCGCAATACCGAAGCTTCCGCATACCACCTTAACCACTAGAACTAACGCATAGTAAAAATGCCACGCGTGCCGAATCACTCTTGAACAATTTGTTATGTACGTGCTAAAGGTACACTACTGACTCCACATTGTTGCCCTCAGGGTCAATCAAAAACGCAGCGTAGTAGTTTGGAGCATAGTGTTTTCGTAAACCAGGCTTACCTTTGCATTTACCACCTAAAGATAACCCCGCTTGATGAAACGCAGAAACTTGTAATTTGTTTGATGCAGAAAAAGCAATATGGCACTTAGAATTACTGACGCCTTTTTCAATTAGAAACCTTACATTTGGCTCGCTCGAAAGCCCAAAGCCAGCAGCATTTTCATCTGACCACTTGAGTTCAATACCCAATGGCTCTAGCACATTCTTGTAAAACACACGACATTCTTCGAATGCAACTACCTTAATTTCAAAATGATCTATCACTCTCAATCCTTTAGAGTTGGTTACAATTTTCCTTAAAGTACATAACGCCTTGCTAAGGTGTGAGTAACGCAATACAAAAGCTACCGCACAGCGCCTTAATCACCATAAGCCACCGCATAGTAAAAATGCCACGCGTTACGAATCACTCTTAAGCAATTTGTTAGTACATGCGCTACTTCTATTTATGCGCCCCAAGATGTTGAAAACTGAGATAATATGAAAGGCTTTGAACACTGAAGTGAGACGGGCAGCTACAAAACTTCACCCCAGATGAAAGACGAAAGTTGGCTAGAAGAAAAACGCACTGAACAGCCCTACTTTCACTGGCTTCAAATTAGAAAAGGATTCTTTCCTCGTACTTCAACAGCCACACCAAAAATAATCAAGGTTCTCTCAAAAGCCACCACGAAAATGAAGAAGCTCCAAAGAAATAGGCTAAGAGTTAGAAACCGTAAACGGTGAAATCAAAGCGAACACTCCGTATATAGTGCCACCGGAAAGAACGTGAAAGGCACTAACTGAAAGGTGTAAAGGCGAGCGCCAAAACAGATACACACCAAAACTTATGACATTTAATGCCAAACCCGTACTAACGCCTTGTTAAGGTGTGAGGCACGCAATACCGAAAGTTCCGCATAACACCTTAACCACTAAAGCCAACGCATAGTAAAAATGCCACGCGTGCCGAATCACTCGTGAACAATTTGTTATACGAATTTCTTCAGTGCCAACACTTGCTGTTCAAATAACTCACAATCTGACTTTGAGTATGA
>NZ_JAWOQS010000048.1:0-1938 GCF_033438945.1 Vibrio sp. Y176 | reverse complement strand
GTGCGGACTTTCAACAAAGTCACTGAAACCACGTGGAACTTACCACACCAGAGAAAACGTCATTTCAGCGAGTAAATTGGCTTTTGTACCAACAAACTCACCGAGCGGAGTTGCAACTAAAAACAGATTTTCGATTGCCCCGCTCTATCACCACCAAAGAACGAAACAACCGCTTGGAAAATAGCAATGCATTGATTTAGAACCGATGAAACAGAGCTTTGACCGTCGAAGATGAATCTGTGTACCAAACAAACCGCTGCCAAATTTTTAGCTCAGAAACATGATTTTGACTACTGGCTTTTTCTGGCGACTAACGCCCTGTTAAGGTGTGAGCAACGCAATGCCAAAGCTCCCGCATACCACCTTAATCACTTAAACCAACGCATAGTAAAAATGCCACGCGTTGCGAATCACTCTTAAACAGTTTGTTATAGCGCTTTGCCGTTTACAAGTGACCAATGATGAGGCATTAATTCTCGTATAGTCTTGAAAACCAATGCATTCTCTGGAGTCGTAATTGCTGCTTTGACATCCCCACCCCAATGGACGAGGCGCTCTTGGCAAACTCCGCATGGTGACAAGATTAGAAATTCATCGTTCTCGTTCTCACGACACAGGCATAATGAGTGGGTCACTCGCTCATTGAGTTTGTGAGCCTCTAAATACGCTCCCACCTCCATACATAGTGAAAGAGCATCGTTTTTAGTATCAGGAGCAATGCTTGTTAATATTTTTCCTGACTCTGTTCTAACAGCCGCAGCTCCACCCCAACCAGAAGGATATCGCATATTTACTAGTTCTATTGCTGCTTGATAGAGCTCTTTTTCGATATTATCCATGACCATCCATATTCAATTTTATCGTGCGCTATAACGCCGCATTAAGGTGTGAGCTGCGCTCGGCTATACTTGAGCGAAGCGAAAATGCCGAGCGTTGCGAATCACTCTTAAATGCTTTGTTATATTTTTGAACCCCAGTCTTTGACAATACGATCTTTGAAGATTGCTGTCTTTGAGCTTTTACCTAGATACTCGATGACGCCAACTAGTTCTTTTGAAAAGTCGATATGAATAGGTTGTTCAATTGGCTTTGGCATAAAGTACGTAACTTCAGCGGCTCTCATTTTTAACTTCATATCGGCACAATGTAAAAATGCGTCATCAAAATTCAAAGTCAGCTTTCTTTCACCAAAATCAGTTTCGGTTCCTTTACCTAGCCTTTCTTCAAGTTGAAGAAGTGAGTACTTCTCTGATTTAGAAATGTCTTCGATAAAAGTCATGTCGTTGCGCATATTAAGCTGAAAGTTACCACTAGATATATCGATTTCAGTGTTTTCCTTAACCCAATTACCATCAATACTTGGCGAGAATGAGACAATTCTTGCTGCTGGTATTGCATGCATATTTATCACGACTTCTCTAATTAAAGGCGTACCATCATCTAATTCCCAATCTGTGTCATTCTGTTCACGCACGATTAGAAGCTCGACCTTATTATTATGTGCTTTGGCTTTTGCACCGGACTGGTAACCTGTTTTAGTCGCAAATATTGGCTTTAAATCAGGTATATCTCGGATTTTACCTAGAAGAGCATCAATTTTCTCTATGCTTACTTTGGATGCATAATCCTTACACTCAATAACTGTTTTATATGTAATTCCAGCTAGTTCATATTCCCAATAAAGGTCAAACTCACGTAAGATGCCAAAGTTGTCTTTGATCTTTTTGTTCTGCTCAATTTGAATATTTCGCAACTCAGTCCATTGCTCAGACTCGAACAGTGCCTTTTGCAGAGAAGCTACAAACTCCTCATATTCTCTACCATTATTACTCAATACTGCCTCCAAACTTGAACAAAAATATAACGCCTTGTTAAGGGGTGAACAACGCAATACCGAAGCTGCTGCATACCGCCTTAAACACTAAAACCAACGCACAG
>NZ_JAWOQS010000047.1:0-2104 GCF_033438945.1 Vibrio sp. Y176 | reverse complement strand
TACCGACTAATTTGTTTTTCCTTGAACCTTTATGATTCCTAGGCGATACACTGTCCCGAGCTTTGTGTTCTCGATAATTTGGGGAACTAGCACTTTCAATTAAACCAGCGCAGCCAGACAATAATGCCGCTATAAATAATATTAAAATCTTCATACTTAATCTTTGACAACATAACGCCCTGTTAAGGTGTGAGCAACGCAATACCGAAGCTTCCGCATACCACCGTAAACACAAAACGCAACGCATTGCAAAAATGCCAAGCGTTGCGAATCACTCTTAAACAGATTGTTAGGCCACATTAGATCAGTGAGTCTTGAACCTGGATAACTCTCTTTTGATTATCGTAGTGCTGCTTGGTAACTCTTAAAAACAAATCAGGACTAGATAGTGCCTCCTCCAATACACCTGCGCTATTTAGACTAACGTAAAGAGCAGCTGCATGCGCTTGGCAATTTATAGATTTTTTAGGATTGAATTCAATATCACTAAACCCATCGAATTTATAAAGCTGATCAACTAATTGTGGGTTGCTAACCAAAGCCTTTATATACAACCAATCATAAAAATAGGTTCGAGGGATTAATGGAAACTCCGTATTAAAAAACTTAAAGCCAACCAGCTGCCCTGAGTCTTTTATACGAATGTCTTTTTTTGAAGTTCTGGAGTCCGCTAGATACAAATCTTTGTAAGGCCCACCTCTTTTAAAAATCTTACTGCCTTGAAAAGCCGATTCAACTGTGATCTTGTGATTATGCTTCTTAGTCACGAAAGAAAGATTGAAAGCACTTAGCAATATGCCGAGTTCGTCTAAAGATTTACTCGAAATCTCTAGAATGTTATTTATTCCCAGTAACTTAGCCGAACTATGAAGTTCAGAAACTGATTTTTGTTTCTGACTTTTAGCCATTCCTGGATGCCATTTAAAATCTATGGCTTTTTCAATAACTCCAATGCTGCCATCTGTTTTCGGGACAAAAACGGGTCTAATTGCCATACTTGTATTACCAATGCTGATAGTCTAGCCGTGCTGAATAATGAGCTCTATGGTACACAACCTGATGTGCAGGATACAGAGGTTTCAACTCCAACTCTTTTGCCTTAGTTGGCACAATAACACCGACAATATCACTTGGAAGTATAGTATCGAACACTAAAACTTCTGCCTGTGGATCTGTTGGGCAATCATCTGGCAATTGTAACTCTTGACGTGATGGTTTTCCTGCTACTGGCAAAAATAGGGACTCAAACGCCTGAACTCCCTTTCTCTGTTCAATAGGAACAGATGTAACTGATGAATTTGCTGCATTGGTGGTACAAAACGCGCAGTCTTTAGTCCATAAAACTTCAGCTTTAACACCAAAGACAACCCACTCTACGGAGGGGTCTTGCTGCCTTAGACTATAAAACATCTTGTAATTAGGATGGCCAATTGACAAACAACTAGCAGTTTTAAAACCGTCTAGCCGATGTTGATCATTGTAAGCTACATTTGATTGATTTGCCTCTAAGGTCGCTCTCGGAACAATCCCGCTCTGAAAGATAGAGCTAACATTTTCTAACTTTGTAAAGTGCCATAGATATTCGATCTTTTTTTGTTTTACTGCATTTTCCATAACCAACTCCGTTTTTATTTTTTTACGATATCTCGATATTGTGGCCTAACGCCCTGTTAAGGTGTGAGCAACGCAATACCGATGCCGCCGCATACCACCTTAATCACTTAAACCAACGCATGGTAAAAATGCCACGCGTTGCGAATCACTCTTGAACAGTTTGTTATAACGCATTTTCCACCGAACTCAACCAACTGGGGACGTTTTCCCTAAACCATTTGAAGTACATTGATGCCGATGACTTACCTCGCTGAGTCAATATATTGGTGACTTCTACGAGAATCCATACTTTCGCCAAAATTAAGTGTCTATGCAGTTGTTCGCTTGGCAGCTCTGAAGTAGAGCGAGAGTACTTTTCTATTATTGCCTCATAATCACTACTTGACCCCAAGCCTTTCACTAAAGGGGCTAAGTGTAGTGGCACACTGAATTTGGTCACTTAGTTAGAGGTGATATCATCACCTCATAAGTTAACAGGTGACATAATGAC
>NZ_JAWOQS010000046.1:0-2155 GCF_033438945.1 Vibrio sp. Y176 | reverse complement strand
GCACAATTCGAAATCATCAATGTTTATCTGCTGAAAAGCAATTTCCATACTTACCTTTTCCTTCAAGCACCTAACGCTCTGTTAAGGTGTGAGCAACGCAATACCGATGCCACCGCATACTACCTTAAACACTAAACGCAACGCATAGTAAAAATGCCACGCGTTGCGAATCACTCTTAAACAGTTTGTTAACTGACAGAAACTACACGTCAGTTAAGACCTCATTTGATCAATTTTCTTAGCTCGTTCATGCCCTTCAAACATTTGAGCTTCACCGGTGATAATCTTTTCTGCATCAGTAAGGAAACTTTTCTCTATGAGAGCCAACAAATGATGTGTCTTTGATAGTTTCCCCTCGACTACTTTGAAGTCAATATTGGCATCAGGAAAGATAGCAGCTAAGTCGTATTGCTCATACCAATGACTAAACTTCCCATCCAATGCCTCTATAGACGAATGTGTCAAGCACATACCTACTACTGACTGGTAGAGTTCAAAATATGAATAAAGTAAGGCTCCGGAAAACACTCTATACTTCCGAGCTTTCGATTCACGAAGTAAATTTGTATATGGAGTAAGTGAAACCTGACTTAAGTCGTTTTGAGTCTGTGGGTTATTTACGAACGCTTCATGAAACTCAGACGGAAGACTGTCCAAAACAGCGATAATTCCCGGGATTTGTTTCCTTAGTTCAACAATTTCTTCCCAAAGAACCCCTATAGCTTCAATTTGCTTTTGTCGATGATAGTCTAGCGCAGCTAAATTGTTACTGATTAATGATTCGACTTGTACGCCATTAGCCTTAAGCTGTGAGTCTAATAATTTCAGTTCAATATCAATTTGCTTCTTACTATCTTGTAACTTCACATCAAACTTGTAAGCAATCGACCTTCTAATTACTTCAGTTACTGAACCTTTGAAAAACGCCCAAATACCACCGACAGTTATTGCTCCAGAGACCGCACCAATTAATACTTCTTTCAGATACTCCATTACTCCACCTATCTGATTTTCTGGCAGTTAACGCCGCGTTAAGTAGTGAGCAACGCTACCACTGAACCTAAATTATTGTGCCATAAACACTTAAGCTGAATAAAACCAAAAATGTCACGCGTTGCGAATCTGCCTTAAACGCTTTGTTATGTTTGGGGCTCAAACTGAGCATATATCCCGATTTTTTACTGAGTTTTCAGAAGACTATAGTTAAGCCCACTTATTACAAAGATTACCTATTCGTCGTTTTCTTATACCCGAGTATTACATCGTATAACTTAAAAACTATACAATAGCTAAAATATTGTACTGGCCATAATTCTAGCCCTAAAATGCTTGTTGGATAATTCGCTAAATCCCTAAGCTTCAAATATAAAACCGCAGGCCACCAGATGATTCCCGCAGCTATCATTTCAAACCTGTAATACCACTTGAGCTCTATAGCTCCATCACTAGCCATCCCCGCATGAAGGAATAGAAAATACCCCAGAACCGAAAGAAAAGTAATCAAAGCCACTCGCTTTATCCAAATCACGCATTTCCTCCGAAAACATAACGCCCTGTTAAGGTGTGAGCAACGTAATACCGATGCTACCGCATACCACCTTAAACACTAAAACCAACGCATAGTAAAAATGCCACGCGTTGCGAATCACTCTTAAACAGATTGTTATGTGCCGCCTCAAAACAAGGCACTTTCAATTTGGAGCCATTGCTCCATAAAAGGGATAAAGTCCCTTTGAGGTATGAACTTCTGTGCTGCTGTATTATTTTTTAAAAATACTTCCTCCAAAGCCCACACATAGTGGTCGGCGTAAACAGCCCACGCCTTTGCTCCATCGTTAAGCTCTAATCGGGATAGAGGCTTGACAGACAGATAGCCTTTTAATAAAGCTAATGACCTATGAAGCTCCAAATCGAACATATACATGCATGCTCTCGCCAACTCATAACCAGGAGGCATGTTTTGCACTAAATCCCAGTCGATCACATCGCTTACTGTGCAATTAGAATCAAAAAAGACATTGAAATGATGAAAGTCGCCGTGGATTAATTGCCTGCTTGTGAACGGGGTATATGAGTGCGTAGCTTCTGAGCTAGCTAGATAATCACGCTGTTGTTTTACTCTTCGTAGCACCGAGTTATTCATATCAAATTCACT
>NZ_JAWOQS010000045.1:0-2254 GCF_033438945.1 Vibrio sp. Y176 | reverse complement strand
ATGCGTTGGTTTAAGTGATTAAGGTGGTATGCGGCGGCTTTGGTATTGCGTTGCTCACCCCTTAACAGGGCGTTATGAGCCAAGAGGATATTTAAATTGAGCAAAAAAACAAAGATACGGCTAGTTGTACTTGGTTCTGTGCCTAGAGATCTCGACTTATCATTGCTATCAAGTCGTAGCTCTGGCGTCTATGAAATCTTAAACTCAATCGAGACTTATGAAATTACCAAAGGCTCGGATGGTTACAATTGGGAGTTTTCCGATCAAATTTTAGGTGATTTGATTCCTGAAAAAGAAGGAGAAGAAATAACGATTACACTAACAAATGTGCCGCTAGAAGAAAACTGGTATAGCAGGCGACTAACAAATAATGTTGTCATTTTTACTTTCCACGAAATTGCGGATTATCTTCGTTTTCATAATATCGGACTGGAAAATGTAGTTTTTCGGTTACTTCATGCTTATACGCTCGTATACCGAGAAAACAAAGGCAGTATTCCCACCTGCTACGAATACAGTAATTTTACTCATGATGAAACCAAAGGTTGCATTTACGATATGAATGGCATCAAGTCAGATATCATATACTCTTGCGATGAACCTACAATTTGTGATTCTTGCTCTCAGCGATTGTTAACAAACGGGGTTTCGAGAGAATTAGTTTCTAAATCAAAGGATGAGCTAAAACTTGTCAGAAAGTCACTATTTTTCAGGCTGTCAGCGTGGGTTTCTGTACATCCAATCAGGTCAATTCTTATTGCCTCTGCTTGGTCTATCGTGATTGGAGTATTTTCTTCAGTTATAGCTAGTAATATATTCGGCAATGGCTCATAACAAAGCATTTAAGAGTGATTCGCAACGCTTGGCAGTTTCGCTTCGCTCAAGTATAGCCAAGCGTCGCTCACACCTTAATGCAGCGTTAGCATTTCCTTGGTGGAATAATGGAAAATTATAAATATATAGTAGATGCTTTAAGCTCTACGGCAGCTTTTATCGCAATACTGACTGTATTAATTAGTTGGTATAAAAATGCACAGCCTGCATTGAGGATTGAGCGTGTAGTCGTCCATAAAAGACAATCACATAGTGACTACATTATTGTTGTCCGAAATCGAAAACCTTATCCAGTAACCATCAATTCAATATCATGTTATAAAAAGTTATCGTTCATGGTAGAAAAAGAGAATGGTCAACCACCTGAATACCGGGAAGCATTATCGGAATCTGATCGAGTATTCTCGAAAAATGAAGTGTTGGAGTTTGCCGCTAACGGGCATACAGACATTCGGATTAAAGGTGGTGTTATTACCGAAGGTATATCCAAACTTTTGTTTTCTGCTCAAACTTCTCATGGATATCACAGGCAAGTATGCAAAGATATTTTGACTGTGAACATGACAGGAAAAACTAAAGTAATGGGTATGGAGGTCATGTTCAATACTGAGTCGAAACTAAAAGCAAAGGTAAAGTATGCATGGCTTAGTTTACGTAGCATGTGTGCACGGAAAAGCTAACAAACTGTTTAAGAGTGATTCGCAACGCGTGGCATTTTTACTATCCGTTGGTTTAAGTGATTAAGGTGGTGTGCGGAGGCTTTGGTATTGCGTTGCTCACACCTTAACAGGGCGTTATAACGCAGGGAGGCATATAAAAAAACAAGACTTATCTCAAATGGGAGAAGCTCATGTTTCAATTGGGAGGTTTGGTGGTGAACCTTGTATATATAAAAAAGGTGCATCTAACGTCGAGCTGGATTTTTACAAGTTTGCCGCTGACAAACTTGATGGTGTAAGTACTCCCAAATTACTTGATATAAGTGGTAATAACTTAGTCATCGAGTACATTCCTCATAGTGTTACGTTGGAGGAGCTACGCGCCTCGAACTGTGTATTCGAACAATTAGCGGCAATCCATAGTTCTAATTACCAACCTGAGTTTCTCGTGAAGAATCACGATTGGAAGGTTTGTGCTACTGATTCTGCAATGAATACATTGAACTTTCCTAAAGTTACTCAAGAATCGATAAAAAATATTCAGAAATTATCCGCTGAATTATTTGAATACAATAGTTTGATATCAGGTGACAGTAATGAAGGAAACTGGGGGATTCGAGATAATGGTGAGTTTGTTTTGTTTGACTGGGAACGTTTTGGTCGAGGTAGTCCTGCAATTGACTTTGTAGTGGTCAACTAAAATTGGCCACGGTTTTAGAGTTTTCCCAATATAACCGTTCTGATTCATTGGGAGTTAGGCC
>NZ_JAWOQS010000044.1:0-2324 GCF_033438945.1 Vibrio sp. Y176 | reverse complement strand
GGCCTGAAAGGGCGAGGACCCTCTTGTTTTTGTAGCGTTTATTATTATTATTATTATTATTATTATTATTATTATTATTATTTGTTTCAGCGTACGCGACTTTAAACTGGAATTTGACCCCCTAAACATGCTCAAAAACTCACCAAAATTGGCACGCATGTCAGGACTGGCGAAAAATTTTATAGAATGAAAAAATTAATCTGAAAAGTGCCAAAATGGGCTCTCTAGCGCCACCTATCAGTCTAGACCACTAAAATGGCCGCTGCAGCCAGTAGGAACGTCGTAGGAAGATCGAACCAAAACAGCCGTGTTCGTCTCATCAAGACCTACAAATCACGCACTTGCACCCATGCCCTAAATCCAACAGGAAGTGAGATAATTCCTTTCAAAGTAAGATTTTTCCGAAAAAAAAAAAATTCCTTTAAAAATCAAAGGGTCCGACACCGTTTATCGTATCGGCTTCAAACTCGCACACATTATTCTTCATTGTGTCCTTATCAATTATTGTGCGTAACTTTTTCAATCCTCAAATGGTTTGGATGTAATGGCACGTCACAGGTGATGTGCTCCCAACCCTCCTGAGGATTTGTTGTGCCACCTGGACCCACGAAAATGCCCGGTGAGACGGGTAGGAACCACTTAGAAAGACCAAACCAAAACTGTCTCGTTCGTCTCATCAAGACCTACAAATGTCGTGCTGCAACCCCTGACCTAACTCCAACAGGAAGTGCGCAGTTGTTATTTGAATGTAAGGTGACGTTTTGGACAAATTCTGTCAAACAAAAATTATTTGCTCCTACACCGTTTATCATAACTGCTTCAAACTTGCACAAATTACAGCTCTACCCCTGCTGAACATTACTTGTGAAGGACTTTGTCATAACTTGAACGGTTTGGATTTAAGAAGCGTTAGAAGGTGCAGGACACAACTCCTCATGATGATCTCTGGAAGAAAAGATGAGGGCCAACACACTGTAAACTTGTGATTAAGGTGACATTTTTCAGTCCATAGACATACAAGCTTTATATGTTTGCGTTCAGAACAAATGTATCTATCTGGTGATGCTTTCAGATTGAAGATGGGACCCACGGTTTGGCATCTGGAAGGATTTGTTTGAGAAAGTTTCAAGCCATTCTGCTGTCTGTGAGAGTTGCAACTGTCATTCATTAGCATAACAAAGGCTTCACTGACAGTCTGTGTGTCAAAGTGAAGTGTGTGTGGTCACACAGACATGACAGTATAACATTTACCTAACTCATTCCTAAAACTTTGAAAGAAATGCCTGATACCAAAAACCTGTAAATACAAGATATCCTGGTGAAACTCTTTCACCTTATGAAGAACTGGAATACATGCAGTCCTGCTCACTTTCTCCACTGACATTAACTAGTATATATTTGTGTGTGATTGCTGCACTTAGATCCTCAAAGCAGTTAGTACATATCAGTCAAGCTTTCACTAGGTCACATGATTTCAAATGAATATGGATGTGTTGTTTGATCATCACACATGTCAAAGTTTCATTAGGTCACATGGCTTATGTCCACAACTTTCAAAATATACGCTCACACCACCTTCATAAGAACCCTGTATTTTTAAACCTGCGGGCCCCCTTATAAAACATCACACCTGTCCCCTTCGGGACGGTGTGAACAACTAAAAAATATGAAATATTAATATATTTCTCGACATTTTTTTGCTTAAATCTTTGAACCAACTTGTACTCAGATTATGCATATTAAATATTCATTCCTTTTGAGGATTTTCACAATTTATTTGCCATTTTATTTACATGAAGTCACTGTTAATTGAATGAAAACAAAACATGAATTAAGATTAACTATATAATAAATGTTGGATGGATTTTTTTATTTTATTTATCACAGTCTGTGATATGTCAATGATAAATAACAACACCAATTTTGATGCATTATCATTTTTGGGGGCAGTTTCTATTTTTCATTAAAAATAGACACTGTTCCCCTTCAGGACTTTTTTTTGCCTTTGTTGAAAAACAACCATAAAAATATATATATATATTTTTTTTTTGATTTTTAACTCCTAGTCAGAGTATACATACCAAATATTCGTTGTGGGTGTATGTATGAGAGAGAAAGACAGGGAGAGAGAGATAGACAGAGAGATAGAGAGAGAGACATGGAGAAAAAAATAATGTAACCTTAAAGCAACCTGCAGCTCATAATTTGCAAATTTTAGCGACACAATTACACTCACACTCACACACACACACACACACACACACACACACACTCCCCTCCCCGTCCTCTCTCTCTCTCTCTCTCTCTCTCTCTCTCTCTCTCTC
>NZ_JAWOQS010000043.1:0-2345 GCF_033438945.1 Vibrio sp. Y176 | reverse complement strand
AACCCGAATGCCCTGGTTTCGGTGAAACTCGTCTCCGAGCCTGGCGTTGGCACCATAGCCACAGGGGTCGCAAAGGCTTACGCCGACCTCATCACCATCTCAGGTTACGATGGCGGTACGGCCGCAAGTCCACTGACTTCGGTGAAATACGCAGGTAGTCCTTGGGAACTTGGCCTCGCAGAAGCCCAACAAGCACTGGTTGCAAATGGCCTTCGCCATAAGATTCGTCTTCAAGTAGATGGCGGGTTAAAAACAGGGCTAGATGTTGTTAAGGCCGCGATTCTTGGTGCGGAAAGCTTCGGGTTTGGTACCGCACCAATGGTTGCTATGGGTTGTAAATTCTTACGTATTTGCCACTTGAACAACTGTGCAACGGGTGTGGCAACTCAAGATGAAACCCTTCGTAAAGAGTACTTTAAAGGCTTACCAGAAATGGTAATGAACTATTTTACTGGCCTTGCCGATGAAGTACGTGAGTTACTCCCAGCACTCGGCGTAGAGAAGCTGACAGACTTAATTGGTCGTACTGATTTACTTGAAGCCGTCGAGGGATTCACTGCGAAGCAAACCAAGTTGGATCTATCAAACATCTTAGAAGCTCCTATTTCAGCCGAAGGTCATCCACTATTTTGGACGGAGCCAAACAAACCGTTTGATAAAGCCGAACTCAACCAAAAAATCGTTGATGATGCCTTGAATGCTGTCGAAAACAGCCAATCAGCAAGTTTCTTCTACAACGTCATCAACACCGACCGTTCTGTTGGCGCGCGTTTATCTGGTGAGATAGCAAAACGCTATGGCAACCAAGGTTTGGCAGCTTCGCCAATCAAAATCTATCTTGATGGTACGGCTGGCCAGTCGTTTGGTGTTTGGAATGCGGGCGGCGTAGAGCTTTACCTCACTGGTGATGCGAACGACTACGTAGGCAAAGGCATGGCTGGTGGTAAGATCGTGATTAAACCTCACCTAGGCACTGCATTTAAATGTAACGAAGCCACCATTGTCGGTAACACATGTTTGTACGGCGCGACAGGAGGCAAACTGTTTGCTGCGGGCAAAGCGGGAGAGCGTTTTGGTGTTCGTAACTCTGGCACCATCGCCGTCATAGAAGGTGCTGGCGATAACGCTTGTGAGTACATGACTGGCGGCATTGTGGCTATTCTTGGCGCCACTGGTGTGAACTTCGGCGCGGGTATGACGGGCGGTTTTGCTTACGTGTTGGATGAAAATCAAGACTTCCAAGGCCGTGTAAACAACGAATCGGTGGAAGCCATTTCACTGTCGGATCTATACATCCACCAAGAGCACTTGCGCGGCCTAATTGCGGAGCATCTCGAAGAGACTGGCTCTAGCCATGCAGAACATATTTTGGCGAACTTTGACGAATGGATTCCGAAGTTCTACTTGGTGAAACCTCAAGCGGCTGACTTAAACACGCTACTTGGTCACCAAAGCCGCAGCGCTGCTGAACTGCGCGTTCAAGCCCAATAAATCATGGAGGATGTTTGAATCATGAGTCAGAACGTTTACCAATTTATCGATGTTCAACGCGTAGATCCGGCGAAAAAACCAATTAAGATTCGTAAGATTGAGTTTGTTGAAATTTACGAGCCGTTCACGAAACAACAAGCAACAGCGCAGGCCGATCGCTGTTTGGATTGCGGTAACCCATATTGTGAATGGAAGTGCCCCGTCCATAACTACATTCCTCAGTGGCTAAAACTGGCGAATGAAGGTCGAATTTTAGAAGCCGTGGAGCTTTCACACCAAACCAACAGCTTGCCTGAAGTGTGTGGCCGAGTGTGTCCGCAAGACCGTTTGTGTGAGGGGTCGTGCACACTAAATGATGATTTTGGTGCAGTCACGATAGGTAACATTGAAAAGTACATCACCGACAAAGCCTTTGAAATGGGCTGGAAGCCTGACATGTCCAAAGTGGAGTGGACGGATAAAAAGGTGGCAATCATCGGCGCCGGCCCTGCTGGTCTGGCAGCAGCAGACATCTTAGTTCGCAACGGTGTAAAACCTGTGGTGTTTGACCGTTACCCAGAGATTGGTGGCCTACTTACCTTTGGTATTCCTTCTTTCAAATTGGAAAAAGGGGTCATGGAAAATCGTCGTCGGGTATTTACCGAAATGGGCGTTGAGTTCCGCATGAATGTGGAAGTCGGCCAAGATGTACAGATGCAAGAACTGCTTGATGAATACGATGCGGTTTTCTTAGGTGTGGGCACATACAAATACATGCGCGCGGGTTTGGAAAATGAAGACGCGCCGGGCGTTTATGACGCCCTACCATTTTTGATTTCCAATACCTATAAGGTTATGGAGCTAGAACATAACCA
>NZ_JAWOQS010000042.1:0-2506 GCF_033438945.1 Vibrio sp. Y176 | reverse complement strand
CTATGCATTGCGTTTAGTGTTTAAGGTGGTGTGCGGGAGCTCGGTATTGCGTTGCTCACACCTTAACAGGGCGTTATACGTTGCGCATGAAATTAAACAATTAGAAGGATTTAAAGCATATGATTACTTGCTATGTCAGGTACGTGATTGACCCGAAAAAGGTCAAAGAATTTGAAGAATACGCAAGAATGTGGATTCCACTTGTTGAGAAGTTCGGTGGTCAGCACAATGGCTATTTTCTACCGTCAGAAGGTGCAAATAATATAGCTCTAGCTTTGTTCTCATTCGAAAGCTTATCAGCATACGAAGAGTATCGTCTCAAATCTCTAAATGATCCCGAGTGTATTGAAGCTTTTGAGTTTGCAGATAAAGTAGACTGCATCATTAGCTATGAACGTAGTTTTTTCAGACCTGTGCTCAGGTAGGGAAGCAATGTATAACAAACTGCTCAAGAGGGATTCGCAACGCGTGGCATTTTCACTATGCGTTGGTTTAGGTGATTAAGGTGGTATGCGGAAGCTTTGGTATTGCATTGCTCACCCCTTAGCAGGGCGTTATGTTTTCGGAGGAAATTTGAATCAACCCAAAATCAATAATTTGAAGTTCGATACTATATTTGACGGTGCAATCAAGTGTTTGAGAAATGCTCAAGAGCTCTGCGATGAAGCTGAGATTTTACATAAGCATGAAAAATACGCACGTTCATTCGCTTTAAGCCATTTCGCACGAGAAGAGTTTGGGAAAAGCTTTATGCTTTTCAGAACGTTAATTGACGTTGCAGCGGGCAAGAAAGTCGATTGGAAAAAGCTCAATCGCAGATTTCGTGACCATAAGCAAAAGTTGGCAAGTGACGCAGCCGTTTCTACAACACTATTTGGGAAAGAATATCGTGAATTGGGCTTACCGTTAGAGGTATTATTTGGTGGTGTTGATTTTAAAAATGCTCAGAAAAATAGCTGTTTATATACCGACTGGGATAATGGTTCATTTACCCTTCCATCAGACACGATCACAGAAAAACAGTCCGAGCGAAACCTAACTATCGCTATCTACCGTATCGCTAAACTAGGTCCACCATTATTGGAGTTGGAGCGTCTAAAGAACTCTTCAAAACAAGATCTTAAAGTAATTTATCCAGATGAAATGCCAGAAAGTATAGATGAATACTTAGATCTGCTGTCGAGTCGAGTACAAACATAACAAGGCATTTAAGACGGATTCCCAACGCTTGGTATTTTCGGTTTGATTCGGCTTAAGTGTTTACGGCACAATGGTTTAGGTCGGGTGGTAGGCGTTGCTCACCACTTAATGCGGCGTTAGTGTTGAAAGGAAAATTTGTGCAGCAAGATGATTTATTTATTTCTCGCTATGTAGCGGGGCGACTCTCTACCGAAGACTTATTAGCTTTTGCTGAGAGCAAATTGAAGTCTGGAGTATATACGGATGAAGTCTTAGCGGTATATGATACTGAACCTATATGGGAAGTAGTGTCAGAGATGTTTGAAGTGATGATTAAATCTCTAGGGCATGAGAAACCGTCATTCGAAGCTGCTATAGATTTTTTAGCTAGATACCATATATCTCAAATAGTTTACAGAAGCGCCAACCCTAGTCAGCAATTTGAGTTACTTTTACGCGATATTTCTGGATTTGATTTACATGAAAATATTGAGTTCTTTGTAGGCGATAATATAGGTATACATAAGATTTATGGGGCATTTCATGATTTCTACGAGTCTGATTCAGAGCGGGATTTTTTTATATTTAACGAATGTAAAGTATGGTTGGAGTTACAACACTAACAAAGCGTTTAAGACGGATTCCCAACGCTTGGCATCTTCGGTTTGATTCAGCTTTAGTGTTTACGGCACAATGGTTTAAGTAAGGTGGTTGCGTTGCTCACCACTTAACGCGGCGTTATAACTCAAGGGGAAATTGTGAAACTGAAGAATATCAAAGGTGTGGCTAAGAACTTCACCTTATCATTTTTTAGTGGCGAAAATTACATCGATGGTGGGTTTGTCCGTGATGATATCTTCAAACTAGCTAATCTTAAAGCGGGTGATTTAGTGAGAATTAGTTGGATTCCAACTAAAGATGAAGAGCTGTTTAAGCTAACGCCTAGAGTACGTAAGACGGTTCTCGCTTATCGCAAGTGGCTGCCTAAGTTGTGCGAATCTCACAGTTTGCCTATTGAATGCTTCGAAGAATTTTATATATCGGCTTATCGTGCTGATAACCACCAGGTGTACGTCGAAGTGGTAGTTGTGGATCTAAATGGAAAAATCTATCAGCTGCCAATTTGGGTTTGAGTTATAACAAACTGTTTAAGAGTGATTCGCAACGCGTGGCATTTTTACTATGCGTTGCGTTTGGTGTTTAAGGTGGTATGCGGCGACATCAGTATTGCGTTGCTCACACCTTAACAGGGCGTTATGCGCCAAAAATTGGATTCACATCCATGCTTTTGTGGAGGATACGGATAATCTCAATATTTTGATTGCCG
>NZ_JAWOQS010000041.1:0-2601 GCF_033438945.1 Vibrio sp. Y176 | reverse complement strand
ATTCATCAATTGTAAAAGACTCACCCTCGGTTTCTTTCATGGACAGAAACTCATAAGCTAAATCTACTTGATCGTATTTACTCAATTTAATTACTCCTGACGAATTTAAAGCCAATTAACGCCGCATTAAGGGGTGAACAACGCAAACCACCCGACCTAAACCATTGTGCCGTAAACACTAAAGCCAATTCAAACCAAAACTGCCAAGCGTTGTGAATCCCTCTTAAATGCTTTGTTAGTTGCCAAACCTAAAGCTTTGATTTGAAATTGATTGCCGCTTTGCCAACACTGTCTTTGTGTGTTTTGAAAAACTCAAATCAGGCGCAGTTTCAAAGCGCCTGTCACTGAAACCACTTGGAACAAACAACGCCGTAGAAAACGGGCTAACAACACCAAAAAGCTCTTTGAAAAGACAATATCACAGAGCTGACTCTCAACAAGTGATTCGGTTTCTGAAACAGAAAATCCAACCACAAAAGAAACCTGAGAACGATTTTCACAAACCCGAACGATTCAAAATTAAAGTACGAAACGCCACCAAAAATACACTGATTTTAACTCTAAACATTCTGCTTTAGCTGCGTTTTCCTCATTGGCAACTAACGCCGCATTAAGGTGTGAACAACGCCACCACCTAACCTAAACCAATGCGCCATAAACACGAAACCCAACGATGGAATGAAAAATGCTAAGCGTTGAGAATCACCCTTAAATGCTTTGTTATGGCGCTGAACTTGAAGCTAACTGCTGAACGTCTATGAGGTCTACTTCCCTACCCAATATTCGCTTATATTCAACCAACTGATATACTGGAATGACCCGTAATTCAATACCTTGATAGCTTTTGACAACTGACTTTGAGAAGTCGATTTCAAGTTGGTGCCACGAACCGTCCAGTGAAGATTGGATCTTGGTATGTTGAGCCAAACCTATTTCAATTTTTTGATTTCGATAGATTAACTGAAAATACTCTAAGTCCCAGCCATATTCCGAGTAACGAGTAAGTGGCTTAGAAACATACTGTGAAACGTGAGCTAATACTTTTTTTGCATCTGAATTGTGGATATAGAGGTCGATGTCTGCGACTTCACGACTGCCACCATGAACCGTTGCCGCCAACCCACCGACTATTTGATACTCGATATTCTCCGATTCCAAAAGACCTTTGAGCCAGTTCAAGGCTACTTTTACTTTCTCGCTCATATAGTTTCCCTTAGCTGATTCTATCCCTGCGCCATAACGCCGCATTAAGGTGTGAGCAACGCTGCCACGAAACTTAACCATACCACCGTAAACACAAAACCCAACGATGGAATGAAAAATGCCAAGCGTTGGGAATCACTCTTAAATGCTTTGTTATGCGAACTTGCGAATTGTTAATATTGCTCAGTGAAATATTTTTTGCTTGACGCCTCACCTTCGAGACGATCATAAATAATTTTTTGGTATAAACCTTCTGAAAAAGCAATTGGATTTGAAGCATTAATAGAACTCAAAATATCTTCAGTGAACAGGATAGCATGGACACTTTGACCCCAATATGTATTAATTAACTTTTGATCATCATGAGGTATTGTCGATATTTCTTTGGATTTAAAGGAAGCTATACTTGTTCCATGAGATTTGACTTCTGCAGATTTATGATAGTCCTCCAACTCCATTTTAAGATCTACATAATTTCCAGTACCAATATAGACTCTCAAAAGTGCTGGCCGTTTAATAGAAATACTGGACTTACCGGAGTTAGTTAAAACAGCAGAAACTCGAAAAAACGACTTACTCCTTTTCAATTCATCTATTAACGTCTCTACTTTTCGTTCACTCGTTGGCAAATTTGTTTGGAGCTCGGTATAGCGTTCTTCTACATAATTTAATTGTTTTTTATATTGTTCTATAAACTGGTTAATAATTCCGTTAAAGTAACTTTCATTACCTTTAATATCTTCCATCTTGTCCTGAAACTCAGTAAAACTAACATCAACTTCATTCAATAAGGGCCTATTTAGACGAACTAATTCTTGAATAGATAAACTGTCCGGTTTTAATTTTTTAACATCATCTAATTGTTCTTGAGCATTTTCAATACGCTCAGGAAGAGCCTTGAGTTCGTCTTTTGCAGCTTCTAGCATTTCTCGAAGTTGTTCAGTCGTAACTATTCCTTTTCTTTTCCTATCAATATCTTCAAACCGCAAGCTTTCCTCAATAAGGCTTAAATAGGAACCAGTTAGTCCACCACTCACTCTTGGTTTCAGGATACCTAGCTCCAGGTGATCTTGAACCGTAATCCCGGCTTCATCTGAAATTTCCCTGGAAATTGAATTAATTTCTATCGATAGCTGAGGGGTCTGAACCCAATAACTTTCCCAGTATGGTAAACCAAAAGCTATTACCCCGCCTGTAACAATACCTGCTATCGCGATCCAATGATCTTTAGTGAATTGCGTGAAATTAAGCATATACTCTCTTCCATTTCTACTGATTCTCTAAATAATAAACTAGTTGCATTGTTATTTCTATGTGCGCATAACGCCGCGTTAAGTAGTGAGCAACGCTGCCACCTAAGCTAAACCATTGTGCCGTAAACACGAAAGCTGAATCAAA
>NZ_JAWOQS010000040.1:0-2673 GCF_033438945.1 Vibrio sp. Y176 | reverse complement strand
GCTAGCATGGATGTGTTAGCGAACTTTTCGATTTCTTTGATGAGACAGAGCTCTACCAAAGCGGGTGAGCTGTCTTATATGCTAGTAGACGTCATTCAGTCGTTCCATAACCGCACATCGGATTATCCTAATAAGCTGGTTGCAGCAATGGACGCAGCGGTAGCTCAAGGGGATAATTGGGCGTTGGAAATTGCGATGGGGATCCTAGAAACCTTCGCAGCGCTCACTACTAATATTGGTTATGATTTTGAGGAAGTGCTCGTTAAAAACCTACAGTTCCAAGAGAAATATCATCTTAGAGAATTAGGGCCAGATAGAATAGGGCTCCGCACGTTCATTAATTTCCCTCTGCTTGGCATGGCTTGCATGTGGTACGACAGAGGCAACCGTCTATCTGTTGAAACCGGTTGGCTTCCACCCTATCTTGTTGAAGGACGTTGGCTAGAAGATGTAAAAGCAGGGAAGATCACTCAATAACACCCTTTAGTTAGCAATTCAGTCTATAAGTCATCTTTCTCTTGAAATGGCTTTATATTTATGGTGGGGAGTTTGTTGTTTGCCGAACGACCCATCATTCGTGGCATTATCAGAAACCCAAAGTTAAAAATCATATTCGATATGAATACGATTTAGACCATATTGATTGCGAGAAGAACGAAGTTACTTTTCATCGTTATATCAATCATTCAGATGGTAGTAAACGCAAAGTTCAATATGTTGTAGGTATAGAGGAAATTGTCCAAATCATCCCCTTAAATAAAACTCAAAGGAGGGGAGTGTTGCGAATTATTATGGCGGTTCTTTAAGAAGAGGTTGTGGGCTCAAGTTAAATAACGAAATAGTTGGCGGGTTACCTGAAAACCATGCTGGAAATCACCAAATTAGTATCAATATTGCTCAGGAATATCCGGTCATGCATAGAGCTACCGAACTTGATTACAACATTAACAGAGGTGCAAATGGGATTGCACTTCCAACTAATATTAAAACATCTGTCGAAATAGGCCTTCCCTGACACGTGGGTAGACATCTAAGTGCAAGGCACCAAGGTTCTCAGGTGCTTTAGTTCGACGAGAAATGAGAGCGTTGTAAACTAAGTATGGTCGTGGTTTGATCGATGATATGATTTTTGTAGATGAAATTGGAAAAACAGAAAGTAACATTAGGAATGCTCTGGAAAAGAATGAAGCTCGATCGCAATTGGATGATCCGCAATGGAAAAGTAGGAAGTAGTAATGACACTTAAAATTTGGACCAACAAGGTAGATAGAGACTCCGATTTTACTCAAGGCAAAGTAACGCAGTCTAGTGTATTAATAGGATTGAATCTGACGGGAGGCGTTGCCCTAGGAGACAAATGGCCAAAAGTTACTATTGATGTCATATCAGATGACAAGCCTGCGGATAGTTTTCTTAGTGGTCCTTTATTAATCGTGAGTCGACGGTTATCTGATTTAATTTCTAAGCACACACAAACGAGTGAAGTTGAATTCCTACCAATTGAGGTTAATTACCAAGGTAAAAGTTTTGGTGAATACTATTTTTTAAATGTTCTTGCGATTTGCGATTTACTGGATAGAAATCATTCAATATTTAGTGAGTTTGATGGAGAGGTTGATTCAATTGATCGAGTTGTCCTTAAGAAAGATATTGAAATGCAGAAAACTATATTTCAACTGGATGCTATCGAGTGGTTATTATGTGTCGATGAAAAACTGGCTGAATTAATCGAGAACAAAGATTTTTCAGGAGTGGTATTTAAGTCAGAAAGTGAATGGCGTCCTTTTTAGAGCTCCTCGGGTATTTTTTTAGCCATCTCTTACGAGATGGCTTTTATATTTATGATTGGGAGCTTGTTAGTTGAACTGTCAATAGTGGCATTACCAATATGCAGTCAATCCTATCCAGTGGATTGACCCAACAGGCTTCTTGTGTGAAGAAGGGCTAAAACGCTTGGGTCAAATGTAGGCAGAGTATCAGGCCCAAAGCGATGCCCCCCAAGAGGTTTGCGATCAGATTTTAAACGCTGAAAAAGAGTCATCCGTCGGAGAAGATGGCAGCAGACACGAAGTGCAGTATGTTGTTGGGATTGAGGAATTTGTCAATGCGCATGTTTTTGACTCTGAGAAAGTTGGCGGGGAAGAAGGTTGCACGATCTTCACTGAAGATCTTGTGCTGAATAAAGCAGAGTATAAAGAAAACTCAGAACTCTATATGAGAGATTATGAGCTAATAAAACGAAACAAAGCAAAAATTGAAGAGTGTTTGAAAGAGCGTTAAGAGGCTAGGAAGGCTCGAACTGGCGAAGATGGATATAACGCTCAAATCGCCAAGATTAATCAGAAATCTGCAAAAATTGGTGAGTTAGCCGCGGATGACTTTGTCCGGAGTAAACGTCCTAATGCTAAGCTGCTTCATCCCTAAGGTAAATTTAGAAGCCGGGCGATTTTGATATGGTTTACTAGGTGGCAGAGCCGCCACTAGGTGAAATTATAATTGTTGAGGCCAAAGGAGGGAGCAGCCCGCTGCGCAGCCGTAAGATAGGTAACATGACATATCAGCAAGGGACAACTGAATGTGCAACTGCAATTACTGTTCTAATGGCTCAAAAGGACAAAGATACAACCGAATGGAAAGCGGCCAGAAGTATAAAAAGCATTGAGAAAAAAAACT
>NZ_JAWOQS010000039.1:0-2846 GCF_033438945.1 Vibrio sp. Y176 | reverse complement strand
AAGTGAAACGAAATAGCGCCGATGGTAGTGTGGGGCTTCCCCATGTGAGAGTAGGACATCGCCAGGCTTTAAATTTAGTTTTTTCCTTTTTAAAAAGGCGAAGACAAAAGTTAAGAGAGCCCGTTTGTAAAAGCGGGCTTTTTTAGTCCTCACGGACACAAATAATGTGCTGATATGGCTCAGTCGGTAGAGCGCATCCTTGGTAAGGATGAGGTCCCCAGTTCGATTCTGGGTATCAGCACCATTTATTGTTTGTTTTATGTTTTAAATTAAAGCCTAAAACAAAATGTAAAGAATTTTGCTTGGCGACCATAGCATTTTGGACCCACCTGATTTCCATGCCGAACTCAGAAGTGAAACGAAATAGCGCCGATGGTAGTGTGGGGTTTCCCCATGTGAGAGTAGGACATCGCCAGGCCTACTTCCTTGTTTTCAGATTTTGAAGATCTGAAGGCAAAACTAGATAAAGCACGCTAACCATAAGACTTTATTTAGTACACAATACCACTGCGGAGTGGTAGTTCAGTTGGTTAGAATACCGGCCTGTCACGCCGGGGGTCGCGGGTTCGAGTCCCGTCCACTCCGCCACTTATATTAAGCCCTAGTCGAAAGACTGGGGCTTTTTCGTTTGGTCGTGTCCCCTAGAAATGCATTTACACATTGAAGGCGAGACAATACGACTTTCTTTACCCTTTTGGCACATGAGTTTCTCAGGAAGATGAGCCTGCTGCCTGCACTTCCAATTACTCCGAGTTTGTATCCTGTCCTCGTTGAAAGATTGGTCATTTGAACAATGAGTCTTTATAACACTCGCCCTCAACCGTAATAGAATGAATAGTCTTCCGTACTGCGTGTTTTGTTAGCGTCTCTCTTAAACAATAATTTTCTACATCTTATTTCTCAAACATTCATTGCTTCCATGTTTAGAGCGGGACCGTCGTTGCGTGGATTACGCAATTTCCCGAAATATAGTGAGGAAGAGAGCTAAGTCTTCCGAAAATTAATGCCTTTTAGAAAACTTTGTTTTCTTTGCTGAACTTGCTAGTAGCGATTAACCTAAGAGGAGTTCTTGAGGAGTATGTTTGATGATGCAACAAATAAAAAATGAAACGCTGAAATCTGTATTTAAGCAATGGTCTTCCGATGAGGGAATTGTGGTCATCAACCCTGCAACTGAGCAAGAGTTAATTCGGTTAAAGCCTAGTACTCTTGATGAGTTAGATGATCTCATTGGTCAGTGCAAAACGGAGCAAGTCCGTTGGGCTAAATTAAGTGCCAAAGAGCGCTCTCGTCGTTTGAGGGGGTGGTATCAACTACTTCTTGATAATGCAGAAGACATAGCCACGATTATTACCTTAGAGCAGGGTAAACCTTTAGCTGAGAGCAAAGGGGAAGTGATGTATGGTGCCTCTTTTGTCGAGTGGTTCTCAGAAGAAGCAAAACGTGCTTATGGCGAAGTTATTCCTGCCCCCACGACAGATAGACGTCTATCTGCAATTCGCCAGCCTGTGGGAGTATGCGCTGCAATTACACCTTGGAACTTCCCTATTGCGATGATTACAAGAAAAGCAGCACCAGCCCTAGCGGCAGGTTGTGGCATGTTGATCAAGCCATCAGAGCTTACCCCTCTCACTGCAATTGCTGTTGTTGAATTAGCTTATCAGGCTGGTATCCCTAAAGAACTGCTTTCTGTCGTGGTGTCGGAGCAGGCTGCTGAGTTTGGTCAAGTACTAAGTACTGATCCTAGGATTCAGAAGATCTCTTTTACGGGGTCTACGCGAGTCGGGAAAATTTTGATGAAGCAAGCCAGTGATTCAGTCAAGGCGGTGTCGATGGAGTTGGGTGGTAATGCGCCTTTCATCGTGTTTGAAGATGCAGACTTAGATGAGGCTGCGGAAGGGCTTGTCGCGTCGAAGTTCCGTAATGCAGGGCAAACATGTGTTTGTACCAATCGGCTATATGTTCATAAAAATGTAAAACAAGCTTTTATTGATAAAGTATTGTCGAAGTTAAGCAAATTAAAGCTTGGAAATGGTTTAGAGAAAGGTGTCACATTAGGTCCTGTTATTACGATGGCCTCTAAGCATCGACTAGAGGCGGTGATCGATCAAGCTGTACAAGAAGGAGCCTCTATTGCTAACTCTCCACAGAGACGGCCTGGTCGCTTTATGGAGCCCGTTCTTTTGGATAGTGTGACGCAGAATATGTCGATTGTTCAGCAAGAGCTATTCGGGCCTGTGTTGCCTATTGTTACCTTTGAAAATGATTATCAAGTTCTCGAAATGGCGAACGATACAGAATATGGTTTGGCTTGCTATTTCTATACGAATAGCTTGAAGCGTATTGTGACTTTTAGTGAAGGTTTAGAGTACGGCATGGTTGGAGTTAATGAAGGGATCATCTCTACTGAAGTGGCTCCATTTGGTGGAATTAAAGAGTCGGGTGTTGGACGGGAAGGTGCTAAGCAAGGACTCGATGAATATCTGGAGACAAAGTATATTTGTCTTGGTGGTTTAAGCTGATTTCAGAGATGGCCGATTGAATTAAAAAGCTAGGTTTTTACCTGGCTTTTTTTTAGTTGAAAGATACACCATTTGCCACGCGCGTTTGTGGTTAATATTTTCTGGTTACTTAGTGAGTTGATAGTTAGCTTGCGGTAAGCGGTTTTTAATAATCAAAGCGCTTATGTTATTTCGTGGGTAGTAGGAGAGAGCTTAGCTTTAAACTAATACAAAAAAGCCGCATCAAGTGATGCGGCTTCTTCTAATATGGCTCCTCCTGCTGGGCTCGAACCAGCGACCTGCGGATTAACAGTCCGTCGCTCTACCAACTGAGCTAAGGAGGAA
>NZ_JAWOQS010000038.1:0-2937 GCF_033438945.1 Vibrio sp. Y176 | reverse complement strand
GATATGCGTTGACTTTGGTGTTGAAGTGCCATGCAGCAGCTTGGTCATTGCGTGCTTCACACCTTAACAGAGCGTTAGGCATCAATGAGGCGTAAATGGAAATAGTTTTAGCGATTGCAACTTTACTCGGTGGGGTTACCGCTGTTTGGTTTTTCTGGGATAAGGCTCGAGAGTTCACTCTTGGAACCAGCAAGGTAAATACCCATGACTTAGAGTTATTCGAACAATATAAAGGGATGTTTGTTACGACGGGAGCTGCCGAATTTTATAGACAACATGACTTTTTGGCACAGTTCTCTGAAGATTATTGGCGACCTTTATCTAGTTATGTAGATAATTGGTATAAACCCGATTTTGAGTTCTCCAATAGTAAGCTTCAAAAGCAGCACAAGACGCTTTACGAAGCAGCAGAAAAATTAGGGATAGCTATTGCTGGCAACACGGTAACAATAGCACCAACCTACAAAATGCGTTCAGAACGACCGGATAACCTAGCATTTGGACCAATACCAGATCACATAAAAGAAGAAGCAAAAGAGATTAACGGTTTAGTTCCAGCATTTATAAAAGCTCATGATGACTTCGTTAAACTAGGTAATCGTGAATTGTACTAAAAATGCCTAACAAAGCATTTAAGAGTGATTCCCAACGCTTGGCATTTTTCATTCCAATGTTGGGTTTAGTGTTTACGGTGGCTTGGTTAAGTTTCGTGGTAGCGTTGCTCACACCTTAATGCGGCGTTAGTTTACAAGAGGAAAAACGCAGCTATATCGCAAGATCTAGTGGTAAAATCTCAAAGTCGAAATTGTCGTATCGGCGTTCAATTTCAGTGTTAACTAGCGTGGTGAAAATCCAAAATTGGCATCGTTTCAACGGCTGATTTGTTTTTGGTGTGGTGACTTTTTGGTTAACTGATTTGAACTTTTTTGCTGAAACTCTGCTCGTTGAGTTTGTTGGTACAAAAGCCGATTTACTCGCTGAAATGACGTTTTCTCTGGTGTGGTAAGTTCACGTGGTTTCAGTGACTTTGTTGAAAGTCCGCATTGTGAGATTGGTTTTCCAAAAGCGCTTTTTGGTGTTGTGAGTTCATTTTCTGCGGCGTTGTTTGTTCCAAGTGGTTTCATTGACTAGCCGCTTTGAGACTACGCCTGATTTAATTGCATCAAAGCACATAATGTTTGTTTTTCGCAAAATTTAAAATAACGTAAAATCAACCCTTTGGGTCTGCAAACTAACAAACTGCTCAAGAGGGATTCACAACGCGTGGCATTTTCACTATGCGTTGAATTTAGTGATTAAGGTGGTTTGCAGCGACTTCGGTATTGCGTTGTTCACCCCTTAGCAGGGCGTTATGTATCAGGAGAGATTAGTGAGTTCAGAGAAAATACTCTTCGAAAGTGAAGAAGAAAAAGAGTTGGCTTCAGGCATTGTGAAGTCATTCATCCGCTCAGCTATCGGTTACGGAGCTGTTGATGTTAAAGGGTTGTCTGATGAAGAAGCAACGAAGAAAATACACGAATACTTAGAAGAATTTTTGGCGTCAGGGGAAGAGATCAATATGGTCACAGACCATAAAGGAACTCTACTTGAGGAAGCCAGAAACCTTGTTGCATCAAAGAAAATAGATTTGGCATTGGTCATCTATGCAACTTGGTGGGAACATTGGATAAACGGCATTTTGGAAGCGAAACTTCACCGAAAAGACATTATTGGAAAAGAGTTCAGACAAGTGATCACATCACTAAATAATCGAGCGAAGACCTCTTGGTTCTTGAAGTTAATTGAATTGCCTCCTTTAGAAAAAGAGCATTTAGACGTAATGACGAAGCTTTCAGAGAAAAGGAATAGCTTTGTTCATTATAAATACCCAGTGCAAAACGATGAACCTGAAGATCTAAATGGATTTTTTGAACAGGTCGAGCAATCTATTTTATATTTTACAGACTACGAAGAAATCAATATTTTTCAATCTGCTAGCCCATACAAAATCTAATACATAACAAAGCGTTTAAGAGGGATTTGGCACGCGTGGCATTTTTAGTATGCGTTGGGTTCAGTGTTTACGGTGCTTTGCAGAGGCTTATGTATTGCGTGCCGGCACCCCTTAACGCGGCGTTATACCTTCGGAGGAATTGTGACAGAGTCAGAAAGCCAATTTGAAGCAACACTCTATTCTAAGAATATTAAGTTTCGAAAAATCCCTGAGTCTGAAGGGAAAACACCTGATTATGAAGTTTATCTTGGTAATCACCTAAGCTATTGGGAGATTAAAGAACTCACTGAAAACCCATCTGAAAAACAAGTATTACGTGACATTGAAGATGAATGTTTGGGCATATATCAAGTGAACTCCGATCGTGTTGTAAACAGTATTAAAGATGCGGCTAAACAGCTAAAAAACTACGGAGAATCAAAAGCTAGTAGGGTCATTGTTTTATGTGATTGCCGAGACTTCGCAACAATGGATTTCTTATTCATTCCGAGTATCCAGAAAGCGATGTTAGGTAAAGCTGAATATTATGCTCATCGAGATGGATCGTTCGAAGAAATAAAAAGGCATCCAGGTTTGCTGACAAATAGAATGAAGTACATCAGTGCGATAGCTGTACTTTCAGTGAAAACGGGTAAAATTCTATTTCTTCATAACCCAAACGCTACCGTTTCATTGTTCGAAACTGACCTAATAAAACATTTTGATAATCATCAAGTTTTTGAAAAAACCGGTGGGACTAATACTTGGCAACAGGTATAACAAAGCGTTTAAGAGCGACTCACAACGCGTGGCACTTTTGATTTGCGTTGGGTTGAGTGATTACGGTGCTTTGCAGAGGGTTATGTATTGCGTTGTTCGCACCTTAACGCGGCGTTATAGCGCACGATAAAATTGAATATGGATGGTCATGGATAATATCGAAAAAGAGCTCTATCAAGCAGCAA
>NZ_JAWOQS010000037.1:0-2959 GCF_033438945.1 Vibrio sp. Y176 | reverse complement strand
GTTCTTTCATTGAGTCCATCAAAACCCCTTGGGTGTTGTATGGTTAAGCCTCACGGGCAATTAGTACAGGTTAGCTCAACGCCTCACAACGCTTACACACCCTGCCTATCAACGTCGTAGTCTACGACAACCCTTTAGGATACTTAAAGTATCAGGGAGAACTCATCTCAAGGCTCGCTTCCCGCTTAGATGCTTTCAGCGGTTATCGATCCCGAACTTAGCTACCGGGCAATGCGTCTGGCGACACAACCCGAACACCAGAGGTTCGTCCACTCCGGTCCTCTCGTACTAGGAGCAGCCCCTTTCAATTCTCCAACGCCCACGGCAGATAGGGACCGAACTGTCTCACGACGTTCTAAACCCAGCTCGCGTACCACTTTAAATGGCGAACAGCCATACCCTTGGGACCGACTTCAGCCCCAGGATGTGATGAGCCGACATCGAGGTGCCAAACACCGCCGTCGATATGAACTCTTGGGCGGTATCAGCCTGTTATCCCCGGAGTACCTTTTATCCGTTGAGCGATGGCCCTTCCATTCAGAACCACCGGATCACTATGACCTGCTTTCGCACCTGCTCGAATTGTCATTCTCGCAGTCAAGCGGGCTTATGCCATTGCACTAACCTCACGATGTCCAACCGTGATTAGCCCACCTTCGTGCTCCTCCGTTACGCTTTGGGAGGAGACCGCCCCAGTCAAACTACCCACCAGGCACTGTCCGCAACCCCGATGAGGGGTCGACGTTAGAACATCAACACTACAAGGGTGGTATTTCAAGGACGGCTCCACGCAATCTAGCGACTGCGCTTCAAAGCCTCCCACCTATCCTACACATGTAGGGTCAATGTTCAGTGCCAAGCTGTAGTAAAGGTTCACGGGGTCTTTCCGTCTAGCCGCGGGTACACTGCATCTTCACAGCGATTTCAATTTCACTGAGTCTCGGGTGGAGACAGCGTGGCCATCATTACGCCATTCGTGCAGGTCGGAACTTACCCGACAAGGAATTTCGCTACCTTAGGACCGTTATAGTTACGGCCGCCGTTTACCGGGGCTTCGATCAAGAGCTTCGACCGAAGTCTAACCCCATCAATTAACCTTCCGGCACCGGGCAGGCGTCACACCGTATACGTCATCTTGCGATTTTGCACAGTGCTGTGTTTTTAATAAACAGTTGCAGCCACCTGGTATCTGCGACTCTCAATAGCTCCATCCGCGAGGGACTTCACCGTCGAGAGCGTACCTTCTCCCGAAGTTACGGTACCATTTTGCCTAGTTCCTTCACCCGAGTTCTCTCAAGCGCCTTGGTATTCTCTACCCGACCACCTGTGTCGGTTTGGGGTACGATTCCTTACAATCTGAAGCTTAGAGGCTTTTCCTGGAAGCATGGCATCAATGACTTCACATCCGTAGATGCTCGACGTCGTGTCTCAGCCTTAAGAGAAACCGGATTTACCTAATTTCTCAGCCTACGCACTTGAACCTGGACAACCGTCGCCAGGCCCACCTAGCCTTCTCCGTCCCCCCATCGCAATTGTAAGAAGTACGGGAATATTAACCCGTTTCCCATCGACTACGCCTTTCGGCCTCGCCTTAGGGGTCGACTTACCCTGCCCCGATTAACGTTGGACAGGAACCCTTGGTCTTCCGGCGAGGAGGTTTTTCACCCCCTTTATCGTTACTCATGTCAGCATTCGCACTTCTGATACGTCCAGCATGCGTTACCACACACCTTCAACCGCTTACAGAACGCTCCCCTACCCAATATACAAAAAGTATATTGCCGCAGCTTCGGTTTACTACTTAGCCCCGTTACATCTTCCGCGCAGGCCGACTCGACCAGTGAGCTATTACGCTTTCTTTAAATGATGGCTGCTTCTAAGCCAACATCCTGGCTGTCTGAGCCTTCCCACATCGTTTCCCACTTAGTAGTAATTTGGGACCTTAGCTGGCGGTCTGGGTTGTTTCCCTCTCCACGACGGACGTTAGCACCCGCCGTGTGTCTCCCGGATAGTACTTACTGGTATTCGGAGTTTGCAAAGGGTTGGTAAGTCGGGATGACCCCCTAGCCTTAACAGTGCTCTACCCCCAGTAGTATTCGTCCGAGGCGCTACCTAAATAGCTTTCGGGGAGAACCAGCTATCTCCAGGTTTGATTGGCCTTTCACCCCTAGCCACAAGTCATCCGCTAATTTTTCAACATTAGTCGGTTCGGTCCTCCAGTTGATGTTACTCAACCTTCAACCTGCCCATGGCTAGATCACCTGGTTTCGGGTCTATATCCAGAGACTGAACGCCCAGTTAAGACTCGGTTTCCCTACGGCTCCCCTAGATGGTTAACCTTGCCACTGAATATAAGTCGCTGACCCATTATACAAAAGGTACGCAGTCACAGGACAAAGCCTGCTCCTACTGCTTGTACGTACACGGTTTCAGGTTCTATTTCACTCCCCTCACAGGGGTTCTTTTCGCCTTTCCCTCACGGTACTGGTTCACTATCGGTCAGTCAGTAGTATTTAGCCTTGGAGGATGGTCCCCCCATATTCAGACAGGATATCACGTGTCCCGCCCTACTCGATTTCACTGAACACACGTCGTCAACTACGGGACTATCACCCTGTATCGTCGGCCTTTCCAGGCTGTTCGTCTAACGCGTGTAAAGCTTAAGGGCTAGTCCAATTTCGCTCGCCGCTACTTTCGGAATCTCGGTTGATTTCTTTTCCTCGGGGTACTTAGATGTTTCAGTTCCCCCGGTTCGCCCTGTTGAGCTATGTATTCACTCAACAGTAATACCTTATGGTATTGGGTTTCCCCATTCGGAAATCCCAGACTCAAATGGTTTTTACTACCTAATCTGGGCTTATCGCAAGTTAATACGTCCTTCATCGCCTCTGACTGCCAAGGCATCCACCGTGTACGCTTAGTCACTTAACCATACAACCCGAAGGAGTTTCGAGTTGAT
>NZ_JAWOQS010000036.1:0-3550 GCF_033438945.1 Vibrio sp. Y176 | reverse complement strand
TCAAGACGGATTCACAACGCTTGGCATTTTTAGTTTGAATCAGCTTAAGTGTTTACGGCACAATGTTTTAGGTTAGTGGCATGCGTTGCTCACCACTTAACGCGGCGTTATGTTTCAGGAGGAAACAATGGCAGTACATACACTTTTCAGTGATAAATCAGATCTTTATGAGGTGGCTCGCCCACTATATCCAGAGGCTCTTTTTGAGTACCTAGCTACGGTTGTTCCCTCAAATGAACTCGCGTGGGATTGTGCCTGTGGAAACGGGCAAGCAGCAGATAGCTTAGTTCGCTATTTTGAGCGAGTGAAAGCGACAGATGTGAGCAAAGAACAAATATCAAATGCTAAGCACAATTCGAGAATAGACTATTCTGTATCTTCTTCAGAAAGTACCGATTTTGCAGATAAGTCGTTTGACCTAGTTTGTGTTGCTCAAGCATTACATTGGTTCGACTTCAATAAATATTGGCTAGAAGTGAAGCGTGTACTTAAGCCTAACGGTGTGTTTGCGGCTTGGGGTTATACTTGGCCTAGTGTTGACCCAGCCGTAGACAGGGTGTTCAAAGAGTCAATTTTAAAGGTTATTGAACCATACTGGGCACCGCAGAATCGTTTACTATGGGAACACTATGAAAACATTGACATACCGTTTTCTCGTTTACCCGCTCCCAAAATAGAAATGCAGGCAAGCTTGACTCTTGATGAATTTATTAGCTTTATATGTACTTTTTCGGCTACACGTCGCTGTATTGATGACATAGGCGATAGCTTTATCAAGCATGCTCATTTGGAGTTTAGTAAAGTATGGGGACAAGAAGCTGACAAACGCATTGTTGACTTAGAATTTGTACTGTTTGTTGGAAAATCAGAAACATAACAAAGCATTTAAGAGGGATTCTCAACGCTTGGCAGTTTTGGTTTGAATCGGCTTTAGTGTTTACGGCACAATGGCTTAGGTTGGGTGGAATGCGTTGTTCACCCCTTAATGCGGCGTTAGGCGCTATCAGGTAAAAATATGTTAAGGAGAAAGAATGAACAGTTCAAAAATTGAATATGTAAAAGTTGAGAAACTCTATGGAAATAAGAGTTTCAATGTAGAGCTAACAGATAACCAGTTGGTGTTGGTAGGCGAAAATGGCTTAGGTAAGAGTACTATTATCAGCATTCTCTTTTATACGCTAACTGGTCAATGGCATAAGTTATTAAAGTATCAGTTTGAAAAGATAGAAGTATCAATAGATGGTAGTGTACATGGTTTTTCGTTTGAAGATGTTGAGACTGTTTTTGACCAGATCAGTGAGAGCTCTGAGTTTCAATTGCTTGTTAAGTTGAAAACGTTAGAAATTAGTGCCGAAGACGCACTCACTAATTTTGGTCCTGATATTTATAGAGACTTAAGAGGGCAACACTATAATTCACCAATGGATCTGAGAAGAGCGTTAACCAAGCTTCATAAATCAAACGTGAATTTACAGAATGTACCAGCGAACCTATTGGAGCTTGAATCAGCGTTAAGCTTCCATGTTTTATATTTGCCTACCTACCGACGTATTGAAAGAGATTTAAAGCAAATATTCCCATCTTTAGAAGATGATTTAAGAAAATATAATAGACGCCATGCTAGTTTTACTCGTAGCAAGGAGCATTTAGAACTAGTTGAGTTTGGTATGCAAGACGTCCAAACTATGATTAGGTCAAAGATGAGTGAATTAGAAAATGAATTTCGCTCTTCGTTAGAAAATCTTACAAGCGGATATTTAAGGGTCATATTAAGAAAGGAGTATAAGGAAGAAGCAACTTTACCAGAATATAAATTTAACGATGAAGAATTAAATGCAATATTCGAAAAAATAGGTAGGGACGATTCATTTTTCTCTCGAGATGACTTGATTAATCTTAAAAAAACCGCGCACGCGTTGAATGAAGGGAGTTTGACTTCTGATATTGATTTATTGTCTGCTCATTTAATAAAACAGTTGTTGAACCTTCATAAAGAGCAATTAAGAAAAGAAGATAAAGTAAGAACTTTTGCCAAGATAACAAATAGCTATTTAAAAGGTAAAAAATTCGAGTTCGACAATAAGGAGTTTACACTCCCACTTGTACCTGACTTCGAAAATAGCGATTATGTTCTAAGTAACTCTAAAGAAGAAATTGATTTGGGTATGTTATCTTCAGGTGAGAAGCAAATAGTTTCACTATTTGCTCATATGTATCTTTCAGGGTTCGATGACTATTTGGTCATTATTGATGAACCAGAGCTTTCATTGTCAGTCCCTTGGCAAAAAAGACTGCTAGAAGATATTGTCTCTACGGTAAATTGTAATGGTCTGATAGCGGTTACGCATTCACCCTTTGTTTATAATAACTCGCTAAAAGATAAAGCAAGATCATTGATGGAGTTTTATTGTTAAACATGAATTTTCTAGATTTACTTAATGAAGAGCTTTCCAATGACAACATTGAACATCACTTGTTTCTAATTGGTTATAATCCTAGAAACAAAGTAATACACTGCTTTTTTGAAGGGAAAACTGACGAATCTTTCTATGGTACACTTGTTAGAAATATGATGCCAGATACTTACAAACTGAAAACATATATCTGCGGTAAGAAAGATAGTGTTATCTATCATTATAATGAAATTGGCCATAAGACAAATAATGTTCAACCATTGTTGTTTTTTATAGATAAAGATATTGATGATATTATCCCTATCGAAGTACCAAAAGACGAAAATATTCACGAGACAATCTATTATGCGATTGAAAATTATATGGTTAATGGTACTGCTATCTGTCAAATCTGGGCGGAAATGTTTAGGCAATCATCAGGTACAAAAATTTCAGAAAAAATAAATAATTTGTTCGATAACGCACATAGTGAATATAACAAAATTGCACTAAGGTTGATGTCATGGGTCTTGTACCATCGTCGTAAAGGTGGGGTAAGGTTAAATTTGGATTGTATTAAAACAAATGAATTGTTTTCTATAAATCGGAATCTTGAGCTGAGCCCAGCATTTACAGATTTAGAACTTTATTCACATTTGGATAGTAAGACCAAAGTAGTTACATTGCCAAGTGATATTGAAGGAATAAACCAATGCTATGATGAATTGTCAGCATATGAGATAAAGACTGTGTCTCGAGGTCATAACGAAATGGACTTTTTTATTGAATTCTTTAAAAAGCTTAAAGAAGTTTCCTCAGAAGCCAAAGTTAAGCCACAATTCGATATAAGTTCATCGAATGCTATTGATGTTTTGGGGCCAAGGACAAAACCTTGTAAATTATTGCTTTCTTTTCTGACTGCTCACTTTTCAAAGTTAGACGTTACTGCCCAAACTGAACAAACCGCCTAACAATCTGTTCAAGAGTGATTCGCAACGCGTGGCATTTTTGCTATGCGTTGCGTTTAGTGTTTAAGGTTGTATGCGGGAGCTTCGGTATTGCGTTGCTCACACCTTAACAGGGCGTTATGTTTTTTGGGAGAAAATGATGGAATTCAAGCTAGAAATCTATGCACCTGAAACAGAAGTTGTATCTAT
>NZ_JAWOQS010000035.1:0-3727 GCF_033438945.1 Vibrio sp. Y176 | reverse complement strand
CTGTGCGTTGGTTTTAGTGTTTAAGGCGGTATGCAGCAGCTTCGGTATTGCGTTGTTCACCCCTTAACAAGGCGTTAGTACGGGATTGGCATCAAAGCTCAAAGTTTTGGTGTTTATCGGTTTCGTTTCCTAGCTTTACACCTGAATGGGCGTGCCTTTCACGTTCTTTCCGGTGGCACTATGTGAGTTGTTTTCGCTTTGCTTTCACCGTTTACGGCTTCTAACTTTTTGGCTATTTCGTTGGCGCTGTTTCTTTTGTGTTGTTGGCTTTTAGTCTTCAATTCGGTACTTTGGTGTGGTTGTCAAAGTTCGGTGACCGAATCCTTTGCTAATTGGAAACTGGTCGAAATAGGGTAGTTTGGCGTATTTTTCTTCTAGCCAACTTGCGTTTTGAGGTTGAGTTTTAATTTTGCAGTCGTCTGTTTGGCTTTAGCGTCTTAGCCTATAGTTTCGTGCTATATTTCTATATCTTGGTGCAAACTAAAAGGTTTAGGAACAGCGTACTAACAAACAATTTAAGAGTGATTCGGCACGCGTGGCATTTTTACTATGCGTCGGTTTTAGTGATTATGGTGGTATGCGGAAGCATCGGTATTGCGCGCCTCACACCTTAATTGGGCGTTAGCACTGGGTTGGCATCAAAGGTTAAAAGTTTCTGTGTTTATTGGTTTCTTTTCCTAGCTTTACACCTGATCTAATGTGCCTTTCACGTTCGCTCCGGTGGCACTAGATGCGTAGTTTTCGCTTTGACTTCATCGTTTACGGCTTCTAACTTTTGGGTGATTTCTCTGGTGTGGTTTCTTTAACGCTGAGATATTTTCGTCAAAGCTAGGTTTCTTTGAAGCTGCTGTTCAAGTCCGAAGCCCGTATTCTTTGCTAATTTGAAAGCGGTGAAAAAGGTCAGTTAAGCATGTTTTTCTTCTAGCTAACTTACGTCTTGATGTTTGCTTTTAGTTTGGCAGCTGCCCGTTTGGTTTCAGTGTTTTTAGTCATAAATATCGTGCTATATTTCAATATATTGGCGTATGCCAAAGGCTTAAAGGGCAGCGTGCTAACAAACAGTTCAAGTGGGATTCAGCACGCGTGGCATTTTTGGTATGCGTTTGATTTTGGTGTTGAAGTGCAATGCAGAGGCTTGGTCATTGCGTGCTTCACCCCTTAACTGGGCGTTAGCCCTATCAGAGGAAAATAATGAAATCTGCATTATTAGTTATTGATGTTCAGTCGATTCTGTTCGACCCGGAACCTCAACCATTTGAATCACAAATCGTACTCAACAAAATTAATGAGGTTACGAAATTTGCGCGTGCTAAGTCTGTCCCAGTTATCTTTGTCCAGCACGAGCAACCTAAATCTGTTATTGAATACGAAAGCGCTGGTTGGGCATTGCAGTCGAACTTAATTACACAAACTGGTGACCATTTCGTTCGCAAAACAACACCAGACTCGTTCTTGAATACTAATCTTCAAAGTGTTTTGAATGAACTCGATGTAGATAGCCTAATTGTGTGTGGATACGCCTCAGAGTTTTGCGTTGATACCACCATTCGTAGAGCAGCAGGTTTAGGTTATCCAGTAACTTTGGTTTCGGATGCTCATACAACTCATGATAAGGAACACGCCAGTGGGGCTCAAATTCGAGAGCACCACAATGCCACGTTACCTAATATTTCGAGTTTCGGTGTCAAAATCGAAGCGGTAGAGGCACGCAACCTTTGGGCATAGGGCTAACAAGCAATTTAAGAGTGATTCAGCACGCTTGGCATTTTTAGTTTGGGTTAAGTTCGGTGATTACGGTGGTTAAATTGAGTGTCGTGGTCGCGTGCTTCACACCTTAATTGGGCGTTATGTAGCCACGAGAGGACGGTAAGTTAAAAGGATTTATATATGTTAAATATTCGCCAAGCTCGCATTGAAGATATCAGTGTTATCAAGAAACTACAGTTTCAGCTTAATGAGTATCATCAAGCAAATTTACCTGATGACTTCTTATCACCGGAAGAAATTGAACAAAAAATAGACCTGCACAAGATAATCGAAAGTGAAAGCTCGATTTTTCTGGTAGCCGAAAGCAAAGGGCTGTTAGTAGGTTTTGTTTTTGGTGAGCTATGGGTTCGTAAGTCTTGGACGCTCAAACAGCGAAAAATCGCGAGCATTGAACAAATAGTAGTGGATTCATGCTTTAGAAGCCAAGGCGTTGGATTGGCGCTAATAGAGGCATTTGAGGAAAGGGCTATTTCTAACGGCGGAGAAGAGCTGTTTTTAGAAGTATATTCCTTCAATGAATCTGCTTTAGGTTTGTATCGCAAAGCTGGTATTGCCCCCAAAATCCTAATTGGGCAGAAAGCACTAAGCTGAAAGTCGGCTACATAACAAATTGTTCAAGAGTGATTCGGCACGCGTGGCATTTTTACTATGCGTTAGTTTTAGTGGTTAAGGTGCTATGCGTAGGCTTCGGTATTGCGTGCCTCACACCTTAACAAGGCGTTAGCTGTTTAAGGAAAAAATGAGAAAATACGATAAGCCGCTATTCTGGCTGTATATAAAAACAAGAGACTCGTTGTTGTCATCTTTTAAGGGCTTTCTGGGAATGCTTTTAGTGTTGTTCGGGGCAGCAGTAGTTTTAGGTAATGAATCCCCCGAGAATGTCTGGATTTCGGTGGGAATCATTTTACTAGTATCTAGTCTTCCAGTCTCAATGGGCCTGATGATGGTAAAGCTCAAATTTAAGAGTTTTGCTGGGTCAATACCTACAGCAGAACTAGCGTATTTTTTACAGCACGATGAAGGTGCAAACTTAGATAAAGCTGTGAGAGGTTTATTTTCGTTATGCCTATCTTTTATGATTTACCTTTGGTTTACGATGGTAACTATCGCAGTACTCGGTATGTTGGGAGCAAAGCTCGTGTTGTAAAACACAGCTAACAAACTGTTTAAGAGGGATTCGCAACGCGTGGCATTTTCACTATGCGTTGGTTTTAGTGTTTAAGGCGGTATGCGGCGGCTTAGGTATTGCGTTGCTCACCCCTTAACAGAGCGTTATGCCGCTATATGAAAAACGGGAGAGGACATGAAAGGGGAAATTGTTCGCTGGGTTGATGAGCGCGGTTTTGGGTTCATAAATTCCAATGAACTGGATGGTGACATTTTTGTTCATGTATCCAAGTTCAAAAAAGGATACCGACGCCCTCGAATAGGGGACCAAGTAGAGTTTCAACTGGCAAGTGTTCAGCCTAAGTTAAGTGCGGAAAGTGCTCAGTTAGTCGGTGTCAAACCACAGAAAAGCAATTCTTTTTCAGTTGTATTATCAGCAGTTATCGTCGGTCTAATAGGCGCAGCCTTATATCTGTTTTATATAGAGCCCAAGCTAAACCCTGCATATGAAAATATGGGGTTTAGTTGCCAAGGTAAGACCTACTGTAGCGAAATGGCGTCTTGTGACGAAGCAAAGTTTTATTTATCAAATTGTCCAAATGTCAAAATAGATGGCGACAATGATGGTACTCCTTGCGAGAGTCAGTTATGTGGTAGTTGGTAGGATCGGCATAACAAACTGTTTAAGAGTGATTCGCAACGCGTGGCATTTTTACTATGCGTTGCGTTTAGTGTTTAAGGTGGTATACAGGAGCTTCGGTATTGCGTTGCTCACACCTTAACAGGGCGTTATAACCACGGCATAAAATGGAGTATTTATGATAGCAAGGGAATGGAAAGCTACTTGCCCTAA
>NZ_JAWOQS010000034.1:0-3732 GCF_033438945.1 Vibrio sp. Y176 | reverse complement strand
ATAGATACAACTTCTGTTTCAGGTGCATAGATTTCTAGCTTGAATTCCATCATTTTCTCCCAAAAAACATAACGCCCAATTAAGGTGTGAAGCGCGCTAACACGACACTTAACTTGACCACCGTAATCACTAAACCTAACTCAAACCAAAAATGCCAAGCGTGCTGAATCACTCTTAAATTGTTTGTTATGTTTTATTTATCACTGTTTTCACATGAAGTTTGTATTTATTGAATACAGACTTCAAAACTTGAAATTCTCGAGTGACGTTTTGTTCATATTCAGCGTGGTCAACTTCATGCGGGCGATATACATATTGCACTGCGCGATACTTACCAATTTGTTCTCGTAGTAGTATTGGATTGAGAGGAGCGACATCATCTGCTGGGTATAACAATTCTAATTTTGCATATTCATTAATTATTCCAGACATCAATTCATCAAACGTACGGTGAAGGTACGACATTCTCTCACGCTCATAATCACTAAACTCAGGATCATGCGGATAATCTTCCATTACTCGATTCGTCAAAATCGTACTCTGTTCTACAGTACAATCTAGCAACTTAAGTAGTGTTTCGTAGTAAGCTGTAAATGAGATAATCTTATTTTGCTTGCGCCACTGCCCACCAACATAAAACGCGACAAAAACACCAGTTATAGTACCTACACCGGCTAAAATTGAGCCAACAGCTGAAACAATATCTGTCCACTTAATACCTGAAAAGAACTCACCGAATGATGTAGTACCCAGCAAAAAACCAAAACAGGTCAATACGATGGAAAACACTGCAACTACACCCGTTCCTGTAACCTTCACTTAATACTCCATACTGTAATTTTAAAACATAACGCCCTGTTAAGGGGTGAGCAACGCAATACAAAAGCCGCCGCATACCACCTTAAACACTAAAACCAACGCATAGTGAAAATGCCACGCGTTGCGAATCCCTCTTGAACAGTTTGTTATGTGATTGGGTTCAACAGTGGCAATATGCCAAAAGTTTCACCCGCCCTAGCTTGATTTTCAATGTCATAAGCTTCATCACTAGACTCTACTACAAGGTATTGATACTCAAGATGTTCATGGATGTATGACTTAGTAAGACCATCCAACTTAAGCTCACCAGAAGCAAATCTTGGTAAGTCTTCTTGTTTCAGGCTAGGAATAACCAAACGATTAGCAACATAAACACAGAACTGATCACCGCTTAATCGTCCGGATGCGTGACTTTGAATACGAGTTATCAAACCAAATTTAACTTTATGGCGATTCTTTTCGATCTGACGACCAGACATACCACAGTAAACTAATTCTTGACCGCGCCAAATGGCATAAACCCCAGCTGCGACTTGAGGAATACCAGAGTTAGACCATTCAGAAAACTTGTATCGTTTTGAGAACATTGATTGTTTCCTCTTAAATCACATAACGCCCTGTTAAGGTGTGAGCAACGCAATACCGATGTTGCCGCATACCACCTTAAACACTAAAAACAACGCATAGTAAAAATGCCACGCGTTGCGAATCACTCTTAAACAGTTTGTTATAAAGATGACTAAACGCTCTCACGCATGGGTAAATCACGCAGCTCTCTATTAATAATTTTGGTTGATATATACGGAGCACCTTGGAACAACATGGCGAAACTGACTAATACCGTGAAACAAGAGACGATTAAACTTGGGTAATTTGGCGACGTAACTATTTGAGATATGCTGTAAGCAAACCATATTATCCCTCCAATAAAACCCGGCAAACCTAGCCCCAAATTATAATATGCATATAGTTTATCAAATTTATCGATAGCAATTTGAAAGTTCTCTTTATGAACATCTTTGAGGTTGGGAAGTAATCGGCTACAACGAATTATGTGCTTAAACGAAACCCGAGTGCCAATGATTTCGTTAAGATCTAGCATCCCGTTTAAGAGAACACGGCTAACTCTCACGCCATGAGTAAGATAAAAAGTTTCTATCTCAATCTCCGAATGCAAATGACGCTTTAGCCTTTCATCTAAACTTTCAATTGATACTGAACGCTCCAATGAATCTAAGCGGCGTTTTCTATGGGTTGAATACGTAGAAAGAATCTTTTCAAAGTTAATGACGATTGATATAGCAATAAACAGAAAAACATAACCATAGTTTCCTGCATCAAGGTAAGCCATTATTGTTTCTGTCACTTAACATGTTCCTCTATCTTTATAACGCCTTGTTAAGGTGTGAGGCACGCAATACCTAAGCTTCCGCATACCACCTTAACCACCAAACCTAACGCATGGTAAAAATGCCACGCGTGCCGAATCACTCTTGAACAATTTGTTATGCTCGTACTCAAAGAAATTGGAGAATTAAGCAAGTGACAAACGCTGGAAGCCCTGCAATAAAGAAAACCAAACCTGTCTGGAAGTTCATTCTATGCTGCTCTCGTTGGTCTTTTTCGAAATCATGACCTTCTACCATTTTGTAAACTTTATCTGTTCTAGAATCATCCATATGCGCTGTTTTACTATATACGCCACCTTCCCACATAAGCTTTGCTAAAACCCAGTTCACGATAACAACGAAGAACAGAAAGTCGACTGGCTGAGTAGTAGCAAAGAAGGGGACAAACTGAGCTAAGAGAATAACAATCAATGCTGCAGCAAGATTGATTAGCACCACTTTCTTCAGTAAATTGAGCAAAATTCCCTCCTAGAGCATAACGCCGCGTTAAGTAGTGAGCAACACTACCACTGAACCTAAACCTTGCCCCCGTAAACACGAAAGCTGATTAAAACCAAAAATGCCACGCGTTGCGAATCTGCCTTAAACGCTTTGTTAGTTGCACAATGCGCACTGAATTTTTTGTTTATTTTCAGTGATATATTCTATGTCATCTAGATAGGCTTGAAGATGACCTTGCTCTATATTTTCAGCAAAGGATTCATTGCCATTTTCGGCTTCACTACGCATGAAGGATACTAAAGCCTGTAATCGCTGAACCATAGCATCAGCTAATTGCTCTCTTTCTAAATAAGTTGCACCGTAACTATCACAGAACAACTTGGCTCTAGCCACCTGCTCTGAGATTGTGCCTAGCTTATCATTGCTGTCAGTTTTAAAAGGAGACCAACAATAAACCGAATATGCTAAATCCCATATTCTTGGTGCTGGGTGCGCCGTGTCGAAGTCAAACACACCAACAACTGTATTTTCGAATAGAGCAACATTGTATGGGGTAAAGTCACCATGACAGATAACCTCGAATGGCTCTCTCGGGACTAACATCCATCGGTGTGCATTAACATCAATTTGCTCCAAGAGTGAAACTGTTGAATCATGTATTTTACGTAATAATTTACCCGCAGACATGAGTGCGTCATTTGTTGCGATTGCGCCAACTAGCGGATAATTGTAGGTATTACCTGCGACAAAACTTAAGATTTCTTGGTTTTGATTAACACCTAGAAACTTTGGGATTTCATCTACCTTTTCTCGCTCAAGATGCTTCAAAATAAGATGAATTGTAGAACTCCATGACTTAAGAGGTCGATAGACGACTTCACCATCTTGATATATTGCAGACTCTCTTCCGCCTGATAATTCTTCCACGATACCTCCCTGTGCAACTAACGCCCTGCTAAGGGGTGAGCAACGCAATACAAAAGCCTCCGCATACCACCTTAAGCACTAAAATCAACGCATAGCAAAAATGCCACGCGTTGCGAATCCCTCTTAAGCAGTTTGT
>NZ_JAWOQS010000033.1:0-3799 GCF_033438945.1 Vibrio sp. Y176 | reverse complement strand
TTTTACCAACTTTGGCTACGCACCTAACAAACTGTTCAAGAGGGATTCGCAACGCGTGGCATTTTCACTATGCGTTGGTTTTCGTGATTAAGGTGGTATGCGGCTGCTTCGGTATTGCATTGCTCACCCCTTAACAGGGCGTTATACATTTGGAGCAATATGAAACTTATACAACTAGAAAATATGCTCTACAAGGCGACCAAATCAATAATAGTAAGGTTGTCGTCTGAGTTTCCGCAGCATCACTTCTATTACGTAGCTTTGGTCACAACTGGAGAGGGACGTCGACCTATATTTTCGGCTTGGTCTGACGAACTGTTGCAAACCGGAGCTTCATCTTCTGAAGACCAAGAAGAAATAAAATGGTCATATGCAGACTCACCGTTGTTTGGTTTCTGCGATGAATACTTCTCAGATGTTGAACTACTTTTGGACAATGTGAGCGCTGAATGTGATTTTAGTGAAGAGACTACGGCAGTTCTTTTATCTGCGATGGAGTCGACTCTTAAGCGCTTGGATATTGAAGGTTACTTAGATAGCTTAAATTGTCGAAATGAACTTTATATCAACGCAGAAATCATGCCGCCAGACGCGACAAACGTTGAACGAGCATATAGGTTAAATCCGCGTGAGTCCTTAGATAGTTGGCTTCGAGAGGCGGCGGAATAAATGTATAACAAATTGTTCAAGAGTGATTCGGCACGCGTGGCATTTTTGCCATGCGTTAGTTTTAGTGGTTAAGGTGGTATGCGGGAGCTTCGGTATTGCGTGCCTCACACCTTAACAAGGCGTTATGTGTCTTTAAAGCCCCTACCTCTCTGGGTAAAATCTCTGAAAGGTAGGGTTAGTTACTAACGTTTAATTTCGTTTCTCGAAGGGAATATATCATATGTCGCCCAGCAGCTTTTGGCTAAATCAGCTCCAAAGTGCTTAATGCCAGCGTGTACAACTTTGATACCTTTATTACTTAGATGTTGAACTGATGGTTTCATATCAGAATCTTGAGAAACAATAATTGCTAGATCATAGCTTTTATCTAGGCCAAGGCTAAGTAAATCAGTTACTAATAGTGTATCGACGCCTTTTTCTTGTGTTGCATTGATTCCTTTCTGGCAATGAGGGCACTTATCAATTGGTTTATGACAATGGACACAGTTTTGATGTCTTTTGGGTTTTCTATCCAGACAGTAGGCACGAATACTTGGCTGTTTAGCTAAATTGTTTTGGACCCAATTTTTGTATTTACCATTATCATTCGGATCAGTCGACGTATAGATTCGCGTTTCTTCGTATGTGAGACTGATAGCGGGATTGCTAGTTTTTAAATGGGCTTCAACTTTGTTTGTGAGCCATTGCCCGAGCGTATACCAGTTAATGTTAAAGCGATGTGTGTTGGAAGCGGCACCGTGACTTCTAGCATCTTCTTGTTGAACTGACAATTGCAAGTTCCAGTAATCTACAAAAACGATTGTTCGCACTACTATTGACTCCTGTAAGATTTAGGCTAGAATGTACCACATTATTGCCCACATCTGCTAGGTACATTCTCCTTACCAATCAAAAATGCAGGTGTTTATTATTTCCCGAGGGAGAGTATTCTCCCTCATATTTCCCCAGTACCTTAACTTCAAATCCCAACACATAACAAACTGTTTAAGAGTGATTCGCAACGCGTGGCATTTTTACTATGCGTTGGTTTTAGTGTTTAAGGTGGTATGCGGCGGCCTTGGTATTGCGTTGCTCACACCTTAACAGGGCGTTATGTGCTTTGGTGGAAATGGATATGGAAATCACAATCAGGCGTATCGAAACAGAAAGCATTGAGGACAAAGGTATATTCGAGACTTTGTTTATAGAGTACCTATCTGGATTCTCAGTTGAGCTAGATCTCTCAGTAATTGCTCAGTTATTTGCATTGCCTTATTTCCACGGATTTATCAGTTTTGTCGACAATAAGCCTGCTGGTTTTGCGGTTTGCTTTGAATCGTTCTCAACTTATCGTGCGCAAGGAGTGATGAATATTCATGACTTTATGGTGTTGGACAACTTTCGTGGTAAAGGTGTTGGCAAGGCACAACTGAATGGTATCGAACAGTATTGTCGTGATAATGATTACCTCAAAATCACATTAGAGGTCGGTGATGATAATGTTGCAGCTAAAAAGCTCTACAGCTCATTGGACTACGAAGATTACAGAGTAGTTTTGAAAGGGCAGCAACATTGGCAAAAGTACCTCAATTAGCACGCACATAACAAACTGTTCAAGAGGGATTCGCAACGCGTGGCATTTTTACTATGCGTTGGTTTAAGTGTTTAGGGTGGTATGCGGCGGCTTTGGTATTGCGTTGCTCACCCCTTAACAGGGCGTTATGTAACAGGAGTAAGTTTTGACATTTTTAGAAATTATCGGTGGTATCGGCAGTGCTGCATCTATTTCCGGTTTCTCATTGAAAGATCTAGTTCCCTTTGTGAATGATCCTGACAAACGTGAGTTAGAGCGGTACTTTTCGTTTTTAGAGCAGCGTATGGTTTTAGTCGCTCCTTTTGATCAAGAAGTCACTCAGGCAGTAATCAAAAGCCTAGAGTCAATCAAAGACGAAACAGAACAATGCCGATTAAACTTAAAATCTGAAATGACTCGTCATTTCTTACTTGAGTTAGTAACAACTTTGAGCAAAGAGTTGATGGTTTTATATAAATATCAAGGGAATAGTAACGATTTCCTTTTCTATAAAACGCTTCAAGTAGTTAGAGTCAAGTTTGCTCGCGTCTTATGCTTGTTATGCGCAGCTCATAAGGTCGACCTTTCTGTAAAGCAAACAGCACTTGCAAGAATGGTTCTTGAACATGCATATCGACCACGATAAAAGTTACATAACAAAGCGTTTAAGACAGATTCCCAACGCATGGCATTTTTTATTTCATCATTAGGTTTTGTGTTTAAGATGGTATGGTTAGGTGTCGTGGTGGCGTTGCTCACTACTTAACGCGGCGTTAGTTTGCAAGAGGAAAAACGCAGCTATATCGCAAAATCTAGTGGTAAAAGCTCAAAGTTGAAACTGGTGTATCGGCGTTCAATTTCAGTGTTAACTAGCGTGGTGAAAATTCAAAATTGGCATCGTTTCAACGGTTGATTTGTTCTTTGGTGCGGCGACTTTTTGGGTTAACTGAGTTGAGCTTTTTTGCTGAAACTCTGCTCGTTGAGTTTGTTGGTACGAAAGCCGATTTACTCGCTGAGATGGCGTTTTCTCTAGTGTGGTAAGTTCATGTTGTTTCAGTGGCTTTGTTGAAAGTCAGCATTGTGAGGTTGGTTTTCCAAAAGCGCTTTTTGGTGTTGTGAGTCGTTTTTTTGCGGCGTTGTTTGTTCCACGTGGTTTCATTGACTAGCCGCTTTAGACTACGCCTGACTTGAGTGCATCAAAGCACATAAAGTTTATTGTTTGCAAAGTTTAAAATGACTTAAAATCAACGCTTTGGGTTTGCAAACTAACAAACTGCTCAAGAGGGATTCGCAACGCGTGACATTTTTACTATGCGTTGAATTTAGTGATTAAGGTGGTATGCGGCGGCTTTTGTATTGCGTTGCTCACCCCTTAGCAGGGCGTTAGCATACTTTGATAGGAGTTTAGATGACTACGATAGTCGAACAAATTGTCAATCGTGAAATTGACTCGGTCATCGTGTACGAATCTGACCAAGTTATAGCTTTTGCAGACCATGATCCAATCAACTTTGGACATATTTTAATTTGTCCCAAGACTCAATACCGCACTTTCATCGACTTGCCCGAGTCTGTGTT
>NZ_JAWOQS010000032.1:0-3886 GCF_033438945.1 Vibrio sp. Y176 | reverse complement strand
CCCTAACATTGTTTATCTTAGACAAAGGATATGAGTCTTTCTTAAACCTGAACTCTTTTGAATCCAAGTTAAAATCAGTATTTTTGTACATAATTTCCCTCTATTCGTATAACGCCGCATTAAGGGGTGAACAACGCATTCCACCCAACCTAAACCATTGTGCTGTAAACACTTAAGCTAATTCAAACCAAAACTGCCAAGCGTTGTGAATCCCTCTTGAATGCTTTGTTAGTTGTCAAACCTAAAGCTTTGATTTGAAGTTAATTACCGCTTTGCCAACACTTGCTTTACGTATTTTGTAAAACTCAAATCAGGCGCAGTTTCAAAGCGCCTGTCACTGAAACCACTTGGAATTTACAACGCCGTAGAAAACGGAATTTGAACACCAAACAAACCTTTTGGAACGTCAATGCAGCAGAGCAAGTTTTCAACAAGCTAATCAGCTTCTGAAACAGAAAATCCAAATCGCGCAAGGAACCAAAGGACAATTTTCACAACACCTAACAACTAGAAATTGAAATACGAAAACCTAGCCAAAAACACACGGACATTAGCCCTAAATATTCTGCTTTAGGTGCATTTTTCCTCGTTGGCAACTAACGCCCTGTTAAGGGGTGAGCAACGCAATACCTAAGCACCCGCATACCACCTTAAACACTAAACCCAACGCATAGTAAAAATGCCACGCGTTACGAATCACTCTTAAGCAATTTGTTAGTACATACGCTACTTCTATTTATGCGCTCCAAGATATTGAAAAGTGGCATGATATGAAAGGCTTTGAACACTGAAGTGAGACGGGCAGCTACAAAACTTTACCGCCATTGAGAAACGAAAGTTGGCTAGAAGAAAAACGCACGGAACTGCTCTACTTTCATTGGCTTCAAATTAGAAAAGGATTCGTTCCTCGCACTCAAACGACAGCCCCAAGGAAAGACAAAGTTCACTTGGAAAACACAGCAAAAACGAAGAAGCGCCAACGAAATAGGCTAAAAGTTAGAAACCGTAAACGGTGAAATCAAAGCGAACACTCCACATATAGTGCCACCGGAAAGAACGTGAAATGCACTAACTGAAAGGTGTAAAGACGAGCGCCAAAACAGATAAACACCAAAACTTATGACCTTTGATGTCAAACCCGTACTAACGCTCTGTTAAGGGGTGAGCAACGCAATACTGAAGCCGCCGCATACCACCTTAAACACTAAAAACCAACGCATAGTGAAAATGCCACGCGTTGCGAATCCCTCTTGAACAGTTTGTTAACTGAGCGTCTTTCAGTTTTCGCCGATCTTACAGCCATTTTAGCCAAAGCTAGTTTTGCTAATTAGTGATTAGTAAAGCTAACTCAAATATGTATTTAACCAAAAGGTTACCGTTTTTCTTTAGTTTGAAATGCGTCTCACAACACCATACTTTGGCGATGTAAGTGCACCGAACTAATCGCGAATGCCTTATATTATTAGAAGGCTTTGTGCCGCCTTTCACATCAGTAAACTTAAGTATCAAACTGAAATTGTTCGCATTAGCTCAGCTAAGGAAACCGACCGAACACGCTAAACCTCTGAACCTAGAAACTGTATCATTGTGCTTTCGTATTTTCTGCGCCAGTTAACGCCGCGTTAAGTAGTGAGCAACACTACCACTAAACCTAACCATTGTGCCGTAAACACTAAAACAGACTCAAACCGAAAGTGCCGAGCGTTGCGAATCTGTCTTAAACGCTTTGTTAAGCTACTTGTTCTCAGCTATACGCCACAACACACCGCTAGGGTCTGTGATGCAAAACTCTAGCATTCCCCACGGCTGTTCAACCAATTCTGTCACCTTGGAACCAAACTCTTCCTCTAAATTGAGTTTCAGCACATGCTCATACCAACTTTGGGCATCTTCGACTAAAAGGTGCATCATGAAATTGTCACTATGAGCCGGTTCATAAAAGTCTTGGAGCAAAAACGGACAAGAGCCAAATTTGAAGTACGCGATTCCATCAAATTCTGATGCGAGTTCGAAGCCAATACTCTGATAAAAGCGCTTCGAAAGTTCAAAGTCTTTGGCAGGCACAAACGATTTTATTTCTACTGTATTCAGATTTTCCATTTCTAGTACCAATTCCTTTCGACTGTTTGTAGCTTAACGCCGCATTAAGGTGTGAGCAACGCTGCCACCTAACCTAAACCATTGCGCCTTAAACACGAACCTCAACCTGAGATGAAAGTGCCAAGCGTTGGGAATCACTCTTAAATGCTTTGTTAGCATTCTTCGGTTAACTGAAAGACATATTGAAAAAACAAACTACCTCAATGGGAAATAGTAAGAAACAATTGTTAATGCAAGACCAGTTAAGCCTATGATAAAACTGAACAAACTAATAATTCTATCTTTATTCCTCTCTCCTTTTTTCTCATCTATAAAATCTTTAATTTGAGATGACAAAGGAGTTAATAGTTCTACACTACCTAAGGTAGTACGAAGTCTCTCAAAATGAATCTTAATGTCACTTGGTAATGATTCAAATGGTCCTTCACTAGAATAAGACTCAATATAACTCTCTATTAATGCTAGATGAGGCAACAATTCTTGTCTTTTTCCGGAAAGAATATCTCTTGAATAATCTTCACAGAGTTCGTTAATTTCATGAGGTTTAATACTTCTAGTTTTAGCTATTCGCTTCATACGGTCCCAATTTGGTTGAGAGTTCGTAATTGCCGCCTCAAAATCACCTTTAAACTTTTTAAAGTTCGATTGAAAAATAACATTTGATACAAATGCATCAAATAGAACATTAAACACCCATATAGAAAAACAAAGTATGCCTATTAGCAATATGAATAGCAGTGTTTGAAATAAGATATCCATCCCGTAGCACCCGTAAAATCATTGTCTCGAACTATGAAGCGATAATCTCATATCACGTAATGTTTACCAAACGTTCTATAGGATGACAGATAGTAAATTGAGAGTTCATGAATGCTAACGCCCTGTTAAGGTGTGAGCAACGCAATACCGATGTTTCCGCATGCCACCTTAAACACTAAACGCAACGCATAGCAAAAATGCCAAGCGTTGCGAATCACTCTTAAACAGTTTGTTATAACACAGTTTTACACGTCATCTTCCGATAAAATTTGACGACAATTACGAACTGTTAGTACGCGGATTTCGTGACTTAAACTGTAGATAATACGATAGTGACCAAAGATGATTTCGCGATAGTTCGTGTGGGGCATTTCAGGAACAAACCGCCCCATTTCAGGCATACTTCCAAGGAGTTCAGTTTTGTCAAACACTTCGTTTACCCACCTCTCTGCCGCAGGTGGATTATCCAAAGAAATAAACTCCGCTGCATCACCCAGTTTCTGAAGTGCTAATGGAGACCAGACTACTTTCATTTCTTAATGCGCCCAAGTACTTGAGCACGCGCATCATCATTGGAAACACCGAGACCAGAAGCTAACTGAGCTTCTGCTGTGCGCATTTCTTCCAGTAATTCGATTTTCTCTTGCATTGCTTCATACTCAGCAACATCGAGAACAACAGCAACACCTTTGCCACGTTGCGTAATCACCAATGGACGACGAGTCTCATTGATTTGTTTGATGTATGAAGCTACACCAGCGCGAAACTCAGACAAAGGCTGAATATCTTGATCGAAATGAATACGACTCATATTGAACTCCAGTTAGTACAAAATAACGTACAAATAATAGTTCAACTGACCCTTTTGAGCAAGAAGTTGATTCTGTGTTATAACGCCTTGTTAAGGTGTGAGGCACGCAATACCAAAGCCCCCGCATGCCACCTAACCACTAAAACCAACGCATAGTCAAAATGCCACGCGTGCCGAATCACTCTTGAACAATTTGTTAGCATACTTTTTCAACGC
>NZ_JAWOQS010000031.1:0-4096 GCF_033438945.1 Vibrio sp. Y176 | reverse complement strand
AATTACATCAACACCAACCCAAACCATCGCACCAACCACCATAGGAATGGCAACTCCAAGAGCGACCGTCAAGCAAATAATCCCACCGACAACTGCACCAGTGGCTAAAAGCTTAAACAAATCACTTCCCATACTACCGCACCAATCAACTAAATGATAATCATCATTAAACATCAATTCATTAGTATTGATTGTTGCCGATATAATTAAACTTAAAACAGCCCCTTTCTTAAATCCATTTAATGTATCTTCAGCTAAAACACCCAACTGCTTAATTGTAGGGTTTGTAATTCTATATGGATAATTTTTTTTGATATTTAATCCATTAACAACAGCATAATACTTCTTAGGGTCATTCCAGAGACTGGATATTATTACTCGTTCTATTCCCTGAGCATCAATATATTGTTTAACTGTAATACCAAAGCCACCTAAAGCTTTTGATATTTTTGCCGCAGTAATAATACCTATGCCCATATCTATTTTTGAATGAATGTCATCTAATAGTTTCAGAGTTTCACTTCCAATCGTTTCCCCTTCTTCATTTTTTTGATGCCAGATATTCATCGCACACTTTGCGGCATCATCAACAGAGAAAATACAAACTTGTGTATGTCTACCTTCTAAGTATTCTTTCAAATCGTCTTGTAGATCTTTGTTCCATTCTGGCTCTGTTAGATCGTAGGCCTGTAACGCTGCCGCGTTACGTTCTGCAGTAGCACGCACACGATTTTTTTCCCAACGAGCGTAATCTTCTTGGGTATACGTCAATTCAGCTTGACGCTCTCGACGTTGGCGGGCAGCTCGCTCCCTTACTGTTTCTTCTCGAGCTTGCGGTTTTCTTAATGACTCTTCTTCATGGAGTGGCTTATAACCTCCACCAGAAGAACTCAACGGTTTTTTCTTTCTATCCAAAAAATTGTGTGGCATCAGTTCACCTAACCTCAATTAACGTGATGACATCATAACGACACTTAAAGGTGCGTAATATTGGTCATATGTTAAATAGGCAACTTCACTATCAAAAACACCACTTAGAAGCCCCTCAAACGCTCTAGGCACGATTTCAGACTGAAATCCGGCACATTACCCACCAAAAAACATTTGAAAGTTTGTGACACTTTGAGAGCGATTTACATAGCAATCTAACTAACTTCTAAACTCACTCAGAAACACCTCTGAAATGCTCGTTTTTCACATGTTCAACCTGCAACTAGGCATCTATCATTATCCAAAAATAAAAATGCCTAGTTGGCTCAAACCGCACAAACGGTCATTTGCCGCGTCACAACAATCATTCGAATTAAACTCACATTCACTGAACCAAAGAGTAACTCTTGTTACTTCAAAACTTGGCTCAAATGACAGCAAACTAACAGCGTGAGATCTTAAGATCATAGAGAAAAATGAAACACGCTAACTTGTGTCGAGATTTACGAAAAGAAAGGACGAAAAGCATGAACTTCAAAAAACGTTACATGACCATAATATTGCTCGCATTAGGATTAGGAAGTACTCAAAAAGCGCCTATCAACGAATTAACACTGAACCTTGAGTTACAACATAACTGCTTAGTTTGTTTGTCCTGGTGAAACTAAGCGAAGCGTTTTTACCAAGACAAACGAACCGGCAACGAGCAGCGCGAGGCGACAGTTCGAACAGCGAAACAAAGTGAGTTAGTGAGCCATGTTTTTTTCTGGCTCAATCGCCCAAGCGCCCCCTTGCGGGGTTCAATTGCTAGTCAGAAAAAAATGCGAAGTGTCCAACGTAGCATCGAGAAAACAGGTGAGCCCCCGAACCTTTTTCTCGACAGGGGGAGCCGAACCAAACGCCCGTTCCCGAACGAAAAGGCGAGCAGTTCCCAAACTGCGTTTTGGTTTGGGGGCTTGCCCCAAAATCCGTTGAGCAGGCGAGACCAAGTCCGTATAACGATGTAAAAACGAGACTCTTTGGACTTGTCCAAAAAGGGCGACATTTTTCACGCTCTATAGGGGCTTGGTCTCGCGGAGCGAGGCGGATTTTGCTTTAAATTAGAATTTGAATTGTAGGGGCGTCCAGCCCCGAAGATTTACATTCTAATTCATTGAAAAAGCACGCTTTTTCAATATTCGCCCTTTGGCGAAACTTCTTGTTATTGTTTGGATTTCATCGGTGTCTGCGGTCGGGTGCTATACTCCCCCGATGATAGACACCGATGGCAGAGGCCGATGAACACACAATATCTGATCCAAGATAAAACCGAACGTTACCAACGAAATGCAGACAACATGCAATGCGTCATACAATTTTTAATACAAGAAACGTACTCCACAATCACCAACTTAATGGTGCTTTTGAATTATCAAAAAAGGCAGCCTCTCGATCGTTTACTGGCAAAACTAAAAGGCTTAGACCTCATCAAAAAGTACGAACTAAAAACGCCAAGAGGGAAGCTTGCATTGTGGGGAGTGACCGACTTAGGCCTTGCGCAAAACCAACAGAAAAGTAATGGCAGAGAGAAGAGTTTTGTACCGTACCGAGTCACGGCCAAGAATGCAGAACATAAAATGAAAGTACAGTTTGTGCAGCTCCAGCTACAAAAAAATGGATGGCGTGATTGGGAAAATGGTAAGCATGAAGATGTACGCAAAAAATATCAGGTAGCACACAAACCGGATGGCTTGGTGAAAAGTCCTTCGGGAGCAAAGATTGCACTCGAACTGATGCAAACAATTCAAACGCCATCACGCTACAGGACCATTTTTAAAGAGCACATACAGGCAAAAAAAGAGGGGTACTGGCATGCAGTCTTTTTCATCGTTGAGAGTAACGAAATGAAAAAGCTGTTAGAGAACCACTTCAACAAAATTGAATACATAAGGTTCAAAGAATCGAAGCACCCATTCGAGTATTATCGTTCAAACCTTTACCGAATCTTCACATTAGAAGAGGTAAAGACCTTACAAGAAACAAGAGACCAAAAGCGGTGAATAAGGTTGTCGCAAGACTCCCCAAATCAGCCCTTTCGGCTGCGCCGACCCCTACCCATTTCAACTCTAAACTTGAGTGATTTGGGTATCATCTATGGTCGCTTTCCGTGGAGTTTTGTCTCTTACCCTTTCGGGCTGCCCTGCGCTGTGTGTAAAGCTTTCGCCCCCGTTCCAGTCACACAACACTAATCAGTTATTCCTTTTCCGCTTGTCCCCTCTAGCAGCTACAAGGGGCGGTGTTATCGAGCTTTACGCTTAGTTCTGATTAGTGCCTTTACCTCTCACCTTTGGAACATCCCTTGGTCGGTGAGTGATGCGCGTCGTTCTGTCCAAAACATCTTGATTCCAAACAGAGTGCAGAAATACTCTTGAAGTGCTTACTTGATATGGTCTATCATGGAAGGACTTACACAACGATTTGGTCATCATTTGTGAGTATTCCGAAAAAACCACTCCGGCAAGAGTGGTTTTTTCACATCTGGGGATAGAGATTAATCCTAAAATCGTTAGATCTCAATGATCAATGCAAAGATCTTTGTTGCATACTCTTCTCAAATTTTTGTTTAATCAGCCCTATGGTATATATCTTTATCAAGAGATATATAAAATGATGTTCTTATCTTTTCTGTAGTAATTAAAAAGTAACCACTATCAACAAGGTGTTTCTTTATTGCATCTTTTCCAATCGTTCCAAAAACAACCCCAATGACAAATAGAAAACAAGGAATGTAAGTTCCTAAATATTTACTCCACTCTTTAGGTAATTCAGGACGCTTATTAAAACAAATACAAACAAACCCTATTATACTTAAAAACCAAAACCATGATAAAAAAGGAACTATAGAAAAAACGGAGGTTAACGCTATAGATTCTGGATGATATATATAAACATCCAGTATTGGGCTTATCGCATCAAATAATAAGAAAGGCATCCCGATTAATACAAGAGGGACTCCTAAAAAAATCAGAATTCTATTTAGCATTTGTGGCCTCTTTTAAGCCATTTATTATGTTTTCTTCTATCTTGTTTTCATCCCAAATATTAGAAATAATTACATCAACACCAACCCAAACCATCGCACCAACCACCATAGGAATGGCAACTCCAAGAGCGACCGTCAAGCAAA
>NZ_JAWOQS010000030.1:0-4165 GCF_033438945.1 Vibrio sp. Y176 | reverse complement strand
TAAGATAATAAGTCTCTGAGGATTGGATACGAAAAACATGATTCGTCGCACCAGCTGATTGACGTTTTATACTAGCGCCAGCACCAATCTGACTCCAGTTTTCACCAACCTTACGAACAAAATCACTCATAATTCCAGTTACCCCTTAGGTACATAACGCCGCGTTAAGTAGTGAGCAACGCTACAACCCAGCTTAAATCATTACACCGTAAACACTAAAGCCGATTTAAACCAAAAATGCCACGCGTTGCGAATCTGCCTTAAACGCTTTGTTATAACTCATTTAGCCCACAAAATCTTCGAAGGAAATATTAGACTCTTTCGCTAAACCTTCATTGAGCATTTCATTGAACCATGCTTTTAAAGCTAGTTGCATTTCTGGCATTGAAGAATTCCACACAGGTTTGATGTGTTTAACCCAAAGCTCTACTTCTTTTTGCGTATATGTTCTATGCTCACACAAAGTACGAGCAATTCTCAGAATATTTTTAGCTGCTTCTTTGTCGATGACCTGACTAGGAACAGACCAACGTTTTTGGCCCAAGCAGTCTGTATAAAAGCCAACTTGCTTTAAATCGTCCAATAGCGCTGGAAAATCGTTTTCTTCGGAATAAATACCTCCGAAATCACGGAGTTTTTTACAACCATTTGCGACCAACAAAGGAAATACGTACATCACATTCTTTTTGGTATGAGTCCGATAAGCTTTCCAAGCGTCTTTGACTTCTTTTCCATCTCTTGCGACTGCTAACTCACGTAGGATTGAAATTTTTCCAGCCTCTTCAATTGCTAAAACAGCTATGGAGTAAGCCGTCGGATAGCTTTCAAGTTCAAACAGTTTTTCAGCATCGCTCAATAGCCGATTAGCGTTTTGTTGAGCAAAATTCATCCCATCAGCAATCTCACTTGTGCTGAGTGTATTTTTCCACTGTTTCAAATTCTTACTCAAGTGTACTCCTATGAGTTATAACGCCGCGTTAAGTGGTGAGCAACGCTACCACCTGCCTAAACCATTGTGCCGTAGACACTAAAGCCGAATCAAACCTAAAATGCCGAGCGTTGGGAATCCGTCTTAAACGCTTTGTTAGCTGCGTGTTCAATTAGTTTCTACGATATAGTCATTTTTCTTATTACAAAAACGATAACTCATCATTTCAGGGTAGTCGTTTGCTGCTGTATCTAAAATATCGATGATCGTTGACGTTGGAATTCTATAGATATACTTATTCCGTTCAAAATCAGAGCACGTAAAAACACCATGCCAATTTCTAGTTTCGTCACGATATGCGTACATAGCTTGACCGTGAATTAATTGGTTAGAAATAAACTGAACGTTTTTAGTTTGCTTAGTTTCTGAGCTGTAATCATAGAGTTCTGCGATATTCGCAAAATTACGATTGTTCACAGATTTGATACAACGATATGAATATACCTCAAATTGCTTTTTAAGTGTTTTTGAAGATAACTTATGGTTTTCAGAGAGTTTTCTGACCATGAATAATGAAATAATGACCTGTTTTTCGAAATTAACCTGCCTTTTTTCTGAATATCTAGGCGGATTCAGAACAGGCTTAAATTTTTTAACATACTCAAGTAAATCTTCTTTCCAATATCTTGATTCAATCACTTTTTCTTACCTAGTACGTAAAGCAGCTAACGCCCTGTTAAGGTGTGAGCGACGCAATACCGAAGCTGCCGCATACCACCTTAAACACTAAAACCAACGCATAGTAAAAATGCCACGCGTTGCGAATCACTCTTAAACAGTTTGTTAGTCGCGAGGCACCGAGCGACAATTTTAAGCCAAACTAAACTTTGCGAACAACAAACTTTATGTACTTTGATGCACTTAAGTCAGGCGTAGTCTCAAAGCGGCTACTCAATGAAACCACTTGGAACAAACAACACCGCAGAAAACGAACTGACAACACCAAAAGGCGCTTTTGGAAAGCTAATCTCACAGTGCGGACTTTCAACGAAGTCACTGAAACCACGTGGAACTTACAACACCAGAGAAAACGTCATTTCAGCGAGTAAATCGGCTTTTGTACCAACAAACTCACCGAGTGGAGTTGCAACCAAAAACCGACTCTCGATTGCCCTGCACTGTCAGCACCAAAGAACAAAACAACCGCTAGGACAGTTACAAAACTTTGGACTTGAAACAGTTGAAACTGAGTTATGACCATCGACGACGCATCTGCGTATCAAACGATCATTCGACAAATTCTAAGCTTAGAAACATGATTTTGATTGCTAGCTTTTTCTGGCGACTAACGCCCTGTTAAGGTGTGAGCAACGCAATGCAGAAGTCGCCGCATACCACCTTAAGCACTAAACACAACGCATAGTAAAAATGCCACGCGTTGCGAATCACTCTTAAACAGTTTGTTAAATGCTAGTTTCAAACTCTTCAATTAACCCTTGTTTTTTTAGTTCGGAGGTAATTGCACCACTTGTACGATCATGAATTTTTGATAGTTCGTCAATTGATGTATTTGAACTAAATGCGTGGACTAACTTTTCGCGCTCTTCTTCAGACCAAGGGAGCCCAGCATTCTTAGGAAGACCTTTTGAAATATTTTCTTCCTGTTTCTGCTCAACTGATTTTTTACCTTTCTTTGGCTGCTTCACTGCCCCAATAACTGTAAACAAAGACCGTATAACTTCCGGATTATTATAAGGTGAACATTCAGATAAAACTTCACCTGAAATCGGATCGATTCCATTTGCAAGTGCTTCAACATTTTTTAACGCTGTCAAAATATCCATATACTCTCCAATTTTTCGATTGCATTTAACGCCCTGTTAAGGTGTGAGCAACGCAATACCGAAGCTCCCGCATACCACCTTAATCACTAAAACCAGCGCATATTGAAAATGCCACGCGTTGCGAATCACTCTTAAACAGATTGTTATGCATCATTTTCACGGACTTTATTAGACCATGACTTGACTACCCTTTGCTCTTTTTTGACTAACCTAGATCGCCACATGAGATCGGCAAGCAATATAGCAATGACTGAGTTAAAACGTTCTCTAGGTGTCGAATTTTCCTCGAACTCTGAAGGACCACACCAAGGTAATTGACTAACCAAATGTGCTACTTTTTCAGAGTCAAAGCTAACACCACGCCAACTATGACCAAACTCATTTCGGATTTTACGGATAAGAGTTATTTCTCGAAACTCATTATCTTGAATTAAGCCAAGGGCATGCGCTGCTGTTGCTTTTGCGGAAAAAGTACCTAGTGGTGCGTTAAACCCAGATATAAGGTCTTTTCCTGATTTATTATCAGCAAAAAACTCTCCAAGGATATTACCTAACCAGTCATCTAATACCGCAGCAGCATTTAAAGCAGCACCACGATCACTCTCTTTGTTAAATTCCCTAAGAAACTCCGCAAGTTCCATAGTTTCAGGTTCTGACTTCATAACACTCCTGATGCATAACGCCGCATTAAGGTGTGAGCGGCGCTTGGCTATACTTGAGCGAAGCGAAACTGCCAAGCGTTGCGAATCACTCTTAAATGCTTTGTTATGGCGCAACTCTCAAAGATGGCCACCTAACTAACCACCCTTTCGAATTTACACGATTTTCAAATATTGCTCGTGACCTTTTCGGATTATGCGTGATGCAGTAGCCAAATAAAGATTCGAACCCAAATGCTGATACAACTTCATATTGATTCACACCTGTTTGACGAACGCCAACGGCAGTTTCTTTTTCAGGCCAGTAGCTCATGGCATCCACTGAACTTTGATAAGGTTCATCACCATTACGTTCATGCATTTGAGCTTGATTTCGAACTTGCCAATTAAGCTCAGGCATACAACCTTTCAAGTACTCTTCATAACCCAGATAGGCATTAGGATTCGATTCATTAAGATCAAAGTAAATCACATCAACGTCATTCAAAGCAGTCGTAGATTCAAACCCATGTAACGAGTCCCAAACTAAATTTCGCACGAAACCCGCTGCTATATAACACTGAGGTAGGTTCAGCAGAGACACATGATTTAGTGCCTCAGTCCGTATTGGGTCACGTTTTATTAATTCTACGATTTCGTCCATTTTCGCCCTGCGCCATAACGCCCTGTTAAGGTGTGAGCAACGCAATACCGAGCTCCCGCACACCACCTTAAACACTAAACGCAATGCATAG
>NZ_JAWOQS010000029.1:0-4207 GCF_033438945.1 Vibrio sp. Y176 | reverse complement strand
CGTCCCCCAGCTCAAGTTGCAGACGTAAGCCATGTGACCTAATGAAACTTTGACATGTGCGATGATCAAACAACACACACAGGCCTGTGTCTGTCAGAGTGAAGCCATTGTTATGCTAATTAATGACCACGTACTTAGGTGACAGCACAGGCACTTCAAGCTCAGTTTGACTAATGACTAATGATAACAAAATCAGCAGGAGTCATTTCACACCACAGCAGCAACACAACCTCACACGTCACACCATCCAGGCACCGCTGTGATAGAAGTTAACCTGCTGCATATTTGTTTGTTACTCAGGACTGTCTTAAGTTACTGAATTTATGCAGATCAGTCATTTCTTTGAACATCACTTTTTGTCTTAACGTTCAAATATGACACTGCATGAATTCATCCTCAGCTCAAATCAAACCTCTGTGGTTTTTATATTTATTTGTTTTAATAACACTGTGCACAAGGATCATGAGCATGAGTGAGGTGTATTGGCTGTTGTGAGGATCTAAGTGCAGCAAACAGACAGAAATATATAATAAGACCTACAAATGTTGAATTAATATCTGATTGTATACATATGTGACACGAATCATATGTGTATAATAAAAGGGAGTGGAGTGTGTGTGTGGGTGTCTGTCTGTCTGTGTGTCTCTGTGTGTTCGTGTCTGTCTGTGCAGGGTTCAACGCTAAGGTTTTTTTTCACTTGCCCGGTCGGGCAAGTTGGTCAGAGATCTACTTGCCCGAAGTCAGTTTTTACTTGCCCTATAAAAGTTGTTTAATTTAAGCGGCTATCAAAAAACAAAGACTGCAGTTATTTTTATGTTATGTAATCTTTATTCACACTGTATTTATTAATTAAAACAACATACGCCATGTATTGTAGCTTAATTTCTACATAAAAATGACAGTGTCAGGGCTTAAAGTGAAAAATTTGTCAATCGTTCTCCGTCTATAATTTTGCGCCCTACTTGAGCCATGCCCACCTCTATTTATTTTTCACCCCTCTCTCCAGTTCTGCTGTATTAACACCGGTTTTAATATATTTTGCTTCCATCTCTCTGCCCTGCTCTACTCTACTTCAACGCTACTTAGCTCTCTCTCTACTCTACCAGTAGACTACCACATCCACCTGTTGCACAAAACGCACACAGCAGTGTTTCCCCTAGGATGGAGTTGTAGCAGCGGAGGTGAAGCACACGCATGAAAAATAATTTTCACATGCGTGAAACTTTTTTTCTATGCTTGGAAAGCACAGCCGGCTGGAATGTTTCTGTGTATCTACTGGCACCAGAAGGGCTCTTTAGGACTACGTACATACAGTACATGTGTGCACAGTAATGAGCAGGTGAAATGTCTGTCTAGCTTACATATGAGGTGTCTCAAGATTTAGGAACATACACTTTTATTGAATATAATAAATAGTGCTGCACGATTTGAAAAAAAAATGTGCGATTGCGATTACAATATAATTACAATAAAATGTAATAAATAAATGGTATCATGAGTCTTTTTGCTTGATTCAGTGTTTCCCCTACATTATATTAGGGGGCACTGACCTGACATAGGTATTGTTATGGACAGACATTGTGTCAATGCCCATCAACAGACTGAGCACAGTCAAACTCGCTGCTCACACAGCAGCGCAGCACATCTGCAGATGAAAATTGGCCTGTATGGCTAAATTTGGCACATTTACGTGACTTAAGTGATCATGTTAATTAATGTGCACTGTCCCTTCTTAAATAAAATGAACACAAACTGTACACACAGCGGAGCGAGCCTGTGTTGTGTTCAGCCGTTGTCACGTAAATGACAAATTCCAGCACGCCATAGCACAACACAGCAGAATGTCATGTGGGCCGAAACAGAGCAAAATTGCTCAATTTTTCATTTGTTATGGAGTCCATGATTTCCCTGTGACACTTACAAATGTTTGCTTAACCGTGCTTGGATGTTGTTTTATGAGGCTCTGGCGGCTTTCAGTTGTCTCATTGTCTTTAATGTTACACGGCTCGGCTTTCTCTCGCATGCACTCTTCCTACTTTTCTCTGTGCTGTGCTGTCTCAAGTGCTGATATAGATTGGTCGTGTTGCCGCGGGACGTGATGACTTTAACTTTTCACTTACCCAGTACGTCTTTCTGTTCAGCGTCGCCGTACCTGAATCCAAAGTATCGCCATGTACAGACGTTTTTTTCGCCACTAATTCAGCCTGTTCATGGTCGAGCTCATGCGCTTCTTCAACTTCTGTGTTGGTCACTGCTGCACGCCGGCTGCACGCACCAGGATAGCTTGTGGGCGTGATGTCAACAAACTCCACACACTACAGGAGAGGCAGTCACGTTCAAGGCACACACGTTAACATTTATTTAGCCTACATTAAATCGCAAATCGCAGCCTTTTATGCGGTTATGTAATGGCACAGCCTGATATCGCGATTGCGATTGCGATTAGATTAATTGTGCAGCACCAATAATAAAGTAAAAAGTCACTTGACATGCTGCTGTTTTGTGCTATGACCTATTTAAGTGTTGGAAGTTGTTATTTACGTGACAACGCCTGAACGCAACACAAGCGCTGTATGAGTGCCGCACTGAGCTGCTGTGCCAGCAGCGTGTCTGTCTGTGCGTAACAGCAGTCTGTTGGTTGTTATTTACACACTTTCCATTTCAATAACTTTGTCAGCTGACAAACTGCACCGGGCTCGGGGTCAGGTTTGGTCAGGAAAATGCGGCCCGAGCCGCTCTAGCGTGCTCACCTGTGTGTGTGGCGGAACTCCGCCGTGCGCCTGCATCAGAGCAGAAGAGCACGTTTTAAAATACATTTATTTTATCGATTAGTTATTAACATTTACTATTTTTAGCAACTTGCCCGATCGGGCAAGTGAGGTTACTAGTTTACATGCCCTGTGACAGAGTCACCTAATCATTAATTAAATGCAATTTAAGGTATGGAGATATCTGGGAAACAACAGGTTTCTTTGATTATGTAAAAAATAAATAAATAATTCCCTGTACATGTATAAGGGTAAGATGGGGTATCCGCTGTCGTGGTTGTAAATTTCTGTATGTGTACAATGATAATTTACAAAAATGGATGAGATTATTTAGGGGGGAAGAGGCGGAGAAGAAGGGACCGGGAAAAGGAACAATAGAGCTGGCGGACCTAAACATTAGGACCTGAATATAAAGTAAAAGTAACGAGCTGTGGACATTAAGTAAATGATAAAGACTATTAGAAAGAAACCCATCAGTGGTTACCTTATAAACCCGTCCTTTCACGGTATCCCAGCTGGACATCTCGGCCTCAGATGACGGAGCGTGTGCCCAGGATCAGCCGATGGATTACTTTCCCTGATTGACTGCGCGGCTCCTGGGTGAGATCGTTTCTTTTATATATTTTTCCTGGTATACCAGAGGTACAGCGATCGATCGCATAGTTTTTTCACCGGTTTTTGCTGTGTGGATCTGCGCTATTTTTGTTTGACACGCCTGCAGGAGTGACTGTTTCGTTTACGTGCGCACGGACTAAAAAATAATCAAAAGTCACTTACAAGTTATTGAAAATGGACAGTATTGTATTTTTCGTTAGTTGAGACTGTGAGTTTATTTTGGGGATTGTAAAGACTGAGATTGGTTTTGTGATGTGACCTTTTTTTTCATTTAAACCTACGCATGACGTGCGCATAGGTGCTGGGGGGAGGAATTAATTAAACGTGTGTTATTTGAATTTATACACTCTGTCGAGAGTTTCATATATCTTTATTCCTTAATATTTGTTGTTGTTTTTTCTGGGGGGATAAATATATTTTTATTTTTCCCAAAGGTTTTCTATTTTCCTGAAAAGAGCCCCCCTTGTATAGTTAACGCTTACTTTGAGGAAAGGTAAAGTGTTACAGCCCGACCGCGAGTTTTACTTGCCCCGGGCAATCGGGCAATCCTTATTGTTGAGCCCTGCTGTGTGTGCCGTACTTCTACTGTTATTATACAGATATGATTATTGTCACATTTGTATACTATTAGATATTAATATATACTTCCCACATGTTGTACCACAATAGCCAGAATCATAAGTCAAACTCAGTTTTAAAAACTGTAAAGGGTTCTTATGAAGGTGGTGTGAGCAGAAGGGGAGACAGAGAGAGATGCAGGAGAGATGATCATGACAGTAGCTTACAACAACATTAATGAAAGTAAGAATCTTAAAATTATAATT
>NZ_JAWOQS010000028.1:0-6179 GCF_033438945.1 Vibrio sp. Y176 | reverse complement strand
ATACCACCGTAAACACAAAACCCAACGATGGAATGAAAAATGCCAAGCGTTGGGAATCACTCTTAAATGCTTTGTTACATGCGTCTAAATGAGGATACTTCATCATAGGGCCTAAAGCCGTATACTTCTCCTGAATCTTCATCAAATTCAGCAACGCCAACTATTACTTTTAAGTTGCCTTCAAACTCTGGGAACCTGCGCGAAATCATATGAATTACTTTTTCTACTAACGCTTCATCCAGAACTACAACAATAACTGCAAATTCGTAGTAATTTTCTTCGTTTAAAGAATAGTAAGCTCGGTAAATTACTTCATCCAAACGATGCATCATCATTCTATAGTCTTTAATAGCTCTAACTTCGAAGCCGAATTTTTTATCACCTTGATATGCGATAAAGTCAGGAAAACCTCTCATTTGATGCTCAATATTTTCAAAATGACTATCTAGCCATTTATATACTGACCTTTCTGTTGACTCACCAAAATTTCGAATGCTTCTAGGATCCATGACTCTAGTCTTACGCTCAAAGGTAACAGCCCTTACTTCTTCAATTGCTTGTTCGGCAATTTGTGCGTTTAATTGTTCATTGGCATAATTGAGGAACCCTTCCGTACTGTATAGATAGAACCTTTCAACACTTGCTTCTCTCGAAATTTCTTCGACTAACTCTGGTCTTGCTCCAATTGTTTTGGTGCCGCCGCTATCAACTTTCCACCACCAGTCCGATTTCGCATCATCCGTAACAAAGATGATGTCTTTTAAGTTCGAAGACTTTGCATGTTCAATTATTTGCTTCCAGACGATCAAATCGCCATATTTTCTTTTATATATCAGACCACCATACGAAAAGGAGTCTAGTTCATTTTTATCTTTCTTGGAGTCTTTATAGCCTGGTGGGACACCATTGCTATACCTTTTATCTCCATCTTTAAAGAGAGCATCTAGTTGCTCTTGTGATTCAAATGCATCACCAACATTTCCTTCAAAAAGGTGCTCTAATCTCTCTCGAATATTATCAGTAGAGTTAACATTGATACTTTTTTGCTCGAGCTCATCCAGTTGTTCGATAAAATTATCTTTTATCTGTGAAATGGAATTGACCAATAAATCAGGATCTATGTGGCTATGTCGCTTCTTTAACTGCAAACCTTCCAACTCACCTTGCATCGATGAAATAGATTTTGAGACAATACTCCTCACCTCTGAATAGCGTTTATGCTGCTCTGCTATAACAGACAATCTATTTCTTTGATATTCAAGGCCAACATGGTTCGGAATCCAAGCTCGACCTTTTAAACGTTCGAGAACTTTGAGTAACTCATCCCTTGTTGATGATTGATAACGATATAGATTTAGTAGCACATTCGTGTCAAAAACAAAAACTGAGTTCTTCCATAATTCGGAAAACTCTGCGCCTTCTAGTCTATAATACCCTTTAAATTTTTCTCTCATATTTAACAACTTCTCCAAAGCATGTAACGCCGCATTAAGGGGCAGCAACGCGCTACCATCAAACTTCAATTTACCACCGTAAACACAGATGCCAAGATTTAAAATAAACTCGCCACGCGTTGACTGTCCCTCTTGAATGCTTTGTTAGTTGCCAAGCCTAAAGCTTTCGTTTGAAGTCAATTACCGCTTTGCCAACACTATTTTTATGTGTTTTGAAAAACTCAAATCAGGCGCAGTTTCAAAGCGCCTGTCACTGAAACCACTTGGAATGTACAGCGCCGTAGAAAACGAACTAACAACACCAACAAGCGCCTTTAAATAGACAATGTTACAGAGCTCACTTTCAACACATGAATCGGTTTTTGCAACAGCAAACCCAAGCCACAAAAATAACCGAAGCGAGATTTTAACAACCCCAAAAGCTTAAAACTGAAATACAAAGCCGAGGAATAACACGTTGACCGTAGCCTTAAACATTCTGGCTTTAGCTACGTCTTGCTCGTTGGCAACTAACGCCGCATTAAGGTGTGAGTAACGCAATCACGAAACCAGACCATGCCACCGTAAACACTGAACTCAACGCGGGAATGAAAAACGCCAAGCGTTACGAATCACTCTTAAATGCTTTGTTATAAGCACTTTTTGCCCACTAAAACCTCTGTAATGTACTGCCCGTTACTTTGCAGATACTCTATATCTGCCAAATATGCGAGATGATGGCCATCATTAATATTGGCGATAAATGCTTGATTTCCATTACGAGCTTCACTGTGCATATGGTCAACTAAAGCCTGAACCCTATCTATCATTGTTTGCACTACACTCTGGCGCTCTATTTCGGGTAAACCGTAGGCATCACAGAACTGTTTGGCTCGCAATGACTGTGATACTAAATCACCCATAGCATCGCACTTGTGAGTCTTAAATGGAGCCCAACAATATAGCGCGTAAGCAACATCCCAAACTCTAGGTGCAGGGTGAGCGGTATCAAAGTCAATGATACCAACCACCTTTGAACCGTGTAGAGACACGTTATATGGTGCATAGTCACCATGACAGATAACTTCGATTGGCGAGCGAGCGGGGAGCATCCATTCTAATGTTTCGCTTGAGTGGTGTGACAAGAACGAACTGGACGCATCATGATATGAACGGAGCAAGCTAGCTGCTGAAATCAGGGCATCTTTCGTAGCTATATTGTCTTTAAGCGGGTAATTAAAGACTTCTCCATCGACAAAAGATAGGATCTCGTTACCTTTGTCATCAAAGCCGAAAGGCTTAGGAGACGCACGAAATCCATTTTTGGCAATATATGAGAGTAAATGATGTACTGTTTCAGACCACTTGCCACGAGGTCGGTAAACTCTATTTTCAGAGCGAAAAATTTGACCTTCTCGCCCACCTTGAAGTTCTTCCATTGATATCCTTATGTATGACTTGCTAAGTGCTTATAACGCCCAGTTAAGGGGTGAAGCACGCAATAACCAAGTCACCGCATAGCACTTCAACACCGAAAACCACCGCATACCAAAAATGCCACACGTGCTGAATCCCACTTGAACTGTTTGTTAGCACGCTGCCCTTTAACCCATTGGCACACGCCAAGACATTGAAATATAGCACGAAACATATGATTTGAGACACTGAAGCAAAACGGACAACTATAAAACCAAAAGCTAACTTCAAGATACGAGTTGGATAGAAAAAATATGCAAAACTGCCCTTTTTCACCATTTTCAAATTAACAAAGGATTCGAGCTTCGGACTTTAACAGCAGTTTCAGAGAAACTAACTTTTGCCGAAATTTTCTCAGCGCCAAAGAAACCACACCAGAGAAATAGCCTGAAAGTTAGAAACAGTAAACGGTGAAATTAAAGCGAAAACTTCACATCTAGTGCCACCGGAGCGAACCTGAAAGGCACATTTAATCAGGTGTAAAGCGAGGAAAAGAAACCAATAAAAACAAAAACTTTTAGCCTTTGATGCCAACCCAGTGCTAACGCCCTGTTAAGGTGTGAGCAACGCAATACTATAGCCGCCGCATACCACCTTAATCACTTAAACCAACGCATAGTAAAAATGCCACGCGTTGCGAATCCCTCTTAAACAGTTTGTTATGTTTACCCTAAAGTGGAAACTAAGGATGCAATCACGAAAAGCCATGAAACAATGAAAAATACTATCGTTGACTTAGTTGTGGGAAATAAAACAATGCCTGCGACCTTTTCACCAGAAAAATCATCCCAAACCCATTTAGGAGCTTTACAGGGATCATCTTTATAGTTTTGACTAATATCACTAAACTTTTCTTCATCATAATTCGAAAAGAGGTAGTCAATATGCTTATCAAAATCTTGTTTGTATCGCTTTTTCCAATTGTAGTAAGAAAGGCTCTCTTTGAGGCCAAGCGTTACGACATATAAAAGAAGACCAAACATAGCCAATTTTAAAATAAAAACAAATGTCGAAGACCATTCGACAATCGGTGTGGGCAAATTAAGTAGTGACTTTCGCTTTACCACAGCTAAAGGATTATCCATAGATAAAATGAAGTTACCGTCTATCAAACTCCTTGAGGCAAGTGAGATCTTTGGAGATTTCAACGAATGATCCATTTGCTCTAAAAATAACTCTATATCAATATGCTCTTCGCTGCGCCATTGCTCAAACCGTATATTAAATGAGTGGTCATCACTAGGCTTAACTTGTGCCCTAACTGAGTCATCAAGTTCATTTAGATCGATAACACGAAATCCTTTCGGAAATGAAAAATCAAGAGAATCTTTGATTAGGTCACTTTTTGATCCGCTACCGATTATGGTTTTATCTCCGGTATTTTGAAATCTGACTTGAATTTTCCAAAGGTCTTGTATCGCTTCTCCGTTAAATGAATACGTAGCAACCAATCCTTTGATATTTGCAAGATCAGTGACCTTATCTTCACTCAAGAGCGACACTGTCACTTCAGGGTATTTATCTCGAACTTGCTCCCACACCCCGTAACTTGTAACTAAAAGCGCAAGTAAAGCTATGAGAAAGCCCATTTTGTTAAGAATATCTTTATTATTAATCATATTTTCCAAAAACTACTGCATATCAGGGTAAACATAACGCCGCATTAAGGTGTGAGCGACGCTTGGCTATACTTGAGCGAAGCGAAACTGCCAAGCGTTGCGAATCACTCTTAAATGCTTTGTTAGGCTTCTGGCTCACAAAATTTTACACTATCACTAATTAAGGAAACATGAGACTCATTCAGAAGAAATGCCTTTTGCAAATTGTCCATAAGCTGAAACTTTTCAATATAGAACCTAAACTTTGTCCCATATGGGCCAAAACTATTATAATAAATGAGCAATAGTTCCTGATCCGACAACTGCGCTCTCACTAAGCGTGAGTAAAATGGCTTATCTTCGATACCGCTCTCATCAATAAACTTAAATATGTTATATAGAAACCGGAAATAGTGAGCTAACTCATGCCCATCATTTTCCCAAAAATTCGCAAAAGACTTGTTGAGCCTTTCTTTTTCTTGGTCACAATCGCTAGTTGTCACTACATAGTCATACGAAGAGCAAAAACGTCGCCAAAAGGTAACAAAGCAGTCACGCCCCGTAGTCCTAACCCCTTTGGAGTTGATGAGGTCGATTTCACCAATAAGTTGATTTTGAAGCTTAAGCATATGAAAAAATGCATTTTCAAAACCTTGATTTTTTAGTTCATTTCTCGTTATTTTTAACTCTTCTCTTTGAGAGATAATGGTCCAAATAACTCCGGCAAATGCTAACCCGGAAAAAATTGATGTTAGTGCACCAAAGCTATCCCCAAAAACGCCCGACTTATCGATCGAGAACTCATTGACGGGCCATGTAAAAAAGACCAAAAGTCCGGCATAAGCCGAAAAGATTAAAATTACTCCAATAAACACAACGAGAGCTATTTTGTCTGTTTTTTCCATTTTATTCCTATGAATTTACTTAGAAGCCTAACGCCGCATTAAGGTGCGAACAACGCTTAACACCTAAACCAAGCCATGCACCTTATACACTAAAACCAAATTTAAACTGAGATCGCCAAGCGTTGTGAGTCACTCTTAAATGCTTTGTTATGTGCATTTTGGACTGTGTTTACTTAGGTCTTTTTCTGCTAAGTTCTGTATTTTTGAACAGTCACCAAAGAACTGCAAATTAGCTTCACAATACTGAACTAACATTTGGTTCAGTACACCCTGCTCAGAATATTTGCCATCTAGTTTGGTATAAAGGCTTAGTGTTGTTTGTAAGGTGTCTGCAATAAGTTCATGAGTTTGTTTAGTCAATATTCCTAACTGCAAAGAGTCCAATACTAAAACTGTAGCGAGTGCATCTGATTCAACACCATCGAGTTCACACATTGTATAGCGAGCTAATAGATTCGACTTTTCGACTAGAGGTGCAGAGCCTTCGCCCATCACTAACCTGGATTCGTGTAAACCTTTCTCTAAGCCCTTTTGGTACTCAGCTTTCCTAAATACTTCTACTTGCTCGGTGATAACATAAAAACTTGCATATGCGCCGATACTTAGAGCAATTAGGAAAATTGCTATATATCTAACTATCATTGTGCCTCCTGCACATAACGCCGCGTTAAGTGGTGAGCAACGCATGCGACTAACCTAAAACATTGTGCCGTAAACACTTAAGCTGATTCAAACTAAAAATGCCAAGCGTTGTGAATCCGTCTTGA
>NZ_JAWOQS010000027.1:0-6302 GCF_033438945.1 Vibrio sp. Y176 | reverse complement strand
CGGCCTGTCACGCCGGGGGTCGCGGGTTCGAGTCCCGTCCACTCCGCCACTTATATTAAGCCTCAGTCGAAAGACTGGGGCTTTTTTCGTTTCTACTGCGACGTTTCCCTGAAGTGTGTTTACACCTAACTAGACTACTCCCCATAATCCCTACTAAGCGAACTCTGCGTGATTACACACTAGGCTTTAACTATAGGCCGTTGATGCTGTGGAAAGGCAATATGACCTACAAACAAGCCTAAGTAATCTATGGTATTCAAAGGCGTTCAACGACTTGAATCTTGATGAGAAAGAAAAAACGAATTGGAAGGTGAAAGATTGAAGGAGCTCTTCATTAGCGAGGTGATGATTTTCGACGCTGAACATTTGATGAGTCTCAGAAAAATATATCGCCAAAGGGTAAGAAGCGCCAGAACAGAGAGGGGTAGCTTAGCTCGAGGCTGTATGCTATGCGGAATACTCACAAACGTCAAAGCTCAAACCCATTAAGAGAGTCGCTCTAGATCTAAGTGGTTATGTGCTCACTAGCGGTACTAGAAAATAGTTAAGTATTCCAAATGGATTATATGAAAAAGCCAACTGCTAAAGCGGTTGGCTTAGTATAAAAATCTCGACGTACTTTAGAGCGAGAAATGATGTCTAAAGAATACGTTTTAAAACACCATCTGCTTTTAGGCGGGTAATTTTTCTGACCAGTCGCTGTACCCCTATAGGATAGTCTTCTACTTTCTCTAATTGCTTATAAGTACAGATAAGGTGAGTATGCTCAAGAATACGCGAAACTTCGTCTTCAAACTTCTCAGTGAGCTTCGCATAATTGTCTTGTATGAGTAGCCCATTTTCTAGGTCGAGTGACCAAGCACGTGGATTTAGGTTATTCCCAGTAAGTAGCATATAGCGTTTATCAACCCAAATACCCTTAAGGTGGAAGCTGTTATTGTCATGCTTCCATAGGTGAATTGACAATTTACGTGCGGCGATATTCGCTTCATTGGCTTTCGCAAAGCGACGCAAATTCACTTCGTAAAGATATGGAAGTCCGCCAATAGTTTTAAAGTCTTCCTCAGGTGCAATGTAAAAGTCGTTGGCGGTTTTATCACCCACAACAATAGTTACTTTCACACCACGCTTCATGGCTCGTTTCACTTCACGATGAAGTGCTTTAGGGAAGTTAAAGTAAGGCGTACAAATGAAAATTTCGTCTTGGGCTGCTGCCAATAACTTTACAATCTGTTGATTGAGCAGATTACGGCGTTTGCCTAGCCCAACTAACGGAGTGACTTTTACACTTTCTTCTGTTGCAGCTTGGTCTTCAAACTTATAGTTGGCTTGAGCAAGAGATGCCCTCAGTTGGCGAATCGCCGACTTTATTTCTTTGGTTTCTGGTTTATCTTTTCCTGCAAGATCATTAACGGCAGGGTGAGCAATCATTTCTTCCTGAATGAATTGCACCATTGAATTCGCTAAAGATTCATGTCGAATCATATGGTAACGATCAAATCGATAACGTTCATGATAATGGAGATAAACGTTATTTAAGCTCGCCCCACTGTAGATAACAGTATCATCGACAATGAAGCCTTTTAAATGCAGTACCCCAAAAACTTCTCTGCCACGCACTGGTATGCCATAGACAGGGATTGGGTGCTGGTACTTACTGGCATATGCTTTGTAAAGCGCTGAATTACCCTCAGATGTCTCCGCACCAATCAGGCCACGCTGCGCTCGATGCCAGTCGACACAGATATTGATGTCCAACCCAGGATTGCGCTGTTTCGCTTCATAAAGCGCAGTGAGAATTTCACGTCCAGCTTCATCATCTTCCAGATATAGAGCGACTAGGTAAATTCGCGACGTTGCTTTGCTGATAGCATCTAAAAGACGGGTTCTGAATGATTCTGCTGAATACAGAACATCAAAGTCTTCCGGATTGACAGCGAGACTTGGCAACTGTTCGAATGGATTCCTACTTACTATCATATCGGTATGAGTACCTTAGTTTAGTGCAATATTGCGAACCTGCCATTTTATCAAAGATATGATTTACCTGGCTACAAAAGCACGCGTTTTGATGTCGTTGAAGAGATGAATTGCATTGGAATGAGATCTTTACCGCTATCTACGTAACGTTGAAATGCCATTTTTAGCGGGTGTGGTAGCTCAGAGCAATCAATTGTTGTGAATCCATGCTTGGAATAATAGGATTCGAGATGTGTAAACGCGAAGCAATAATCGCCATCAGTGAAAACATTGTTTTTACAATGAGTTAGTAGTTTTTTTCCAATCCCTGTTCCCCTAACTTTCGGAATGACCAACATTCCTGTCAACAGACGAACTTTATCTACACCTTTTAAACGTAGTAACGCAATGATTTCACCCTTATGGCTTGCTGTAATGATCAATTCATCCTTTTTGGCTCGACCCGCAGGGTAATACGCTTTGTATAGTTTCTTAATGAGGGGGAGCTTGATGGGATTTAACACTTCTATGATTAATGAGTCTGGTATTGTCACTGCGGTTAAAAGATAACTAATGTAGAATGTCGACAGTTTAAGAGAATCTTATCTGGTGTTGCAAACCTACTATGCAAATTAAAACAAATGCGAGCCTAAAGGCTTACCATACTTTTGGAATTGAACAATCGTGTTCCTATTTAGCTATCGTTGAGTCGCTCGAAGATGTTATTGAGCTATTTCAAAACCCAAGATTCACCCATTTACCGAAACTTTTTTTAGGTAAAGGAAGTAATGTTCTTTTTACAGAACATTTTGAGGGATTAGTGATTGTTAATCGAATCATGGGTAAAGAAGTCACGGAAACGGATGAGCACTACCTATTACATATTGCCGGTGGTGAAGATTGGCCTGAATTGGTTTCCTGGTGTGTGAATCAGGGGATCGGTGGGATCGAGAACTTAGCTTTGATTCCAGGTTGTGCTGGCTCGGCTCCTATTCAGAACATTGGTGCGTATGGCCTAGAGCTAAAAGACATCTGTGATTATGTAGATGTTCTTGACCTAACTACGTTTGAAAACAAAAGAATGCACGCCCAAGACTGTGAGTTTGCCTATAGGGATTCCATATTTAAACATGCGTTGCACGGAAAGTGCTTTATCACCGCATTAGGGCTTAAGTTGGCGAAGCAATGGCAGCCGATTAACCAGTACGGCCCTTTACAAAGTATCCCAGAAGAACAACTCAGCCCTGCTTCTATCTTCGAACGAGTATGCCAAGTGCGAAAGGCAAAACTGCCAGATCCAACCAAGATAGGTAACGCAGGTAGTTTCTTTAAAAACCCAGTGATCACGCAAGATCACTATGATCGACTCACAAAAAAATACCCTAACGTAGTGGCCTACCCAGCTTCAGGAGGAATGAAAATTGCTGCTGGTTGGCTTATCGATCAGTGTGGATTAAAAGGGAAGTCTGTACACGGTGCGCAGGTCAACCCTATGCAAGCTTTGGTTTTGACCAACATGGAGAATTGTAGTGCAGATGACATTGTCGCGCTTGCTTCTTTAGTGAAGCAGACAGTATGGGACAAATACCAAATCATACTTGAGCATGAAGTACGCTTTCTCAATCGTACCGGGGAGACCAATTTGGCTCAGATCGAGGCATCTAGATGAGAAAAGATCACTCTACGAAACTTCATATTCTAAAGTTATTAAGTGATGGAGAGTTTCATTCAGGAGAAGCGTTGGGCGACGATCTTAATGTTTCTAGAGCGGCAATCGCTAAGCACATTAAAGGTCTTAGTGAATGGGGTATTGATATTTATCGAGTGCAAGGGCGCGGTTACCAATTAGCCTCACCATTGCAGTTGTTAGACGAGACTCTCCTTACCACTAGCTCGGAGTCACTTGTTGAACTCGTCCCTGTGATTGACTCAACGAATCAATATTTGCTCGACAGAGTCGCGGATTCGGAAAAGGGCCGTGTTTGTATTGCTGAATATCAAGCACAAGGGCGTGGTCGCCGCGGTAGACAATGGGTCTCACCGTTTGGCTCTAACTTATATCTCTCTATGTATTGGCGACTGGATGCAGGAATGGCTGCGGCAATGGGCTTGAGCTTGGTGATTGGGATTGCCGCAGTGGAAGCTTTGGAAGAAGTAGGCATGCAAGGTGTTAAACTCAAGTGGCCGAATGACTTGTATTATCAAGATAAAAAACTGGCCGGAATCTTGGTTGAAATGTCGGGTCAGGCCGGTGGGGCTGCTCATCTAGTGATTGGGATGGGCCTGAATATTGGAATGCCTGGCGACCAGCCTGAGATTGACCAGCCATGGACCACGTTGAACCAAGTAAATCAGAGTCTCAAGATCGATAGAAATGTTCTAGCAATGACTCTTATCAAGCATTGGAATTCTGCACTTGTCGAATATGAAATGAAAGGGCTTACTGGCTTTATCGAACGTTGGAATCGGTTAGACAATTTCCTTAATCGTCAGGTCAAACTGCTTATTGGTCCTAGAGAGGTATATGGCGTCGTTCGAGGCATCGATCATCAAGGTGGAATATTAATCGAAACCTCCCAAGGACTAGAGACTTATATTGGTGGTGAAATCTCGTTGCGTAAAAGTGACTAAGCTTCGATTACTTTCGCAACGAGACTTTATCAACTAAGTGGTTAACGCCTTTGTGTAGAATCAAGTGGGCTCTCTCACGAGTTGGAAGAATATTCAATTCTAAATTGAGCCCATTAATATCATGCCAAATTTGCTTCGCTTTTTTCTTTGCGTCATCGACAGAGAGTTGTGTGTAATGGCTAAAATAAGAGCCTGGTTTCGTAAAGGCCCCTTGGCGAAACTTTAAAAAGCGTTCTACATACCAATGTTCAATGGTCTCTGTTTCTGCATCGACATAAATTGAAAAATCTAAAAAGTCAGAGACGAAGACACGATGCGGGTCATGTGGATAGTCCATTCCACTTTGCAGAACGTTTAAACCTTCAATAATAAGAACATCCGGTCTATCCACTTTTCTTAGTTCATCAGTAATGTCATACGTGATGTGAGAGTAGATGGGTACTTCAAGATCGGGCTTTCCTGCCTTTACGTCAGACATGAACTCGACTAAGCGCTTGATATCATAGGATTCTGGGAAGCCTTTACGATGCATGATACCGCGTTCTTCTAGTACTTTTTTCGGATATAGGAAGCCATCTGTTGTAACCAAGGACACTTTGGGATGATTCTCCCAACGAGAAAGCAATGCCGTTAGAATACGAGCAGTCGTACTTTTGCCTACAGCAACACTGCCAGCGATACCAATTACGAAAGGGGGAGCATGTTCCTCTGTATTTAAGAATTGTTGTAATACGGAATTGCGGCTTTGACGAGCCTGGACATACAGATTCAAAAGACGAGACAAAGGAAGGTAGATCTCTACCGCTTCCTCCATGGTTAGGTTTTCATTAATGCCCTGAAGCGCAGTCAAGTCGTCTTCAGAAAGTGTCATCGGTACAGAGTTTCTTAACTCGGCCCAATTTGCACGGTCAAATGACAAAAATGGACTCATGGGTCTCTTTTATCCTTGGTTTAATAGAAGCAAGAACATACATCAAGCGAACTTCAAAGCAAACGACAAAGGTCGAAGTTTACTTTAAAAAAGCTAAGTTTGTACGAATTTGCAGCAAACGAATCTAAAAAATCGAAATTTATGATTTTTTTTCAAATTACTATTGCAACCTAGAAAATCATTCAATAGAATGCGCACCACTTATGCCGACTTAGCTCAGTAGGTAGAGCAACTGACTTGTAATCAGTAGGTCACCAGTTCGATTCCGGTAGTCGGCACCATTCTTTCCTTTAGTAGTCTGAATGGCTTGAAAATTTGGAGGGGTTCCCGAGTGGCCAAAGGGAGCAGACTGTAAATCTGCCGGCACTGCCTTCGATGGTTCGAATCCGTCCCCCTCCACCATATTCTTTAGGAAATAGCTCTCAGAGTTACGTGTTGCGGGCATCGTATAATGGCTATTACCTCAGCCTTCCAAGCTGATGATGCGGGTTCGATTCCCGCTGCCCGCTCCACTCTAATTTGAGTGCTGATATAGCTCAGGTGGTAGAGCGCATCCTTGGTAAGGATGAGGTCGGCAGTTCGAGTCTGCCTATCAGCACCAGCTCTCAAGTTTATTTCCTTTTGATATTAGATTTACCAATTATCTTTTTTTGGTTGCGTGGTCAATTTGGGCCACCTAAATCCGTACCTAGAGGGACCACTCATGTCTAAAGAAAAATTTGAACGTACGAAACCGCACGTTAACGTTGGTACTATCGGCCACGTTGACCACGGTAAAACA
>NZ_JAWOQS010000026.1:0-6447 GCF_033438945.1 Vibrio sp. Y176 | reverse complement strand
CTATGCGTTGGTTTTAGTGTTTAAGGTGGTATGCGGAGGCTTCGGTATTGCGTGCCTCACACCTTAACAAGGCGTTAAGTGCTCAGTCGACGTACATCAGTTTCTGGTGACAAGTAAGATGTCTTCATCATCGAATTGAGCCTTGGTTTGTTCAAATATGCTGGAGAGTTCGTCGTCCGAAATAGAATCGTAAGAGCAAATTGGTTGTAATAACTCGGCTCTATCGATTTTGAATGTTGTTGCTGACTCTTTGCTTGCATGTAGACCAAATAGTCCACCAACAATGACCTTACCAAGGTTGATAAACATTGCTTCCAAGAAAACGAATTCAGTTGGGTCATCTGGAATTGGCTCTTGAGTATCTATATAACCATCTCTAATGTTGTTTTTTAGTAAGCTATTAATCAGTACAATGTTATCTTCTTGGTGTGCTATGTGGTTAAAGTTTGCTTCGCTAGTTCTATCGATTTCAAAAGTATTTATGATGCTTTCCAAGCTTTGGATGAATTCTTGTTCATAAGGTTCTGGAAGATTAAAGGCAATATCAAACTTTATAGTTGTTTCATGTAAACCTTCGATTTCCATTATCAAACCATTGTTAGTAAAAGAGAAAACCTTGAGCACTGATAGTACGTCATCAAGTTTGCATGTCTGATCTAATGTGAACATGATTTTGTTCGTATTTGTTCCTGGCTTTAGCCCCTCCAATACGAATGTAAATAATGTAGTCTTTAGCAGTAAAGTTTGCTCATCTTTGTGTAATAAAGGGTTTATAGGCAGTGTGATTAGTTCTGCATCGAAAGTGATCGCAGGGGAATACTTACTGGTTTTTACTCTTATTTTGCATTGTCTCGAAGTTTCATTACGAATGGTCAGTTTTCCTGACTCTGACTGAGACATTATGAATTTATCATTCGCTAGATTAAATCTTTCGTCTTTAACAACGAATCTATCCACATCAATTGATTCTCGTAGACCTAATGACATTTCAATGAAATGCTGTTTATTGAAGTTACCTTTTCCAAAAGTACAAGTCATGGTGATTCCACCATCTTGGTAACCTATGTTGTTTCGAAGTGATTGTTTTTGTTTTATGTATGTATCAACACAAGTGCGTGAGAAGTTTTCAATCGACAGTCTTAGAGCGTCGCCACTCAAGTTTGGTAGTTGATGACTTGCATTGTAGCTGACAGAGAGTTTTACTTTGTTCAACTCTTTCGGCTTTGCTAGTAAATCGTTTTCTCTCAATTTCTTGAGCGTTCGCTCTATGAGCTTGTCATCGATGTGCACTAAATATGCGTTTTCAATAGTAGGTTGCGCTTGATTTGTGTACTCAAGAAATAAAAGCTGGGTAATTATAGTTAACCAAGCGCTGAAGAACTGACAATTTAATTCCAAGGCGCTTGTCTTTTCTCTGTGTCGCTTTTACTTGAACTTTGCACTCGAATGGGAGTGCTGCTCTGTCATTGGGGGTGTTAGAACTATGCATAGTTGGAAACTCAACTAAGTAATCCCAACCTGCGACATCTTCTTCATTTGAGCTGTTAGTAATCAATCCAGTTTGGGTACACCATCTAACAAAATCTGTTTCGCCTAGTTTACCTAAATTAATTTTTGCCATAATCCCGAAGACTTAAACTATATAAGGTATGTATAATACCACAATTGCATATGGCGCAAATAGGCACTTAACAAGCAATTTAAGAGGGATTCACAACGCTCGGCATTTTTGCTTCTACTTCAAATTTAGTGTTTATGGCACAATGCTTTAGGTTGGGTGGAAGCGTTGTTCACCCCTTAATTGGGCGTTAGCCTTTTTACCGAACTCAGCTACGTATTTCATTGTGTTACACAGTAGTCATTGGTTTTGTCGCATATCGACGATTGACAAATAGGTAAATAAGTTTGGACTGAATATCTTCGATCTCTCGAGAAAAGGAGATCAACAAATGAAAATAAAAAATCGACCTATTGTATTATTAAAATCAAAATCTCAATGTGTAACTTATTCAGGAGATCCGTTGCATGACAAGGTGCGGATTATTTCTGCTGCGGCCAACTCAAAGAGAAAAATATTGTCACGAGCTGAGATAGCAAAAACTATACTCATTGTGGAAGAGGAATAGTGAATAGAATATTTGCTTATAAGCCGTTTAAAGATTCGCTCTCCCCTGATGTTTATGAGGCTTTAAAAAACAAGTTTCGTGAGCACAAGGAAAAAGGTGTGCAACCACATGATTTTGGGAGAGATACGACGTTTGATTTTCCCGAAAAGCTTCGATTATCCGGGTTGCGACATATACATATAAAAGATAAAACGTCCAAGCGTTGGAACTTGAAGAAGTTTGCATTTGATAAAACTAGCAATACAGCTCTTATCTATTCTAGTAACTATTTTGATGACAATTGCTATTTACTTATTGGTTTGCTAGATAATGCTCATCACGCCTACAAAAATAACCTATTATATTTATTGGAAATGTCTGATATTGCTGATAGCTTTAGCAATAAAAATTTATAGGAACAAATATGAAAACCACTTTAAACTGGAAAAAAGGCACACCACCAACTCCCGGCATTTACTTTGTAGCACTGAAGTTGGGGCAATCTATAGGTAGATATGACTTCATGCTGTGGAGTGGAGAGGTGTGGGAGACAGATCAGCAGGTTGAAATTATAGCCTATGTAGATGCCGATGATATCAAAATGGCGTTATCCCCAGAGTGGCCAGAGAATTCTGATAGAGAATTGCCTCCAACCAATAAAAAAGATCTCCCTAATGATATTTGGGTAGAAGATTAAAACTAAAGGCTAACAAAGCATTTAAGAGTGATTCCCAACGCGTGGCATTTTTACTCCATCGCTGGGTTTTGTGTTTACGGTGGTATGATTAGGTTTCGTGGTAGCGTTGCTCACACCTTAATGCTTAGCATCAAAAGTTAAAATCTTCGGAGTTTATCGGTTTCTCCGCTTTGCTTTACACCTGAAAAACTGTGCCTTTCACGTTCTTTCCGGTGGCACTATATGAGTTGAGTTTGCTTTGACTTCACCGTTTACGGTTTCTAACTTTTGGGCTATTTCTTTGGCGCGCCTTCTTTGATGTTGTTGGTTTCAGCAGCAAAAATGTAGTTTTATTGTCGCTGCGGTTGAGTTCCGTGATCGTATCCTTTGCTAATTTGAAACCGGTAAAAAAGGGTAGTTAGGCATGTTTTTCTCTTAGCCAACTTACGTTTTGACGCTAGTTTTCAATTTGGCAGCTGTCCGTTTGGTTTCAGTGTTTTAAGCCATAAATTTCGTGCTATATTTCAATATCTTGGCGTGTGCCAAAGGCTTTAGGGGCAGCGTACTAACAAACAGTTCAAGTGGGATTCAGCACGCGTGGCATTTTTGGTATGCGTTGGTTTCGGTGTTGAAGTGCCATGCAGAAACTTGGTTATTGCGTGCTTCCCCCCTCAACTGGGCGTTATAGCGCTAGGCGATAGTGTTGCATTGATCGCAATTTCAATTACCGCCTGTCTCTGGCATAAGATGCGATAAATTAAACTAAAACATACAGTTTAATTCGTTATTCATTTGAGTGAATATTTGCCTTTTCAAAGTGAAAAAGAGTTACACATGGAGAGTTTGGTTTATACAGGAACAGAGCTGAAGTGGCACGGGCGCGGTACCTTTAAAGCGACTTCTGGAATGAAGGGTTATCAATACCCTGAAGACCAGTGTATTCCAGATAAAGGTCCTGTCCCAGAGGGAAAATACTATATTCCTCTTATATTGGGAGCTTTGGCTGAAGATGATGGTTCTGGCTTTTGTGTGCTTAAACCATCATGGCAGGTTCAAGAAATACCGCGTGGAGAAAGCGCAGGCGAGTGTGATCCTTACTGGGCTAACTGGGGCTATAATCGGGTGCGCTTTGAACCATACGACGAGGTTACCAAAAAAAGATGCAGACCTTCGAGAAGTGGCTTTTACCTTCATGATTCAACTAAAGGATACAGCCATGGCTGTATCGAAGTGGAAGGACGCTTCTTCAATGAACTTAGAGCGTTTATCAAAAAAACAGATGCTCGGAAGCTTATGTTAAGTATCAAATACCAACCGAATGTAAAAACTAATGGTGGAACTTATGTTGGCTAGAATCTGTATTTTATTATTCTGTTGCCTCCCCTTTTTGTCGTTCGCGCAGCAGACTGCAAGTAGTTTCGTTGACTTCGAGAATACACTTTCAAATTGTGTTTCTATTGATACTAGCGATACTTATGACCGTAACAATCTAACTCTAGTAGATATGAAGCTGACACTAGAAAAAAATATAGGTAGCTGTGGGTGCAAATCTGCCATAGCATCTATTACGCTTGAAAGCATGCCTTCTGGTAGTTCAAGCTTTGACTTTGCTTTGATCAAGTCTCGCATTATATCAGTTCCTTTATTGCTCGATAATACATTGAAAAATGTTAGCAGCATCAAGGGTGCTTTGGCTTGCGGTAATAACTAGCGCAATAACAAAGCATTTAAGAGTGATTCCCAACGCTTGGCATTTTTGGTGTAAAGGTTGGGGTTTGTGTTTACGGTGATATGGTTAAGGTTTGGTAGTAGCGTTGCTCACACCTTAATGAGGCGTTATAACAACAAGGAGAGTTCCGTGAAAATAACAGTTTAGATGACTATCAGGATGTAGTTAGAACGTTAGATTGTTTCGAATTACTATCACATCACGATGTGTCCATCTTGAACGAAACACTTCCTGAAACGGAGTTGGTAGCTAAGCTAAAAGAGACCGAGGTTCTTGTTTTAATCCGAGAACGGACAGTGATTACAGAGTCACTGCTTGCACAGTTATCTAACCTTAAAGTTATCAGTCAAACAGGTAAAGTCAGCAATCATATTGATGTCCACCTATGCGAAAAGTATGGAGTAAAGGTGTTGGAGGGGCGTGGCTCTCCTGTTGCTCCTTCGGAATTAGCTTGGGCGCTGATTATGGCGGCAAGTCGCCACGTACCAACTTATTCAGCTAATCTCCAAAATGATAAATGGCAAAACTCTGGGGTGCTTGGTTTAGGTCGAACTCTAAAGCGCTTGAAGCTTGGTATTTGGGGCTACGGAAAAATTGGACAACGAATTGCCCAATATGCAAAAGCATTTGAAATGTCAGTGGCTGTTTGGGGAAGTGAGGAATCTAGAAATCTTGCGCTTGAACATGGCTTTGAAGCTGTCGCTTCAAAGGAAGCATTTTTCTCTGGTTCGGATATTGTGTCACTTCACTTACGTCTGAATGAAATAACTAGGGCGTGCGTAACAGCTCAGGACTTGAGCTTAATGAAGCCCGACTCTTTATTTGTAAACATTAGTCGCTCAGAGCTTGTAGAAAACTCTGCGCTATACAACGAGCTGGCGGCGGTCTCAACTAAGCGAGCTGCCGTTGATGTATTTGACAATGAACCGGCATCGCTTGATAACGAGCCTTTATTGTCATTACCAAACGTTACGGCTACCCCACATTTAGGGTATGTAGAGCAAAACAGCTATGAGCTTTACTTCAAGATAGCATTCGAGAATATTTTAGCTTTCGAGCAGGGTAACGCATAAACATCAGCATCGAAGAAATCGTTGTTATAACAAACTGTTTAAGAGTGATTCGCAACGCGCGGCATTTTCACTATGCTTTGCATTCAGTGTTTCAGGTGGTATGCGGGAGCTTCGGTATTGCATTGCTCACACCTTAACAGGGCGTTATGTTTTTTGAGGAAACGGTAAGTGTTTAAAAATCCGAGTGACTTGGAACTGTTGGAATGTATTTATGAGCAATATAAAGCCGATTTCCAGCTTTATGATAAGGACTCCTACGTTCGAAAAGGCAAGATATATGTTCCAATTGACTGCAAGTTGGTTGCTAGTAAATTAGGTGCCGATCCTGAGCTCGTATTTGGGCGTTTGTATTATCATTTAGCTAACGTCTATAGATATCAGCAAAGTAAAGATGTTGAGGCTAAGCTATTCGAGTTTAAAGTTGATGGTCAACTTCACTGTATACAGTTTCCAATATTAGCTTCAGTTGTTGCTAACTTGAAAGCAGATAATAAGCGCCATAAATCAACGCTATTTGCTTCTGTATTTGCGGTGATAGTCGCTATTGGTGCGGCTGCCATCACTGCATATGACGTCTTCGGCTCCAAAACATAACAAACAGTTCAAGAGGGATTCAGCACGCGTGGCATTTTTAGTATGCGTTGATTTCGGTGTTGAAGTGCCATGCAGATGCTTAGTCATTGCGTGCTTCACCCCTTAACTGGGCGTTATGTACCTAAGGGATAACTGGAATTATGAGTGAATTTGTTCGTGAGGTAGGTGAAAACTGGAGTCAGATTGGTGTAGACGCTAGTATAAAACGTCAATCAGCTGGTGCGACGAATCATGTTTTTCGTATCCAATCCTCAGAGACTTATTATCTTA
>NZ_JAWOQS010000025.1:0-7498 GCF_033438945.1 Vibrio sp. Y176 | reverse complement strand
CCTCTAGTCTTATCATGATTATATATGTATCGCATCAAACTCCTTTTTACGCTAGCACTGCTAACGCCGCGTTAAGTGGTGAACAACGCCTACTACCCAGCCTAAATCATTGTGCCGTATACACTAAAGTTGATTGAAACCAAAAATACCAAGCGTTGTGAATCCGTCTTGAACGCTTTGTTATAAGCCTGTTTTCGCATACATTGCCGTACTACTCAACTCACCTGACGGCAATCTTCGGTCATTGCACAGTATCCCTTCGAATGTATATCCACCACGCTCTGCTACAGATCGACTTTTCAAGTTATCTACAGCAGCTTTGATTTCGAGACGATTAGCCTTAAGTTCTTTGAATGCGTAAGTTTCTACAGCTTTGACTGCTTCCGAAATGAAGCCATAACCAACGCTCGAACTACGTAGCCAATAACCAATTTCGAAATACGGGACTGTTTTGTCACGAATGATAAGCCCTATTGCTCCTAGAAAACGACCAGTGCTTTTCTCGATGATTGAATATCGTAACTCACCTTCAAAGTTCTCAAAATTGCTGATAGCTTGCTTTGTATTCTCGATAGACTCTGCTTCAGTCAACGCATATGGAACCCAAGGAAGATAAACACCAAGCTCATCTTGGCTTTCTAGTATCGCTTCGAGCATCAAAGGCTGATATTCCATTGAAGGAGGCACTAGTTTAAGCCTTTCTGTTTCCATATATAACAATCTCCAATTAAGGCTTATAACGCCTTGCTAAGGTGTGAGCAACGCAATGCCTTAGCATCCGCATAATACCTTAAACACATAAACCAACGCATAGTAAAAATGCCACGCGTTGCGAATCACTCTTAAGCAACTTGTTATACCGCTTGGTTGAGGCTAAAATGACCAGCATAAAGACCACTTAAGAGACCTATTATATGACCACTAGAATTTTAGCCGATGTTGCTGCAAGCATTACTGAGTTGAAAGCTAACCCTATGAAAGTTGCAACTAGTGCTTACGGCGAACCTGTTGCTGTACTAAACCGAAATGAACCCGCATTTTATTGCGTACCTGCCGAAGCGTACGAAATGATGATGGACAGACTCGAAGATCTTGAACTACTTGCTATCGCTAAAGAGCGTGAATCTGAAGAGAGCATTTCGGTAAATATTGATGACCTATAAACTCGACTTTAAAAAGAGCGCCCTCAAAGAGTGGAAAAAGCTTGGTTCTACTCTGCAACAACAATTTAAGAAAAAGCTAATCGAGCGCTTAGATAACCCACATGTTCCGGCTTCAAAACTATCTGGAGCTGACAACATGTATAAAATTAAGTTGCGTCAATCGGGCTACCGTCTCGTCTACAAAGTTGAAGACGATGTCATCATCGTAACCGTCCTAGCAGTTGGAAAGCGCGAACGTAGCGATGTTTACCGTAAAGCCATGAAAAGGTTAGATGACTGATTGCGGTATAACGCCTTGTTAAGGTGTGAGGCACGCAATACCTAAGCTTCCGCATAACACCTTAACCACTGAAACCAACGCATAATAAAAATGCCACGCGTGCCGAATCACTCTTGAACAATTTGTTAGGCGACGACTTTTAGCTATCTAATGACCTCGAACAGCGAATGCAACACCGCAGACTATGAAAAGAACAATAAACCACAAAATTGCAGGCATCGGGTTTCCATTTTTAGCTTCAGACGCCAAATATGAATTGAACTCTTTTTTACTTTGTCTTCTGCCATGTTTCGTGGACAAATTGTGCTGCCCCAACGGTGTGGTTCCCGACTCAACATACTGTTTCGCAGATGCGAGTGTAGGTACAGGACCAAAATCATGAGAACCGTTTGCAGTAAGTACAAGCCAGCCTGAACCTTGTTTTACAATAAAACGCCCATCATCCACCGAGTATTATCCCGCTTGGATTCTAGTTACCTTAGCCAATATTAACTCCTAGTCGCCTAACGCCCTGTTAAGGTGTGAAGCACGCAATGACCAAGCCTCTGCATAGCGCTTCAACACCGAAACCACCGCATGACAAAAATGCCACGCGTGCTGAATCACTCTTGAACAGTTTGTTATATTTTTACTGTAATTCATCACTCTTGATAGCGTACTTTTCTTCTAATTTAAATTCTTCTTCATATATCGACTTGTAATTTATTCTGATTTCGACTTCCTCAAGAGTAAGTAACCTTGTCACTTGTTGTAAGCAATATGGCAAAGGAAGATCCGCCTCGCTCAAACTGATAAGTGCTAACTCTTTACCCGCTTGCATCGCTGAGTCTGGTCTAATCCAAGACTTTTTGAAACATACCGGATTTATATCGACAGATGAAAGAAATTGACCCCACTGGTTTTTTGTAAGATCAAATTTATTCCCATTCACAATAATGCCAATAGACTTGAAAAAAGCTGTACCTGTTCCTGCATTTTCCAAATATAAACCTGAACTTATATCCCCTACCAACCTGGGAGAAATTTGAAGATACGGTGTAAAAGAAAGTCTATTATGTTTTTTGGCTTCATATCCTTGCCAAATTGAGATTACAAGCGCTAGAAAAGAAATAAACATTGCAGCACATGAAACAGTTCTTTCAATTCTCACATCAGCCTCCTAAAAATATAACGCCCTGTTAAGGTGTGAGCAACGCAATACCGAAGCCGCCGCATACCACCTTAACCACTAAAACCAACGCATAATAAAAATGCCACGCGTTGCGAATCACTCTTAAACAGTTTGTTAGCCGCTCATTCCCAAAGGTTACTGTTTACTCAACAGGAACTTACGCAAATCTCTCTCTGCACGCATAACAAACAGAATAAACACTTTGTCATCGTCTTGTTTATAGAAAACACGACATGGATTAACGACAACTTCACGATAACTTAAATGTTCTAGCTCGGGTGGAATACGACCTGACTCTGGGAAAGTTTGTAGGCGTTCGACTTTGGAGAAGATCGTTTGCACTAACTGCTTTGCAGCTACGATATTTTCAAGTGCGATGTATTCAGCGATATCGTTGAGGTCAGATAACGCTGGTTCAGTCCAGATTATTTCAGCCATTTTGACATTTTGTCCTTGGCTTCATCATGGCTTACCATTTTACCGTCAGCTAGTGCACGCTCACCTCGTGCAATACCCTCAAGAATAGCTAAACGATTTTGCATAAACTCGTAGTCATCAACATCAACGAGATAAGCGGATGGCTTACCATGCTCAGTAATTAACACTGGCTCTTTGGTATCGTGGAGATCGGCGAGGATCTTAGTTGCTTGACGTTTGAGTGATGTAACTAGTTCTACTTTCATGAGAGCTGCTCCAAAGGAATACTAAAGTGATACTATTCTATCACTTTGAGTATAGCAAGCTCCATGACGGCTAACGCCCTGTTAAGGTGTGAGCAACGCAATACCGATGCCACCGAATACCACCTTAAACACTAAATGCAACGCATAGCAAAAATGCCAAGCGTTGCGAATCACTCTTAAGCAGTTTGTTAACTAACTACGATTTGTAAATATCTAAAAAGCTATAGCTCGGCTCGGGCATATTACGGGTATAGAAGGCTTCTGGAACATAATCCGTTTCAAACCCTAAGCGAAAACCAAACTTCTGGTAAGCAAGCTTTGCCAGTGCCAGTAACGGCATCGCAAGATATCCTACACGCTCTTCTTTTAATTTTTTTTGACTCCAATACTTGTGGTGCCCTTTGACCGCTTCATACATCGCTTGTTGATATTCCGCTTCACCACAACCTGATTTATTTAGAACTTTTGTCATCACATTAATCGTTGGCAAATCGACAAGGTTTGCATGTTCAAAGGCTAAGCCCTCAAGATATTCAGGCGTACTCACATCAATAAACCTCTGAATTAACGACTTAACGTCACCAGATTTTATTCCGAGCATGACCATTTGGAGCTCAAAGAAGGTACGAGAGCGAACATTATACCACTCAGTGTTTGGATGGTCGGCTAAGTTGGCAAGGTACTCAATGTCACTCACCTGCTCACAAAATAAAGATAGCCAACTTAAATAGGTTAGATATAGCGCACCTTCAAGACCATTGTATTCCTCTTTCTTTGCTACTAGAGTCACCTCTGCTTTAGGGAGCACTACCGAAATCGTCTCTCCATCACTCAATAGCTGTGACCGTACTAATTTAATATCAAAGTACTGATGCATATCCATCGCTCTAAGACTGGATTCTATGTCACCAACATTGTGGTATAGACAACTTGTTAGAGAAAGACCTGCAAGGCTCACACTATATAAATTGACTTTCCCACTCTCGTAATAAAAATCAAAATCATCGAGCAGCCGCTTGCATTTCATCCCATATGGGTTAGAAAGTCTCTTTAGGTAGTCTGCATGACATGGTATTGGTTTAAAGTGTTCTTTTGATGTCATATAAACATTTCTCTTTAATTTATAAACCGGGACCAAGGAGTTAGTTAACGCCCTGTTAAGGGGTGAGCAACGCAATACCGAAGCCGCTGCATACCACCTTAATCACTTAAACCAACGCACAGTAAAAATGCCACGCGTTGCGAATCCCTCTTGAACAGTTTGTTAGGTGCGTTCTAGAGTGTTGGATATACGATTTTTTCGTTTTTATTTCTGTGTTCGTCAGACCAGCAAAGTTTCAACTTGTGCTTACTTGGTGTTTGCATATGTACGACTGCCAATAACTCAATGGATGCATGCTTTTCGAGCGACTCATAAGGAAGTTTGCTCTGCAACTCAGATTCTGGAACTAGTTCGTTGCCGTCTGGGAACTCTACCGTTACATTTTTGGCTTCGGCATTTCCTTTGTTCCAAATTTTCAACCGATACTTATGATTCCCCAACTTAATGATCGATGCACCTAAATCGGCTTTACGATCATCGATCACTTCTTCGGTTTCCTTAGCTAAAAGCAATTTATTAAGCTTATTCTGAGTTTCAACTAGAGAGTCTTGTCTTTTGTTAAATTGAATCGTTCGCCATGTTGCGTACCCAGAAAGCCCCAAAGCCACAAGTGCGATACCGTCACCAAAGTCCATACAGCTAATGCCCCTATCTAATTTTTATATTCTTGTTTCCTTTGAATGCATTTTTAAGCATTTTTTTCATTTCAGCTTCAATTTGCTTTTGTGCTTCTTTAGCAATCTCGTTTTGAGTTTCTGCGATTAATTCAGAATTTTCTGCGACAAGATCTGCACGAGTCAACTGGCGTTCACACTGAGTACAAGTAACAAGCCCGTTTTCATCATGTTCATCAAAATTGAAGTCTTTACAACCACAAGTTGGACACAACATACTAATTTGTCGATCAAGATTATTGAGTTTCATTTTACCTCCTAAGCACCTAACGCCCTGTTAAGGTGTGAGCAACGCAATACAGATGCTGCCGCATACCACCTTAAACACTAAACGCAACGCATAGTAAAAATGCCACGCGTTGCGAATCACTCTTAAACAGTTTGTTAGCCGCTCATCCCCAAAGGTTATTGCTTGCTCAATAGGAACTTACGCAAGTCTCTCTCAGCACGCATAACAAACAGAATAAATACTTTGTCGCCGTCTCGTTTATAGAAAACACGGCACGGATTAACTACAACTTCACGATAACTTAGATGTTCTAGTTCAGGCGGAATGCGACCCGATTCAGGGAAAGCCTCTAAGCGCTCGACTTTAGAAAAGATCGTTTGAACCAATTGTTTTGCAGCTACGATATTTTCAAGTGCGATGTATTCAGCGATATCATTGAGGTCGGATAGCGCTGGCTCAGTCCAGATTATTTCAGCCATTTTGACATTTTGTCCTTGGCTTCATCGTGACTCACCACTTTACCGTCAGCTAATGCACGTTCACCTCGTGCAATCCCCTCCAGAATCGCCAAACGATTTTGCATAAACTCGTAATCATCAACATCAACCAGATATGCCGATGGCTTACCATGTTCAGTAATTAACACTGGTTCTTTAGTGTCGTGGAGATCGGCAAGGATCTTTGTTGCTTGACGTTTGAGTGATGTAACTAGTTCTACTTTCATGAGAGCTGCTCCAAAGGAATACTAAAGTGATACTATTCTATCACTTTGAGTATAGCAAGCTTCATGACGGCTAACGCCGCGTTAAGGGGCGACAACGCTATGCCACCCAAACTTAAACATTGTGCCATAAACACATAAGCCAAACTTTGAACTAAAACCGCCAAGCGTTGGGAGTCCCTCTTAAACGCTTTGTTATGAGACAGCAGCCTCGAGCAATGCTTTGACTTTTTGCTTTGCGTAACCTTTAGCTAGGTCTTTTGCGACAGATGAGATTGTGTCTAAGCTTGATTCTTTAAAATTGGCTTGAATTTCCGCCCAAACATTGGGTTCATTTAGAGATTCAATAAAATCATGGCCAAAAGCTGTAAGACGAATTGGGACAACTGACCAACCTCTTTGACCATTCCCCATCATTGTATAGCCTACACCTCTAGCATTCTGAGCAAATGACTCGATGTATCCCTTATCAACTAAGATGTCGGTATGAAACACAAATTTATCATCATCATAGTGAAAGCCTTTAGCTTCGAGCTCACGAATATTGGTAGTTGGCCTTTCAGCGCTTTCAAAAGCTTCCAATAATTGTTTCAAATATTCTTTATCAACTTTCATCGAATTATCCTTGTGGCTCATAACGCCCTGTTAAGGTGTGAGCAACGCAATACCGATGTCGCTGCATACCACCTTAATCACTTAAACCAACGCATGATGAAAATGCCACGCGTTGCGAATCACTCTTAAACAGTTTGTTATGTATCAGAAGTCAAAGTCTGGCTTAGATTGGAATATATGGATATTTTCATAGTCTATGAAATAAAGAATCGAGTTTTCTACTTGTTCAAAAAACTCTGTTAAGTTCTCGCTTTCACCGGTATCCACTGGATATTTATAATGGACAAAGCTATTACGCTTCTCTGCTAGCTTAGTCATCACTTCTAAATGCGTCTTATCAAATGGTGGTAGCTCAATAAGTTTGAGAAACCAGGATGTTTTTGCGCGATTGTTGAGAGAAGTAATAACCTGCTTAAACTCTTTGCCCGTAATTTCCTTGCGGTACAGTTTTGACTCTAAGACACCATTAATCCAATGTTCCCACCAAGTCGCGTACGTCACTAAAGCTAAATCAGTTTTATTTTCTGAGACTAATCTCCTAGCTTCTTCCAACAAGGTATCTTTATGATCAATAATCATATTTATCTCTTGTTCAGAGTTAAGAAATTCCTCTAAGTACTCTTTTATCTTAACGGATGCTTCCTCATCCGATAAACCTTTTATATCGACGCCACCATACCCAATTACAGATTTAATGAATGACTTAACGATACCGGCAGCCATCTCTTTTTCTTCTTCCGTCTTAAATAGACTTTCTTCGATACTCATCAAGTCCTCCTGATACATAACGCCCTGTTAAGGGGTGAGCAACGCAATACCAAAGCCGCCGCATACCACCTTAATCACTTAAACCAACGCAT
>NZ_JAWOQS010000024.1:0-8488 GCF_033438945.1 Vibrio sp. Y176 | reverse complement strand
ACACTAGCTCAGTTGGTAGAGCGCAACCTTGCCAAGGTTGAGGTCACGAGTTCGAACCTCGTGTGTCGCTCCAAATTATTCAGATATGGCCATGGCGGTATCTCGATGCCAAGTGCATCAACTTAAAACCAGCGAAAGCTGGTTTTTTTGTATCTGAAGACTGATAAATTCACACCATCTCTTTTTCATTACCTGTGAGCTTAGCAACCCCATCTCTGTCACGAGTTTCTGATATTAAGTGTGACCCGATGTTTCGCACCTAAGCCAATTTCAGTTTACAATACGGGCTTCCAAAGGATTTGACGAAGACGCATGAGAAATACCGACGATTACATCATTTTTTATCACTTGATCGAGCAAGGTTCATTTAGTGCTGCTGCGAGACATATGTCACTGACCAAATCGGTCGTCAGTAAACGCATTGCCAAGCTTGAACAAGAGCTTGGTGTACAGCTTCTCTACCGAACAACGCGAACGCTAACGTTGACTGAAGCAGGACGAGCGTTTTTTACTCATGCAAAAGCGGTTTATCAAGCGGTGGCAACGGCGGAAGAATCCATTGTGGGTTTAGGTAAAAACTTATCTGGAAACATTAAAATTTCGGTGCCTACTATCTCTGGTGAATTAATTCTTCCTCAAGTGATTAATGAATTTAATCAGAAATACCCAGACATCAATATCGATATGGATCTAGATAATCGTTTCGTCGATATCGTGAATGAACGTTTTGATTTGGCAATTAGAACGGGTGTGTTGCCAGATTCTAGTCTGATTGCAAGAAAGCTGGTGGATGCAAATTGGATCATTTGCGCGTCACCCCAATACCTAGCTAAACATGGCATACCTAAACAACCTCAAGCCTTGGCTAAACACAATTGTTTAGTCTATTCCTACCAAGAAACCGGAGCGCATGAGTGGGCGTTTAAAGATGGAGACGAGGTATATCAAATCACCGTCGACGGTAACCTCTGTACTAACAATTCTTCTGTATTGAGAAATGTGGCGCTGTTAGGGCAGGGAATCATCTATGTGCCGCGTGTATTGGTTTATGAAGACTTAAAGCAAGGCAGTCTGATTCAGTTATTTAAAGACGAAACAGCCAAATGTTTGGGTATTTATGCGGTGTACCCTTACACTCGTCAGCAACCAGAAAAAATTAAGATCTTTATCGATCATCTATACACAAGCTTTCAAAGTCAAAACCATCGATTTTAAGCCAATAACTCAACACCGATCGTTATGTTGGTGTTGAGCTTATGTTTCCATCTTCATTTCTAAGAGTCCTCTTAAATTTAGGAGCTTACGCTTCTCCTCGTTTTCTTCACTAATGTTGATAACAAGATACCCCGCACAACTGTTAACAAATGGTTTTGCTATTGTTTCTTTTAAGAAACGGTCTGTTTCTTACGTTAAATTTCTCAAATGTGAAAGATAAGTAACAGAAAAATAAAGAATTATTTTGTTTGTTGTTTATTGATTACGTATTGTTCGTCCGCCTGACATAGACGCAGAGAAATGGACTGCTTATAGTGGCTCAAACGCCATGCCTGCCGCTAAGCGGTGTTGTGAGCGAAGTACAATAACTAGAGATACGGATATGAAACAAAAGCAGCTGATTGAAGAATTTAAAACCATCGTGGGGGAAGAAAATGTTCTAACCGACGAGGTTAAAACGAAATATTACCGCTCGGGGTTTCGTTCGGGTAGTGGTAATGCGCTTGCTATCGTGTTTCCTAACACTCTTCTAGAACAATGGAAGATTATTAAACAGTGTGTTGAAGCAAACTGCATCATTATCATGCAGGCGGCTAAAACAGGTTTAACAGAGGGCTCAGCTCCGAGTGGTAATGATTATGATCGCGATGTGGTTGTGATCAATATTACCAAAATCAAGAAGATTCACTTATTAGATGGCGGTAAGCAGGCGGTTTGCTTGCCTGGTGCGAGCTTACACTCTTTGGAGAAAGAGCTGAAGGCAGTGAACCGAGCACCGCATTCTATCATCGGCTCTTCATCGCTAGGTGCCACTGTGGTCGGTGGTATCGCCAATAACTCAGGCGGTGCGCTAGTTAAGCGTGGTCCTGCTTATACGGAACTGGCGATCTATGCGCAGGTGGATAAGCAAGGCCAGTTACATTTGGTGAACCACCTTGGTATTGAAGGATTAGGTGAAACGCCAGAAGAAATTCTAACAAACCTGCAAGAAGGGAACTTTGACCCAGCGAAGATCATTCATGATGAGCGAATGGCGTCAGACAAAGAATACGATGAACGTGTTCGAGACGTGACTTCTGACATTCCTTCTCGCTTTAATGCCGATGAACGCCGATTATTTGAAGCTAGTGGCTGCGCTGGCAAGTTGGGTGTTTTTGCCGTTCGGGTTGACAGCTACCCAGTACCCGAAAAAGAGCAGGTTTTTTACCTTGGCACCAATGACCCTGCGAAACTAACGAAGTTGCGAAAAGACTTCTTATCTACGTTTGATAACTTGCCTGAGATGGGAGAATACTTGCATCGAGATATCTTCAACATGGCAGAGAAGTACGGCAAGGATGTGTTCTTATCCATCGACTTGTTAGGCACAGATAAGCTGCCAAAAATGTTCGCACTTAAAGCTAAGGTAGAAAACTTCTTAGAGCGCATCCCGTTTGTCAGTAAATATCTGCCAGACACCATTTTGTACTACGCGAGCAAGTTGTTCCCACAACACTTACCAGAGCGAATGCTGGATTTCCGTGACAAGTATGAGCATCACCTGGTATTGAAAATGAGTGATGGTGGTATTGCTGAAGCACAAAAATACCTCAAAGAAGTTTGGGCTGTTGAAGACGACTGTGATTTCTTCGAGTGTACGCCGGAAGAGGGTAAAAAAGCTTATTTACATCGCTTTGCAGCAGCAGGTGCAGCAATTCGTTACGAGACGATTCACCGAAAAGACGTAGAAGACATCGTTGCACTTGATATCGCTTTGCGACGTAATGATGAAGAGTGGCTAGAAACTTTGCCTGAAGAGGTAAGTAAGAACCTTGTTCAAGCGCTCTATTATGGTCACTTTATGTGTTACGTCTTCCATCAAGATTACATTTTCAAAAAAGGGACTGACACGAAGTTGATGAAAAAGCTGATGCTAGAGCACCTCAATAGCCGTGGTGCCAAATACCCAGCAGAACATAACGTGGGTCACTTGTATGAAGCCGAAAACTCGTTGCAGAAGTTTTACCACGAATTAGACCCAACCAATACCTTTAACCCTGGTATTGGTAAAATGGACAAATATAAGCGCAATTGTAACTGCTGTGCGTAATGTGCTGTCTCACCATGATTAATAATCGTTGTTCATCATTCAAATGATGAGCATAAGATAAGCCCTGATGATACTTGTGACATCAGGGCTTTGTGTTTTGGGTCTTTTTTATTGATGACTGGTATCGGCGTTGAAACAGCGACTAAAGAGCACGTACTGCAGCGGCGGCGATGATGCCTGTTGCAATTGCGGGTAGAGGCTTTTTCACGATGAACATGACAACGGCAGTAGAAAACAGTGCTGCTCTAGCACCATTATCACCCTCTACTGCTAGCGGAGCTAAAAGCGCAACCAATACAGAGCCTGACATCGCAGTAATGAAACGTTGAACCCGTTCGCTAATCGGAATGAATGACATAACATACACTCCGCCCCAGCGGGTTATGAGCGTGACTAAAGCCATAGCGATGATGATAAGCAGTGTGCCACCTAAGGTTGTTTCGATGTTCATGCTTTCTTCTCCTTCCAACAAGCACCCAATACTCCGCCAGTAATGGCGCCAACCACTACGTGGCTATTCTCTGGCAAATACCAATATGCCAACATAGAAGAGGCTGCTGCTATGGCCCAAATTGCAAAGATTCTTAAGTCTTTCGGCCCAGCCACCACCATAGACAGCAGGAAGCATCCCATAACCATATCGAGCCCGAGGCCCACCGGATCTTTGATTGCGCTACCAAAATAAATGCCGATCCAGGTGCCCACAATCCAAAAAGACCACATCGCTAAGCCGCCACCAACAAGCAAGCCAAAGCCAGGTTCTTTTCTACCAAATGCATTGAGTGCCATTGCCCAGTTAGCGTCTGATGCTACCAGCATTACACCGTAACGTTTTGTTGGTGGGAGTTGTCGTAACCATGGATAAAGTGTGGCTCCCATCAAGAGGTGACGAGCATTAATCGCAAATACAGTAATAAGAACTGGAATGAGAGGGACTTCTGCTCCCCACATTTCTAACGTGGCAAATTGTGAAGCACCGGCGAAGACCAGTGTGCTCATCAACATAGTGGGAAATACATCTAGTCCAGTCTGTACCGCAGCAACACCGAAAGCGAGGCCAAATATGACCACGAACATAGAGAGGGGTAAAAGTTGGGTGAAGCCGTTCCAGACGTCAAGCCGATTAAATTCGTGCAACTCAGCGGAGGAGCGTTGAAGATGTTGAGTATTTTCTGTCATAGAGATACCTAGCTAGCAGGCAAAGGGGCAGTGCCATACGAGTGTGTTTGTTATTCTTTTGTAAACTTCATGTTTAACATCAATTGGAGGGGCTTTCAAACACTAAGTGCTATATAAAAATGAGCCATCCAAGCGGCTTTAAGAAACAGAGTGTAGAGAGTCGTACTTGGTAGTGCTAAAGGAGATTAAAACAACAGAAATAGTAAGCTCTGTTTAATTGATAACATCACGAGCTAGTACAGATTAGTAAATAAGAAAGAAAGCGAGCACGAGGCTCGCTTTTTCGCTCTGTTACGAATAACTGAATAGGTTTATTTTACGTAGACACGAGGGTTCGCGCTTCCCCAAACCGTGTATAGTTCAGGGAAGATGACTTCTGCGTGTTTTTCCATCTCAGCAGCTGAAATCGTTTTGCCTTGTTGGGAGCCAAACAAAACAACTTCAGAACCAGGCTCAACATCTTTGATACCTGTAACATCTACCATTGTAGTGTTCATTGAAGCAACGCCCGCAACTTTTGCACGTTGGCCATTGATCAGAACTTCTGCCGCATTCCCCATTTTTCGTGGGTAACCATCAGAGTAACCAACAGGAATGTTCGCCATTAAGCTTTCTTTGCTTGTTGTGTAGCTACTGTCGTAACCGACTGTGCTATTTTTTGGCAGGTGGTGAACGGATGCCACGCGTGTTTTGAAAGACACGATAGAAGGGTACTCAGGGTTAGTCGGTAGGTCTCCGTATAAAACGCCACCAGGGCGAACCATATCAAGCTGCGCTTCAGGAACATTAAGCGCGGTGTAAGAGTTTGCTACGTGCAGTAAAATGTTGTCGCGTTTTAGATTCGCTTCTTTAATCAGCCATGCAGAACTGTCTTTGAATGAAGCTAACTTTTGGCGCACGTCGTCTGCATTGTAGTTAGGGAAATGAGTCATGATACCAACAATATTAACGCCAGCTTGTTGAGCGATTTCTAGCGCTTCTTTCTTGCCCGCTTCTGTCGTCATATCAACACCATTACGTCCCATACCACCGTCGTTCAGAGCAAGGTGAACTTTGATTTCTTTACCAGCTTTCTCGGCTAGTTTAGACAGTGCTTTAGCTTGCTCTGCTGTGCCTATCAACTCTTCGACATTTAGGTCGATTGCGGCTTCAATCTCGCCAATATCCGCTGAGCGTACACGCATGAGTTGGCCTTTAAAGCCACTGTCGCGAACAGTTTGTGCTTCGGCGTTGCTTGCAACGGCAACGCAAGGAATTTGTTGTTCGATAATAGTCGGCATCAGGCCTGCGATACCATTTCCGTATGCGTCGGCTTTCATCACGGCGCAGATTTTCGTTTTGCCATCCATGTGCGATTTAAACTGCTCAATATTATCGCGGAACTGACCTAAGTTTATTTCTAGCCAAGCGTTAGCACCTTGAACTTGCTCTGCTTTTGCTGCTGTATTGCTAATTTGAAGAGGAGCAGCAGTAGCTTGCATTACAGGAACCGCGATTGCAGCAGCGATAGTCAGTGATAGTAAGGTTTTATTTAAGCGCATAAAGTCTCCGTACGCGTTTTTTGTATTGGTTATGTTATTGAGTACTTGGGGAAAGTACCTGACGAAGTAAAACGCTCCAAGTGGTGCTTTGGAGCGTTTGTTAAGATAGTGATTTAATATATACCTAAATATACCTCAGTGATGACATTCAATTTAAGCAAATCGGGATTGATTTGATATCTACTAAGGTACCCACTGAGTTTAACTCAGTTTAAAGCGGCTCATTACATCTTTAAGAGAAATGGATAGCTGGCTTAGTTCGCGGCACGCCTGTGCGGTTTGCTCCGAGCCTTGCGAGACCTCTTGAGATGCCAAATGTATGTTTTCAATGCTGCGGTTAAGCTCTTCCGCAACAGAGTCTTGCTGGTTACAAGCCGTGGCGATTTGGGTACCCATGTCTGAGATGTCCGAAATCGAATGCTCAATGTCGCTCATCAGCTGTTTTGATTGAATACCTTGCTCTGCACATTCTGAAATACTGGTTCTAGAAAGTTCAGTGGCTGATTTTGCGTCTTTTGCAAGTGATTGTAGCTGCTCAATGATCGAAGTGATTTCACTCGTTGAATCTTGCGTACGGCCGGCAAGAGTTCGAACTTCGTCTGCAACGACGGCAAAGCCACGACCAGACTCACCAGCACGCGCCGCTTCAATGGCTGCATTAAGTGCAAGTAGGTTGGTTTGATCGGCGATGTCGCGGATAACATCCACGATCACGTTAATTTTATTCGATTGCTGTTCAAGCTCTGCTACGGTATCGCCTGCAGCGCCAATTACGTTTGAAACTTCTTGAATCGCGTCAACCATACCTTGGGTTTCACGAACACCGTGTTGTGTGCGGCGGTTTGCTTCGTTAGCTTGGTTCGCTGAGTCTTCAGTGTTACGAGCCACATCGGCTACGGCCGCTTTCATTTCTGTCATTGCTGTTGCGATGTGCGTAATTTGCAGCTGTTGATCTTTCATACCAGACGCAGAAATATCGGAGATTTGGTTCATCTCTTCGACAGCGCTGCTTAACTGAGTAACTGCAGCAATCACGTTATCGATAACTTGGCGTAAGTCATCTTGCATCTTAGTGGTCGCGTCTGCCAGTTCACCAAGCTCGTCATTGCCGATTGCTTTACGGTCAATGTCACTTGATAGATCACCTGTCGCGATGGCATTTGCTTGCTCAACAACAAGTTTAAGTGGGCCACAAATTAGGCGAGTCAGCACGTATGTCATGCCTACCATGATCAGTAGAATAATCACGTTACTTGCAATTGAAGAATTACTCAATCCATTTACAGAGGACAGGATATGAGTTTTGTTGCTATCCATAGCTTCTTTAAGGAGACGGATTAGTTCGCCTAACTCTGAGTCAACCGCTTCGAAAGCAGACAAGGAGTTCGCCAAAATAGGGTGGGCCTTGCTTTTGTCGTTAGCTAGCATCGCTTCATTGTACTGGTCCATAGTAACCAAGTACTTTTTCCACTGACGCATAAGACGCTGGTAAGTTTGCTGCTCTTCGCCAGGCCAGATAGTTTCACCGTAAGCGTTGAGCTCTCTAGTGATCTTTTCGCGTTCTCTAATATTGTTAGAAATTTTAGTTTTGACTTGGTCTGCGTCTTCATAAGTGTACGCAGCAAATTGAGCTCGGCGCCAGCGAGACAAGTGATCTCGAATCGAATCGACCCTTTCCATTGCAGGAAGCGTATCATCGGTATAGTTTAAAAGCTCAGATTTGATGCTTTTGAGCTCTGTAGATAAAAATACACCAAATGCAATGTTGACGATGGCAATGAGTAAAAACGATAGCGATATCTTTTTCGCTATAGAAAGATTCTTGATAGACATTAGTGATATACCTTGTTTTTCTTATGTTGTGTCGCCAAAGTAAACCACATCCTTATATGTGATATATGTCCATTAAATTACTGCAACTCGTGTAACGTACCATTATTTATTGATATTTTCGATAATGAATTGAGCTTTGTTTGAAAATAAAAAAAGTCAATGATTTTATAAAGGTACGACCACATTCGATATAAAGTTATCGGTAACAAAATATGATGCTCTGTACGCAGTCGTGCCAAGAGTAGGGAATCAAATTGTTACAGATGTTACAACGATGAAAAGATCAGCGTTCATAACGTGATAGTCGCGTGTTTACCTCGAAGCAGTTACGGACACTAGTATGCGTATGACTTCATAGCTAATGAAAGGGAACGGGTGCTTATTGGTCTAATTGAATGCCAAACGTACTAGTCAGATCGCTTTTTAAGCACTTAAATCAAAAAGATAAAATTTATTGTTGACCAGATAAATTAATCCGTTAAAGTACGCCTCGTTCTCACGGCAAAGGCCGCTGAGACAGATGGTGTCTAACCCATCGCATGATTGCGTTGCCCTGGTGGTGGAATTGGTAGACACAAGGGATTTAAAATCCCTCGGCGTTCGCGCTGTGCCGGTTCAAGTCCGGCCCGGG
>NZ_JAWOQS010000023.1:0-12821 GCF_033438945.1 Vibrio sp. Y176 | reverse complement strand
CGGCAATCAAAATATTGAGATTATCCGTATCCTCCACAAAAGCATGGATGTGAATCCAATTTTTGGCGCATAACGCCTTGTTAAGGGGTGAGCAACGCACTACCGATGCCACCGCATACCACCTTAAACGCTAAAACCAACGCATAGTGAAAATGCCACGCGTTGCGAATCCCTCTTGAACAATTTGTTATGTGAATTACCACGCCCCCACAATAGGAGCAACATCTTCAATACTCACTTCTTTTATACTGCCTCTGCCATCAGATATTTGTATAGAACGAGACATTTTACCTGACTTTCGGGAATACCACTTTGAGCAGATTTCGATGAGATCAATAAAGGCTGGTTGCTTTTCAATGTTCGACATAATTGCGTTAGTCACCTCTAAGTCTGGTAACAATAAAAAGTCGCCAGCTTGAGAAATGTCATCTGCATACTCAACCATTTTCGATAATGGTTTTTGCATCATTTTTCGGGGAACATTTTCCTTCGAAGTCAGCTCTTTGAGTACATTAGGGAACTCAGGAGCCATAAAATCAATTAGCCAGCCATCCAGTTCAATCCATGTATGGAATTCTTCGCTGTTGGAGGACAAAGTATTACCATCCATTTTTCCAAAACCTAGTATATTTTCCCCACCTAAATGATACGCAGCAAAGCCAGAATATACTTTAGCTGGCAAGTTATAATGTTCGTTGAGAATGTAAGCTCCACAATAATTATAAAATGAGCACGATTTATTCGTATCGGCATTCTCACTTTTTAATACGGAATGCATAATACTGTAAATACGGAAGTAATCCGGTAATGTAATCTTCATATTGAACTCTCAATTCACATAACGCCCAATTAAGGGGTGAACAACGCCTCCACCCAAACTAAAAGATTGTGCCATAAACACTAATATTGAAGTAGAAGAAAAAATGACAAGCGTTGAGAATCCCTCTTAAATTGTTTGTTATGTTTCGGATGTAAAGGAGCTACCCTCCAACATATCTACAACCTTTTGTTCATTTAGTTTGTTTTTGCCGAGAGTAACTATCGATGGGCGCTTAGTTGGTGATGGACGACTGTTAATATAGATTCCTGAAGGAGTGAACAGTATTGTAATGAGCTCCCCCCAACTACCCAGAGATGCGGTTGTCTCAAATTCTAACCGAATCATTTCAATATCACTGGCTGTTCCCCACCCATGAATAACTGCGGCTTTTTTACAATTTTTATAGTTAATCTCGTTCGATGGATAGCTAGTATCTTTCAACAATAAATTTCGCTTTGACTTCCAGAAAACAAAAATACTGATAACTAATGAAATTAAAGATAAAACTTCGCTTTCCAGCATCAGAAAATAGAAAGCAACAAACACTCCAAATACAGGCACTAAAACCCGAACTAAAGATTCCGTTGCCGTAGGTTCTAAATATTTTTTCACTGTTCAGATCCTTTGAACTCGTAGAAACATAACGCCCTGTTAAGGTGTGAGCAACGCAATACCGACGCCACCGCATACCACCTTAATCACTTAAACCAACGCATAGTAAAAATGCCACGCGTTGCGAATCACTCTTAAACAGTTTGTTATGCCTTTACTACCTTTAGATCTCGGTGTACTTCTTGTGAGTCAAACAAGAACTGCGCAAAGTAAATTTCTAGATGACGTTGCAGCATTTCGTACGCGAGGTATCCGAATGCCACCAAGCTAACCAATAATAGCGAAACGTAGTCAGTAAGAGACGAATAATCTATAAACTGGGAAAGAATAGCTGGAGACATAGCAACAAAAGCCATTAAGAAATACATGACCATATAAAAATAGGTTAAGAACACTCTTTTTCGTTGAGACTCGTATTTTGGCTTAAATTTTAGCTTGGGATACTTAAGCTCATTAAACGGAATAAAGTACTTTCTACCTTTAACATAACATTTTAAAGACTTAACTGGGTTTTCGAGGCTTATAGCATATTCAATTTCCGCAGAACTTACGTAACTACTACCTGCGATCGTGTAAAAGCCAAGGTCTTTTGCGTAAGGATGTAAAGTGTCGACCTCAGATAGAAAAGCTCTAGCATGTTGATACTCCGCTATCATTGCCGAGCGGCGTGTAAACTTGAATTTTAGTACACCAATCAAAGTTGCAATAATTGCTACCACTGCACTACAAACCTTTAAAATCGTGAGAATATCTTCCATTTTTTCTCCTGAGGCATAACGCCCAATTAAGGTGTGAACCACGCTACCACAACACTCAATATGGACGCCGTAAACACTGAACTTGACCCAAACCAAAAATGCCAAGCGTGGTGAATCACTCTTAAATTGTTTGTTAGGTGCTAGCCCCCAACTCTTCTTGAAGGCTCTAATTGATGAAGATAGCGTGTAAATGTGTCTTTGGGACGCTCTAGATTGTTTTCTGCTAGTACCCTAGATGCCATACCACGGTGGTTACTGCCATGAGTTAACAAATGGAGCAGAATCTCTTCGATTGACATCTGCCCTGTGTCACCATCAATAAACTTAAATGAAACAACTCTTTTTAGATCTTCTTTGGTTGCAGCGCCCACATACTGAACTAACCATGAGTCGTTTTGATTCATTGTCTCTCGAAGCTCCGATATTGTTGGAGTCTCAACGGTATTGTCACCACTATATTTTTCAGGCTCACCCAAAATTCGACTGATGAAGAGACTATCAACGACTGTTGTATGGTTTAAGATTCTAACGAAAAAGGTAGCATCACTTTCTGGAAGTATTGAGAACTGTTGTTCTCCAATATCAAGCAATTCGTTATTTGCCCACTGTTTATGTTGAAATGCCTTAGAAAAGTCCATTTATTCTCCATTGTTGTTCATTTGAGAGTTGAGGAGCTCAAGCTGCACCTAACGCCTTGTTAAGGTGTGAGGCACGCAATACCGATGCTGCCGCATGTTACCGTAACCACTAAAACCAACGCATAGTAAAAAAGCCACGCGTGCCGAATCACTCTTAAACAATTTGTTATACGAATTTCTTCAGTGCCAACACTTGTTGTTCAAATAACTCACAATCTGACTTTGAGTATGACTTGGCGACATTAACCCATTGAACGCCCGTTTCATCTATGTGGCGAAACTCGACTTGAAGTGCATATTTAGAGCAACGAAGAAGAGCAAAGACCAAACCTACGACGGTCAGACTAAGAACTAAAACTAGTAGCCATTGTGGTACCTCTTCCAACCTTGGAATAACTAACCAAACTGCCCCTGAAAAAACACACACCCAGAATAAAACTTGACCTAAATTATCAAGAAAACTTAACTTTTTAACCCTAACATTGTTTATCTTAGACAAAGGATATGAGTCTTTCTTAAACCTGAACTCTTTTGAATCCAAGCTAAAATCAGTACTCTTGTACATAAATTCCCTCTATTCGTATAACGCCCTGTTAAGGTGTGAGCAACGCAATACCAATGCTCCCGCATACCACCTTAACCACTAAAACTAACGCATAGTAAAAATGCCACGCGTTGCGAATCACTCTTAAACAGATTGTTAGCCATACTAGCAGATGGACAAATTAGCTGATATTGATTCTGTTACTTTTAAGCTTGTGAGGCTATGCTCACTAAACCATAAGCTTTTTTCTGGATTCCAAGTAAACTCAAATAGTTCCGGCTCTGATAAACAATTAACCACGATGCAGATACGATATTTCCTGCTCGCTGTTTTGCTGGTTTTATATTCATTGGGGGTTAAGCATACGTTCGCTGATGTATGATCTTTTGCTGAAGTTCCTTTTACTTCGATGTAAAGTGTTTTATTCCCACTAGTTGCTTTTAAGTCATAACCCACGTTATCTTTTTCTACAGAGTCAACGATGTAACCTAGCTGGACATAATAATCAATAGTTAGATCTACAGCTGTTTTCTCAATTTTCAGCTTTGTCTCATGATCTATTTTTCCGCGTTTACCTTTATTTGGTAGTGAGAACTGGCCTTCTTTAACTCTGGATATATATGTCATTAACTGTCGCTTAAACTTTTTCACTTCAGATGTTTCAGCTTCTAGAAAAGAAACAAAAGTTTGAGAACCAAACCCTTTGTGAGTTACCGGCACAGGAAATAAACGTTGTTGTGGAGCTAACAAAGTACAGTCTTTAGATTTAGCTTTAATCAGGTATTCTGGAAAGTGATCTTCACCGTTAAAGTGAAAGCTTCTTCTATCATTTGGTTCCTGGGTAGTTCTATAGACACGTGCGTTTTCGTACCATCCAATTACCACCGAACCTCTATTAGAACGGGAACGCCAAACCACTAACACATCGTCTATATAGTCCCCGGCATTCGGTGCAATTCGACTAATATTTATCGTTAAGTTATTAGCTTGAACATAGCCATAACAGTATTTCCCATTTTTTTGAAAGTTAAGTACTTCATGACCGTATCCGTTTTTATCAATGTATTTACCACCATTAATAGGATAATCACTGTCATTGATACCATCGTAGTGCTTCATCCACGCTACATTGCAAATTATCATTTTCATACGTTGATCCCAAAAACAATGTGTATGGCTAACGCCCTGTTAAGGGGTGAGCAACGCAATACAAAAGCCGCGCATACCACCTTAATCACCAAAACCAACGCATAGTAAAAATGCCACGCGTTGCGAATCCCTCTTGAACAATTTGTTAGCTTAAATTATGTAGCACCAAGCCACACTACCCCAAAACATAATATTCAAAGTCCAGACCATCACACTTTGAATAGGGAGCATATGAAAAACTAACTGTGGACATGTCCTAAGATCTCTCAGCGAGAACAACATTTGAGGCTGAAAGTCCCAACTGGTAGCTAAACGCAGACCTCTTTGAAACCGAGGATGATTCACCAAATATTCGGCGTAAGATGAATAAATTGTCCACAAGCCGAAAAGACCAAACAGCTCAATTATTGAGATCACTTCCAAACTAAATGGCAATAATGAGGGTCCACCAATGAGTAAAATACCTGCAAATATCCATTTTTTACTTCTCATTACACATCCTTGTTAATGATTTAAGCTAACGCCCTGCTAAGGGGTGAGCAACGCAATACCGATGTCGCTGAATACCACCTTAATCACTAAAATCAACGCATAGTAAAAATGCCACGCGTTGCGAATCCCTCTTGAGCAGTTTGTTAGTCGCGAGGCACCGAGCGACAATTTTAAGCCGAACCAAACTTTGCGAACAACAAACTTTATGTGCTTTGATGCACTTTAGTCAGGCGTAGTCTCAAAGCGGCTATTCAATGAAACCACTTGGAACAAACAACGCCGTAGAAAACTGACTGACAACACCAAAAAGCGCTTTTGGAAAGCCAATCTCACAATGCGGACTTTCAACAAAGTCACTGAAACCACGTGGAACTTACAACACCAGAGAAAACGTCATTTCAGCGAGTAAATCTGCTTTTGTAACAACAAACTCAACGAGCGGAGTTGCAACCAAAAACAAACTCTCGATTGCCCTGCTATGTCAGCACCAAAGAACAAAACAACCGCGAGGACACTTGCAACACTTTGGACTTAAAACAGCTGAAAATGAGTTTGGACCAACGACGATGAACCTGTGAGCCGAACAATCAGCAGCCAAATTTTGAGCTTAGAAACATGATTTTGATTGCTAGCTTTTTCTGGCGACTAACGCCTTGCTAAGGTGTGAGTAACGCAATACAAAAGCTACCGCACGACGCCTTAATCACATAAGCCACCGCAAAGTAAAAATGCCACGCGTTACGAATCACTCTTAAGCAATTTGTTAGTACATGCGCTACTTCTATTTATAGACTCCAAGATATTGAAAAGTGGCATGATATGAAAGGCTTTGAACACTGAAGTGGGACGGGCAGCTACAAAACTTTACCGTCATTGAGAGACGAAAGTTGGCTAGAAGAAAAACGCACTGAACGCCCCTACTTTCACTCACTTCAAATTAGAAAAGGATTCGATCCTCGCACTTTGATGGCAACACTCAAAGAAAGATAGGATTCACTTCGGAAGTACAGCGGAAGCGAAAAAGCGCCAAAGAAATAGGCTAAGAGTTAGAAACCGTAAACGGTGAAATCAAAGCGAACACTCCGCATATAGTGCCACCGGAAAGAACGTGAAAGGCACTAACTTTAAGGTGTAAAGACGAGCGCCAAAACAGATTAACACCAAAACTTATAACCTTTGATATCAAACCCGTACTAACGCCCTGCTAAGGGGTGAGCAACGCAATACCAAAGCCGCCGCAAACCACTTTAATCACTAAATTCAACGCATAGTGAAAATGCCACGCGTTGCGAATCCCTCTTGAGCAGTTTGTTAGGCATCTTGTCACCACAAACTACTTACCAGTTTTGCACCTAATTAACTTCCAAAATGAAAGCATGAAAATAACCAACGAGAAAACAATATGAAGCGTTGGTATGCCTCTAGACAAGGCATCAGACTCTACCAAATGAGAATCAAATTCTTTGCCACACAAATGATGACCTTCAATGGTCGTTTCAATTACAAAAGGAGCCCAGAAATAAGTTACCGACATAGTAGCCAACAAAGCAATTAAGGGCGTAATCCATATAAATTTTGAACCTCTATTTTCTCGAAGAAGCCTGACTATGATGAGAATGAACAGTACTGAGCCATACATTATCGAAGCATAAAAACGCCCATCATCTCCCTGTGTGCAAGTACCCGAAACTGCACCAAGTGAAACTAAAAGACCAAACAATATTATCAATATCGAGCTGTACATTTGTAACCTTTGATGCCTAACGCCTTGTTAAGGTGTGAGGCACGCAATACCGGTGCCGACGGATAACGCCTTAACCACTAAAACCAACGCATAGTAAAAATGCCACGCGTGCCGAATCACTCTTGAACAATTTGTTATGCTTCAACTGCCTTAGACTCCAAAACTGCACGAATTGGATTCCAATTATTTTTATATGGCTCCATTTTTTCTATACTCCAATGAAGCCTTAGCCATTTTATTTCTTTGACATCTCTGCTTGAATAATGCTCTTGAATTACTGTGGAAGGAATAACGTAAACATCCGGCGTACTAGCCGGGTCTAGGCCTTTAAGATCAACGAAACAGAAGAAAAATGTGTCGCTGGAATTCTGAATAGCTTTTTTGCCTAAAGTAAACTCCAAGTGATTCCAGTGTCTGTTTTCACCCCTCCCTCTCTTTCGTCGCGCAGATGTACTTGTTTTTACTTGGATACTGATTGTGTTATTACCATCAATATCTGATGCTAGTAGGTCCACAGAGGGAGAACCTTCCCGCACCAAAGCGGATACATAATTAAAGCATGACAGCACGTATGCAACATAGTGCTCTCCCGCCCCACCAACTAGTTTACTATTTGACACAGAATCTCCATTGAAACATAACGCCCTGTTAAGGGGTGAACAACGCAATACCGATGCCGCCGCATACCACCTTAATCACTTAAACCAACGCATAGTGAAAATGCCACGCGTTGTGAATCCCTCTTGAACAGTTTGTTATATGCGTACTGGCACCGATCACCACACATGCAACTTAAAGTAAACCAAGAAAGATGCTATGAGAATAAGACCACACCAAGCGAAAAATACGAAGGCTTTCGCCTCAGTTTCTGCTTCTTCCATATCTGGAAGTAAAGCCATGAAATAGCATCCGATTGGAACTAATTCGTACATTTTACCTGCATATTGGTTATTCATGCCTAAGAAAGGTGGAACATACAAATACAGAGCTGAATAGCTGACAAAAAAGATAGTAACTAAAATTCTGTTCCAACCTATCTCTTCGCCTTCTTGGTACAGCTTAAATAACAGGTAGATAGCACCCAATATTGCTAGTATCAAAAACATCCTGTTCAGAAATCCCTAAAGCATATAACGCCGCGTTAAGTGGTGAACAACGCCAACCGCCATACCTAAACCATTGTACCTTAGACACTAAATTCTACTTGAACTGAAATCGCCAAGCGTTGTGAATCCGTCTTAAACGCTTTGTTAGCAATATTTTTGTTGCCAAGTCTCTCTCCATTCGTGGTTTCTTTTACCATTAAGCACAAGGTAATCTTGGTTTGACTTGCTATTTAGGAACGGAGAGAAATACTGGATAATCTCTTCTGCACTATGATTTAATTTGAGCAAGTCATCTTTAGCTAGAGAAGCAAACTTGATGTTACTTGATAACAATTGCACTTTAGGCATGTCATAGTATATTTCGAGAACTTCGAGAACATGAGCTAACTCTTTACAAATTGTTTGTCCATCAACATTTTCCAGTACCAAAACTGGATCTCGAACATCGTTTAAATACATGAAAATCAGCTCTCCATTTCCCGACTCAATGTTGAACTCATCTACTGGCTGTTTCTTCGAAATGAAGCTTTCTACCTTTAAAATCACATTATTCTTATACTTATTCACTGCTTCGATAGACCTAAACAGTTCCTCTTTCAAATTAAGTTTTTCCACTTAACTCTCCAAATATTGCTAACGCCCTGTTAAGGTGTGAGCAACGCAATACTGAAGTCGCTGCATACCACCTTAAACATTAAAACCAACGCATAGTAAAAATGCCACGCATTGCGAATCACTCTTAAACAGTTTGTTATGTGCGTGCTTAAACTGAACACCTTTGCTCACAGAACAGCAAATCGATATAAGAGGCGACCGCAACTGGACCAAAATAGAGTTCATGAGCGAAATAAAAAAGTACACTTTTGGAGACTTTCTTCTTTAAAAGCACTTTAACCATAAGAAGTGTGACAATGATGTATACGATGGCAACTTACATTCTATCCCTACATGTAGCCTGACCATGAACTATTCAAGCGACGAAATTTCGCAACCCGAACAATCAAGATGTTGGAAACGCAAAAAAGATATACAAGGCTGCACCAAATACCGAGCCAGCCATAAACAAACCCAACTTTATTGCAGTACTTTTATTCGATTCCTTTTTGGACATAGTAATTCCTTTTACTAATTTAAAATGACTTTCATGCACATCTATTAGTCATCAACACCAAAGCACATAACGCCCTGTTAAGGGGTGAACAACGCTACCACCCTAGCCTAAACCATTGTGCCGAAAACACTAAAGCTAATTCAAACCAAAACCGCCAAGCGTTGTGAATCCCTCTTGAACAGTTTGTTAGTTGCCAAGCCTAAGGCTTTAACTTGAAGTTGATTGCAGCTTTGCCAACACCGCCTTTGTGTGTTTTGAAAAACTCAAATCAGGCGCAATTTCAAAGCGTCTGTCACTGAAACCACTTGGAATTTACAACGCCGTAGAAAACGGACTTTAAACACCAAACAAACCTTTTGGAACAACAATACAGCAGAGCAGACTTTCAACAAGCTAATCAGCGTCTGCAGCAGAAAACCCAAACCGCACAAGCAACCAAAGCACGATTTTCACAAACCCAAAGAACTAAAAATTGAAATACAAAAACGAACTAACAACACATGGACATTAGCTCTAAATATTCTTCTTGGAGTGACTTTTTTCCTCGTTGGCAACTAACGCCGCATTAAGGGGTGAACAACGCAAACCACCCGACCTAAACCATTGTGCCATAAACACTTAGGCTGAACTTTGAACCAAGACCGCCAAGCGTTGAGAATCCCTCTTAAATGCTTTGTTATGTGATTTTCTCAAAGGTTTCTCATACTAACCATTTGAAAGACTTTTGTAAGAATTTGTCTGCATTTTCAGTGACGATTTCACCGTGAGCCATGACCAATATTTGCGGGTTCCAAGACAACAACCTATTGAGGTGTTTCCGCGCGTCCGCTTTACCAAACATGAAGCTTAAACGCCAATCCAAAGGCATTTTCCCTTTAGGGGCAAGTATACCAACACCTTTGGCCACAACCCGTTGCCAGTAGTTAAAGTCTTTACCTGAAAAGTTCTCAACCAAGTCAGTAACTATTAACGTACTTGAACTGCTATGGTAAAAAACACACTCTTCCATTAACGGAGAACCAGAAAATAGTTCTTGTTCAATGTCTGGAGCCCAAGCATAACTTTGCGAGTTATTAAGAGATGCATGAAAAGAGATATCGCTACGCTTTTTAATCACCTCGCTTGTCCCAAGGACTTCTGCGTTTGGATACGCCACAATCCATTCAGATAAGAACAAGTGGTGTAAATGATTGGGGGCAATTAAATATTTAACAGAACCGAGACTGTCAATTTGCTCCGTAATTGACTCAGACAATTTAATTGGACTATGAACCCATAGATCTCCACTAGAAAGTCTAACAACCGTCATTCGAGTGGAAAAGGGTAACCCTAAGAACTGAACAGGTTCACCATCAAATATCCATATTTCATGCGCTAATTTTTCCATGTTACTCCAATCACATAACGCCGCATTAAGTGGTGAGCAACGCAGACCACCAAACTTAAAGTATGATGCCGTAAACACCGAAACTAAAGCAAACCAAAAATGCCGAGCGTTGGGAATCCGTCTTAAATGCTTTGTTATGAAGCAGTTGCGAAAGTGATGCGGACTTAAATTTTCTTTCTATCAGCCGGATGATTTACGCCATCCATGACTTCAATAGCACCTAATTCGTATGGATTTACACCCTCAAGACAACCAATGTTGTAGCCGTATTCGGTTGGATCTGAACGTCTTTGGTGATGAGTATAAATGCCACAATTTGAACAAAAATAATGTTTAGCTGTTCCTGTGTTGAATTGATACAGCTTTAGCTCAGTTTCACCCTTGAGGATTTTTATATTAGCTAAAGGGACTGAGCCGACTATTGCCCCTTTTCTACGACAAATAGAACAGTCACAACGCCTCGGTTTTTCGATGCCATTTGGCAAATACAACTCAAGAACAACAGCACCACAATGGCATGAAGCTCGATGATTCTCTTTGATTTCCGTATTTCCAACTTGTTTTACCATAGTTGATATTTCCTCCTGCTTCATAACGCCTTGTTAAGGTGTGAGGCACGCAATGTCGAAGCCTACGCATACCACCTTAATCACTAACCCCAACGCATAGTAAAAATGCCACGCGTGCCGAATCACTCTTGAACAATTTGTTATGTTGAGATGTTAAGCAACGCGTTCATGACTATCTAGCATCTTCACAGGCAACTGGTTTTCAACTAGAAAATGGTAAAATCTTAGATCTTCAATTAAGTCAGGAGAAGCTAGTTCAAAGTCTTGATATGTCTGATTTTTGAAACGAAACCTTACCGTATGTTCAAACCTTTTGGTTTGCGCATACAAAATTTCATTAATATCAGCAGTATTTATACTTGTACCTAAAAGAGATAAACTATTACCATCAAGCACAACTTCTAGCGACTGTTTCGGTTTGGATGTTAAATACTCAGCCGCTAAAGATACAGCACAAAAAAATGCGATGTATCCTAATTGTGTTAAAAATGGAGCCTTAGATATCTCGACTAAGTAGTAAGCAAACATGCCACAAATTAATACTCTAGTGACAAAGCTATACATTAATTTAAAACTGACCAATTTACTTTGTTTCAATAAAGTTTTCATAACTCCCTTCTCAACATAACGCCCTGCTAAGGGGTGAGCAACGCAATACCTAAGCCGCCGCAAACCACCTTAATCACTAAATTCAACGCATAGTAAAAATGCCACGCGTTGCGAATCCCTCTTGAGCAGTTTGTTAGCTGTGTTTTACAACACGAGCTTTGCTCCCAACATACCAAGACCTGCGATAGCTACCATCGTAAACCAAAGGTAAATCATAAAAGATAGGTATAACGAAAATAAACCTCTCACAGCTTTATCTAAGTTTGCACCTTCATCGTGCTGTAAGAAGTACGCTAGTTCTGCTGTAGGTATTGATCCAGCAAAGCTCTTAAATTTGAACTTTACCATCATCAAGCCCATTGAGACTGGAAGACTAGATACTAATAAAATGATTCCCACCGAAATCCAGACATTCTCAGGGGATTCATTACCTAAAACTACTGCTGCCCCGATGAACACTAAAAGCATTCCCAGAAAGCCCTTAAAAGATGACAACAATGAGTCTCTTGTTTTTATATACAGCCAGAATAGCGGCTTATCGAATTTTCTCATTTTTTCCTCAAACAGCTAACGCCGCATTAAGTAGTGAGCAACACGACCACTGAACCTAACCATTGTGCTGTAAACACTAAAGCTGACCAAAGCAAAAATGCCACACGTTGCGAATCTGCTTGAATGCCTTGTTAGGCGAATTTCCCCGCCACTGTTTAAAATGGCTTGAAAACAGGTTACATCAAACTCAATACGCTACCAAACGCTTACTGACTTTTTGTGATTCAAGAACCACTGAAGCCACTATGTTATAGCCGTGGTGCAACAACTACGAAATGCACCCTTTCAGCAACAAAGTAGCTTTTGAACAATGGAAACTCAAAGCTGCAAACCAACAACAAGCACAGTAGTATCAATAAAATTGCTCTTACCACGCTTCGAGTCAGTGGAACTCACCACCAACTGACACAGAAAGCCAATGAGGCAACCCACGAATTTTGACATGTTTTACGGCTCAAGAGATTTAAGGATTTAAGGATTTAAGGATTTAAGGATTTAAGCCGAAAATGCTGAATTGCCGACTTAAAAAAACAAACTGCCAAAGAGAGCTAAGAAGATAAGAACTCAGGACTTTTTGCCCATCGCCTAACGCCCTGTTAAGGGGTGAGCAACGCAATACCGAACCCGCCGCAAACCACCTAAATCACTAAAATCAACGCATAGTGAAAATGCCACGCGTTGCGAATCCCTCTTGAACAGTTTGTTAGGTGCGTAGCCAAAGTTGGTAAAA
>NZ_JAWOQS010000022.1:0-14329 GCF_033438945.1 Vibrio sp. Y176 | reverse complement strand
GTTAACGCAAAAATAATTTGGGCTATATAACGTTTGTACATATTTCTAACTTTTCTTTCTCTGGATCGCGATATTCGAATCGCTTCAGTCTTGATACAATGGGCCGTCTATAACAAATAACGGAACTTACGGTTACATACATTACTATGGACGGTAAGTTGTTGCTTTATTGTACGCATAAAGCCTCCAATTGAATACTAGTATGAATCAGCCAACATCACTCTATCTTGCTTCTTTATTGGAAGTAGAGTGGCAAAACCCCGAAGAATTCGAATTTCCAAATGAATTTGCCAAGCATTGGCTTGAAGAGCAAGGGTCTTTGTCACGTCGTTTAAAACAGCACTGCCAAGCGTTAACGGTAGAATTGCTACAAAATCAGATCGTCACTGCAGCGACATTAAAACAGGACGAAAGCCAGTTATTGTCCGAACAAGATTGCTTACTGAGAGAGGTAATTTTGTGCGGTGACAATAATAACTGGGTTATTGGGCGGACATTGATTCCTCGTTCAACCTTAGTTGATCAGCAGTATGATTTGGCTCAACAAGGGGATATCCCATTAGGACTAACTGTGTTTAGCGCAGATAACGTTGAGCGGGACTCTTTGCAAATGGGATGGGTAGCCGTACCAGAAGGACGTTTGTTAGCACGACGCTCAAGGTTGTGGATGAATCACAAACCGATGCTAGTCGCCGAGTTATTCTTATCTAATTCACCAGTTTACGCTAAGGAGACAGTGTAAATGTCCGCAGAAAAAGCCAAAGCATATTGGCAACTGATGCGCATGGATCGCCCGATTGGTTCACTGTTACTGATGTGGCCAACGATTTGGGCGCTAATTATCTCAGCCCAAGGGATGCCAAGTTGGGATGTATTCATCGTGTTTGTATTGGGTGTTTTCCTAATGCGTAGTGCGGGGTGCGTGATTAATGATTTTGCAGATCGCAAAGTCGACGGCCATGTAAAGCGTACTAAGCAACGTCCACTGCCATCAGGGAAAGTGACAGCAAAAGAAGCGATTGGATTATTTTTGGTTTTGGGTATCAGCTCGTTTTTGTTAGTGCTGACCATGAACCCGCTGACGATTCAGCTATCCTTCGCTGGCATTGTGTTGGCGTTCATCTATCCATTTATGAAGCGTTACACTCATATTCCACAGCTATTTTTAGGCTTGGCTTTTAGCTGGGCGATTCCAATGGCGTGGGCTGCACAAACTGGGGAATTACCATTGATTGTTTGGTTTTTGTTCCTCATTAACGCTTTGTGGACCATTGCGTACGACACTCAATATGCGATGGTAGACCGAGATGATGATCTAAAGATTGGCATTAAATCGACGGCAATTCTGTTTGGTCGTCATGACAAGCTTATTATTGGTGTGTTGCAACTGATTACACTCGCGATGTTGGTTTGGTTAGGGCAGTTCTACCAATTGGGACAAAGTTACTACTGGACCCTTTTGATTGCAGCGTCGTTGTTTGTTTATCAGCAGCACTTAATTCGTCACCGTGAGCGTGAGTTGTGCTTTAAGGCTTTCCTTAACAACAATTATGTTGGCATGGTGATAGCGATAGGGTTACTGGTCGCATTTTGGTAAGCGAAGAAATAGAAAAAGGCATCCGATTGGATGCCTTTTTTCTTATTGGACGAAGGTAAAACGGTTACGACCGAAGTTGGTGAATACTCTCTTCGATCGTCAGTTTCACTTCTGGATAAAGCAGAGTGAACAGTAGTCGTGCAAATTGCTGCGTTTTCTTCGTGTCACAGTTACCATCGTTATCGAGGTATTTTTGCTGTTTGAGCGTATTGAACATCGCGGTAAACACACCTTTATCGAAGAATTCTGGCGCATTAATACCGTGCAAACGCCCTAGGCGCTGAGCAATATCTTGGCTCTTCTGCTCTAGGTCCGATTTACCGAGTTCAGGGTAAGCAACAAGCAAGTTCATCGCGATAGAGTAGCGTTGCAGCGTTTCAGTTATCGTGCGACCTAACAGAACCAAAGGCTGGTTGTTCGACTGATTGATCTCTAGCTTATCACCATCCAGACTAATCATTTTCTGATCGGCAAATTCATGCAGTGTTTTAACGACCAATTCATCTAACTCGTCTTCTTGGTAACTTAAGAACAGCTCTTTCTTCAAGAATGGGTAGATTTGCGCGACATTCGCTTGAATCTTGGCTACCGAAAGGTTGCGCTGACGAATGAGCATTTGGGCAATTAATGACGGCAGAGCGAACAAGTGAATGATGTTGTTGCGATAGTAAGTCATCAGGATCGATTGGCTACGGTCCAGCGAAATGATGTCACCCATGCTATCGGTTTCAATCACGAACTTATCAAGCGAAATTGCATGATCGACCAACTCCTCAGCACTTTCGGTAGGGATAGTGGAGGTGCTTGAGTACGGATTATTTTTGAGTAGCTTTAAGTAACACTCGATCTGATTGATCAGCGAGTCACGAGAAAGTGCACGTTGACGAGAAGCAAGCAGTGCGGTTGCACACAAGGTCAACGCGTTTGCTGCCGCCGCATCATTGATGTGCGTCATCATCTTATTAGCAAGGTCGTTGACCACAGGATTCATCCATTGTGGTTTGTTACCACCCATGCTGTCGATGTCTTTCGTCCACTCAGGAGCATGCTCGTTCAAGTATTGGTTGAGCTGAATTGGCTCACCGAAGTTCACATAGCCCAAACCAAAGTTACGCAGTTTACGCAGAGTACGCAGTACAAGCCCTGCGTTTTCTTTCTCTTTGCGTTTGCCACGCAGCTCTTTCGCGTAAGTGCCCACTTCCATTACGTGCTCGTAGCCGATGTAGACCGGCACTAGTGTTACTGGGCGGTTTAGACCACGTAGCATTGCTTGGATGGTCATAGCCAGCATACCCGTTTTCGCTTGCAGTAAGCGACCTGTACGTGAACGACCACCCTCACTGAAGTACTCGACTGAATAGCCTTTGGCAAACAGCTCAGCTAGATACTCACGGAAAATGGTTGAGTACAGTTTGTTGCCTTTAAAACTACGACGAATAAAGAACGCCCCACCACGACGGAAAAGCGGACCGGCCGGGAAGAAGTTCAAGTTAATGCCTGCCGCAATGTGCGGAGGCACCATGCCTTCATGGTATAAAACATAAGACAACAGCAGGTAGTCCATGTGACTACGGTGACACGGAACGTACACAATTTCGTGGCCGTCTTGCGCTAAACGACGCACAGTCGAGGCGTTATTGATGTGCAAACCTTGGTATAGTTTTGTCCATAACCAACTCAGGATGCGGTCGCCGTTTTTCACTAGACTGTAGGAGAAGTCGGCGGCAATTTCATCCATGATGTCGTGGGCTTCTTTACGTGCCTTATCAATCGAGATGTTTTTGATCTTGGCTTCGTCAGCAATCGCCAGTTCAATAGCTGGAGATTTTAGTAAACGAGCAAACAACACTTGGCGTTGTGGCAGGTTTGGGCCTGAAGCAGCCAGTTTCTGGCGTGAGAAGTGGATACGCGCCACGCGAGCCAGTTTGTGCGCAATTGCGCTGTCGGTACCGTGAGAGTCTGCCATATAACGCAGAGATACCACGGGACTAAAGCGAACTAAGCAGTCGCGTCCCGCCGCCATTACTGCTTTGGCTTTTTGCGGACCATTCATCGGTTGAAGGTAAGGCTTTTGGTTCTCTTCTTTACCTGGCTTACGACCCCAAAGCACGGTTGCAGGGATCATTTGAACATCCAACTCACTATCCAGCTTGTGCAGTTCCAGTAAGTCAGTGAACAGAGAAACAGAATCGGTTGGGACATCATTATCGTTGTTCATCACAGTTGGACGCGCAGCGATAAAGACGAAACGGTTCAGCGTTTTGCCATTGATTTCCAGCGGGCTGAGCGGGTCGGGTAGACCAAGGCTCATGGCTTGTTTTTGCAGTGTCAGCAAATCCACGTTCGAGCGGAACGGCAGGGCATATACAATCGGTTTAGTTAGGTCGATGTTCAGATCTTCAATCGGGTTCGACGGGATTGTGGTGCCCTTTACCAGTACCGATAAAGGTAGTTTTAGTAATGAACGTGAAAATGATTGTCCAGAAGACATAAAGTTCACAGCCTCAATAGGTATTCAAACAGGCCTAACCTTATTTCAGTTTCCGCTTTGCATGTCTTCTCTATAAAAAGAGATGAGTACGGCAATAGAAATAAGCCTAGGCGATAAAATTTAAGCGCTGCAAGGATACCAGAAACTGGTCAAACCTTTTAATTTTATTGGCTGTAAATTAGTCGAACCCCTAAGTTATTGCTTTGACTTGATTAACTGAAAAGTCGGTGTTTTAAACGAATAAAGAATGAACTTAATCGGTAAGCTGAAAGCTCTCCACAAATAAATTAAAAAACAACCAATTGGGTTTTCATTTGAGCATTTACTGGATATACTCACAGTTAACTGTATAAAAAGACAGGTGAGACATGAAGCCGTTAACGCCACGCCAACAACAAGTCTTCGATTTGATTAAAAGTAAAATCGATGACACCGGAATGCCACCAACTCGTGCAGAGATTGCGCGTGAGCTTGGCTTCCGCTCTGCGAATGCCGCAGAGGAACACCTAAAAGCGCTTGCTCGTAAGCAAGCAATTGAAATTATTCCAGGCGCTTCTCGTGGGATTCGTATCCTGCTTGAAGACGCAGCCAATGATGAGCAGGGTTTGCCATTGATTGGTCAAGTTGCAGCGGGTGAGCCAATTCTGGCTCAAGAGCACGTAGAGGCGCACTACCAAGTCGATCCTGCGATGTTCAAACCGCAAGCGGATTTCTTACTTCGTGTAAATGGCGAGAGTATGAAAGACATCGGGATTATGGATGGCGATCTGCTCGCGGTGCATAAAACCCAAGACGTGAGAGACGGTCAAGTTGTCGTTGCGCGTGTTGATGATGATGTGACTGTGAAGCGTTTGGAGCGCAAAGGTTCAACCATATTACTGCATGCTGAGAATGAAGAGTTTGCCCCAATCCAAGTGGACTTAACGTCTCAGCACCTTACGATTGAAGGCTTAGCCGTTGGTATTATTCGCAATACCGATTGGATGTAAGTGTGTTTAAGCAGCCCAGTTCATCTGGGCTGCTTTGTCTTTTCTCTTTTTCTACTTCCTCCAAAAGCTTGCTCATCATCTTGACCTTGTTTGTTTAGACCAATTTATAAGCTTGATAATGTAATTGATATTCATTATCATCTTTATTAATGTCTATGTTTTCTCTCTGGCGCAGGAAATGCCCATGTCTCAGTCTAAACATCAAGTTCCTAACCATTTATTAAAGCCACTGTTATTGCGTAGCCGTGAAAGCATGGTCGACAATGGCTTGGTGTACGATCCGATAGCTGCTAAAGCGTGTTTGAGCTGTAAGATGGCGCCGGATTGTTTGAGTGGTGATATTGCGCAGAAGCAATTGCTGCACGTGACGCTGACTCAGCTTTGTGACCAGCAGGTTAGTCACTTCTTACAGCAGTATCCCGATGCTTGGATAATCAATGTCGGAGCGGGGTTGGATACCCGCTTTTATCGTTTGGATAATGGACGCTGCCATTGGATAGAGCTGGATGTGACGGAAAATTTGGTATGGCGTCAGCGCTTGTTCCACAAAAATGAACGCTATGAACATCGCTGTGGCAGTGTGGATGAAATGTCGTGGCTAGAGACGTTAGCTATTCCAGAGCAAGCACCGGTACTCATTTTATGTGAAATGGCACTGCTCGATTGCACAGAGCGTCAAGTCGCGAAATTTATTCAAACCTTAGGTCGACATTTTGTTTCTGCTGAACTGTGTATGGTGCTGGCAGGAGATTTAACGGAAACCAAGTGGGGGAAAAAGCTTGGCTCTGATCGTTATGCTCATGGCTTTGAAGCGCCTGCAGCACAGATATTGCAATGGTTACCATGGGCACAATGGGCGAAAGCTTTCTCGCCATTCGATAGATTCTGTTCTCGTTGGAAAGCTTGGCAGCGTTGGCTTAATAAGATTCCAATGTTGAAGCATCGCCTCACGCCAGTCCTCGTTCACATCAAGTGGTAATTGGCTAGTCGTTAAGCGCTCAGGTACACTCGTCGATCTTACTGATGAGGTGCCTGTGACAAATTCAATCTTCTCTCCTTTATCTAACCCAAAAGTTCATCGCCAAGTCTTAGCTTTAGCGATACCTATGGTGCTGTCGAATATTACTGTCCCATTGCTCGGTTTGGTCGATGCTGCGGTGATTGGTCATCTAGACCACGCTTGGTATTTGGGTGGTGTTGCGTTGGGCAGCACCATGATCAGCGTGACGTTTTGGCTGCTTGGTTTTTTGCGTATGTCGACTACTGGGTTGGCGGCGCAGTCCTTTGGCGGTGAAGACCGAAAGCAACTTGCCTTGGTGTTTATGCAAGGCTCACTTATGGCGCTGCTGTTTGCGTTAGTCTTCCTTATTGCCCATAACCCGATTGCTGATTTGATCTTTGGCTGGAGTGACGCCAGCGCAGAGGTAAAACACTACGGCATGCAATATTTCTCTATCCGTGTGTGGAGTGCCCCCGCAGCGCTAATGAACTTTGTGTTGTTGGGGTGGCTGCTCGGAACGCAAAATTCCAAAGCACCAATGTGGATGGTGATCATCACCAACGTGACTAATATTGCCCTCGATTTGTTGTTTGTGATTGGTTTGGGGTGGAAAGTAGAAGGCGCTGCGCTGGCATCAGTGATTGCTGACTACTCAGGCATGGGTTTTGGTCTCATGTGTGTCTGGAAAACCTGGCGAGAGAGACAATTACCATCACCTCAAAAGTTGCTAGCCAGCACTCAACACGGTTTAGGGCGCTTCGTGAAATTGAATCGCGATATTTTCTTGCGCTCTTTGTGTCTGCAAGCGGCTTTTAGCTTTATGACGTTCCAAGGTGCGAGCTTTGGTGATGAGGTTGTCGCTGCAAATGCGGTTCTGATGAGCTTCCTGATGATTATCTCGTATGGCATGGATGGCTTTGCTTACGCAATGGAGGCCATGGTCGGGAAGGCGATTGGTGCCAAAGATAGGCAACAATTGAGTGCATCGCTTGTCGGCACTTTCTTTTGGAGTTTGGTTATTTGCTTAGGACTGACCGCGCTCTTTGGTTTGGTGGGATCGCAGTTGATCGCCATGATCACTTCAATTGAGACGGTACAACAGCAAGCAGCGGTGTATCTACCTTGGCTGGTGGTGATGCCACTTGCGTCGATGTGGTGCTTTCTATTGGATGGCATTTTTGTCGGTGCAACCAAAGGCAAAGACTTGCGCAATAGTATGTTTGTCGCGACCAGCAGTTTCTTTGTTGTCTTTTACTTGTTCGCCGAGTGGGAAAATCACGCGCTGTGGTTTGCAATGACGAGCTTTATGTTGATGCGGGGTATTGGTTTAGGGGGTATCTTTCTCTACCAATGGCACAAGGATACCTTCCTAACATAATGTTGATATAAAAACAGCAGGTCCAAGCCTGCTGTTTTTCTGTCTGCTATCAAGAAGCATAGATTAGAACAAGCGGTTCAAACCATTCAACGCAGCGACACGATACGCTTCGGCCATTGTTGGATAGTTGAAGGTGGTATTGACGAAATACTCGATGGTATTCGCTGAGCCTTTTTGCTCCATAATGGCTTGACCGATGTGGATAATTTCCGCGGCACGTTCGCCAAAACAGTGAATCCCTAAAATTTCTTTGGTTTCACGATGGAACAATATCTTCAAGCTACCGATGTCTTTTCCTGCGATCTGTGCACGAGCTAGATGCTTGAACGAAGAGCGTCCTACTTCATACGGTACTTTCGCAGCTGTTAGCTCTTGCTCGGTTTTACCCACAGAGCTAATCTCTGGGATGGTGTAGATACCCGTTGGAATATCATCAATCAGATAGTTTTCTGCCTGACCTTTCGTAATGGCTTGTGCGACAAATCGCCCTTGGTCATAAGCGGCGCTTGCAAGGCTAGGGTAACCGATGACATCGCCTACAGCGTAAATGTGTTCAATATCGGTTTGGTAGTTACGGTTTACTTTTAGTTGTCCGCGAGAGTCCGCTTCCAGACCCACTGCACCCAAATTCAACTTATCGGTGTTACCTGTTCGACCATTCGCATACAACAAGCAGTCAGCCTTCATCTTCTTGCCAGATTGTAGGTGAATAATCACACCATCTTCTGTGCCTTCGATTTTTTCATAGGTCTCATCATTACGAATTACCACACCGCTGTTCCAGAAGTGGTAAGACAGCGCATCTGACACTTCGTTATCCAAAAACTCCAACAAGCGGTCGCGGGTATTGATAAGGTCGGTTTTCACTCCAAGGCCGCGGAAGATAGAAGCGTATTCACAACCGATAACGCCCGCACCGTAAATGATGATATGGCGAGGGTCGTGTTTCAGGCTCAAAATGGAATCACTGTCGTAGATGCGCTCATGCAAGAAATCTACGTCGTTAGGCTGATACGGGCGAGAACCCGTCGCGATGACAAACTTATCCGCAGAATAGATTTCTTCTGTACCGTCGCTTTGCATCACTGCAATTGAGTAGTTATCGATAAATCGCGCGGTTCCGAACAAAAGTGTGCATGAGTTACGGTCATAAAAGCCCTGACGAAGTCGAGTTTGCTTATCAATGACCGATTTAGCATGACCTAAAATGTCAGAAAATGTTGCATGAACGCTGGTGTTGTTTCGACAAAATAGCGGGTTGCTATTAAATTCGATGATGCGGCTAACGGCATGACGCAGTGCTTTTGATGGAATGGTACCCCAGTGAGTACAACCGCCGCCGACACTGCTTTCTTTCTCGACAATGGCAACATTCAGTCCCGCTTTGGTTAATCCCATTGCAGCCCCTTCTCCGCCAGGGCCACTACCGATTACGATCACGTCATAGTGATTAACATGCGCCATGATGCCTTCCTTGTTATATTTGCTTAACATTGCTTTAGCGCGATTTTAACTCATTTACTCTATTGGCACACGTAATGCCTGTTAGAGAGTGGAAGTGATCACGCAGAATCGAACAAAAGGATGATTTGGTATGTTGTATGTCTATAAATTGCATCGAGAACATTGCAATTAGATGCATGCCAATAGTAACGTTCTCCGCGCTCAGAGCGAGCGAAGCAACATATCTTTCTCCGTAGGAGCAAATTGCGTTATATTGAGGCTCTTGTACCCTACAGAAAAAGAGCAAGTTAAGAATGAAATCGATGGGAATCCGCGCACAGCAAAAAGAGAAGACACGTCGATCATTGATCGATGCGGCATTTAGTCAATTAAGTGCGGATCGCAGCTTTTCCAGCCTTAGCTTGCGAGAAGTCGCCCGAGAGGCAGGGATTGCACCGACTTCTTTTTACCGTCACTTCAAAGATATGGATGAGCTAGGCTTAACCATGGTTGATGAAGGCGGTTTGCTACTACGCCAACTGATGCGTCAGGCGCGTCAACGTATTGTGAAAGAAGGTAGCGTAATTCGTACCTCGGTCGAAACCTTTATGGAATTCATTGAAAGTAGTCCGAACGTTTTTCGTTTGTTGTTGCGTGAGCGCTCCGGCACTTCTGCTGAATTTCGTACCGCTGTTGCTCGAGAAATCCAGCATTTTGCGGCAGAATTAACCGAGTATTTAATGAGCACCGGCGTGACCAGAGAAGAGGCGTATACTCAAGCAGAAGCGTCTGTGACTTTGGTTTTCAGTTCGGGAGCTGAAGCTTTAGATTTAGATCGACGTGAGCGCGATGAACTCGCCGAGCGATTGATCATGCAATTGCGAATGATAGCCAAAGGGGCCTATTGGTATCGCAAAGAACGTGAACGTAACCGATTAAAAGGCGGGATAGAATAATGTCGAATGGAAATAAATCTGAAAAGAAAACGCTGATTTTGGCACTGGTTGCAGGTATGTGTGGTGATGCTTTGTTGTCATGGTTGACCATGAGTGAAGTGTCTTTTTCAATCTTCCCATTGATTGCACTCGTACTGGCTGTACAAGCTCTTTACCAAGAGTACCTAAATAATCCGGTATCAGAAGATATCCCATTAGTTGGCTTGGCGTGCTTCTTCGTAGGTGCGTTTGGTCACTCTGCGTTTATTAAAGCGCAATACCCAGAAGCAGGCTCAAACTTCTTCGCGATCATGGTTTCAATGATCTTACTCGCATGGATTGGTAAGAAGCTAGGTTTTGTCAGCAAGAAGACTTCTGCGGAATAAGCAAACGAATCAAATTAAAAAGCGAGCCATTGAGCTCGCTTTTTTTGTATTTGACGCGGTGGGTTACGCTTTGCGTTCCAATAGCACGCCCGCTTCCATGTGGTGGGTATAAGGGAATTGGTCAAACAGAGCAAAACGCGTTACGTTGTGTGTTTCGCATAGAGTGTCCAAGTTCTCTTTTAGAGTCTCAGGGTTACAAGAGATGTACATGATGCGCTCGTAACCTTGCACCATTTTACAAGTATCGACATCCATCCCAGCACGTGGTGGGTCGACAAAAATCGTATTGCAGTTGTAGCTCTTCAGATCTACACCTGCATCTTGTAGACGACGGAATTCACGCTTACCTTCGATCGCTTGAGTAAATTCCTCTGCTGATAGACGTAAGATTTGTACGTTATCAATCTTATTGGCAGCGATGTTGTACTGTGCAGATACCACAGATGGCTTCGCTAGCTCAGTTGCCAGTACGCGGTCGAAATTCTGTGCCAACGCCAGCGAGAAGTTACCGTTACCACAGTAAAGTTCTAGTAGGTCACCAGTGCTTTCTTGGGTACAGTCGACAGCCCATTCCAGCATCTTCTCTGCGACTTTGCCGTTCGGCTGAGTGAAGCTGTTCTCTACTTGTTGGTAGATGTAGCTTTGACCATTTACATCGAGCTTCTCGATCACGTAGTCGCGGTCTAGGACAATCTTCATCTTACGAGCACGACCAATGATGTTTAGATTGAAGCCTTCATCATTTAAACGCTGTTTAAGGGCTTTCGCGTTTTCAATCCACTCTTCATCAAGTTGGCGATGGTAAAGGAGTGAAACCAGAATCTCACCACTTAGCGTCGATAGGAAATCCACTTGGAACAGTTTACGACGTAGTGAGTCGTTGTCTTTCATCGCTTCAACCAATAGCGGCATCAGGTCGTTGATCAGACGGCTTGCTGCAGGGAATTGGTCAACACGGTACTTCTCACGAGTTTCTTGGTTGAACATGATGTAGTAAAGATCTTCGCCTTCATGCCAAACACGGAACTCAGCACGCATGCGGTAGTGCTGCTCTGGTGATTCAAACACTTCCAGTTCTGGCATGTTGTATGGCGCGAACATATCCGTGAGACGTTCGACTTTTTCAGCCAGTTGTTCTTGGTAGCGTTGTGGGTTTACATCAAGAGTAGCCATGATCTTACCTTTTATGGTGCATTCAATTTAAGAGCGCAGATTTTATTCAATCTCAATAGGATGTCCAGTTTTGTACTGGAATTGATTTAAAGATAGTGCGTACAGGCAGAGTAGAAAGCAAAATCAATCAAAACGTTACAACTTTTAAGGGCAATATTGGCTGGACAAATAATCAATAGCTGAATAATATTTGCCTCAAGTTGGTGCTATCTAGCAATCTAGATGGCTGAAATGGGAATCTGGTGTGAATCCAGAACTGACGCGCAGCGGTAAAAGAGAACGAACGCTCATCAGACACTGCATTAGTTTATGTGGGAAGTCGAGCAAGTAGGCGGTACACCCGTGCTCTTGAGTCCGAATACCTGCCAACAACTGAGCCACAGCACTGGACTGTCATGATGACAGGGCTCGGAAGGAATTACGCGATTTAGGACAATACAATGAGAAAATCCGCACTGGCGATAACTTTGGCATCGCTGCTTTCACCTGTCTCTTATCTACAGGCCCAAGAAACCTCCACTGACGAAACCATCGTTGTTACTGCAAACCGTTTTGAGCAAGCCGAAAGCCGTACGTTGGCAGATGTCGAAGTAGTTACTCGACAAGACATCGATCGCATTCAAGCGAAAACCCTACCAGATGTATTGCGTCGCCTTACGGGGATTCAAGTTTCACAAAATGGTGGTCGTGGTCAGTTAGCGTCTTTATTTGTTCGTGGAACCAGTTCCGACCAAGTTTTAGTACTGGTTGATGGCGTACGTTTTGCACGAGCAGCGAAGGGCGCTGTGGACTTTAACCAAATCCCACTTACTTACGTTCAACGTATTGAGTACGTACGTGGTGCGCGTGCGTCACTTTATGGCTCAGAAGCGATTGGTGGCGTGATCAATATCATCACCATTGCGCGTGCTGACGAAGAAGGAACGAAGTTAAGTGCGGGTTTAGGTAGTTTAGATTATCAAGAATTGAGTGTGGCATCTGGTATTAAAGTCACAGAGAGCGGCCAGCTAAATATCGCGCTTGGTAGTGAAAGTGATGATGGTTATAACGTTCGTCCTGTACCGGGAGTTAATGACGGTGATCGCCATGGCTTTGATACAAAGAATGGTCTGCTAGGTTACGTGCATAACTTCAATGACCAGTGGTCTGCATTTGGTAACCTACGTGCTTACGAAAATGTTTATCAATATGACAGCAGCTACGGCAGTCGCGGTTACTACGAAGCAGAAAAAGACGCTCTTTCTGTCACTCTGGGCGGTAAGTATCAGTCTGATAATGTGATGTCAGAACTACAAGTAACGGCACAGAAACAGAAGTCTTGGAACTATGAGCAAGCAAAAGGCAAACACTCAGGTACTGAAGATGAACTTGAGCAGCAAAATGTCCAGTGGACCAACAGTTACTTGCTAAACAACAATACGACGTTGGCTGGTGGTATTGATTGGCGCAACGAGTCTTATAAAGACAAGAGTGCGAATAAAACGTTTGATCGTACCAATGGCGCTCTGTTTGGTATGGCAACCACCAGTATTGATAAAGCAATGCTCGAGGGCAGTGCTCGCCTTGATGATAACGAAGAATACGGTAGTGAGTTCACTTACAGTTTAGCGGCTGGTTACCAGTTTGTACCAGAGTTTGGGGTTAAAGCCTCTTTTGGTACTGCGTTTAAGGCTCCAAACCTATATCAACAGTATGACCCAACATACGGTGAGAAAGATCTGAAGCCGGAAGAGTCAGATGCTTGGGAGTTAGCATTCAGCGGTGATGTCCAAGGCGTTTTTTGGTCCGTAACGGGTTATGACTATAAAATCACGAATCTTATCGATTACCATCCAACCACATACAAATATTTGAATGTCGATGGTGAAACACATATCCAAGGTGTGGAGCTTGTTGCTGAGTTTGATACAGGGATTGTGCAGCACCAGTTGAGTGCAGATTACAAAGATGCTGAAGACGATAAAGAGCATCAGTTGCAGCGCCGCGCTAAAGAAATGTATAAGTGGAATGCTTTAGTGAGCTTCGATAAAGTGGATTGGTCGGTTAGCTATCAGTACGTCGGTAAGCGTCCAGATGTGGATTACAGCACTTGGCCTTCACAAGATATTACGCTTTCTTCTTACTCGTTGGTTGATACGGCGGTGACTTACTATCCGAATGAGTCGACCTCTATTAGCGCTCGTATCGATAATCTACTTGATGAAGAGTATGAGATGGCAAAAGGTTACCCTGCTGCAGAGCGAGCGTACTATCTCAACGTTGGCTACGGATTCTAATCGTGAATGAGCACAAACCGCCTTCGGGCGGTTTTTAATATTTTGTGGTGGAAAATCGAATGAAGAAACCCAAGCGAGTGGTGATCAGTTGGTCCAGCGGTAAAGATTCGACATTAACGCTTGAGCGCCTTAACGAGAATCCAAATTATCAAGTTGTCGGTTTGTACACGACTTACGTAGGGAAAGAAGTCCCTTTTCAAGCAACTCCGCTTGAGGTTGTACAAATGCAAGCAGACTTACTTGCGCTTCCGCTCATTACTATCGAACTGCCTGAAGTCTTTCCGAGTAACGACATTTATCAATCAACCATCGTTAATGCATTACAAAGTAGTGGGCTGAACGTAGAAGCTGTCGCTTTTGGCGATATGTTCTGCAATGGTATTGCCGATTATCGTCGTAGCTACATTGAGCCAGCAGGATGGGAATGTGTCTTTCCTCTCTTAGGGGAGAATAGTTTGAGCTTAGCGATGGAAGTCATAGAGCGTGGTATTCAAGCTATGTTGATCACCATAGACGGAAGTGTTCTCTCTCCAGAATGGTGTGGTCGTTGGTATGACCAAGTATTAATCGAGTCATTACCACGTCATATTGATCCATGTGGAGAAAATGGTGAGTTCCACACATTGGTGACATCAACCCCATCATTTCAAGGACATATAGA
>NZ_JAWOQS010000021.1:0-20644 GCF_033438945.1 Vibrio sp. Y176 | reverse complement strand
GCGTTGAAAAAGTATGCTAACAAATTGTTCAAGAGTGATTCGGCACGCGTGGCATTTTGACTATGCGTTGGTTTTAGCGGTTAAGGTGGTATGCAGAAGCTTCGGTATTGCGCGCCTCACACCTTAACAAGGCGTTAGCTATTTCTCGTATATAAAGGAGTTCCAGTGGTAAAAGTTCTCGTTAGTTCATGTTTGGTTGGAAACAACGTTAGATACAATGCGAGCTGTTTATCAATCCCAGAGCCTGAGTTGCTCTGGCTAAAGTCATACACAGAACTAGTGATTTTTTGCCCCGAAGTATCAGCAGGTTTACCTATTCCTAGAGCACCAGCTGAAATTATTACTGGTAAAGGTGTTGATGTGCTGGATGGTTTGGCAAACGTTGTTGGAAATGATGGCATCGATGTTACGGAACAATTTGTAAGTGGGGCAGAAAAGGCTTTGGAACTTTGCAAAAACCAGCAAATAAAGTACGAGATTCTTGCAGAAGGCAGTCCTTCCTGTGGCAGTTCAAAAATTTATGATGGCACATTCAACGGGATTAAAATCGATGGTTCAGGGGTAGCCACTGCATTGTTAGAGCGCAATGGTATTAAAGTCTACAGTCAACATACGATAGCTAAACTCCGAGAGGCGTTGGAAAAACATAGCTAACAAACTGTTTAAGAGTGATTCGCAACGCGTGGCATTTTCACTATGCGTTGTTTTAAGTGATTAAGGTGGTATGCGGCAGCATCGGTATTGCGTTGCTCACACCTTAACAGGGCGTTATGTGAAACAACAGATTGGGAGTGTAGTTTGAGTATTCTTTTAAATCAAAACAACAAGTTAGCTCAACGGAAGAGTGAGATACGTAATGTTGCAAGACGTTTGAATACATTGTATGTCAAGGCTGTAGAAGAAAGTGTAATTGCTATAGATGGGCAGTTAACTAAAGCTAAAGATGATTATGAAAGTGCAGGTGAACGCTATCATGAAATAATGGAAAAAGATGGTTACCCTGTGCAACCATCTGACGAAGCGATGGATATTATAGGTGAGCAAGCTGAGCATTATTACGACGTACAAATGTTAGAAGACCAACTGCTTTCCTTGTCTGAAATGAAAATTATATCGCTATTTAAAAGCTTTGAAATTGTTCAAAAAGAGCTCATTAACGTGGCTTTTGAAAATGTGAATACTAGAGAACTATATTTATGGGAAAATGTTAAGTCATTCTTTAATTCCAAAAACATCAGTTACGGGCGTTTGTCTGGGTACGATAATATCAATCAATTGAGAGTTGTAAATAACAACATTAAGCATTCACATGTAATTGATGGTGAAGTTAATCGACTTGGAATCAAAGAGTTTAAAGACTTAGATGTCTTTACCTATGAGTCATTAGATAAGTTCTACAGCAGAGTTTCAGGGAGTGTTGAAGCCTTCCTTGAAACATTGTCTGAGAGTATTATTAACCATTTATTTAGTTATGATGATGATAGATTATGTGAAATGGTTGACGAATTGTCTCTAACAATGAATAAACAAACGATGCTTAAGCTAGCTAAATTGCTAGAGGAAAAAGCTGACACACTATCTAAAGAGAGCAAGTTCGTTAGGCATTGGATGTCTAGTTTCACATAACAAAGCATTTAAGAGTGATTCCCAACGCATGGCATTTTTCATTCCATCGTTGGGTTTTGTGTTTACGGTGGTAAGGTTAAGTTTCGTAGTAGCGTTGCTCACACCTTAATGCGGCGTTATGTACTTTGGAGAAAATATGGAAGTTGTTACTACTGAAAAACACGTCTCAGAATATCCCAATCCGTTTTATTTGAAGCAAGGTGAGAAAGTAGCTCTAGGTACAATTGACGACGAGTTTCCCAACTGGATCTTTATAACCAGTGTCGAAGGGGAGCAGGGTTGGGCTCCAGTTCAATATATCGAGAAGATTGAAGGAAGCTCAGAAGGTATCTTGCTTGAAGACTATGACAATGTTGAGCTTAATACTGTCATTGGTGAAAAACTATCAGTGCTATTCGAACTCAATGAGTGGTATCGAGTTTCGAGGTCAACGGGTGAAATTGGTTGGGTACCAGTGCGTTCGGTACAACGTACATAACAAAGCATTTAAGAGTGATTCCCAACGCTTGGCATTTTCAGTTCAAGGTTGGGTTTCGTGTTTACGGCGCTGTGGTCTAGGTTTGGTGGCTGCGTTGCTCACGCCTTAATGCGGCGTTAGGTACAAATTAACAACGAGGAATAAATGGAAATTTTAAATATATTGTTAACAACAGTAGCATCGTCGGCAATCGGTGTCCCAATATTAGTTTATTTGTCAAAGTTACTAGTTGATAACCGTTTTAAAAAAGACCTTGCGGATCATAAAGCGAAGCTACAGCTCGACAATAGTAAAACTATAGAAGGTTATAAAGCTTCACTATTGAGAGACAATAATGAAGCTATAGAAGGCTATAAGGCAACGTTACTAAAGAATAATAATGAAGAGCTTGAGCGAGTCAAGGCTAGGTTAGTTCAAGAAAGTAAGGATAGTGATCGGTTATTTGAGTTAGAAATGATAATGCAAAACTATAAAGCTCCTTTATTGCACGCGGCATATGAACTACAGAGTAGGATTTACAATCTTGTATCAAATCGAGTCATAGATTTGTATTTTGTAAAGGAAATTGGTGATGGCAGTGAAAAAAATTACCTAATCAACAATACTGTATTTGTAATAGCGCAATATTTTGCATGGATAGAAATAATTAAAAGGGAGATTCAATTTATTGAAATGGATGCCCCTAGCAAAACAAAAGAATTCTCAAAAATCAATGACAAAATGATTGGATTGTGGCATGGGGATCGGGGGCAGTTTGACGACCCATTAATGATTTGGAGTGGCGAGCAACGAGGGATTGGTGAGCTAATGATGGAGCAGAGTCGTGGAAAGTACGTATGTATTGGCTATGCTAAGTTTTTAAAAATATTGGATAACGAAGATGAATTACTAATAAATCAGCTCAAAAGTAAAGTTGAATGTTACATTAATGAAAATGAATATGAAAGAAATAGACTAATACCAGTGCAAAACACTTTAATTGATCTTTTGGAGTTTTTAGATAAAGAATATAAACGGTTCCCCAAAAAACAACGAGAAAAAATACCTAACAAAGCGTTTAAGACAGATTCGCAACGCTCGGTATTTTCAGTTTGATTCAGCTTTAGTGTTTACGGCACAATGGCTTAGCTAGGGGTAGCGTTGCTCACTACTTAACGCGGCGTTATGCTTTAGAGGAAAATATGGAAATTAGACGAATCAATCAGGATGATTTAGATAGCTTTGTATCTCTGTGGCAAGGTGTGTTTGATGAAGGGGCTTACCTTAGAAGTCCTCCTCCACCAAAAGAGAAAGTTTTCAAAGTGCTCTGTAAAGTCGAACAGCTTAAATTCCCCAATTTTGTTGCTTTATCAGACGGAAAGGTGGTGGCGAGTATTGAGGCATTTCCGGGTTCAATGTGCGGCTTAGAGTGCGATGATGTTGGATTTGTTGGTGCACAAGTTCATGCAGACCTTAGAGGTAAAGGTCTTGGAAAAAAATTACTGAAACAGGTCATTTCAGACAGCAAAAGGTTTGGTTACAAAGAGCTCAGGCTTGAAGTTTATAAGTCCAATATTGCAGCTAGAAAACTCTACGAAAAGGTTGGGTTTAGCTACGTAGGTGAAGGTGAGGAAATTACTTTGCCTAATGGTGAAACGACGCAGAGTTTGAAAATGAGGCTATCGATAGCCCAAGCATAACAAAGCGTTTAAGGCAGATTCGCAACGCGTGGCACTCTCAGTTCAAATTGAGTTTTGTGTTTAAGGTGCAATGGTTTAGGTTAGGTGCAGGCGTCGCTCACTACTTAACGCGGCGTTATGCTACTTGATTGATATTTGGGTGTGCCTTGTATAAAGTTGTTCTGGTTGGGCGAAAAGGGCAGAATGATATGAAAATGATCTTTGTAGACGCGGAGAATATTGGTTTAAAAGAGTTAGAGAAAGTTAAAGCTACAGTAGTTGATAAAGTTTTTGTTTTCTCGAAATCTGAAGCCGTAAAACTAGTTTGTGAAAAGTCTTTGTTCCTATGCTTATCTGACTATCCTACAGCTTCAAACCAAGCTGACTTTTACATAATCGCTTATCTTTCTAGAGTTTTGTCATCGTTGGAAAAGAAGCAGTTTGGTTCGGTTAACTTTGAACTCTATACTAATGACGAAAGTTTAATAGCGGCTTTTGAGTTTCAATGTGACCAAATAGGTGCAACTTGCAGGGCGGTCCGAACTAAGGACGAAACAGTTGTTAACCTGCATAAAGCAACACCCCCTAAAAAAACACCTCAAGACAGAGTATATTCTGCGTTAAAGTCTCCTAGGCCTCTAGACCCTAGCTTACAAAAGCATTTAGGGCTGTCAAAATCAGACTTTTCTAAAGCAATTAATGAGCTTTCTAAAGCAAATAAAATACAGCGTTCTAAAGGCAGTAAGCGTAAATGGGTTCAATGTTAGCAGTAGCATAACAAACTGTTTAAGAGTGATTCGCAACGCGTGGCATTTTCACTATGCGTTGTGTTTAGTGTTTAAGGTGGTATGCGGGAGCTTCGGTATTGCGTTGCTCACACCTTAACAGGGCGTTATGTGTTTAGAAGGAATTGTAACAAAAGTGAAAATCTCAATATCTTCTGAGGAATTTGTAAATGAGTTCTCTGAGCTCAAACGTGAGCTAGTTGAAGGCTATTTTTCGAAGGATTCAGAAATATTTCGCCTAAATACGTTGGAAGACGCTGGTATCGATGCGAAGCAGTTAGATGTAATAAAAGGCGTTGTGGATGAGTCTTTGACGGATGCTCTGTATACAATTCTACTTGGTTTAGAGGGTAGCGCAGCTATCGGTAAGCATCAGATTTGCTACAAATTACAAGATGAATTAGGCACTGAGTTAACGGGTGAGTTTGAAGAGTTAGCTTTCGAGGCACTGCAAGAAAAACACACATAACAAACTGTTTAAGAGGGATTCGCAACGCGTGGCATTTTTACTATGCGTTGGTTTTAGTGTTTAAGGTGGTCTGCGGCGACTTCGGTATTGCGTTGCTCACCCCTTAACAGGGCGTTAGCAGTATAATGGAGTACTAATGAATAACGAAAATATATCAGGAATAGATGGAGCTATAGGTTTTTGCTCTGAACGACTCAAGCATCATCAAAGGAGATCACAATTTCATTTCATGCTTTCCTTAGCAGCATTAATGTTTGGTGCAATGGTTGTATTCTACAGCTATGGTTTACGCCCTGATGCGGCATCAACAAGTTCTACTTTAACTCTTTCTGCATTCTGTGTTGTAGCTTTTGGGGTGCTAATGGCTCTACATAGATATCACTTAACCGAAATATCAAAATATGAGCACTACAAATTGGCATTTGCTCGTTTAAATATCGCTCAATCTTTTGATGAAAGGGCTATAGATCAAATTATTTCTTCACTTACTGTTGATGCCTTCAATGTTAAAGGTGGAGCTTCAAATAACGGCTCGGTACAGAGTCCGTTGCCCGGTCATCCTACTTCTGACCTATCGGCGTTGTTGGTAGGTAAGTTACTAGATAATGCAAAGGCATCAAGCAGTACTGCTAACAAGCCAAACTAGCAGGAAAAATAACAGTTGGCCTTGTCTTATTTAAGGTGTTCGAAGCCATAGTGACTATCGTGGATAAGGTTTCGGTGAGCAAATGTTCGCACATGCTAATGAACTGGCAAAAAGCAAAGGCTATACAATCGTTCAGTTAACAACTGACAAAGAGTGCTCGTATGCAATCGGGTTTTATGAAAGACTTGGATTCAAAGCAACACATAAAGGGTTTAAACTCGTGTTGTAGGCCTCCTGCTAACAAACAATTTAAGAGTGATTCAGCACGCTTGGCATTTTGGGTTTGAGTCAAGTTCAGTGTTTACGGTGGTCAAATCCGGTGTGGTGGTCGCGTGCTTCACACCTTAATTGGGCGTTATACGTAATGGAAGTATGAAGATATTCTCAGTTGTTACATTAATGACTCAGCTGGTATTAATATGCTGGTCGAAATACTATGGTCATGTTGCCAATGCGGAAATAATGAAGCTAGAAGCAACCCCGGAATCGTCTATGGTGGAAGTTCTTTCTAAATTTCAGCATTATAACGACTTGGATGACTACCTAAGCTACCTGGCAATAGTAATTTGGATAATTTCCATTGTCGTTTTGTACAAGAATAACGCTTCAAGTACTAAGTTGGTTCAGTTGTGTATTTTACTGCCTATCTTAGTGACTTTTGTTCTGAGCTTAATTTAGTATGATGCTTCCAAGCTATTAAGAAATCGACGAAATTACGTATAACAAAGCGTTTAAGAGGGACTCCCAACGCTTGGCGGTTTTAGTCCAAAGTTTGGCTTATGTGTTTACGGCACAATCTTTAAGTTTCGGGGCATAGCGTTGTCGCCCCTTAACGCGGCGTTAGCTTTATCAATCCAATCGTTAAATGTAAGAGTTAGAATTGTCAAGTACAATGTTGCTTTGATACTTGCCGAAAAAGGGACTCTTGGAGGCATGTAATTAAGTTATTTCAGCTAGTATTTCCTCAATTTAATGTGAGGATCAAATAAATGACTGGCAAAAAAATCAAAGAAATATTAAATCTCAGACGCATAAAACAGTATGGAGAGACAACGTTAGGAAAACTAACTATTGAAGGTGTCGACAAGAGTTGGTTTGTTCTCGAACCAGGAGGTCCTGACTCGATAGTTGAGGGTTCAGACAAAAGAATTTCGGCTGGTACATACAAAGTGGAACCATTTAGTGGTACCAAATATAAAAATGTGTACGAATTAAAAAATGTTCCAGGACGGACTTATGTTTTGATTCACGCAGGCAATTATCACAAAAATACCGAAGGCTGCCTAATGCCAGGTAAAAGTTGGGGAGTGTTAAAAGATTCTTATTATTATGTAAGCAATAGTAAAGTGGCGTTAAAAGAAATTTTTTAGAGATTGGTAAGTATAAAGAAATTGAGATTAGAGTAACAAATCAACTGGAGAAATGATTCATGTTAAAAAATATTTTGATTTTAATTTTTCTAATGTTTTCAAGTTCTGTGATCGCATCCATCCCACGTACAGAGCTCAACCTTCTCTGGATGAAAAATAATTATTTTTTAATTCAAGAACACTTGGAAAGTGATGAATCGAAAATAGTTGTCCCTACAATAAATACTCTGGGTGAAATATGGGTTCACAGGGATGGTGCTGTTTCTGGAGAGGTGTCCCTTTTGTTGTTAGTTGCCTTGACTCATCATACCTATATTACGCTAGCAGTGCTTTCATCAGAGCCCGATTCGTTTTCAAAATGGTTAAATGAATTACAAGGAATAGTTTTTACGGATTTCAATGGAGGAGAAGTTGAACGATTATCTCATGCTAAAGAAGCTCTTGTTCGTGCTTTGAGTTTATATATGAACTCAAATCCACAAGTAGCGCTAGTTCCATATGGCGAGAGCTTACTTGAACGACTTGAGGGAATTTCAATCCGAAGCGTAGATTAATATGTCTGCTAAAAATTGAGCTGTAGTGTTTCGAACAGAAAGCTAACAAAGCATTTAAGAGTGATTCCCAACGCTTGGCATTTTTCATTATATCGTTGGCTTTTGTGTTTACGGTGGTATGTTTTAGTTTAGTGATAGCGTTGCTCACACCTTAATGCGGCGTTAGTCGCCAGAAAAAGTTAGCAATCAAAATCATGTTTCTGAGCTTAATATTTAGCAGCTGTTTGCTTGGTACACCGATTAATCGTCGATCATCAGAACTTAGTTTTAGCTGTTTTAAGTCCAAAGTTTTGTAACTGTTCTAGCGGTTGTTTTGTTCTTTGGTGCTGATAGAGCAGGGTAATCAAGAGTCTGTTTTTGGTTGCAACTCCGCTCGGTGAGTTTGTCGGTACAAAAGCCGATTTACTCGCTGAAATGACGTTTTCTCTGGTGTGGTAAGTTCCACGTGGTTTCAGTGACTTTGTTGAAAGTCCGCACTGTGAGATTGGTTTTCCAAAAGCGCTTTTTGGTGTTGTCAGTCCGTTTTCTACGGCGTTGTTGGTTCCAAGTGGTTTCATTGAGTAGCCGCTTTGAGACTACGCCTGACTTAAGTGCATCAAAGCACATAAAGTTTGTTGTTCGCAAAGTTTAGTTCGGCTTAAAATTGTCGCTCGGTGCCTCGCGACTAACAAACTGCTCAAGAGGGATTCGCAACGCGTGGCATTTTTACTATGCGTTGAATTTAGTGATTAAGGTGGTATGCAGCGGCATCGGTATTGCGTTGCTCACCCCTTAGCAGGGCGTTATGTTTTCGGGAGGAATTAAATGAATCCAAATATCCAATCAGCTCTGAGTTCGAAGGACAATATTCAAACCAAGATAAATGTCGGTGAGCGATATAGGTTGATGCACAAAAAGATAAAATCAGGAAGCCTTTGGATTGAGGTACAAAGGGAAGCGTATCGAGTCAAAGTTACAGGTGAAGTTAAGCTTAGGCTACAAAATTTTATCACTAAGTTAGTCGATTCCGAACCAAGTGATGATCAAGGTAATCCAGTTTGGCACGTACCATTTGGTAGCAGCCTCAAAACTATTATATGTGAGTACAATCGATTGGCTTAGGCTACAAACATAACAATCTGTTCAAGAGGGATTCGCAACGCGTGGCATTTTTACTGTGCGTTGGTTTAAGTGATTAAGGTGGTATGCAGCGGCTTCGGTATTGCGTTGCTCACCCCTTAACAGGGCGTTATGTGCTCGGGCAAAAAATTAGGTCAGGCGATGAAAAGAATAAATGTAATAGGCACTAGTGGTAGTGGAAAAAGCACTTTTAGTCGCATGCTCGCGAGTGAGCTTAAATACCCATATTTGGAAATGGATGCCCTTTTCTGGAAGCCCAACTGGCAGGAATCTTCAGATGAAGAATTCTTTGCAAACTTAGCTGATAGGTTGAGTGGCGAACAGTGGATTCTTGATGGCAATTACAACCGAACCGCTGAAATCAAATGGAGTAGAGTTGATACTATTGTCTGGGTAGATTACTCATTTGTAAGAACACTATTTCAAGCCGTGAAACGGACTTTAATCCGCATAGCGACCAAACAGGAGTTATGGGGTAAAACAGGCAATGTTGAATCGTTCAGAAAGTCCTTTCTAAGCAAAGACTCAATCATTCTTTGGACGTTGAAAACATACAGTAAAAACCGAACTCGCTACACTGAACTGCTTAATGATCCGAAGTATAGTCATATCAAATTCGTAAGGATAACAAGCCCCAAAAAGGCAAAGGCGTTCATAGGCGAGTTACGCACATAACAATAAATTTAAGAGTGATTCACAACGCTTGGCGCCTTCACTTCAAGCTAGTTTAGTGTTTATGGCACAATGTGCTAGGTAAGGTGGCAGCGTTGCTCACACCTTAGCAAAGCGTTAGCAGTCAAGGATGAATATGAAACAAAACTACCAAGTTCATGAAGACATGTATGTTGAAGCTCGCGAAGCTGGCTGGGAAGGTTGGGGTGGCAACGAGCGAATGTCTAAAGCAGTTTTAGTTGAGCGTTTTCTCGAGCTATTTAAACGACCGGTGCAAGGTAAACTGCTCGAACTAGGTTGCGGTGAAGGACATCATTGCAGAGCTTTCCAGAAGTTAGGCTTTGAGGTGGCAGGTATAGATATTTCACCAACCGCAATTAAATGGGCAAAGGAAAAAGCCAGAGCAACAGGAGTCGAGGGTAATTATTATTTAGCGGACCTAACGGTAGCGTCTCTTGAACTTACAGAACGTTATGATGTTGTCATTGACGGTAATTGCTTACATTGCATTATCGGTGCAGATCGAGTCATATTTTTTGGTCATGTTTATCGTTCACTATCTGAAAATGGGGTATTTTTTGTCAGTAGCTTGTGCTCTAAAAATGAAATTAGCTATGAAACTTATAGAGATGGCAGTCCATATCGTCATGTTACCTCTGAAAGTGATCTAGTTGTTGAACTAGAGAAAGCAGGGTTCCAAGTGCTTCATGTCAGTGTCTATGAGCGTGAAACTTCAAACCACATAACGGTGTTTGCGATAAAAGCATAATTTTGTGTAGAAAAAACTGCTAACAAATTGTTCAAGAGTGATTCGGCACGCGTGGCATTTTTACTATGCGTTGGTTTTAGTGGTTAAGGCGTTATGCGGAGGCTTCGGTATTGCGTGCCTCACACCTTAACAAGGCGTTAACTAACTCCTTGGATCCGGTTTATAAATTAAAGAGAAATGTTTATATGACATCAAAAGAACACTTTAAACCAATACCATGTCATGCAGACTACCTAAAGAGACTTTCTAACCCATATGGGATGAAATGTAATCGACTGCTTGATGACTTTGATTTTTACTATGAAAGTGGGAAAGTCGATTTATATGATGTGAGCCTTGCAGGTCTTTCTCTAACAAGTTGTCTCTACCACAAGATTGGTGACATAGAATCGAGTCTTAGAGCGATGGATATGCATCAGTACTTTGATATTAAATTAGTACAGTCACAGCTATTCAGTGATGGAGAGACGATTTCGGTGGTGCTTCCCAAAGCTGAGGTGACTCTAGTAGCGAAGAAAGAACAACAGAGTGCCCTCAGTGGGGCACATCTTATAGATTTAGCTTGGCTATCTTTATTCTGTGAGCAAGTGAGCGACATAGAATACCTTGCTAACTTAGCCGATCACCCAAACACTAAGTGGTATAATGTTCGGTCTCGTACCTTCTTAGAGCTGCAGATGGTCATGCTGGGAATAAAATCTAGTGACGTTAGGCCGTTAATTCAAAAGTTTATTGATGTGAGTACGCCGGAGCATCTTGAGGGCTTAGCCTTTGAGCACGCAAACCTTATTAATTTACCAACGATTAATGTGATGACAAAGGTCTTAAATCAATCAGGTTGTGGTGAAGCGGAATATCAACAAGCGATGTATGAAGCGGTCAAAGGGCACCACAAGTATTGGAGTCAAAAAAAACTAAAAGAAGAGCTAACTGGCTATTTTTCTATGCCGTTACTGGCACTTGCAAAGCTTGCTTACCAGAAATACGGTTTTCACTTGGGGTTTGAAACGGATTATGTTCCAGAAGCCTTCTATACACGTAATATGCCCGAGCCGAGCTATAGCTTTCTAGATAAGTACAAATCGTAGTTAGTTAACAAACTGCTCAAGAGGGATTCGCAACGCGTGGCATTTTTACTATGCGTTGGTTTAAGTGATTAAGGTGGTATGCGGCGGCTTTTGTATTGCGTTGCTCACCCCTTAGCAGGGCGTTATACAAACGGAGGTAGCTGTGAGTTTAGAAGAACTTAATCTTGAAAATCTTCCCCTTCAAAATGAACTGGTTAAATCTGCTTGTTCTGCGTTTATTTGCGAAGACAATGTGGTTGCCGCAGTGCTATTAGGCTCATTGGCTTCAGGTAAGGGTGACCGAGTATCTGACGCTGACATTTTGATTCTTACTCAAAATGAATTCCATAAATCCACACAAGAGTGTTTCTCAGCTTTTGAGCGTGGCAAAGAAATTTTCTATCGTAATCAAGGCTTCCATAACGAGAATGCTTACTTTACAAAGTACATATTTACGGATTTAACCAGCACAGAGATTCATTGCCTAGATCTAAGCGAACCTTTTGATATATCAAGACCTTTCAAAGTGCTATTTGATAAATCGGGTGCTGTGGAGCTACGATTAACCGATGCTCCAGCACCAAAACATGAAGACTTTCCTGCATATACAAATGGTGACCAAGGCTTAATCTGGGAGCTTTTAGAGTGTATAAAGTGGTTAAGCCGAGGTAAAAATGAACTAGCCAAATCTTACCTTAAGAAGTTGGCGGATAAGCTGTAAAAGTTTGTATAACAAAGCGTTTAAGACGGATTCACAACGCTTGGCATTTTTGGTCTAATTCAGCTTAAGTGTTTACGGTACAATGGTTTAGGTGAGGTGGTCGCGTTGTTCACCACTTAACGCGGCGTTAGCTTTTCATGGCTATTACACACGAGTTTTAAGTCCATCGTATATTTAATATCGACAATTAGGTCACTTGTTAGTTCGTAATTAATGTTCAGGTTTTGTTTCATCTGGAGTTAATTATGTTTCCGAAAGATTTTTACATCTTACCCGAAGAACTATTTAGGATAGGTAATAAGGAAACTCCCAAGCTATCGCATGTGAGAGCTAGGGATGTGGACACGATGCAGTTAAACGGTATAACGGTAATTATTGCTAATGGAAAGGGGATCAGTGTGTTTGACAAGACTGGGATTAACCAATCTAATATGACGGGGTGGGTTTGGAGGTTTCCACCCAACACGCGCCCTCCTCAGGGGCTAAAGCTTGTAAACGATAAGCCACATCATTACGGTATCGCACCTATCACAAATATGCCTTTAGATAAGTATAAGGGGTTACTGGAAGAGATGGCTTTGAAAGCAACAAGGGTGTTTAAAAAAGAGGGTAAAGTAGTTTGAGACGGATAACTTTAGATTTAGCATCTTCGGATATGAAATTAGTCCTAGAAGGTTTGGAGTCATTGGAAAAGCAATGGGCACATGTTTGTGAGAACTCTGACGATGAGGATGAAATATCAGACTACGGTAACGATCTGATTGAACTGAGGTTGCTCATTAAATCACTACGAAACGATGCTATAAGTGTATTTGGAGATAATGTGGTCAATTTTTCAAGAGACCTTCTCTAAAATAAAGCTAACAAACTGTTTAAGAGTGATTCGCAACGCGTGGCATTTTTACTATGCGTTGCGTTTATCGTTTAAGGTGGTATGCGGCGGCTTTGGTATTGCGTTGCTCACACCTTAACAGGGCGTTAGCCGTCAAAACGGAGAAAACATGGAAGTACAATTTTTAGAGAAAAATTCTGATTACGAGTCAGTCCTAGAAGTGTTGTTACAACTTCGCCCAAATTACAACTTAGATACTTTGTCTGGTCAGATCGAGAAGCAGCAATCAAATGGTTACCAAGTCGTCTATGTCAAATCGCCAGAAGGCGTATTAGCAGCAGGCTTTAGAGTAGGTGAAAAGCTTGCTTGGGGTAAGCATATTTACATTGAAGACTTGGTAACTAATGCGCAATTTCGTTCGAGTGGAGTAGGTAAATTTATTATCGATTGGTTTAAAACATATGCTTTAGAAAGCGGTTGTGAACAAATACATTTGGATTCTGGTGTTCAGCGTTTTCCAGCACATAAGTTCTATTTACGCGAAGGTTTCAATATCGCTAGTCACCACTTTTCTATAGTCGGCGTCCAAAACGGCTAACAAAGCGTTTAAGACGGATTCACAACGCTTGGCATTTTTGGTTTGTATCAGCTTAAGTGTTTACGGCACAATGGTTTAGGTTAGGTGGTCGCGTTGTTCACCACTTAACGCGGCGTTAGCTTAACATTTAAGTTCATGAACAAGGTAGTCAGGCAATTATGCTATTTATAAATTGCAATGTTGTGTGAAACTAAACAAAAAAGTAGTAAGCATATTTGTGCTCAAGTTCCAATAAGTGTATTAAGCATTATCAAAATCTATATTGGAGGCTTTATGAGAGTGCACAAATCAAAAATTGCCGCAGATCCAGTTAAGTACTACACGCATTTGATTGGTATGGAAAAGTACGAAGCTCGTATGAGACAGGAGCCTAATGCAATTACAATTATTACAGGAATTGTACTTTATAGAGAGTTACCTAAGAACAAACAGTCCGAAGTTTTGAAGCTAATATTGGCTTTGAACGATGGCCAGTTGAAAGCTTCACTATATGGTTTAGTTTCTCAAGTGGTTGCAAATCCATACTGGTTCTCATGGTCACTTTCTGATCGGGAGCTCAGAGAATTTTTTGATACCAATAAGGATGTGACTAATATATTGAAAGGTCTTGGCATAGACTTCTCGCTCCCTCTCACAGCAGCAGGTATATCAGCATTTTTGCTTTCATCAGCGCAACAAGGGGTAAAAAGTGCTTCCAAAGAGGTTGCGACTCAGTTGAAAAAGCAAGTTACAAGCTCACCAGTTGCGCAGATTGCAAATAGACTGGGAGTGACCAAACAAGTTGCAGGCAAAGCATCGGCAATCTTGGTCGTAATGGTCAGTGTAATTGCTTATCAAACACACTTAAATGCAAAAGATGCGCGGAAGGAGCTTCTTCGCAGAGGTCTACTTCAACCGGAAGATTTGTAATGCTAGTTTTAATACTAATAGTGATATTGTCATTGGCAACAATTCATTTCTCGCATGTGCTATTGATGCAGTATATGTTCTCTGAAGAAAAGTTATCGCCGAGTACTACTTTTCTTCGTCCATTATCTTTGTGTGTTATGGCTGCATGTGCCCAGTACTATATTCTTTCAATGATAACAGGCTACAATTTACCCGAGGTTGCGGGATTGGCTCTCGTGGCTACGAATGCATTCTTCTTCGTTGGTTTTTATTTTGCGTACAAAGCAAGAGTAAAAAGCCTAGAAAGTAAAAAGCACTCCTGAGTCTATATTAAGCTAACAAAGCATTTAAGAGTGATTCCCAACGCATGGCATTTTTCATTCCATCGTTGGGTTTTGTGTTTACGGTGGTAAGGTTTAGTTTCGTGGTAGCGTTGCTCACACCTTAATGCGGCGTTATGTATATTTGGAGAGGTATATGGCAAGTCAAGCATATGAAAATCAGAAGGTAACCCTTCGTTATTCAAAAAAATCAATAGACAAGGCTGCTAGAGATATTCGCCATGGGTGTGAAGGAGCAGCAAGGGAAGATGCAATAAACAAAATCCAAAATTATCGAGAGCTTCATGCTTACCCTCTAATGTTAATGAAAAATCATTTGGTTAGAACGTCTAACAGAGTCTCGGATGAAATACTTGTTGCGCGCCGGTTGAAACGCTTACCTACCATCATCAACAAGTTGGAACGCCCGTCATTAGATGGAAAAAGTGATAACGCTATAAAATTTACACGTATGCAAGACATCGGTGGTTGTAGAGCGATAGTCAAAAATCTGAAACAACTTAAAGAGCTTCAGGCATTATTGGTAAAAAGCCGCTCAGTTCATAAAATTATTCATACTTCCGACTATTTAACTCCAAAGGAAAGTGGATATGGTGGTATCCATCTCGTCTATAGTTGTTTTGATGACGCAGAAGATAACCATAGCTGGAAGAAAACAAAAGTTGAAGTGCAACTAAGAACTCAGTTGCAACATGCTTGGGCTACAAGTCTTGAAATAATTGATACACTTGAACAGATTGAGCTCAAAACGAGCATGGGAGGCCACCCTATTTGGCGAGAGTTTTTTGCAATTGCAGGCAAGCTAGTAGCGCATGATGAAAAAGCATGTGTATTGGATAATACAGAAGTCGAGATTTTGGAAAAAAGGCTTCATGAACTTGAAGTGACGTTGGACGTTAAGAGAAAACTATCAAACTTTTCACTGGGTATACAAGCAACTACTCGTGGGCTAAAAGAGCTTAAATCACCAAAAAATATCGGTATGTGCTTAGTAACTTTGCACTCGAATTCTCTATCTTCTGCTAAATTTACTGGCAAAAATACTTTCAAGCTTGAAGTTGGAGTGGAGACATTTAAACTCGATCAGACTCCTAACGCATTGAAGGAACTGAATAAATGTGAAAAAGATCCTGATGTACTAGTTTGTGTACTCCTGTCAGCTAAAAATGCTAAAAGTCTCCAAAAAGCTTACCCTAACTATTTTGGTTCTACCGCAGATTTTAGGCGGTTTATCCGAAAGCATACACAAAAATATACATAACAAACAATTTAAGAGTGATTCAGCACGCTTGGCATTTTTAGTGTGGGTCAAGTTCAATGTTTACGGTGGTTAAATTAAGTGTTGTGGTCGCGTGCTTCACACCTTAATTGGGCGTTAGCAATATAAGGCAAAAGTGTAGGTCTTTTACTAATCTTTATCACGATAGATTGGCTAGGAGACAGAGTAATGGAATGTGAATCTACAGCGTCAAAACAAGAGTTTATCAATGCGTTGATCAAGCTAAGAGATAAAAGTCGGTTTCGAGACACGACTAGTTATTTGGAAATGCTGCGGGCGCAGGCAAAGTCCGACAATCAGACAATAACAGCAACTAAGTTAGCCGAAGTGGTTGGCTTCCCAAATTACAATACTGCAAATTTAAAGTATGGAACTTTGGGGCATGAATTGGCAGAAGTGCTAAATTATGAACCGCCAAAAAGAAACGATGGCAGCACAATGTGGTTCTGGACAATCTCAACTGGAAATCCGGCTTCTGAAGATACTCAAGATGGACACTATGAATTCGTAATGCGCCCAGAGTTGTATGAGGCTTTAGTAGAGATTAAGTGGGTGCGTTAGACATATTGCTAACAAACTGTTTAAGAGTGATTCGCAACGCGTGGCATTTTTACTATGCGTTGCGTCTAGTGTTTAAGGTGGTATGCGGTAGCATCGGTATTGCGTTGCTCACACCTTAACAGGGCGTTATAATTTGGAAGATGTCAATGAAGAATAATTTGCGTAAGTTTGATATTTACCCGAGTTTTTATGAAGTAGTTACTGGTCGAGTTATTATACTTTTTCCATTAACTTTTACATTGCTGATGCTCGTTCCTTTCCTTTTTGATAGTTCTATAATACTCGATGACAACCAACTCGATATGATGTTGGGTCCAATGTTGATTTACTTTTTTGCGTGTTTGATAGAAATGTTTGTACTTAATAATTTAGTCAAAAAATACGTGAAACCATTTAGGCTAACTAGTTCAGCCATATACATACCGAATTGGCTATGGGAAAGAGAATTGATCATTCCTAGGTGCAAAGTGGACTTTATTGAAATTCACGGTTACGAGGTATATCTTCCAAGGGTGGGGGTGATTAAGCAATTTAAAAACGTTTGTATTTTTACTACGGATGGTGAAATATACAAACTCAGTATAGGAAATGCTCCCTCTGGGGATCTTAGTGCATTAAGTCTTCCCGAATACGACTTAAGATATATTGAATTAAATAACCCTCTCAATTATCAACTTTTTTGTCAACTACGGTACAGCAGAGTCCACCTAATTTTGTTTTCGTTTGTTTTTTTTCTCACGGCTATATCTTTTGGAAAGCTCTTGTATTGAAATGAGATGGTGCAAACAAATTATAACAAAGCATTTAAGACGGATTCTCAACGCTTGGCAATTTCAGTTCAGGGCAGCTTTAGTGCTAAATGTGGCAAAGTTTAGGTTTGGGTGGTCGCGTTGTTCACCACTTAATGCGGCGTTAGGCGACATGAGATAAACGATAGAGTAGTGATAGTATCTTGGCGAGAATCTAACTTCAGTTAACAGAAAAGGAGTGGGTTAATGAATGGTAAAGCATTTGATGATTGGAAAAAATCGCGAAAGAAAGGATGTTTAAATTGGCTTTTCAGAACAACTTTCGTCACAGCCATTTGGTACATGATTTTCAATGTTATTTTCCTTTATCCATATTCTGATGCAGCAAGCATTACGATTTTCTTATCGGATAATGCTCTTAATTACTCCATTTACACGATCGGGATGTTTTTCGCATTTTGGGCTATTTGGCTATACAACGAATCTTCGTATGAGAAAGAAGTTAAACGTAGAAATGTCGCCTAACAAACTGTTCAAGAGGGATTCGCAACGCGTGGCATTTTCACTATGCGTTGGTTCAAGTGATTAAGGTGGTATGCGGTGGCTTAGGTATTGCGTTGCTCACCCCTTAACAGGGCGTTATGCCTCACAAGGAAAAGGAACTTTCGATGTTTAAAATCGAGACTAAGCGTCTGATTATTAGGGATATGACTCCGAATGATGAAGACGCTTTTGTTGCTATGTCTCAGGATGCTAAATATCAGCGTTTTTATGACGAAAGCGATTGTGACCCTAATAAATACCGAGAGTTAACACGCTTGTTTATAGCTCAGGCTTCTGAGAAACCAAGAAAATCATACCAATTAGCTGTCGAGCGTAAGGTATCAGGTGAGTTTGTTGGTAATGTTTGTTTACGGTTAGAGGATAATCAGCAGGCTTCGATGGGGTGTGCATTTTCCAGAGTCTCTCAAGGTAATAAGTTAAGTCATGAAGCCGCCTTGGCTCTAGCAGATTTCGGGTTCTCGGAGTTGGGAGTTCACCGCATTTATGCTGAGACAATCAGCAAAAACCTGCCAGCTATTAAGCTCTGTAAGTCTCTGGGTATGCGCCAAGAAGCACATTTTAGAGAGCATCGTTTTTTCAAAGGACAGTGGTGGGATACAGTTGTTTTGGCAGTCCTTCGAGCCGAGTGGGGCAAGGCATAACAATCTGTTTAAGAGCGATTCGCAACGCTTGGCATTTTTGCTATGCGTTGCGTTTAGTGTTTAAGGTGGTATGCGGGAGCATCGGTATTGCGTTGCTCACACCTTAACAGGGCGTTAGGGCTATTGAGGGAAAAATGGCGAGAATTATGGTGAAATTTTTAGTGTTGGTGTCTTCAGTTGTTTCATTTGCATCTGTTTGCAATGAAATTGATGATTTTCAAGCTCACGCTTTGAGTGAAATTAGTCACTTTTACGGAGAAGTTGAAGCTAGTAACCTAAAGCTAGTCAGCACTATAAGGGTGAATAACGTGGTTCATAACCCGAATGAACTAGATCGTTATATTCAATTGTCTTTTTACGACATAGTTGATCTAGTTGATAGTAAAGACTCCGAAATTGCGCACATAGAGAAAGCTCTTGGGAAACCTTTTTGGGCTATCAATAATTATACAGCTACATACAGAATGACTGACACAGAGAGTTTACTCGCTCCAGAACACAGTTTTTATAGTGTGGGCTACGGTCAGGTCATGCTGTCTGGGCAGTTAAAAACGCAGTTAAAGCCATTGATGCCCTCAATTAATGTTGATGGCCCCAGTCGAGATTAGCCCTAACAAAGCGTTTAAGACGGATTCACAACGCTTGGCACTTTAAGTTCAAGTCAGCTTAAGTGTTTAAGGTACAAATGGCTTAGGTTTGGTGGTTGGCGTTGTTCACCACTTAACGCGGCGTTAGGGCTACAAAATTGGAGTGCAGATATTGAACATCTTTAATAATTCCGAAGTTAACATGTGTATTGGGGAGCTATCAATTTCAGACAAGCCTGTTGATGTCCTAGAGGCTTGGGGGAAGCTTAATGGTCAGTACCCTAATTTGAGTAGTGTGATTCAGCTCGATAACTACGATAGAAATGTATTACCTCAATGTGTCCAAAAACACACAAAGAAGCCAGATAATTACTTAATCCCTTATTTTAAGTCAGATAAGCTATATTTCATCGACGATGAAATGATTAAGAATATATTCATTAAAGGAACTAATGTATTTCCAATAGATCACTCAGTAATGATGGACTCAAATATCTGTTCCTATATCGACAGTCTTGTTAGAGGGAAGCCTCTAGGTACTGTCGGACCCAAGCTATTACCTATCATTGATGATCTTCTGCGTGATGGTCTTAACTTTGATTTTCTTTTCTATATGATTGAAAATATTAAGCACGTTCTTCCATCTGCTAATTTCTCAGCAAAAAGTAAACTGGAATTTTGGAAAAGTCTGAATATTAACTTTAGGAAAAATCTTGTTAGTCTTCATTACTTTTCAAGTATTGACAGTAAAGAATATAGTCGGACATTAAGACCTAATTTCCTTCTATCTTATAGACAGTCTGCTCGACGTGCTATTGATGCTACATTTGGGTTTTACATGTCAAGTGAGGGTAAAAACTACCTATCGCAGTTTGCTGATTTTCAAAGAGTAGTCCTGCTGAGTATTATCGGAATGTTACGGATAAATTTATCATCTAACAAGAATGGCAGAAATAAAATGCTCGAATTTTTCGACTTCATGCACAGTGAAGTGGGAATTTATATGGAGCGAGAAGCGATATTAGCACATGAGTATTTCTGTGATTCAAAGTCGCTGCCGATACTAAAGAAAATCCAAAAAGGTGGTAACAAAAAGAAACTTTTAAAGAATTTGGATAACATTGCTTGGGATATGATAACCCCTAGACTAATGGAGCGCCTGATGTCTTCTGGTTTAGGGGCAAAAACTGACTATTTCATCCCCATTTTTATGACATTTGATGAGGATCTTAAGCATATGTTGGAGTCTTTTCAGGTCAAGCTAGTTATATACGATAAAGATAGTGGAGGCTTGCTGTCTATTCCTGAATGTAACTCCGCGGACTATTTTGAGAACGCTGGGCTTAAAAACTGTACGGACTACTTTTTTAGTGAAGTCAAAAAGAAAGAACGGCATAGTAGAAGTGTACACACTAGAGAAAGTATTTTGCCTGTATTGTTTAGTGAATATCGGAAACTCAGGCAAGCAATATAGCCCTAACAAAGCATTTAAGAGTGATTCCCAACGCACGGCATTTTTCATTCCATCGTTGGGTTTCGTGTTTACGGTGGTATGGATTAGGTTAGGTGGTAGCGTTGCTCACACCTTAATGCGGCGTTATGTAAATGGAGAAAAAATGACACTTCAGGATTTGGAAAGTATATCTGTTATTGCTGCTTCTTGGTTTGGT
>NZ_JAWOQS010000020.1:0-30907 GCF_033438945.1 Vibrio sp. Y176 | reverse complement strand
ATCGCACCAATCGCAATGGACGAAGGTCTACGTTTCGCGATCCGTGAAGGTGGCCGTACAGTAGGTGCTGGTGTTGTTGCTAAGATCTTCGACTAATTCATAGCGAATTAGCGATGCTTTCGGAAAATCTTGAATTAGATTTGACGAACCAGTAGCAAAAAGGGCATCATTTGATGCCCTTTTTCTGCACTCAACATTATTTTTGCTGTTTTCTTGTTCAGAAGTGGGTTGGGCGCAGAGCAAGATTAAGCAAAGAGGCTTAATCTTAAGAAGAGTACGCTGATTTTTTCAGCGATATGGAGTTTGCCCTGCAACAGCGGGGTTGTTGTCGTCTATATTAAGACTTGTAACAGGTTGGTTTTATGAAAGCAAATAATGCTGAAACTCCTGATAGCTCAAACGCAGCAGATACGTTTAAGTGGGTAGCCGCTTTCGTATTGGCAGCTGCCGCTGTTGTGGGTAATTACCTGTATGGTGAAATGTCTGTAGTGGTTCGTGCTGCAGGCGTTGTTGTTCTTATTGCAGCTGCCTTAGGCGTTGCAGCAACAACGACTAAAGGTAAAGCAGCGATCAGTTTTGCAAAAGAATCTCGTATGGAAGTACGTAAAGTTGTTTGGCCTACTCGCCAAGAAACCATGCAAACAACACTGATCGTTTTAGCTGTAAGTATTGTAATGGCTCTAGTGCTATGGGGTATTGACGGAATTATGGTTCGTCTAGTAGCTCTAGCAACTGGGGTATAGAGGGTTTTTATTCATGAGTGAAGCTCCAAAAAAACGCTGGTATGTGGTTCAAGCCTTCTCTGGATTTGAAGGTCGTGTAGCTCAATCTCTGCGCGAGCATATCAAAATGCACGGCATGGAAGAGCTATTCGGTGAAGTACTGGTTCCTACTGAAGAAGTAGTGGAAATGCGCGCGGGTCAGCGTCGCAAGTCTGAGCGTAAGTTCTTCCCAGGTTACGTCCTTGTTCAGATGATTATGAACGATGAATCATGGCACCTAGTACGCAGTGTGCCGCGTGTCATGGGCTTCATTGGTGGTACCTCAGACCGTCCGGCACCTATCACGGATAAAGAGGCTGACGCGATTCTTAATCGTCTTGAGAAAGCGAGTGAAGCGCCTCGTCCGCGTACAATGTACGAAGCGGGTGAAGTGGTACGTGTTAACGAAGGTCCATTTGCTGACTTCAACGGTACTGTTGAAGAAGTGGATTACGAGAAGAGCCGCCTGAAAGTGTCTGTATCGATCTTTGGTCGTGCGACACCAGTTGAGCTTGAATTTGGTCAGGTTGAAAAGCTGGACTAAGACTCTTCGTTAAAGAGTATAAAAAATCACCTTTTTAGGGTTGTATAAGGCGCGGATTATGACTATAATTTCGCGCCTTTTTACTTCAAGTGAAGTAAAAAGTTTCTTACACAAACGGGGAGCTGATCCGCGATTAGCGTTTGTACCCAAACTTAGGAATTATCATGGCTAAGAAAGTTGAAGCTTACATCAAGCTACAAGTTGCTGCTGGTATGGCTAACCCTAGTCCACCAGTAGGTCCTGCACTAGGTCAACACGGTGTGAACATCATGGAATTCTGTAAAGCGTTCAACGCAAAAACAGAATCTATTGAGAAAGGTCTACCAACTCCAGTAGTTATCACAGTATACAGCGACCGTTCTTTCACGTTCGTAACTAAGACTCCACCTGCTGCTGTTCTTCTTAAGAAAGCTGCTGGCGTTAAGTCTGGTTCAGGTCGTCCAAACACTGAAAAAGTTGGTACTGTAACTGACGCTCAAATCCAAGAAATCGCAGAAACTAAAGCTGCTGATATGACTGGTGCTGACATCGAAGCGATGAAGCGTTCTATCGCTGGTACTGCTCGTTCAATGGGCCTAGTGGTAGAGGGTTAATAAGATGGCAAAACTAACTAAGCGCATGCGCGTAATCCGCGAAAAAGTTGACGTAACTAAAGAATACGAAATCAACGAAGCTGTTGCTCTTCTTCAAGAACTAGCGACTGCTAAATTCGTTGAGTCTGTAGACGTTGCTGTTAACCTAGGCATTGATGCTCGTAAATCTGACCAGAACGTACGTGGTGCAACTGTACTACCTCACGGTACTGGCCGCGAAATCCGCGTTGCAGTGTTCACTCAAGGTGCTAACGCTGAAGCAGCTAAAGAAGCTGGCGCAGACATCGTAGGTATGGAAGATCTTGCTGAGCAAGTTAAGAAAGGCGAAATGAACTTTGACGTAGTTGTTGCTTCTCCAGATGCAATGCGCGTTGTAGGTCAACTAGGTACTATCCTAGGTCCTCGCGGTCTTATGCCAAACCCTAAAGTTGGTACTGTAACTCCTAACGTTGCTGAAGCAGTTAAAAACGCTAAAGCTGGTCAGGTTCGTTACCGTAACGACAAAAACGGCATCATCCACACTACTATCGGTAAAGCAAACTTCTCTGCTGAGCAGATCAAAGAGAACCTAGAAGCACTTCTAGTTGCTCTGAAGAAAGCTAAGCCATCTTCAGCGAAAGGTACTTTCCTGAAGAAAGTAAGCATCTCTACTACTATGGGTGCTGGTGTTGCTGTTGATCAGGCTAGCCTGAACACTCAAGCATAATTTATTTGCTTAGGCGCAAAATTCGTGTATAATTTTGCGCCTAATATTTGTGGTTGGGGCTGAACTTTGGTTCTTTGAACTGTCTCCTAGTTCGAAATGAATTAAGACCCAGTCTCCGTCCAAGACCGTAGGTGTTTGTGTAAAAGCAAACTTAATTATCCTACGTAGATGGTGCCCGAACTGACAGAAAGCTCTATGTAATATAGTTAACTTTCTTCTGGGGAAGCACCTCAATAGCTCTCACTGTCGTGATGATAGTGAGTGGTGTAACGACAACCAGGAGTAAATCCAAGATGGCTTTAAACCTTCAAGACAAAAAAGCAATTGTTGCTGAAGTCAACGAAGCTGCCAGTGGTGCACTTTCTGCAGTTGTAGCTGATTCTCGTGGCGTTCAAGTTGGCGCGATGACTTCTCTACGTAAACAAGCTCGTGAAGCTGGCGTTTACATGAGAGTTGTTCGTAACACTCTTGCTCGTCGTGCGGTTGAAGGTACTGAGTACGAGTGTCTAACTGACACTTTCACTGGTCCTACTCTAATCGCATTCTCTAATGAGCACCCAGGTGCTGCAGCGCGTCTTTTCAAAGACTTCGCTAAAGAGAACAAAGATTTCGAGATCAAAGCTGCTGCATTTGAAGGCGCTTTAACTGACGCTGAAGTACTAGCAACACTACCAACTTACGACGAAGCAATTGCACGCCTAATGATGTGCATGAAAGAAGCTTCGGCTGGCAAGCTGGCGCGTACTATCGCAGCTATCCGCGATCAAAAACAAGAAGCAGCGGCATAAGCCTTGCTTTTTACTGGTTGCTTAATAAACTTATTGTTGACTTAAAAGAGAATTGTTATGTCTATTACTAACGAGCAAATCCTAGACGCAGTTGCAGAAATGTCTGTAATGCAAGTTGTTGAACTAATCGAAGCAATGGAAGAGAAATTCGGTGTTTCTGCTGCTGCTGCTGTTGTAGCTGGCGGCGCTGCTGCAGGCGAAGCTGCTGCTGAGCAAACTGAATTCGACGTAATCCTAGAAGCTGCTGGCGGTAACAAAGTTGCTGTAATCAAAGCAGTACGTGGCGCAACTGGCCTAGGTCTTAAAGAAGCTAAAGCTCTAGTAGACGGCGCTCCAGCACCTCTTAAAGAAGGTGTTGAGAAAGCAGAAGCTGAAGCTCTTAAAGCTCAGCTAGAAGAAGCTGGTGCAACTGTTGCTGTTAAGTAATTATTGCATAGTTTCTTAGCCTAACGGCTAATTGGCTGGTGGTTTTTTAACCACCGGCCTTTTTGCGCTGTAGGGTATAGGCGAATTTTCCCGCTGTTTAAGCGCCTGATATCCATGCAAAAAACATTTCATTCTTACGAAATGAAATGTCACTACAGTAAACAGCTATATTAGTCACTGTCCCTTACCCCCCTTAAGTAACTAGGAGCGGGCGGACAGTTTGGGTCACTTATCAGCGAGCTGAGGAACCCCATGGTTTACTCTTATACCGAGAAAAAGCGCATCCGTAAGGACTTTGGTACTCGTCCACAAGTTTTGGACATTCCATACCTGCTATCGATCCAGCTCGATTCGTTCGACAAATTTATCGAGCAGGATCCTGAAGGTCAATACGGTCTTGAAGCCGCTTTCCGTTCTGTATTCCCGATTCAGAGCTACAACGGCAATTCTGAGCTGCAATACGTTAGCTACCGTCTTGGTGAGCCAGTTTTTGACGTTAAAGAATGTCAAATCCGCGGTGTAACTTACTCAAAGCCACTACGTGTAAAACTACGCCTAGTTATCTTTGATAAAGACGCGCCAGCAGGTACTGTAAAAGACATTAAAGAACAAGAAGTCTACATGGGTGAAATTCCACTCATGACAGACAATGGTACCTTCGTAATCAACGGTACCGAGAGGGTTATCGTATCCCAGCTGCACCGAAGCCCAGGCGTGTTCTTCGACAGCGATAAGGGTAAGACCCACTCTTCAGGTAAAGTTTTATACAACGCACGTGTTATTCCTTACCGTGGTTCATGGCTTGATTTCGAGTTTGATCCTAAGGATAACTTGTACGTTCGTATCGACCGCCGTCGTAAGCTACCAGCATCGATCATCCTTCGTGCACTAGGTAAGTCGACAGAAGAAATCCTAGATATCTTCTTCGAGAAAGTGAACTTCGAAGTGAAAGACCAAACTCTATTGATGGAGTTGGTTCCTGATCGTCTACGTGGTGAAACTGCGTCATTCGACATCGAAGCAAATGGTAAAGTTTACGTTGAGCAAGGTCGTCGCGTAACAGCTCGTCATATCCGCCAACTAGAAAAAGATGGTGTTGATCACATCGAAGTACCAGTTGAGTACATCGTAGGTAAAGTTGCATCAAAAGATTACATCAATGAAGCAACAGGCGAGATCATTGTTAACGCTAACCAGGAAATCAGCCTGGAAGCACTAGCGAACCTATCTCAGGCTGGCCACAAAGCGCTAGAAGTTCTATTCACGAACGATCTAGACCACGGTCCATTCATGTCAGAAACACTACGTATCGACAGCACGGTTGATCGTATTTCTGCATTGGTAGAAATCTACCGCATGATGCGCCCTGGTGAGCCGCCAACAAAAGAAGCTGCAGAAGCTCTATTCGAAAGCCTATTCTTCTCTGAAGAGCGTTACGATCTATCGACTGTTGGTCGTATGAAGTTCAACAGCTCTATCGGCCGTGAAGATGCTCAAGAGCAAGGCACACTTGATGAAACTGATATCATCGAAGTGATGAAGAAGCTGATCGCGATCCGTAACGGTAAGGGCGAAGTGGACGATATCGACCACCTAGGCAACCGTCGTATCCGTTCTGTAGGCGAAATGGCTGAGAACCAGTTCCGTGTAGGTCTAGTACGTGTTGAGCGTGCAGTTAAAGAGCGTCTAAGCCTAGGCGATCTTGACGCAATCATGCCTCAAGACTTGATCAACGCGAAGCCAATTTCAGCGGCAGTTAAAGAATTCTTTGGCTCTTCACAGCTTTCACAGTTCATGGACCAAAACAACCCGCTATCAGAAGTAACGCACAAGCGTCGTATTTCTGCATTGGGTCCTGGCGGTCTAACTCGTGAACGTGCTGGCTTCGAAGTACGTGACGTACACGTAACTCACTACGGTCGTCTATGTCCTATCGAAACGCCTGAAGGTCCAAACATCGGTCTGATCAACTCTCTATCTGCGTTTGCGCGTTGTAACGAGTACGGTTTCCTAGAGACACCATACCGTCGCGTTGTAGATGGCGTAGTAACAGACGAAGTAGATTACCTATCTGCAATCGAAGAAGGCCAATTCGTTATCGCACAGGCGAACGCTAAGCTAAACGAAGATGGTACTTTTGCAGATGAGCTGATCACAGCTCGTCAGAAAGGTGAATCTGGTCTACACCCTCGTGAGCACGCTCAGTACATGGACGTTGCGACAAACCAGGTTGTATCTATCGCTGCATCGCTTATCCCGTTCCTAGAACACGATGATGCGAACCGTGCATTGATGGGTGCGAACATGCAACGTCAGGCAGTTCCAACACTGAAAGCTGACAAACCGCTTGTTGGTACTGGTATTGAACGTAACGTAGCAGTTGACTCAGGTGTAACTGCAGTTGCTAAACGTGGTGGTGTAATCCAGTCAGTAGATGCTTCTCGTATCGTTGTTAAAGTTAACGAAGAAGAGCTAGTACCAGGTGAAGCTGGTATCGACATCTACAACCTGACTAAATACACACGTTCTAACCAGAACACATGTATTAACCAGCGCCCATGTGTGATGCCAGGTGAGCCTGTATCACGCGGTGACGTTCTTGCTGATGGTCCTTCAACAGACCTTGGTGAACTAGCGCTTGGTCAAAACATGCGTATCGCGTTCATGCCTTGGAACGGTTACAACTTCGAAGACTCGATCTTAGTATCTGAGCGCGTAGTTCAAGAAGACCGTTTCACGACTATCCACATCCAAGAACTGACTTGTGTGGCGCGTGATACTAAGCTTGGTTCTGAAGAGATCACAGCGGATATTCCAAACGTAGGTGAGTCTGCTCTGTCTAAACTAGACGAGTCAGGTATCGTTTACATCGGTGCTGAAGTTAAGGGTGGCGACATCCTAGTTGGTAAAGTTACACCTAAAGGTGAAACTCAGCTAACGCCTGAAGAGAAGCTACTACGTGCAATCTTTGGTGAAAAAGCATCTGACGTTAAAGATACTTCACTACGTGTACCTAACTCTGTATCAGGTACGATCATCGACGTTCAAGTCTTTACTCGCGATGGCGTAGAGAAAGACAAGCGTGCGCTTGAAATCGAACAGATGCAGCTTAAAGAAGCGAAGAAAGACCTAACTGAAGAATTCCAGATTCTTGAGGGCGGCCTTCTAAACCGTGTTAAAGCTGTATTGATTGAAGGCGGTTACTCTGAAGCGAAACTAGACACAACTGATCGTAAGAAGTGGCTAGAACTAACGCTAGAAGATGACGCACTACAAACTCAGCTTGAGCAACTTGCTGAGCAGTGGGATGAGCTAAAAGCCGACTTTGATAAGAAGTTCGAAACTAAGCGTCGTAAGATCACTCAAGGTGATGATTTAGCACCTGGTGTACTGAAGATCGTTAAGGTTTACCTAGCGGTTAAACGTCGCATTCAGCCTGGTGATAAGATGGCGGGTCGTCACGGTAACAAGGGTGTAATCTCTAAGATCAACCCTGTTGAAGACATGCCATACGATGAGAAAGGTCAGCCTGTAGACATCGTACTTAACCCACTGGGTGTACCTTCGCGTATGAACATCGGTCAGATCCTAGAAGTACACTTAGGTCTGGCAGCGAAAGGTATCGGTGACAAGATCAACCAGATGGTTAAAGAGCAGCAAGAACTAGCGAAATTCCGCGAGTTCCTACAAAAAGTTTACGATCTAGGCGACACTCGCCAGAAAGTAGACATTGCTTCTCTATCTGATGATGAAGTACGTACTCTGATCAAGAACTTGCGTGGCGGTCTACCAATCGCGACTCCTGTATTTGATGGCGCTCCAGAAGAGTCAATCAAAGCACTTCTTGAGCTAGCAGATCTACCAACATCAGGTCAGTTAACACTGTTTGATGGTCGCACAGGTGATGCGTTTGAGCGTCCTGTAACTGTTGGTTACATGTACATGCTGAAACTGAACCACCTTGTTGATGACAAGATGCACGCTCGTTCAACTGGTTCGTACAGCCTAGTAACTCAGCAACCACTAGGTGGTAAAGCTCAGTTCGGTGGTCAGCGTTTCGGTGAGATGGAAGTATGGGCACTAGAAGCATACGGTGCTGCTTACACGCTACAAGAAATGCTAACGGTTAAGTCGGATGACGTTAACGGCCGTACTAAGATGTACAAGAACATCGTAGACGGTAACCACAGCATGGAACCTGGCATGCCAGAATCGTTCAACGTACTGTTGAAAGAGATCCGCTCGCTAGGTATCAACATCGAGCTAGAAGACGAAGAGTAATCCTTTTCTCTCTTGATGAAAGTCGAGAGAATCAAAGCGATTATTTGGAAGAAGGTGCTCACTTTAGCGAGTGAGCTCCTTTTAACTCCTTACAGGAGCTGATTGTGAAAGACTTATTAAACTTTCTAAAAGCACAGCATAAGACCGAAGAATTTGATGCAATCAAAATCGGTCTATCTTCACCAGACATGATCCGTTCATGGTCTTTCGGTGAAGTTAAAAAACCTGAAACGATCAACTATCGTACGTTCAAACCTGAACGCGATGGTCTGTTCTGTGCGCGTATCTTTGGTCCAGTTAAAGACTACGAATGTCTTTGTGGTAAGTACAAGCGCCTGAAGCACCGTGGTGTTATCTGTGAGAAGTGTGGTGTAGAAGTTACACAAACTAAAGTTCGTCGTGACCGTATGGGCCACATTGAACTGGCTTCACCAGTAGCTCACATCTGGTTCCTAAAATCGCTACCGTCTCGTATCGGTCTACTAATGGATATCCCTCTACGTGATATCGAACGCGTTCTGTACTTCGAAATGTACGTAGTAACAGAGCCTGGTATGACTGATCTAGAAAAAGGTCAGATGCTTACTGAAGAAGAGTATCTAGATCGTCTAGAAGAGTGGGGCGACGAGTTCACTGCTAAGATGGGTGCGGAAGCTATCAAGGACCTACTAGGTTCTATGGATATGCACGCTGAAGCAGAACAAATGCGTGAAGAGTTAGAGACAACAAACTCTGAAACTAAGCGTAAGAAAGTAACTAAGCGTCTTAAGCTGGTAGAAGCGTTCATCGCATCGGGTAACAACCCTGAGTGGATGATCCTAACTGTACTTCCAGTACTTCCGCCAGATCTACGTCCTCTAGTACCTCTAGATGGCGGTCGCTTTGCGACTTCTGATCTTAACGATCTATACCGTCGTGTGATCAACCGTAACAACCGTTTGAAGCGTCTTCTAGAGCTAGCTGCTCCGGACATCATCGTACGTAACGAAAAACGTATGCTGCAAGAATCTGTTGATGCGCTACTAGATAACGGTCGTCGTGGTCGTGCGATCACAGGTTCTAACAAGCGTCCTCTGAAATCTCTTGCTGATATGATCAAGGGTAAACAAGGTCGTTTCCGTCAGAACCTTCTAGGTAAACGTGTAGACTACTCTGGCCGTTCTGTAATCACAGTAGGTCCATACCTTCGTCTACACCAGTGTGGTCTTCCTAAGAAGATGGCACTTGAGCTATTCAAACCATTCATCTACAGCAAGCTAGAGACTCGTGGTCTTGCGACTACAATCAAAGCTGCTAAGAAAATGGTAGAGCGTGAAGAAGCGGTCGTTTGGGATATCCTAGACGAAGTAATCCGTGAACACCCAGTACTATTGAACCGTGCACCTACACTTCACCGTCTAGGTATCCAGGCGTTCGAACCAGTACTGATCGAAGGTAAAGCGATTCAGCTACACCCACTTGTTTGTGCGGCGTATAACGCGGACTTCGATGGTGACCAAATGGCGGTTCACGTACCTCTAACTCTAGAGGCACAGCTTGAAGCTCGTACTCTGATGATGTCGACAAACAACATTCTGTCGCCAGCGTCAGGTGATCCGATCATCGTACCTTCTCAGGACGTTGTATTGGGTCTGTACTACATGACTCGTGAAAAGATCAACGTGAAAGGTGAAGGCATGTACCTTTCTGGCCCAGAAGAGGCTGAGAAAGCATACCGCACTAAACAAGCTGAGCTTCACGCACGCGTTAAAGTACGTATTACAGAAACTGTTGTAGACGAAGACGGCAACAGCACTACAGAAACCAAGATGGTAGACACCACTGTTGGTCGTGCAATGCTATGGCAAATCGTGCCAGCTGGTCTACCGTACAGCATCGTTAACCAAAAGCTAGGTAAGAAGCAAATCTCTAACCTACTTAACGAGGCGTACCGTAAACTAGGTCTGAAAGACACAGTAATCTTCGCTGACCAAATCATGTACACAGGTTTCGCATACGCGGCACTTTCTGGTGTATCTGTTGGTATCGACGATATGGTTGTACCTGCAGCTAAGTACACTGAAATCGCAGAAGCGGAAGAAGAAGTACGTGAAATCCAGGAACAGTACCAATCAGGTCTTGTTACTGCGGGCGAACGCTACAACAAAGTTATCGATATCTGGGCATCGACCAACGACCGTGTTGCGAAAGCAATGATGGAAAACCTTTCATCTGAAACGGTAGTTAACCGTGACGGTGAAGAGGAACAGCAAGAGTCATTCAACAGCATCTATATGATGGCGGACTCGGGCGCTCGTGGTTCTGCAGCACAGATTCGTCAGCTTGCGGGTATGCGTGGTCTGATGGCGCGTCCAGATGGTTCAATCATCGAAACGCCGATCACAGCGAACTTTAAAGAAGGTCTAAACGTACTTCAGTACTTTATCTCAACGCACGGTGCTCGTAAGGGTCTTGCGGATACGGCACTGAAAACAGCGAACTCGGGTTACCTAACTCGTCGTCTAGTAGACGTTGCTCAAGACGTTGTTGTAACTGAACATGACTGTGGCACTCACGAAGGTGTCGACATGATGCCTCACATCGAGGGTGGTGATGTTAAAGTTGCACTTTCTGAGCTTGCTCTTGGTCGTGTTGTTGCTGAAGACGTACTAAAACCTGGCACTGAAGACGTTCTTATTCCACGTAACACCCTGATCGATGAGAAGTGGTGTCAAATCATGGAAGAGAACTCAGTAGACAGCATGAAAGTGCGCTCTGTAGTAACGTGTGATTCTGACTTCGGTTGTTGTGCACAATGTTACGGTCGTGACCTAGCACGTGGTCACCTAGTGAACCAAGGTGAAGCAGTGGGTGTTATTGCTGCTCAGTCTATCGGTGAGCCAGGTACACAGCTAACGATGCGTACGTTCCACATCGGTGGTGCGGCATCGACAGCAGCGGCAGAGAACAGTGTTCAAGTTAAGAACAACGGTTCTATCAAGCTACACAACGCTAAATCTGTATTGGCTGATGACGGTAAGATCGTTATCACTTCTCGTGCGACAGAGTTAACTATCGTTGATGAGTTTGGTCGTACTAAAGAGAAGCACAAACTGCCTTACGGTACGCTACTAAGCAAAGGCGATGGTGATACAGTTCAAGCTGGCGAAACAGTTGCAAACTGGGAAGCGCACACACTACCTATCATTACTGAGGTAGCAGGTCGCATCCAGTTCGTAGATATGATCGACGGCGTAACAGTATCTCGTCAAACGGATGACTTAACTGGTCTATCTTCAAGCGAAGTAACTGACCCAGCAGCTCGCCCTTCAGCAGGTAAAGATATGCGTCCAGCTATCAAACTTGTTGACGAGCAAGGTAACGATGTAATGATCCCTGGTACTGATATGCCAGCTCACTACTTCCTACCTGGTAAAGCGATTGTGAACATCGAAGATGGCGCAGCAGTAGGTGTTGGTGCAACACTAGCACGTATTCCTCAGAAGTCTGGCGGTAACAAAGATATCACCGGTGGTCTTCCACGAGTTGCTGACCTATTTGAAGCACGTAAGCCGAAAGAGCCTGCAATCCTTGCTGAGCACACAGGTACTGTGAGCTTTGGTAAAGAGACGAAAGGTAAACGTCGCCTAGTGATCACACGTGAAAGCGGTGAAGCTTACGAAGAGATGATTCCTAAGCATCGTCAGTTGAACGTATTCGAAGGTGAAAAAGTTGAACGTGGTGACGTGATCGCAGATGGTCCAGAGTCTCCACATGACATCCTACGTCTACGTGGCGTACACGCGGTAACGCAGTACATTGCTAACGAAGTACAGGAAGTTTACCGTCTACAAGGCGTTAAGATTAACGATAAGCACATTGAAACTATCGTTCGTCAGATGCTACGTAAGTGTACTATTACTCACTCTGGTGACTCTGAGTTCCTACCTGGTGAGCAGATTGAATACTCACAAGTTAAGATTGCTAACCGTAACCTAGAAGCTGAAGGCAAAGAGCCTGCACGTTTCGAACGTGAACTACTAGGTATTACTAAAGCATCTCTAGCGACTGAGTCGTTCATCTCTGCGGCATCGTTCCAGGAGACAACTCGCGTACTAACGGAAGCTGCGGTTTCTGGTAAGCGTGATGACCTACGTGGTCTGAAAGAGAACGTAATTGTTGGTCGTCTGATCCCAGCTGGTACTGGTTTCGCATACCACCAAGAGCGTCAAGCTAAACGTTCTGAAGCGCAAGATGGTCCTTCTGCTGAGCAAGCAACGGATAACCTAGCGGCACTTCTAAACGCTGGTTTCTCTTCTGAAGAGTAAGTCATATAACGAGTAATCGTTAAAAGCTTAAGAAAAAGGCACCTTCGGGTGCCTTTTTAGTTTTTATACTACTTTGTTCTTCCGGTGGGATTTTCGATAAAGCTAGAAACAAAAAAGACCGACGATGATCGTCAGTCTTTTCTCTCACTCTATTTCTGAATGTTTGCAAATACTAAGCTCCAGGTGGCATAGACAGGCTTTCTGCGATTTGCTGTATCAGATAGTCCTCGACTTCAAAGCGAGTCTCAAGAATTTCCCCAATGAGACACATATCAGAATCGAAATCATTTAATTCATCATCTTCAGTCACTTCTGAGTACTTATCGTTAAAGTTCAATAATGGTTCAGTCGTTAGAACAATTTGACCATAGGTTTGATTGATCTCATTAGTCACGACAAAGCCGGTTGCTTTCCAACGGTCCATAACCATGTCATAAATTTTAAAGTGGCCTTCGGAGATGTAATCAACGAGGTGCTGACAGAAATCCTGCAGTTCGGAAGGAGATGGGAGTTCAATAACATTGGTTTTCGAACAAGGTTGCAGCGCTGCAAGCTTACAATATTCAACAATCAGGGATTGTCGTGTCTCTAACCAGTGATCAATGACATCACTTGAGCCACCCCACTGGTCTTGTGTTTGTTTGAATTTTCTTAGCATGACCATGCCCTCATGATCTGATCGCCCATCGGCGAACGTATCCTTTGCAAAGCAAAGTTAGTAAAGTTATTACAAACTCTTGTCCTTACTAGAATTTAGAGTGCACATTTACCTAACGATAAACTCTAGTATGAAATTAGATTGCCAGTAAAATGAACGAACTTCAAGCAAAGGGATGGTGTAATGTTAAGAAAAGGTGATGTTAACCGCGCGATAAATGCATACTGGTGTGTTGTTGCAGGAAGTGAAATTTGGCTGGTGGATGGTGCTGTGCCCTTCGGGTCTGCAGAGCAGTTATCACTGCCAGTAACGAGTGCAAGACCCATTGGTGAGTATTCTGGTTCGCCCGTCATGTGGCTTAACTTGGCCGATTTAGAGCATGATCTACCTTTAGTATCCCTGCGTGACTGCCTGCATTTTCCTGAGCCATTATTTATGTTGTTAAGTAAAGCTGTGCAATATGGGCACATGACGCAAAGTTTGCGCTTTTGTCCACAGTGCGGAGGAAGAAACTTTCTTAATAATAACCAGTTAGCCATGCAGTGTGGTGAATGTCGCACCCTTCATTATCCTAGAATATTTCCGTGTATTATCGTTGCTGTACGTAAAGAAAATCAGATCTTATTAGCCCAACATCCAAGGCATCGAAATGGTATGTATACGGTTATTGCGGGTTTTCTAGAAGTCGGTGAGACATTAGAAGAGTGCGTGGCTCGAGAAATTCATGAAGAAACGGGAATTCTCGTTAAAAATATTCGTTACTTTGGCAGCCAGCCTTGGGCTTTCCCATCCAGTATGATGATGGGGTTTTTAGCTGACTATGAATCCGGAGAGTTAAGCCCAGACTACACTGAGCTGTCTGATGCACAATGGTTTGGTATCGACGAGATGCCGCCTGTTGCGCCTAAAGGAACGATTGCAAGAGCACTTATCGAACAAACGCTGAAAGATATAGACTCTAATTGTCTGATAAATAGATAAAAAAAAACCCTCCGAGAGGGAGGGGGTAAGTAAGATGTCGTTATGAGATGCTGAGTACTAAGTACTAAGTACTAAGTACTAAGTACTCAGTTTATAATTGTAGTTTTCGCTAGCGAACAAATTTTTAACACTGATACCGATTGGGTGCAAATTAAGCATTGATTTAAAAGTTAATAACTTGATCCAGGTTGCAAAGCACACAGCTATTGGACTTAAATCAGTGATAGAATACCCCCTTTCACAGAAAGCCTAACAGTTGGAATTACGGAATGACTGAATTAAAAAATGATCGTTATCTGCGTGCGCTTTTAAAAGAGCCGGTAGATTACACGCCAGTATGGATGATGCGCCAGGCAGGTCGTTACCTACCAGAATACAAAGCGACTCGTGCAGAAGCGGGTGATTTCATGTCTTTGTGTCGAAATGCAGAATTAGCATCCGAAGTGACACTTCAACCATTACGCCGTTTTCCTCTTGATGCCGCGATCTTATTCTCGGACATCTTAACGATTCCAGATGCAATGGGGCTTGGTTTGCGTTTTGCTGCGGGTGAAGGACCTGTTTTTGATAACCCAATTACATGCAAAGCCGACGTGGAAAAAATTGGTTTGCCAGATCCTGAAGGTGAACTGCAATACGTAATGAACGCAGTACGCCAGATCCGTAAAGACCTGAAGGGTGAAGTGCCGCTGATTGGTTTTTCTGGTAGTCCTTGGACGCTTGCGACGTATATGATCGAAGGTGGTAGCTCTAAAGCGTTTACCAAGATCAAGAAGATGATGTACGCGGAACCACAAACTCTGCACCTACTTCTAGATAAACTGGCAGACAGCGTTATCGAGTATTTAAACGCGCAAATTAAAGCGGGTGCGCAATCGGTAATGGTATTTGACACATGGGGTGGCGTACTAACGCCTCGTGATTACAATCTGTTCTCACTGCAATACATGCACAAGATTGTAGATGGTCTGATTCGTGAAAACGACGGTCGTCGCGTGCCAGTCACACTGTTTACTAAGAATGGCGGCATGTGGCTTGAGCAAATCGCAGCAACGGGCTGTGATGCGGTTGGTCTAGACTGGACAATCAACATTGCAGACGCGAAAGCACGTATCGGTGATAAAGTGGCGCTGCAAGGTAACATGGACCCATCAATGCTTTACGCTTCACCAGAGCGTATCCGTGAAGAAGTCGCGGGTATTCTAGAAGGTTTTGGTGATGCAGGTACTGGTCATGTGTTCAACCTAGGTCACGGTATCCATTTGGATGTGCCGCCAGAAAACGCGGGCGTATTTGTGGATGCGGTACACGAGTTATCTAAGCCGTACCACAAGTAACTTCGACTTTTTGAAATCAAATGCCGGCATTCAGTGCCGGTATTTTTTTTGCCTAAAATTCAGTTTTTCTATCTGAGACTCAAGGCTGTACAGCTCTAGTAGTATTTGGCCTACTATGATCTAATTACTACTCTAGCTGTACATTAGACATTAAAACTTAATATAAACAAGTGCTTATGATTTCGGCTTTTATGTTCTAATTTTCTTGTACAGATAAACAAGCAATTAGATCATGGGTAACCTAAAGCATCGAGTGAACGCGTTTTTTAAGGTATGGCACGACGTCAGATTCAAACCAAGGATTCTTCTTTAACCACAATGTATTGCGTGGAGATGGGTGAGGGAGCGGGATAAAGTCTGGTTCCCAATCTTGCCATTGCTGAACGGTTTGTGTGAGCGTCTTTGGTTTGTTGGTGAGATAGTACTGCTGCGAGTACTGACCAATTAGTAGAGTGAGCTCTATATTGGGCAGCTGCTCAAGAATCTTTTTATGCCAAGTGGGCGCACATTCTTTACGAGGCGGTAAATCACCAGAGTTCCCTTTGCCTGGATAACAGAATCCCATTGGGACAATGGCAATTTTATTTGGGTCGTAGAAAACGTCTTTGTCGATATCGAGCCATTGGCGTAATCGATCACCACTTGGGTCATTCCAAGGTATCGAGGTTTTGTGTACACGTGTGCCAGGGGCCTGACCGATGATTAGGATGCGTGCCCCTTTTGCGGCTTGTACGACAGGGTTTGCGCCCAAAGGTAAATTATCCGCGCATATCTGGCAGGCCCTCACTTGTTGCAATAGCTCGTCTAACGACATTCTCAGTAACCCTTTTCGAAATCCACTTGATAATTTAATGAAAATCCATCGCGCCAGCGTAGATAGTTGTCAGCAAAAATCTCGATGACTTGCTCGGGAAAACTCAGCGCAGCAATGTGTGGAGTGATGGTGACTTGCGGTAGTTTCCAAAACGGATGTTCTACCGATAACGGTTCTTGCTCAAACACATCTAAGAAGGCGTGTTCTACCCAACGGTTTTTCAGAGCGAAGAGCAACCCTGTCTCATCCAGTACGTCGCCACGACCTACGTTAAATAATAACGCCTGATTTAGTTGGCTGAGCGTTTGACGATTAAGTAACTGTCGCGTCTCAGGTGTACTTGGTAGAGTATTCACAACGATGTCGGCTTGCTCAAATGCCTTACTTAGTTCATTGATATGAAAGGTCTGATGAAACTCGCCGCCTGAAGTCGGGATACCTGTGCGGTTAATACCGATAGTTTTTATCCCCATTGCTTTAGCGGCGTTGCCCAGATAGCCCCCAATGCTACCGGTACCAAGAATTACCATGGTTTTACTTTGTAATGACGTGTACAGGTGAGGCTGCCATTGTTTGTTTTGTTGTTGCTGGTGGTATCGGGCAAAGTGGCGGTAATGGGCAATACTGTAACCCAAAACATATTCAGCAATCAGTGGACCAAAGATGCCTCGAACGTTAGTTAGAGTATAGTCCTGACGAAGGCTAGGGGATGTTAAGGCGTTGACACCAGCAAACGTGGATTGTACCCATTCAAGCTGTGAAAACTCGTCTAAGCTTTGTGATAGTAAGGGTGGATCCGCTAGTACGATCTGAGCGGCTTCTGGTTGGTCGGTGAGGCAAAGATCGGGCAGATTTTTCTCTGCCAGTAACGTTTTGTAGGTGTCGCGATGCTCTGAGAGCAGGAAAATCTGATTTGAATGCGGCATTAACTTTTTTCCCTGTGATGAATCAAGTACACTTTCGCTGTTTTTTTCTTCAATGATTGAGTGACTATGCTTAAGAATCCTCTTCAGGTTCGTTTAGAAAAACTAGAACCTTGGCAACAAATTACCTTTATGGCGTGTCTGTGTGAACGCATGTATCCAAACTATGCGATGTTTTGTGAGAATACAGAATTTGCTGACCCGCGTGCTTACCGAGCGATTCTTGATAGTGTATGGGAAATTTTGACAGTTAAGAACGCGAAAATTAACTTCGAACGCCAATTAGAGAAGTTAGAAGAATTGTTCCCAAGTGCGGATGAGTTCGATTTTTACGGCGTTTACCCAGCGATGGACGCGTGTCAGGGTTTGTCTACGTTACTGCATGGTCTATTGGATCGCGACTACCTTTTCGATTCAATGCTTAAAGTGAGCCAACAGTCGGTACAAACCGTTGCTGACCTAGAGCAAGCGCAAGGTGCAGAGCCAATCACCAACGACAACCAGAAAGAAAACGAAGCCGTATGTGAAGAGTGGGACGTCCAGTGGGCTATCTTCCGTCCGCTGCGTGAAGCGGTAGAACGTGACATCAGCTTGATTAAAGATTTGCGCGAAGAGCTACGTGAGGAAGGTGTGAGCAACATCGGTATTGCACTTTAATCGTTGAATAAATAGAAAAAGGCATCCTAACTGGATGCCTTTTTTTGTGCGTTTAAGCTGTTATACCTAGAGCTGATTACGATTCTTTCGAGTCGGGTTTCGGTGGCTCTTGAGCTTCTGGCTCTTTATCCTGCTTCTCCAGCTCGTTATCTTCTTCATCGTCATCGCGGCTTTCGATTACGCCGTGCATTTCTTTCCAGCTTTCCCAGCGTTGGTAAGCCAGCTCCTGCATATCAGTGCTTTTATCTGCTTCGTCGATGATCTCCTCGCCTACGAGGTGTTCAAAAATATCTTCCAACGTTACCAAACCTAGCACGGTACCGTATTCATCAACAACAAGTGCCAGCTGTAAGCGATGAGTCATCATCTGGTCGAATACTTTAGGTAAAGTGGTATTGTTTAGCACCACTTGAATTGGGCGCATGATTGCTCCCAACTGTTTCTGTCCACAACCTGATTGTTGTAGTTTGAACAACTCAAGGCGATGCACAAAACCAATGATGTTATCTTTCTGTTCGCTGTAAACCAATGGGCGTGAGAAAGGCGTATCTTTGTGTTTTTCTAGGAACTCATTGATGGTCATTGTGGCATCGACACGGAATACTACTGGTCGTGGCGTCATAACCTGCGTTACGGGTACATCTTGGATGCCAAGCAAGTTGCTTAAGATTTTTGATTCACCCTCGGCAAATTCACCGCTTTCACGTGCCAGAATCGCCATTGCAGACAGCTCATCACGCATCTTTGGAGCTTCGTGGTTACGAGCAAGACGCTTGGTGATTTGCTCTGAGAACCAAACAAAGGGTGTAAGCGCCCATACCATCCAACGCAATGCGACCGCGGCAGTGGGTGCCAACTGACGCCAGTAGGTCGCGCCAATCGTCTTCGGTACGATTTCTGAAAGCACTAAGATCGCCAATGTCAGCACTGCCGAAAAGATACCTAATGCTTCGCTACCAAATACAACTGCAGCTTGTGCACCAGCAGTGGCTGCGCCGATCGTGTGAGCGATGGTGTTTAAAGTCAGAATAGATGCCAGTGGTCGGTCGATATCTGATTTCAGCTTAGCCAATTGCCCAGCTGCGGGATGCCCCTGTTGATTGAGCTGCGCAATGTAGCTCGGACTGATACTCAGCAGTACCGCCTCCAGCACCGAACAGATAAACGAAATGCCGATTGCAATAGAGATATAAATGGATAACAGCAGCATAGTTGCCCTTGAATGTAGTTTGATAGTGGTTATTTGCAGCTATTATAACCGCAAAAGTGACTTATAAATTGGTCCAAATACCTTGGAAAGCAAGGGTTTTCAGGGGGTATGTGGTAACAAATTGTGAGTTATTACTCATATTATGGCTAAAAGTACGTCAGAAAATCGAAAGATCGCTTACAAACCTTTGCCAGATGGGGCATTTATGTTTTAGAGTGAGACGAATTCGATAACCTATGAGAAGGGAAACCTAATGAACAAGACCCAATTAATCGACTTTATCGCAGAGAAAGCAGACCTATCAAAAGCACAAGCAAAAGCTGCTCTTGAAGCGACTCTTGATGGTGTAACTGGCGCACTTAAAGAGGGTGACCAAGTTCAACTAATTGGTTTTGGTACATTCAAAGTAAACCACCGCGCTGCACGTACTGGTCGTAACCCTAAGACTGGTGACGAGATTCAAATCGCAGCAGCTAACGTACCAGCATTCGTAGCAGGTAAAGCGCTGAAAGAATCAGTAAACTAAGTTAGAATGCACCGAGGTATCCTGCCTCGGTGCAATTTCATGAAAAAACATCTACTCACTTCACTTCTCCTATCTAGCCTTACCCTTTTTGGCTGTTCATCGGTTGAAACTCCTAATTTAGAACAATTCACGCATTTTTCTGGTGGTAAAGTTGCGGGAGATGCTAGCAGCTTGTACTGGATGACAGAGAAACTCACTCGTGTGAGTACGGCGGCTGATTATGTGACTATGGGGGACAATGGTTGGTTCAAGAGTGATTATCGCTGGGATGAAGGTGAGTTGCGAGAGTTGATTCGAAAAGGCGAGCAAGTTGATACCAAACAAGAGTTGGTGCCTTTTCAAATCCACATCCGTTTCAATAAAGATGGCGAAGCGGTTTACCAACAATATCGTGTTAACCTTAAAGTCTTACCACTCCAGCATGACCAATTAGAGCGCTACAAAGCAGAAGCGAATGACGTAGTGGCATCGGTTAAGGCGCAGTCTCGTAACAATCAGAGCCTTATTCAAGGTTATTGGAATGGTCAATCGTTTGAAACCTGCAAAGGTAAGGTGTTCTCGACACTCGAGTTTAATCAGACGCTGCCAAAATTTATTATCGAGCGTCTCTCATCGGTAGACAGTTATGTGGCTTTTGTCGGCAAGCAGTCACGAAACAAAGTAATGGTCGATGAACTGTTGATGCTCAATGACGATGACTTTGATTGTGTTTCTCGGCCAAAGTTGATCTCTGAATAAACATTGCTTCGAATTCTGTCGAACAAGAACAATAAAAAAAGGCGCTGAGTGCGCCTTTTGTTTTTTAGCCAACTTATGTTGTTTTTATTTGTCTTGCTCACGTGCAATTGCACGGTAGCCGATATCGTTGCGATGGAACATGGCATCCCAACGGATCTGTTTTGCAAGCTCGTAAGCACGCTGCTGCGCTTCTGATACGCTGTTGCCAAGTGCGGTTGCACAAAGAACGCGACCACCGTTTGTCACGATGTCGCCATCTTTGTTATCTGTACCTGCATGGAAGACTTTTTCGCCTTCAATTTCAACTTGTGGCAGACCCGAAATTACGTCGCCTTTGTTGTATGCAGCTGGGTAACCACCGGCTGCTAACACGATACCAATCGATGCTCGTGGATCCCACTTCGATTCCGCTTGATCCAGTTTCTCGTCGATTGCCGCTAGGCACAGATCAACAAGATCCGATTCCATGCGCATCATGATAGGTTGTGTCTCAGGATCACCGAAGCGGCAGTTGTACTCGATTACTTTCGGAGTGCCGTCTTTGTCGATCATCAGACCCGCGTATAGGAAACCAGTGTAAGGGTTACCTTCAGAGGCCATGCCACGTACTGTTGGGTAAATCACTTCTTCCATGATGCGGTTGTGGATTTCTTGTGTCACCACTGGAGCTGGAGAGTATGCTCCCATGCCACCGGTGTTAGGACCCGTATCTTTGTCGCCTACGCGTTTGTGGTCTTGGCTGGTGGCCATTGGCAGAACGTTCTCACCATCCACCATCACGATGAAGCTTGCTTCTTCACCATCTAGGAACTCTTCGATAACGACACGACTACCAGCATCACCAAATGCGTTGCCTGCTAGCATGTCTTTGATTGCGTCCTCAGCTTCTTCTAGCGTCATCGCTACGATAACGCCTTTACCAGCAGCAAGGCCGTCAGCTTTTACTACGATAGGTGCACCTTGCTCACGCACGTAAGCAAGCGCTGGTTCAATTTCTGTGAAGTTTGCGTATGCACCGGTTGGGATTTGGTGACGAGCAAGGAAGTCTTTAGTAAACGCTTTAGAGCCTTCAAGTTGCGCTGCGGCTTGGGTAGGGCCAAAGATTGGTAAGCCAGCTTCGCGGAACGCATCAACCACACCAATAACCAATGGTGCTTCTGGGCCAACGATAGTCAGTTCAATCGCCTTCTCTTTGGCGAAAGCAACAAGGCCAGCGATGTCTTCTACATCGATGTTTACGTTCTCTAGTTTTGGCTCTAGTGCTGTACCTGCGTTGCCTGGAGCAATGAAAATAGTCTCAACATTTGGGTTTTGCGCTGCTTTCCAGCCTAGCGCATGTTCACGACCGCCTGAACCAATGATTAAAACTCGCATATGAAAATCCTTAATCTTATAAATACTGTTTACTCAAAGTAGTTGGTGATGTAGCTAGGCAACAATTGAGCCCATCCCCGGGAGCATAGCCCGCTATGTGACCGGGGTGGGCGAAAGCAGCTAACGACGCCACAGTGCCAAATACGAAGAGGAAATTAGTGGCGGAAGTGACGCATACCGGTAAAGATCATCGCCATGCCGTGTTCGTCTGCCGCTGCGATAACTTCGTCATCACGCATAGAACCACCTGGTTGGATCACACACTTGATGCCCGCTTCTGCAGCCGCGTCGATGCCGTCACGGAATGGGAAGAATGCATCTGATGCCATTACACAACCTTCAACCTGTAGACCTTCGTCTGCAGCTTTGATGCCTGCGATTTTCGCAGAGTAAACGCGGCTCATTTGGCCAGCACCTACACCGATAGTCATGTCGCTTTTCGAGTAAACGATCGCGTTAGATTTCACGTATTTCGCTACTTTCCAGCAGAACAGTGCATCTTTTAGCTCTTCTTCTGTTGGCTGGCGCTTAGAAACCACTTTTAGGTCGTCTAGGCTTACCATGCCTTGGTCGCGGTCTTGAACCAGTAGACCGCCATTCACGCGTTTCACGTCAAAGCCAGTTGTCTTCGTTGTCCATTCGCCACACTCAAGTAGACGTACGTTCTTCTTCGCGGCAACCACTTCAATCGCTTCAGCAGAAACAGAAGGAGCGATGATGACCTCAACGAATTGACGTTCAACAATAGCGGTTGCTGTTTCAGCATCCAGCTCTTGGTTGAATGCAATGATGCCGCCGAATGCAGATGTTGGGTCAGTTTGGTAAGCGCGGTTGTACGCTTCTAGGATGTCTTTGCCTAGCGCAACACCGCATGGGTTTGCGTGTTTTACGATTACACATGCTGGCTCGTTGAACTCTTTCACACACTCAAGCGCTGCGTCCGTGTCTGCGATGTTGTTGTAAGAAAGGGCTTTACCTTGGATTTGGCGAGCAGTAGAAACAGATGCTTCTTGTGGGTTTGCTTCAACGTAGAATGCGGCTGCTTGGTGGCTGTTCTCACCGTAGCGCATGTCTTGCTTCTTCTCGAACTGTTGGTTGAACGTACGTGGGAATTTAGACTCTTCATCACCTTCTTTGTTCTCACCGTAAGATGGAACCATAGTGCCGAAGTAGTTTGCGATCATGCCATCGTAAGCGGCAGTGTGTTCAAAAGCAGCGATGGCAAGGTCGAAGCGAGTTTCGAGAGTGAGAGATTTGTCGTTTGCGTCCATCTCTGCAATTACGCGGCCGTAATCACCTGCGTTAACAACGATAGTCACGTCTTTGTGGTTTTTCGCTGCAGAACGAACCATTGTTGGGCCGCCGATATCGATGTTTTCAACCGCGTCGGCTAGTGTACAGCCTTCTTTGGCAACGGTTTCTGCGAATGGGTATAGGTTTACGACAACCATATCGATAGGGTTGATGCCGTGCTTTTCCATCACGTCATCATCTTGGCCACGACGACCAAGCACGCCACCGTGAACTTTTGGGTGAAGCGTTTTAACGCGGCCGTCCATCATTTCTGGGAAACCAGTGTAGTCAGAGACTTCGGTTACGGCGATGCCTTGTTCGGCAAGTAGGCGAGCTGTACCACCAGTAGATAGGATATCGACACCGCGCTCAGCAAGAGCTTGCGCAAACTCAACAATACCTGTTTTGTCTGATACGCTGATAAGCGCACGGCGAATAGGACGAGCGTTATTCATGCTTCCATTTTCCTCAAATTCACGGAGTTAAAGATGTTTGCCAAAAATGAACTTGTTTTTACCTCTTGGGGTAAAATATTGGCCAGTTTTGGTAAAGACCTTTGCAGGGTGTTTTCTGGTTAGAAAACAGTCTCCACATTTGATGGCGCGTATTCTAACCAATTTATTACAAAAAAGCTCGCGCAATCGTTTGGCATCTCAAAAATAATTGCAAAAAAGTCGTTCTTTAGCTTTAAAAGTAACGAGATAGTTAATAGGGGAAGTTATGTTTCAGATAGGTGAACTGGCAAAACGTTGTGGTGTGACTGCCGATACATTGCGTTTCTACGAGAAAAACGCGCTAATAAAACCCGCAGGACGAAGTGATTCAGGCTACCGCTTGTATGATGAAGAGAATCAAAAGCAGGTGCACTTTATCCTCAAAGGTAAAGATCTTGGCTTGAGTCTGGATGAAATTAAAGACCTGTTAGAAATTAAGTTAGAAGCGACAGAACACAGCTGTGCAGAGGTAAAAGCCATTACTTCTGCTAAGTTAGAGCTGATTGATGGGAAAATTAACGAGCTGACGAAAATTCGCCGAGCGTTAAAGAAGATTAATGATGCTTGTTGTGGTCATACAGACGATGACGCCACACATTGCTCTATCCTTGCAGCACTTGAGTAGTCTCATTCTTGCATCACTTAACTTAAGTTTGCATTTTTGGCGACTTGCTTTTCTAGGTACACGCTGCTTTCCCACCTATAATCTTGCCTTTAGTTACTTGTAGGAATCGACCATTGTCTGATTCCTAGCGTAACGCTGTCTGTAGATACGAGAGTTTTCATACATGGTTGGAGTCTATTTTCAAATCAATGACTGGGTTTTGAGCGTTGATGAAAATAAGCTGTATCGACAAGATAGGGAAGTTACTGTTGAGCCACGCTTAATTAATCTTTTGCACTTCTTAGCGGAGCATGCGAATGAGGTGTTCAACCGCGAGGAATTGATTCAGTACGTTTGGGCTGGAGCGATTGTGACCGATCAAGTGGTGACTCAATCCATCTTTGAGTTGCGTAAGCTACTACGTGACGGTCGAGAGGAAAATACCAACTACGTTATCACGGTGCCCAAGCGTGGCTATAAGCTGGTAGCGAACGTGGTTGCTATGACGCATGAAGAGTTTGTCACAAGTCGGCAAAATGAAGAGATCCCACCTTCGGTTGAAGAATCGGAAGAGGATTGTCTACCTATAGCACCAGCCGTTACCTTTCCTGCCGGTCCTCTAACTCGCGCGGTCTGCGAGATGTCAAAAGAGAAAAAAGCCCCTCAGAGCAAAAACAAAATCAGTCCTTGGCGATTGGGAATTATGAACTTCATCTGGATCAGTATGTTGGTCGTAGTGATGGGCGTGTTTACCTACAAGCAATCGGAAGTGCGTATTACCCAAGCCATCGATACCCATCTGATTGAGTTCAAGTTTCAAGATAATTTTACGAATGAAGGATTAAGCTACGATTTGGCAGACGGATTCGCCCAAAAGTTGATGTCCGACATTGCTCAAGTCAGTGATTACCGAGTCATGCTAAAGAAGGCGTCGTTTACTTCTGGCATTGTGCCTGGTAAATCGGTTGTGGTGAGAGTTCGTGAGAATGACGGTGGCAGCTTTTTAGAGGTGGAATATCGCAATAACTCATCTGAGAAAGTGTTGTTTAGTCGTCAATACGCGTTAACCAGTAGTCATTTAAAGACAGTGCTTCAACAAGCGTCGTTGGATTTGATGCAAGTGCTGAAAGTGTCGGATGCCAAATTGAAATCTACGATGCTGGTGGCGGGAATGCCAATGAATCCCGACGCGTTGGAGTTGTTTGTTCAGGCTAACCATTACCTTAATGTCTCTGATACTAAACAATTCCGCCAAGGTATCGACTTGATGGAAAACATTTTAGAAATCGAGCCGGATAATGCTTACGTTCAAGCTGAGTTGTTGATTGCTTACCATGTACAAAAGGCACTTGATTTCTCACAGGAGTTGAAGAAAGGGCGAATGCAGCAGCTCAGTGAAGCACTAGAGACTAATGTGAAAATGATGGTGGGGCCAATTCAACCGCGAATTTATGAAGCTTTAGCACTGCACGAAACCATCATTGGTGACATGGCGTTAGCCAAGCGGCATCTCGGACAGGCATTGAGGTTACGTGATTCAGTGCTTTCCTATGTGATTCGCGGTAAGCACGCCGAATTGGATGGTGATCTGGATTTAGCCAGTGAGTCTTACAGTGAAGCTTTCTATATTGATACGTCGGTTGAGACGTACCTGCTGTGCGAAAACTTGGTCTTCCCAAGTAACATGAAGGCGATTGATTACGCCATGTATCGCGCCGTTCACCCTTCTGTCGTTCGAATGCTTTAATTCTCTCGGACTCAACGTCAGTCTAATGCTAGCCCCTCATTTCTGTGAGGGGCTTTTTTGTCGCTGTCGAAAAGTGAAAAGGGTGGGGCGGTGGGGCAATGACTTACGAAGGAGCTAACAACGCAAGCTTGCAACGGGAATACATACCCGCTTTGCTTCTCTATCTCTATCTCTATCTCTATCTCTATCTCTATCTCTATCTCTATCTCTATTGATTGTATGAAGTGTCTGGCTGAGTTATGTGGCGAGAATGATTTTGATGCTTTCTTGCAGGCGAGATGAATATTGATGTGGGTCAAAAAGCGCGATCAGGGAGAGATTTATGGAATCAACACTTCAGGGAATTAACCCTTCGGGATGGGGAAGTTGATAGAGGTTGATAACTTTTATCGCGATGACCAACGAGTTGATGAGAGTTTATCTATCGGTAGAAGGTTTGATGTTTTTCTTATAACTAAATGAATAATATGGTTTTATATTATTGTGTTTATCATGTTTTCCTCAACTTGATGTTGATTAACTAATCATTTTATTGATAACCCCAAGTTTATTTTTTTCCCAGTTTTTGGGCGTAGTCTTCACTTCGAAATTTAGCGAGGTCGAGCAGGTTCTTCCTCATAGCATCTCGCTAATAACCATTCAGTTTGAGTCATGTTGACTCGAGTAGAATAGATTTGGAGATGTTATGTCATCGAATGCGAAAAAAATCGGCCTTATTGCCTGTACGGGTGTCGTAGCCGGTAACATGATGGGTAGTGGTATCGCACTATTACCTTCTAGTCTTGCCTCTGTAGGCTCTGTTTCAATCTTCAGTTGGCTGATCTGTTTGGTCGGTGCACTGAGTCTAGCGTTTGTTTACGCTCGTCTGGCAACCAAAAACCCACAAGAAGGTGGTCCTATCGCTTATGCTGGCGAAGTGTCTCCGGTATTTGGTTTCCAAACGGGCGTTCTTTATTACCACGCGAACTGGATTGGTAACCTGGCTATTGCCATTACAGGTGTTTCTTACCTTTCAGTATTCTTCCCTGTGCTTAATAACCCAATCCCAGCAGGTATTGCGACGATTGCATCGGTATGGATCTTCACTTTCGTCAACCTACTTGGTGGTAGCTGGGTAAGCCGTCTATGTACGCTTGGTCTAGTTCTTATCCTTATCCCAGTTGTTGGTACTGCCGCATTTGGTTGGACGCACTTCGATACTGCGCTTTACAGCCAAAACTGGAACGTATCAGCAGGCACTGACAGCCACGCGGTAGTAACAGCGGTTCTTATCTGTCTATGGTCATTCGTAGGTGTGGAATCAGCAGCGGTATCGACTGGTATGGTAGAAAACCCTAAACGTACTGTACCACTAGCAACTATGTTGGGTACTGGTATCGCAGGTGTGATTTACATCCTATCAACTCAAATGATCAGCGGCATGTTCCCAGCGTCAGAAGTTGCGGCATCAGGTGCGCCATTTGCATTAGCAACCACTGAGCTATTCGGTAGCTGGACAGCACCATTCGTATCAGCATTCACAGCGCTAGCATGTTTCACTTCGCTAGGTTCTTGGATGATGCTAGTAGGTGAAGCAGGTAAACGTGCAGCAAACGACGGCAACTTCCCTAAAATCTACGGCGAAACTGACAAAAACGGTGTGCCTAAGAAAGGTCTAATCCTTGCGTCAATCAAGATGACTGCACTGATGGTTGTACTGATGTTCTTCAGCTCTAAAACAGCACACGCATCAGACCTGTTCAACCAGCTAACGACTGACGCAGTTCTACTAACTATGCTGCCTTACTTCTACTCAAGCATTAACTTGATTCGCTTCGAAGGTATGACAACACGCAACGGCTTCGTAATGCTGTTCTCTGGTGTAGCTTGTCTGTTCTGCTTCATCGCACTAGCGGGTGCAGAGGGCGGTACGCTAACAGCAACCTTCATCGTTTCTCTAGTTATCTTGATGTTCTACAGCAAAAAAGCAGGTCTTGCTCAGTACGTGAAAATGCACGCTGACGACATGCCTGCCCAAGCAAGCAACTAATCCCCAAAACGCTGGCACTAAGGTGCCAGCCCATAAAACCCAAATTCACGCGGCGCTCACCTTACTCATTGCCTGTAAATGGCAAAGAGCGCCCTCATTCGCCTTGGAGATGTCCAAATGAATATATTCGCTATCTTGAACCACATGGGTGTGTTCTTTAAAGAAGAGCCAGTTCGTCAACTTCACGCTGCTCTTGAGAAAGCGGGCTACGAAGTGGTTTACCCAGTAGATGATAAAGACTTGATCAAAATGATTGAGATGAACCCACGCATTTGCGGTGTGCTGTTCGACTGGGATAAATACTCACTAGAGTTATGTGAACGTATCAGCCAAATCAACGAAAAACTGCCTGTTCACGCATTTGCTAACGAACAGTCTACTCTAGACATTTCACTAACAGACCTACGTCTAAACGTAAGCTTCTTCGAGTACGCTTTAGGTATGGCTGACGACATCGCTATCAAAATCAACCAAGCGACTGAGGCATACAAAGATGCCATCATGCCTCCATTCACTAAAGCGCTATTCAAATACGTAGAAGAAGGTAAATACACCTTTTGTACTCCAGGTCACATGGGCGGTACTGCATTCCAGAAAAGCCCTGCTGGTAGCATCTTCTACGATTTTTACGGTCCAAACACATTCAAAGCGGACGTATCAATCTCAATGCCTGAGTTAGGTTCTCTACTAGACCACTCAGGTCCACATAAAGATGCAGAAGAATACATCGCACGCACATTCAATGCAGACAGCTCGTACATCGTAACTAACGGCACGTCTACATCGAACAAAATCGTTGGTATGTACTCTGCACCTGCGGGCAGCACAGTACTGATTGACCGTAACTGTCACAAATCTCTGACTCACCTAATGATGATGAGCGACGTGACACCAATCTACTTCCGCCCAACTCGTAACGCATACGGCATCCTTGGTGGTATTCCACAAAGCGAATTCAGCCGTGATGTCATTGCAGAGAAAGTGGCGAAGACACCAGGTGCAACAGCACCAACTTACGCAGTAGTGACTAACTCAACTTACGATGGCCTGTTGTACAACACACAATTCATCAAAGAGTCGCTAGATTGTAAACACATCCACTTCGACAGTGCTTGGGTGCCTTACACTAACTTCAACCCAATTTACGAAGGTAAATGTGGTATGAGTGGTGAAGCGATGCCAGGCAAAGTGTTCTACGAAACACAATCAACACATAAACTGTTGGCAGCGTTCTCACAAGCTTCAATGATTCACGTGAAAGGCGACTTTGATAAAGAATCTTTCAACGAAGCATTCATGATGCACACTTCAACTTCACCTCAGTACGGCATTGTTGCTTCTACTGAAACTGCAGCGGCAATGATGCGCGGCAACACTGGTAAGAAGTTGATGCAAGACTCTATCGATCGCGCAATCCGCTTCCGTAAAGAGATCAAACGCCTAGAAGCAGAAAGCGACAGCTGGTTCTTCGATGTATGGCAACCAGAAAACATCGATACCACGGAATGTTGGAAACTAGATCCTAGCGACACATGGCACGGCTTCAAGAACATGGATGACAACCACATGTATCTTGATCCAATCAAAGTAACGCTATTGACTCCTGGGATGAATAAAGAAGGCGAACTAGAAGAATCAGGTATTCCTGCTTCGCTGGTGGCTAAATTCCTAGACGAGCGCGGCATCGTGGTAGAGAAAACAGGTCCATACAACTTGTTGTTCCTATTCTCAATCGGTATCGACAAATCAAAAGCAATGCAATTGCTACGCGGCCTAACTGAATTTAAACGTGGCTACGACTTGAACCTAACCATCAAGAGCTTCCTACCTTCGCTATACAACGAAGACCCAAGCTTCTATGAAGGCATGCGCGTTCAAGAACTAGCACAAGCAATTCATGACCTAACTAAGAAATACAACCTACCAGAGCTAATGTACAAAGCGTTCGATGTACTTCCAGAAATGAAAGTAACACCACACGCAGCATGGCAAGAAGAGCTTCGCGGTAACGTAGAAGAAATCAAACTGGAAGAAATGGTTGGCCGCGTAAGTGCGAACATGATCCTTCCTTACCCTCCAGGTGTGCCACTAGTACTTCCTGGTGAAATGGTGACTCAAGAGTCTCGCCCTGTGCTGGACTTCCTAGAGATGCTTTGTGAGATCGGTGCGCATTACCCAGGTTTCGAAACCGACATCCACGGTTTATACCAACAAAAAGATGGTAGCTACACCGTAAAAGTATTGAAGAACTAAGTTCCTCTCGAAGATGACGTCATTGGGAATGCAAGCATGCTCCACTCTTACGAGCTCAATGCGTCATCGAACAATAACGACATTTAGATATACCCCTAACTAATCTGTCGTAAAGAGAAGGGCAAGGATGCTCTGATCTTTTCTTCTATATATAGAAGAAACACTTTTCCAAGACTTCACCTGAAGTACCCCAAATAAAAAGCAAAGACCAAAAGAGCAGTTCGTCATCGTTCTGCTCTTTTTTCGTCTTTATATAGATAGAAAGAGAAAAAAGAACCAAGAGAGATAAGATCAGCAATCAAAATCACAAAGAAATCGGCGATCTTTTAATGCAGAAGTCAGGTGTTTCATCATGAAAAGATCCTCTGCAACCCGAAATACTAGACAAGATCGTTGAGTATCTATGCAGAATGCTCGTTATTTGTGCGGTTGGAAGTTTTTTTGCAAAAAACGCTTGTGCTAATTTCTCAACCCCCTATAATGCGCATCCACCGACACGGAGTGAGACGAAAGTCACACAGCGAGTCGGGAAGAGAGAAAAAAGAATTTGAAAAAAATGCTTGACTCTCTCACGGTGTGAAGTAAGATACGCACCCCTAACGGCGAGCAACTAAGTTGCTGAAAATGTTAGAAAAGCTCTTTAAAAATAAGAACCTATCAATCTGTGTGGGCACTCGTTGATGATAATCCAATTAGAAGCTTCGGCTTCAAATTAGGTTTCAATGAAACGAAGTGACCATTGAATCGAAAGATTCAGCACAGTCAATTCAAACATTACTTTATGTAATGTTCAGTATTCATTGAGCCGACAAAATCTTAAATTGAAGAGTTTGATCATGGCTCAGATTGAACGCTGGCGGCAG
>NZ_JAWOQS010000019.1:0-38001 GCF_033438945.1 Vibrio sp. Y176 | reverse complement strand
GGTTGAAAGCACCGGTCTTGAAAACCGGCATACGTTAATAGCGTATCTAGGGTTCAAATCCCTATCTCTCCGCCACTATTAAGAAGCCTCGCTAGAAATAGCGAGGCTTTTTTCATTTCCGTACATCTTTATTACTCTATCTGTGCTTGCCAAAAATCAATTCCATATGCGATCTACTTTTCGACAAAGTAATATTGGTATCGGTATTGGTTGTGACGTTTTGATTTTTGCTAAGAAGTGCAGTTGCCTCTAAAGCTGTTCATCCTCATCACTGCATGCTGTCCCGATAAGGTTGTTGGAGATGCTTTGTTAAGATGTTGAACCATCTATTGCCTTATCGTTCTCTTAAAGCACTACCATTGCTTCTCTAGCCCTTTTTACCGGATAGAACGAACAAATAAGCATACTCAAATAGCCACTGTTTCACTGATGTATCTTTTTGTTTTACTCAGTCTAGCGACGCGTGTGCTCTATTGCCTAAATCTAGCTACGTCTTAAAACCATACATCAACAGGCTAAAGTTACGTATTCCTGCATCTTTTAAAATTGTTTTGGATTCTGCTGGAATGGCAGGATCAGAGTAGTCAAAAAAAGAAGAGGAAAGTGAAACGATAGTGAGTTGCTAGGAAGTTGGTTGAGAACTACTTGGGAGCCAATGAATTGGATAAACATATTGATGACTAAGGACTAAAGGGTTAATAGCAGGCAATAAAAAAGCCGACAGGTAAGCTGTCGGCTTGGTTAGGTCATCTTAAGTTAGTCATTCTGTACGAGCGTGAGAGCTTTACGAGAGACTTCGTGAGCAGCTTTGGTTAGATTTTGCTTCTCTAGTGTGTCTGCTAGGAATGCATAGTCAGAGACGTCAGAGCGAAGCTTTAAGGCGATCTCAAAGTGATCCTGGGCTTCTTGCCACTTCTCTTGACGGAAATAGAAGTGCGCTAATGCGCTATGGGCAGCGGCGTTATCCGGCTCTTTCTTCACTACTCCCTCTAAGAAGACCACGACAGGGTGGGTATCTGGCAGATTTAGATCTGGCAGTAGTTGATAAAGCTCTGGGGCAGGTTGTTTTTTTAATGCTTCTTTTAGCACGGTAAAGGCTTCTGCATCAGCTTTTCGTGTGATGAGTTCTCGAGCAAAACAGGCAACGAGGTGTGTGTCTTGTTTCACTTTACGTGAGAGACTATTCCAATGGGAGATTAGCCCTTCGCTACCTTGTTGTTGCGCTACTTCATGGAGTAAGCCGCACTGCGCCTTTTGAATCAGCTCTGCATGTTCTTCTTCCGTGATGAGTTTTGCTTTGGTTAGTTGTGGCAAGAGGTCAATAAGAGGTTGCCACAACTTTAGCTGCATGTACGTTGTTTTCAGCAAGTTCAATACAATAGAGTTACTCGCATAATGACTTTTTAACGATTGCAAGGTATCGAAAGCGGACTCGAACTCGTTGTCGCGGATAAATTGTTTCGCTCGAGTCAGTTCTACTGCGAGATGGGCGTTCTCTTGTTGGCTCGCTAGCTCTAGATAGTGATCTCGTTTTGCTTTATCACCTTGGCCTTGTGCGGCTTCAGACGCAACCAAGTAGCAAAGCAGCGGCATATCGTGATGATTTGCCCAGCGAGTTACTTTCTTCTCAGCACCTTTCCAGTCACCTTCTAGAAGTTTAATAATGCCTTCATTGGTGTATCGGCGGGAATGGCGCATTTTGCGAACACTGAAGTAGTTCCATGTTGTAGAACTAGCATAAACTAACTTCTTAATCAGGTACTCAAGCAGAAAAAGACCTGCGAGTGCAGCGATAACGAAAACCACTAATGTCGTTACGCTCATCTCGATCGTTTTCTCGGCAATGGAGATGAGTACATAGCCTTGCTGACCAGAAAACTGGGTGCCAACAAATAGTCCTGCGCCTAGTACAACAAATAGGAAAATAAGACGAAACATTACTTATCCTCCATGCCTGTCATCGTTGTGACTTCACGACGTAGGCGTTCACGGATGACATCTGATAGTTGAGACTGACTTTGCAGTTTTGTTGGGTATTCCACTTGAATATTTTGCTGACTTAGTAGGTTAACCGTTTTGTTGAACTCTTTAACAGAATTATCGTTTTGGTTGAAGAAAGCTAATGCCCATTTGTCTGCTGTTTTTAGAGACGTGGTGTAAATTTCACCTTGCTCTTGGTACACCGCTTTTATTGCCGTTTCCAATTTGGCTTTGATGTTTTCTTTCAGGTAAAAGTGTTGCTCAGGAGAAAGCAGTGGAATGACGTTACCATCGCGCGTGCGGAAGGTAATGAAGTTTTCTGAAAAGTCCTTCAAAGAGGTCATTAAGTTATCTTGCCAGTTTGCGATATCTTCAGACACTTCAGTGTTTTCTACGGCTTCAGCTTCAGGTAGCAGTGCATTGGCGAGAGGGAGCTTGTCTACTTGCTGTTGTAGGGCAGTTAAGCGTAGTACCAATCCATCACGGTCAATTAGCGGGATAGTGCGAAGCTTGGTGATATCGTTCGCCATTGCTTTACGTAGTTTGACGAGACTAGGGTCATTCAGCGCTGCAATGCGTTGGTCTGCACTTTCCATCAGTTGAGTCGCGCTTTCTACATCGTGCTCTAAGAACAATTTACGGCCGGCTAATTTGACGAGGTAATCGGCTTCCGCCAATAGCCAGTCGTTTGGTCGACGACCTTTCACATCGGCAACGGCGAGCTGTAAGCTTTCAATGCTCTTCTGTTGCTGTCCAAGTACCACTTCCGCTTTGTGTGTCACGGTTGTTGCTTTCTCGATGGTTTCTTCTTGTACCCGGCTGAGCTCTTGCTTCATGGAGGCTTGAGTGCTTTCTAGCTGACTTTTTAGTTGGGCGATCTGCGCTTGGTAATCGGCTTGCTGTTGATGCAGCTTGTACGCGAGGCCACCGCCAAAAATAATCGATAAGATGATAGCGACCGTGCCTAGTTTGACACCGCGTTTGCCTTGTTTTTCTTCAAACTCGACTTTGGTTGGTTCTGCTGTTTTTGGGGGCTCGGCCGTTTGTGGTTGCTCTTTTTTAAGGTCCGCATCCTGCTGCGATGTGGTTTTTTCGACTAGCGGTGCCGATGAGGTTTCTTCGGAAAGGTTTTTATCGTTATTTTTTTGGTCGTTATTTTTACTTGTCATGCCTATATCCTGTGTAGCTAGGGCTGGAGAGCCGCCAGTAATTCTTGGTTGGATGCGCTTCCCGTGCATCTCACGCGAGTGAACCCCCTTTGAATTGCGATGTCAGCGATACGCTGACTGGGGATATACAACTCTTGTTGATTAAGCCAAGTCAATTGCTCCGACGTCAATTGGCTGCACAAATAATCCAGTTGTTCACCACTGGTGACAACAATCTGGTTAATTTGTAGGTTTTTCCATAGTGAGACACAGCTTACTGGATCGAATGGGATGAATTCTCTCTTGTAAGTCTCACTATAGTGAACTTTTGCGCCACGTCTCACCAATGCATCTTTGATCAGCTCTCTTCCGCCGTTACCACGAAGGATAAGAACTTGTTGTTGTGCCACATTGTTGAGCTCTGGTAGTCGCAATAAGTGTTCACTATCACTGACTTGGGGATAGTGTACTTTCTGTTGGGTACATTTGCTTAAATAGTGTGCTGTTTTTTGACCAACGGCAAGGTAAATAGCTTGTTTCGACCATGACATCCCGTTGCTGGCTAAGATTTGCTGTGCACATTGCACTGCATGTCGACTAACAGCGATAACAATTTGAGCTTGATGTAGATGTTTAGAGAGGTGCGTGTCCGTGAGATCGGCGACAATGTCGATCAGAGGATGGTGATATGCGGAAATGCCGTGCCTTTCGAGCAGAGAGCAAAGCGCGTTGCCTTGCTCTCCCGGCCGAGTGACCAACACTGCCATGGTTATTCGTGATCTGCGTACAGCTTAGTTAGGATTTCACGAGCGCCGTTATCTAGCAGCTCATTGGCTAGCTGCACTCCTAATGCTTCGCTGTCTTTACGATGGCCACGAATTTCACCACGCACAATTTCGCTGCCATCTGGTTCGCCAACTAATGCGCGTAGCCAAATGTTGTCGCCGTCTAGCAGGGCATAGCTGCCGATAGGTACCTGACAGCCGCCTTCTAGCGTAAGGTTCATTGCGCGCTCACACAAAACGCGGTCTACGGTGTCTTGGTGGTTAAGTGGCTCAAGCAGCTTAAGCAGTCTTTCATCGTCAAGGCGGCACTCAATACCGACAGCACCTTGCCCTACCGCTGGTAGTGATTGCTCTGGTTCGATAAAGCTACGAATGCGCTCTTCAAGCTTCAATCGTTTGAGGCCAGCCGCAGCAAGAATGATTGCATCATACTCACCCGCATCTAACTTACCAAGGCGAGTGCCCACATTACCGCGAAGCTCTTTGATGATGATGTCCGGACGATATTCTTTCAGTTGGCATTGACGGCGCAAACTGCAAGTACCAACCACGGCACCTTGAGGGAGCTCATCAATGTGGCTATAGGTATTAGAGACGAAGGCATCACGAGGATCTTCACGCTCACAAATGGTCACGAGGCCAAGGCCTTCTGGGAAATCGACGGGTACGTCTTTCATTGAGTGAACGGCGAGGTCTGCACGTCCTTCTAGCATCGCGACTTCAAGCTCTTTTACGAACAAGCCTTTGCCGCCAACTTTTGCTAGTGGTGTATCTAAAATCACGTCACCTTTGGTCACCATGGTTACTAACTCGACTTCCAAGCCTGGGTGAGCGGCTTGAAGGGCGTCTTTAACAAAGTAAGCTTGCCATAAAGCAAGAGGGCTTTTTCGAGTTGCAATGCGAATCGGTGTGGATTGTGTCATGATTTTCTCAATGCTGTTTGGATTTGGGTTTATCCTACCATTCTCATCAAGAAATGCTTACTGTTAGTTCGTTATCTCTGAAGGCTATGAATGGAATTACATGACGTTATGAAAATAGTGTGACTGGATTCTCAATTAGACTAAGGACTATTATTAGTAATAGGTAATAAGAGCGACACTACCGCGCGATTAATTTTGTGACTAAAGTATGGTTTTGTATCCAGAGTGATACGCGGGCGTGAAGCTTTACCCGCACCAATAAAAGTGTTAAATTGATCACGTTTTTAAGCCATTTTGGTTTAAAACGTCAGCAGATTTTCGTGATTGTTCAACCAAGGAATTCCCCTTGCAGGCTTACACCCAAAAAATCATCCAGCGACTAGATAATTTGAATCAGCAGCGAGTTGATCGCGCGCTGGCGCTTATGGATTCGCAAAGCCAGCAAGTCTTCCATTTGATTCCTGCCTTGTTGAACTACAACCATCCTGTAATTCCTGGCTATTATGATGCCGATGTCCCGTTTGGTGTGCATGGGCTTGAACTAAATAGCATTCAGCAACAATTCATAGATGATATTCAACTTGCCATTGGTCAGCCGCTCAAGACGGTAGAAAAGCCCGCTATATTGGGTTTGTACACCATGGGCAGTACCTCCTCGATTGGTCAAAGTACTTCCAGTGATTTGGATATTTGGGTGTGTATCTCACCAGAGATGGATTGTGACGAACGCGAGTTATTGACCAATAAATGCCTACTCATCACGGATTGGGCACAAAGCAAAGGCGTGGAAGCGAACTTTTTCTTAATGGATAAAGAGCGCTTTAGAAGCAATCATTCTGAGGAGATGACAGGTGATAACTGTGGTTCATCTCAGCACTTACTTTTGCTAGATGAATTCTATCGTAGTGCGGTGCGTATTGCCGGACAGCGTTTGTTATGGCAAATCGTGCCGCCAGAAATGGAAGAGTGTTACGACGAGTACGTTTCTCAACTTTGCAGTGATGGTTACATCGACTGTAGTGAATGGATCGACTTTGGTAAATTGAACTGCATTCCTGCTGAAGAATACTTCGGCTCGAACTTGTGGCAGTTATACAAAAGCATCGACTCTCCCTACAAATCGGTATTAAAAGCCATCTTGCTAGAAGCTTACTCGTGGGAATACCCGCATACTCAATTGTTAAGCATCGACACTAAACGTCGTTTTTTTGCCCATGAGCCTGATCTCTATGGCATGGATGCGTACTACTTAATGTTGGAAAAAGTAACCCGTTACTTAGAGCGAATTCAAGACGATACACGTTTGGATTTAGTGCGTCGCTGTTTCTATCTCAAAACCCATGAAAAACTATCTCGTGAGCCGAATGTTGGCTCAGTAGCTTGGCGTCGTGAAGCGCTGAGCGATATGATTGCAAAATGGAATTGGGATGCCAGTGTCGTTGCAGAGCTCGATGACCGCCGTAATTGGAAGGTTGAACAAGTAAAGGTGGTACATCATGCATTGCTGGATGCGTTGATGCAAAGCTACCGTAACTTGATTCAATTTGCGCGTCGTAACGACATCACTTCTGCTATCAGTCCGCAAGACATCAGTATTTTGGCCCGTAAACTTTACGCGGCTTTTGAAGTATTGCCGGGCAAAGTAACGTTACTAAACCCACAGATTTCACCTGATCTGCACGAGCCTGACTTGAGCTTTATCGAAGTGAAAAAAGGGGGGGTAAACAAGTCTGGTTGGTACCTCTATAAACAACCGCTTATTGCGCACCGCATTTTGGGGCAACCATATCTAGAGCATCATGAATACTTGAGTAAGTTGGTTGCTTGGGCATTCTTCAATGGCTTGATCACTGAATCGACTCGTTTACATGCCGTGGTACGTGAAGCGCAGCTAGATATTGATAAGTTTTACCAAATGGTGAGTGACTTACGAAATACTTTTGCGTTGCGTAAGCGTCGTCCATCTATGCAGGCGCTAGCGAGTCCTTGTGAAATAAGCCAGCTTGCGATGTTCATCAACTTCGAAAATGATCCGACGTCTGAACTTTCTGGTCGTTCGCTGAAAGTGGATGTTAAGAACACCGATATTTTTAGCTTTGGTCCAGAACATAAAAATTTAGTCGGCAGTGTTGACCTTGTTTACCGTAATTCTTGGCATGAAGTGCGTACGCTGCATTTCAAAGGGGAAACGGCGATGCTGGATGCACTGAAAACCATTTTGGGCAAAATGCACCAAGATGCGTTGCCACCAGAATCAGTGGATGTGTTCTGCTATGCGAAGAACATGCGTGGTGTGATGCGCAATATGGTTTACCAGCTTTTAGCTGAATGTATCGACTTACGCTTGAAACCAGTAGAGCAAGAGAAACGTCGCCGCTTTAAAGCGATGCGTCTTGGTAACCAGACTTATGGGTTGTTCTTTGAACGTCGTGGTGTGTCGGTGCAGAAGCTAGAAAATTCCATTGATTTCTACCGCAGCATTTCTACTAACAAACTCAAAGGCTCGCCGCTGTTAATGCTCGATCGTGAGCAAGAATATCAAATGCCGGAAGCGGTGGATGGGTTTGCCAGTGAAGGTCTGGTGCAGTTCTTCTTTGAAGATAACGAGGATGGCTTCAATATTTATGTGTTGGATGAGTCAAATCAAGTAGAAGTGTATCACCAATTTAGTGGCTCCAAAGATGAAATGATTTCGTCTGTAAACAGCTTCTACACGTCGGTAAAAGACGATAGTCGCGTCGCGTCTAAGTTTATTAACTTTAACCTGCCTCAGTACTATCAAATTATTCACCCTGAAGAGGGGAATGCGTATATCATTCCTTACCGTAATGACGGTTGTTCACCGAGTCGCCCGACCAAAACTGTGAATGCGTAATTAAACCCGTATCAATAAACAAAAAGAGCACTTCGGTGCTCTTTTTGTTTTGGTGACGATTGACCAGAATTATGCCCAGTCAATGGCTTCGCCTGCGTGCTTTTCACACTCTTGCTTCACCATTTCAAATAGCTCCATACCCGTTTTTGAGCAGGTCCATTTACCTTCAATAAGCTTGAAGTGGAAACCACCAGATTTGGACGCTAGCCAGATCTCATGCATCGGCTCTTGGCGATTAATGATGATTTGGCTGCGGTCTTCAAATTCCAATGTCATTACGTTGCCAGTGACTTCGTAATCAATGTCTGCGCCTGAATCATCGATGGATTCTTCGATGATTTGCATCTGCGCATCCACCAGTTGATGAAATTCAGTATCGTTCATCCGTCTATCCTATTGCTTTTCCTGAGTGTGGTGCGATTATAGGGGGCATTGATTCAATAATCACGATATGCGAAATGAAAAAATTAATTACTGTGTTGTTTGTGATGGTTGCCGCGACCTTAGCGGGGTGTGGTCAGTCTGGCTCACTATACATTCCAGATGACACTCAACAGAATGAGCAATCACAATAAATAACCGCACCTTAGGGTGAAATTAGGGTTCAGCAGTCGAATAAAATAAGGGAAGCGAATTTTGGATTACTTCAACTATCAGGATGATGGCCAGCTTTGGGCCGAAGACGTCCCACTTCAAGCTCTTGCAGAGCAATATGGCACTCCTCTTTACGTATATTCTCGAGCCACGCTAGAGCGCCATTGGAAGGCGTTTGATAGTGCTGTGGGTCAGCATCCTCACCTAGTTTGCTACGCGGTGAAAGCCAACTCAAACTTAGGCGTATTGAACACGCTAGCGCGTTTGGGATCGGGTTTTGACATCGTGTCGGGTGGTGAACTTGAGCGTGTGATTGCCGCAGGCGGTGATCCGAAAAAAGTCGTTTTCTCTGGTGTTGGTAAAACATCGGCAGAGATGAAGCGCGCTCTTGAGCTAGGTATCAAATGTTTCAACGTTGAATCTGAGCCAGAGCTAGAACGTTTGAACAAGGTTGCGGGTGAGCTTGGTGTGATTGCACCAATTTCTCTTCGTATCAATCCAGATGTCGACGCGAAAACACACCCTTACATTTCGACTGGTCTTCGCGACAATAAATTCGGCATTGCGTTTGATCGTGCGCCAGATGTTTATAAATTCGCGCAAAGCCTGCCGAACTTGAATGTGCAAGGCATCGACTGCCACATTGGTTCTCAGCTGACCAATATAGACCCATTTATCGACGCGACAGACCGTTTATTAGCTCTGATTGATGATTTAAAAGCACAAGGCATTAACATTCGTCACCTTGATGTCGGCGGCGGTTTGGGTGTGGTCTATCGTGATGAATTACCACCTCAGCCTTCTGATTACGCCAAAGCGTTACTAGGCCGTCTTGAAAATCACCAAGACTTGGAGCTGATCTTTGAGCCAGGCCGTGCAATTGCTGCGAACGCAGGTATCTTGCTAACGCGTGTTGAGTTTTTAAAACATACTGAGCATAAAAACTTTGCGATTATCGACGCTGCAATGAACGACTTGATGCGTCCTGCGCTATACCAAGCATGGCAAGATATTGTGCCAGTTTCACCGCGAAAGGGTGAAGCTCAGACTTACGACTTGGTTGGTCCTATTTGTGAAACCGGCGACTTCTTGGGTAAAGATCGCGCACTCGTTTTGCAAGAAGGTGATCTACTCGCGGTTCGTTCAGCAGGTGCCTATGGTTTTGTGATGTCTTCGAACTACAATACTCGTACCCGAGCAGCAGAAGTGATGGTGGACGGTAAACAAAGCCACTTAGTTCGCCAGCGTGAGGAGCTGACCAGTTTGTGGCAGCTGGAACAGATTCTACCGGAGTAACACACAACAAATGCATTTCCACTTTTCCAAAATGCACGGTTTGGGCAACGACTTCATGGTCGTCGACTGTATTACCCAGAACGTGTTTTTCTCGCAAGACCTGATCCGCCGCTTGGCGGATCGTCATACTGGCGTTGGTTTTGACCAATTGCTTGTGGTAGAGGCCCCTTACGACCCTGAAACCGACTTCCATTATCGGATTTTTAATGCCGATGGTAGTGAAGTTGAACAGTGTGGTAACGGTGCACGCTGTTTTGCCCGCTTTGTTCGCTTGAAGGGGCTGACCAATAAATACAGCATCAGCGTGAGCACCAAGAAAGGAAAGATGATTCTTAACATCGAAGATGATGGGGAAGTGACGGTCAACATGGGCGTGCCAGAGTTTGAACCGAACAAAATTCCTTTCAAAGCGAAGCAAAAAGAGAAAACTTACATCATGCGAGCAGGCGACAATACCTTGTTTTGTGGTGCTGTGAGCATGGGTAACCCGCACGTAGTGACCGTGGTCGACGATGTGGATACGGCAGAAGTGGAAACTCTCGGTCCGCTGCTTGAGTCGCATGAGCGTTTCCCAGAGCGCGTCAACGCTGGCTTTATGCAGGTGATGAGTCGTGACCATATTCGTCTTCGAGTTTATGAGCGAGGCGCAGGAGAGACACAAGCTTGTGGTAGTGGTGCATGCGCGGCAGTCGCGGTTGGGATTCTGCAGGGCTTGTTGGATGAAAACGTTAAGGTTTCTCTACCTGGTGGTGAATTGCGAATTGCATGGCAAGGCCCTGGCAAGCCGTTGTTTATGACCGGACCTACAACGCATGTATTTGATGGTCAATTATCTTGCTAGTTGAAGAAAAAGGAAACGGTTTGTCTCAAGTAGAAGCAGATGCCTTAACGGCTGAAGTAGTGGCCGAGTACCTCAAAGATCATCCAGACTTTTTTGTGCAACGTCCGGAGCTTGTGGATCGTTTATCTTTCCCACACTCAGACTTAGGCGCGGTATCTTTGGTACACATCCAAATGAATCGCCAACGTCAGCGCATTGAAGAGTTAGAGGAAGAGATCACTACACTAATGTCGCTTGCGGCGAACAATGATCGCACCTTTTACGAATTTATGGATTTGCAGGGGCAGATTCTAAAGTGTGGTGACTTTAAACAAGTCATTCATTCTATCGAAGATAAAGCCAAAGCATTGGGCTTACGTGCGTTTGTTCGATTGTTTAGTCAATGCGACGCATCGATTCAATTGAGTAAGGAAAGTTATCAACGCTTTGCGACCACTCACTTAAATGGCAAAGATGCGTACTTAGGACGTCTTCGCAAAGTGGATCGTGAAGCTTTGTTTGGCAACATGGAAGTGCCGGAAATGGGGTCCTATGTGGTACTGCCGCTCGTGAAACAGCAAACACTGGGCGTGCTTGCTTTTTCTAGTGAAGATGGCGGCCATTTTCAGCCAGATATGGATACCTTGTTTTTGCGTCACCTATCATTAGTAGTGGCACATCTCGCTCAAACACTGGTATGGCAAAGTTACGATGACGACAACTCCCAACACTCCTCTGCCAAATAGTCTGCAAAAGCCTCTTGAGCGCTTCTATGAATTCTTACGAAGCGAAAAGGGGCTTAGCCTACATACTCAGCGCAATTACAAACAGCAGCTAGAAACAATGGCGCAGCACTTAGCTGAAATGGGGCTCAAAGATTGGTCTCAAGTGGATGCTGGTTGGGTGCGCCAATTAGCAGGTAAGGGCATGCGAGAAGGCATGAAAGCCAGCAGTTTGGCAACGCGCCTCTCATCGCTGCGTAGCTTTTTCGATTTCCTTATTCTGCGTGGCGAGATGTCGGCTAACCCAGCCAAAGGGGTTTCAGCACCTCGCAAAAAACGCCCGTTGCCCAAAAACCTCGATGTTGACGAAGTGAGCCAATTACTTGAAGTCAACGAGGACGACCCGCTGGCTGTGCGCGATCGCGCCATGATGGAGCTGATGTATGGCGCCGGCTTACGTTTGGCTGAACTGGTGGGTGTGGATGTACGTGACGTACAACTGCGTAGTGGTGAGCTTCGTGTTATTGGTAAAGGCGATAAAGAACGTAAAGTGCCGTTCTCTGGGATGGCAACCGAGTGGGTCGGGAAGTGGTTACGCGTTCGTGGTGATTTAGCCGCTCCAGGTGAGCCCGCCTTGTTTGTATCTAAGCTTGGAACGCGTATTTCGCATCGTAGCGTGCAAAAGCGCATGGCTGAATGGGGGCAGAAACAGTCTGTCGCAAGCCATATTAGTCCGCATAAATTGCGTCACTCATTTGCGACACATATGCTCGAATCAAGCAATAACTTACGTGCGGTGCAGGAGCTTTTAGGGCACGAGAACATTTCGACGACCCAAATCTACACGCACTTGGATTTCCAACATTTGGCGCAAGCCTACGACCAAGCCCACCCACGCGCACGTAAAAAGAACGGGGAGTGAGCCGAAGTATGAAATTTTATCGCCGTATCGAGCCTATTAAGGCAATGACCTTTGACCTAGATGATACCCTCTATGACAACTATCCTGTGATAGTTCGCATGGAGCGTGAGTTGCTATCTTGGCTCAAACACCATCATCCAGCGGTTGCTCATATGAACAAAGCGGATTGGTTTGCTCTCAAGCAGCGTGTTGTGCAGCAACAACCCGAGCTGAAGAGCGATGTCACTTTATGGCGTTTAGTGCAACTTCAGCAAGCCTTCTCCCAAGTAGGCTACGACGAAGACGCAGCACATGCCGCCGCGAAAGCCGCAGTAGACGTTGCGTTGGACTGGCGTAACCGTTTTGAAGTGCCGCAGCAAAGCCTCGATGTATTGGAGGAACTCGCGCAGCACATCCCGTTGGTGGCAATCACCAACGGTAATGTGGATTTAGACCGCATCGGTCTTACGCCTTATTTCCAACAGGTACTTAAAGCAGGACCAGATGGATTGGCGAAACCCGCAACCGATATGTTTACTAAAGCGAAGCGATTCTTGGATATTCCTGCGGAGAATATTCTGCATGTCGGTGATCATCTAACCACGGATGTGCATGGTGCAAAGTTGGCTGGTTTTGCAGCCTGTTGGTTTAATGATATGAATAAAAATGTCATTAACCATTCAAAAACACGTACTTTACCTGATATTGAAATCAATAGTTTGCAGCCGTTACTCACACTTTTTTAATTGCTTTCGCATTAATCCATTCTAATCTCATTTTGTGTCTAGAAAAGCAGCGCAAAGCCACGTAAATTATTCTCTATTAAATAAAAATAGTAACGCCACACGTCGTGGTGAAGATAGTGTTACGGCAGTGGTAGGTCCATGCGAGCTTTTTCAAAACTGGTTCACGATGTCAGTCAACTGAATGACTTTTTAGTCACTTTTCCGACTTCCTCAGATAAACAATATTTAGTACAAATATTGTCGACGCAATCGCGCGAAATTACGACCACACTTGCAGACGCCGTTTTGTCGTCGCTGCCGAATGCTCATGTTATGGGGCATAGTACGCGTAATGTGATTCTGGAAGGGGAGATATTTACCTCTGGTTGCCTAGTGAGTGTGATTGAATTTGAGCAAACCACGCTGACTTCTGCGGTACAAACATACTCTTACTCCCCTGACATTGATGGCGGGGAACTCAAGCGCTCTCTTCTAATGCAGCATAATTCACAGGTGATCCTCAGCTTTGCTGTGCAAATTGAACGACGTGACTATCCCTTGTTTCAAACCTTCGCCAGTGAAGAAGTCGTGATTTCTGGAGGGTTGGCGCAGAGTATTGACGATGGCTGCTGGGTGCTATATCAAAACCGAGTTTACGATAACGCTGTGGTTGCCGTAGCTTTGCACAGTGATACCTTGAAGCTATGGACTGATGCGTATTCGGAATGGAACCCGATTGGCATGCCACACAAAGTCACTCATGCAAAAGGAACGCGCTTGTATTGTTTAGGTGAGAAGAAAGCGCTGGACGTATACAAGCGTTACTTGGCGGATGGCCATGACGTGACGCTGAGTCAACTGCTCAGCTTTCCTTTGTATCGAGAAAGCTTAGGGCGAAAGGAAGTTTGTACGGTAACGGAGCTACACGCTGATGGCAGTATGAGCTTCGACAGGCCCTGGTGTCTTGGTGACGAAGTGCAATTTTGCTATAACCATCCCTCGTTAACGCTCGAGCAAGTGCGGCATGGTGTGGTTGAGTTAGCCATGCACCAACCTGAAGTCGTTATGATTTTTAACTGCGCGTCACGGTTAGACTTTATTGACAGCAGCGACGAAGTCCAAGCCTTCAAAGATATTGCGACGACGTTTGGTAGTTACTGTATGGGGGAACTGCATGGTGGTATTGGTCAGCCCGAAATTCTTCATCACAGCCTGACGTATTTAGCGATGCGAGAGGGAGACGAAGTGCAAACATTGAACTTGCCTAAGTCGCCCGTCAGCTCCTCTATTTCACCGTTGTTTAGCTTGATTCGAAATGCGATCGGCGATCTCAACCATATGAACGCGCATATGGGATATCAACTCGATCGCCAAACGCGCAAGTTACAAGAAAGCTATCGACGCGACAGTCGTACAGGGTTACAAAACCGGGTCGCATTGCAAGAGCGGCTGAGTAACATCGATTTGGATGAGCATTTGTTGACTCTAAAGCTACTTAACTTTAGTCATATCAACGAAAAATACGGCTACCGAGTGGGAGATCAATTACTCAAAGATCTCTCAATGCACTTTACGAATCGACTACGAAAGCGTTTTGGCATGCCAACGGCTTTGCAGCTTTATAGTATTGGGGTTGGTGAGTGGGCATTCATATTTAAAGCTGACCAAAGCAGCGAAACCATCAAACAGCACTTTACGCGTTTTGCTGACGCGGTAGAACAAACTAATTTTGAGCCAATTGGCCTACGTGAAATAGATTATCTTTCTATCTCGCTATGCGGCGGCTTAGTGAGTCGTCGAGACTTTCCATCCGCTTCAGTGGATGAGCTCTTACTCAAAGGCATCGAAGCGAGGCGCTCTGGTGTACGCAGTAATACACATATCTGTAATGCGAAAGATATTGAAGTCAGTGAGGATGTGCGTAAAGAGCAACTTGGATGGCTAAGTTGCGTCAGTAGAGCCATTCTCAAACAGAATATCATCACTTATAGCCAACCTATTGTGCATGCGGGTAGCCACAAATTGGCAAGCCAAGAATGTTTGGTTCGTATTCTGGAAGCCGATGGAACGGTGATTGCGCCAGGGCGTTTTCTGCCAATTATCTCTGATACGCATCTTTACACTCGACTAAGTCGGCACATGATTCATTCTACGTTGCATTACATGCGAGATAAGCAAGGTGACTTTTCTATAAACTTATCGCCGCAAGATTTGCTCAGTGATAAAACTTTAATGCTTTTAGAGCATGAAATTAGCCAGCTAAATGACCCAAGGCGAATTGGTTTAGAAGTGCTGGAATCTGAGCAGATCAAAGACTACGGCCGAATGATAGAAGTGTGCAGTCATTTTAGAAGCTTAGGGGCGCGTATCATTGTTGATGACTTTGGGTCCGGTTATTCGAATATCGATGAAATCCTAAAGTTGGAGCCAGAAGTCATAAAGCTCGATGGCAGCTTGATTCGTGATATTGATAAAGACTTAAAACAGCGCAAGATCGCTTCCCAGTTGGTGCGTTTGTGCCAGGTGTTTAACGCGGAGACGGTGGCGGAGTTCGTCCACAGTCAGGAGGTGTGTACCATTGCACAAGACATGGGGGTGGATTATTTGCAGGGTTACTATCTTGGCGAGCCGACTCGACTGTTTTAATGATGTTTCACGTGAAACTTCTTGTCGTAAAAAACGCAGCGTAGGCTGCGTTTTTTGTTTGGTTCTTCTACTGAGCTTAATGGTTAACGCTTAAGAGCGTGTCCACTCTTTTCAGCTTGGAACAGAGCGAGGTAATGGGCAAAAAAGCGCTGCATTTGTTGTTGGTTGTTTTGTTCTCCAAGTTGCCCGAGCAAATGTGCAGCGACTTCAAACGTACACAAATTACCTTGTTGTTGGTTGCGTCGCAGCTGATATTGTGAGTCCGCCGACGCAGACAATCCCATAGTAGGGATACCTTCTAACCAACGGCTCTTATTGATCATCTTGCGCGCCTCTTGCCAGGTGGCATCTAAAATAATAAAGAGCGGAGTTTTGGTTTGTTGCTGGCTTTGGAGTACCACATGTTCGAGTGTGATACTTTCTTCACAGGGGAAGAGCAACACCGGATACCGCGACGGATCAGCTAATAGAGTGAGCAATTCTGCTGGTGGCTGTTTGCGATCCCAGATTACTCGCTCAATGTTGAGTTGGCACTGCTCTAGTAGCTGGCCGGTATTAGTATCACGCTTCAGTTCATTCGGATGCATTAACAGCAGGATGTTGTGCTCACTGGTAAGTTTCGGCATTAGCGAGCACATACAATTGAATTGAAAACCGCAGGTTGGACACGGTTGTGACATTACAGACGAACTCCTTCGCGCACCGGGCTTATCCCATCAGAGAACAGACGCACACCACTGACTTGGTTCGGCGTTGCCGTTGGCGCCATGCTTGGGTTGAGTGGGTAGCTAACCCCAGTGTATTGCATCACGTGTTGAGCCGCTTTAGCTCCGCCACCGCTGACATTAAAAATCAGATCTCGCCAACCATGAGAGGTTTGTTGGCCGAGCATAATCGGGCTTTGCACTAGTGTAATGCGGCTATTAAATCGCCATTCCTTTTCGTGATGTTCAAATATCAGCAATGTACAGCCTCCGGAACCACACCAATCCAACTGTACCAATAGCTCTTCGTTACCATCGCTGTTGAGGTCGTAAGTTAGCCAACGGTATTGGTTATTGTTGGGGGTGGTTTGATGGATAAAGAAGTAGTTGCGCACCGCGGCATCTACTTTTGAATCAAACTCTGCACTAGAAGGGACGTCAGCACTACCGATGGGGTTGTTGGTGCGTTTTTCGGCTGGTTGCATGATGCCTTCATCACGAACGGTGGCAGGATAAAGGACTAAACCACCATCGGCGATTGGGTATACCAAGTTACCGACTTTTTCTTTGGTCGCTTTGAGCTGATTGCCTTCTCGAGTAAACAGTCGCTCTGACATTAGCCTTTGCTGTTGATGATGCGTCATGACAACTTGAACCTGAGACGGACTTAACTGTTGCCAGTAACCACGCTCGATTAATGGTGCTTGTCCATTGGCGTAACGGTATTTTGTTGTGGCGCTATGGTCTGGGTTTAAGGTCATTTGTACTTCAAAACCTTGTGATTGAGTTGAGGTCGCGACATAGGTATTAGCCCAGCCAAGCGTTGCATCGACGTTTGCAGCCATACCACAACCTTGATACGTCTCGCCATCATGTTTTAGTGTTGCTTTCCAGCCATACAAAGAATCGCTCATTGTGTCTGAGCAGAGGTTTTCTGTTAAGCGAAGCTCACCATCTTGTAGTTGATAAGTGCGCTGGCGAGGTTGAAGCTGACTGCTTTTAATCGCTAATTTTGTGGTTTGTTTGCCGATTTGCTGGAATGTTAGTCCATTAGCCTCAAAGCTTGCCGACCAAGAAGGCTCATTACCAAACACGCGAGTTGGTTTGTTTGGTTGCTGACAACGGTTTGGATTTTCCGTTGTGAGGAAGTTCACTTGTTCCACGACAAAGTTAGCATCGAAATCAGCAGAAAACCCATCGATGCCCGGTGGGTTGAGGTGGCCGATAACCTCGCCATACATGGTCTGGTAAGGCTCGTTATTTAACTGAATTGCTCGTTGCATTTGCTGTGGTGATAGTTGCAACCAATATTGCTTGTCGCTGCCACAAGGCATGATGTATTGGCTCTCGTGACCGACGATCACTTTTCCGCGCAGCATAAAAGTTTGAGGTTGAATGGTTTCAGGCTTATCTAAGGTTGCTGGTGGAGAGGTTGGGTCAGCAGCACCAGATTGTGGCGGCTGTGAACTACATGCTTGCAGAACCAGCAGGGTGGCAAGCGCCACTGGGTTTTTCAAAGCCTTCATGTTATATCTTCCTCATTATTGTTACTCAATCGGCATCGGATGGCATTATGGCATATTGGTTATTTAAAACTGAACCAGATACCTTTTCTATTGACACGCTTCGAACCCAAAAGGTTTCATGTTGGGAGGGTGTTCGTAATTATCAGGCGCGCAATATGATGCGTGACCAAGTGAAGGTGGGCGATTTAGTCCTGATTTACCACTCTTCCTGTAAACATGTTGGCGTGGCAGGTATTGCTAAAGTTGTGAGAGAAGCCTATCCCGATCATTTCCAATTCGATCCCGAAAGCGATTACTACGATCCAAAGTCAGACCCAGACAACCCGCGTTGGATTATGGTGGATGTAGAGTTTGTACGTAAAACGGCGCGAGTGATTCCGTTGTCGGTGATGAAAGCGATGCCAGAACTTGAGAACATGCCGTTGGTGAAACGTGGAAATCGCTTGTCGATTATGCCCGTGACAGAAGAAGAATGGGACGCGATTCTTGGCAAAGAGAAGCTGCCAAGTCAGCGATAAAAGAGAAGGGCTGCGAATGTGCAGCCCTTCATTATTTGGAGTATTGAAGCTTACAGCAAGTGTTCTTGTAGGTAGTGTGCAACCGCATCTTCTGCATTGCTGCCAATTACTTCATTATTTGGTAGAGCTTTCATCACTTTTTCGTGTGATGTACCCATAACTAGCCCTTTACCTGCCATCGACAGCATTTCTACGTCATTCATGCCATCACCAAATGCTACGCAGTTTTCTAACGTGAGGTCGAGTTTTTTCGCTACCGCTTCAAGAGCATGACCTTTAGACACGCCAGCGCTCATTACTTCCAAACACCAAGGCGTTGAAAATGCGATGTTCAGCTTATCACCAAACTGCTCACGTAGTTTGTTTTCAAATACGACCAAACGTTCGTGGTCTTCTCCTGGATGCGTGAAGAAAACTTTCGCAATACCGTCAGTTGGGGCTTGGTCTTCATCAAATAAGACGTAAGTGAATTCATCGTGGAAGTCACGTAACGTTTCATCATCCTTGTTCATCAACCAGCTATCATTTTGATACATGTGAATAAGTATTTCTTGATCATGTTTGATCGTGTCGATCACGCCTTGTACCAGTTCCGCAGGGACATTCTCGCTGTACATTAGCTGATCTTCCTGGTCATGCACTCGGGCACCATTCGACGTGATCATATAAGCTGGAATGCCAACTTGGCGACGGATGCTCGCAACGTCTACGTGGTGACGGCCGGTTGCAAAGACAAAGGTATAACCCTTTTCATGCAGCGCTTTTAGCGTCTCTTTTGAGTAAGCACTGAGCTGATGGTTTGGTGCGAGTAACGTGCCATCCAGATCAGAGGCAACGATTTTGGTGATCTCTTTGCAAGGTAGCGATGTGCTCATGAAGTCCTCGTAAACGGTTTGGATAGTGTGGAACAGGTGAATTGCAAACGGAGTACAGCAGACTGACTAGATCGTACTGCTCCGAATGCGGGGGAACTTGGGCCCGTAGCACTATGCGGTTAAACACTGTGTCAAAGTAGCCAAGTTCAAGCAGTGTACGCCAAAATGAGGATGAAAAAGAGGGTAAATCGATGTGTAGACATTTCCTCTTTAATCTTAGTCGTGAAATGGTCGCCTAGAGTTCTTATTGTGCTTGTTCGTTTGATGGCGATTTAGGGTCATTCATAAAGCGGAAAATCGCATCGAGCGCTTGATTACGATACTTGTCGGTCTCGAACAAGATTTCATGCTGTGCGCCTTCGATGGAAAGCAGCTCCGCGTGCGGGTTGGTTTTCCGCAATTTATCAATAAAACGCTTTTGCGCGAGGTTGCTAACAATCCGATCGTTTCCGGCTTGGATTAGGATTACTGGTATTTTGACTTGGCGAGTTAATAAAAAGCACTGCTTAGCGGCCATGAGCCCTTGCCAAACCCAGCGAGTGCTTGGCCCACCGACTTGCAGTTCCGGTTTTTCCGTATATAGGTTTCGGAACCATTGGTAGCGGCCGTAACTTTGGCTAAGTGGGTTATCTTCAAAGGGCTTAGGGAAGTAGGCCTGATGTCCTGGTGCATAGCGTGGCAAAGTCGATACCGCTGACATAATTTGTGTGACCGGAATCGCTATTGGTGAGAGGTACCATGGCAGGTTAATGCCAAACATGGGCGCACTTAGAATCAAACCAGTAAAAGGGTGTTCTGGGTGAGTTTGCAGGTAACGTGTGGCGATCGCGCCGCCCATAGAGTGCGCGATGATGAAGCATTGTTGATATTCGCTAAGGTCGTGTTTTTTTACGACGATGTCCATATCATCAATATAATCAGTAAAGTCATAGACGTGACCCATATCTGAGTCAGATAATAAACGATCTGATAAACCTTGTCCGCGGTGGTCAAAGGAATAGACATCGAAACCTTGGCGGTAGAGATCGTAAAACAGCTCTTGGTATTTCCAGGAAGACTCAATGCGTCCATTTACGATGAGCACGGCTTTTTTATGCTCTGGGTTGGTTAGCTTGCACCAGTAAATGTTCTTTTTCTCAGTCCCTTTAACAAAGCCCTCTTGGCGAGTTTGCCAAAGTGCTGCGATCGGACCACCAATTGCTTGCTCAAATAATGTCTCTTGAGTATAAGTCAAAGGTGAATGGTTAGTCGCCATTAGTTGATTACCTGAAGATACGTTGTTTACGCGATGTATCATCGAAGAATTAGTGAGGAAATGCAATGGATACCCATGTCTGGTTAGCTTATGTAGTAACAGCAATCGTTTTTAGTTTGGCTCCGGGCTCTGGCACGGTGAACTCAATCAGTAATGGTTTGAGTTACGGTACCCGTAAATCACTGGGTGCCATTATTGGCTTACAAATTGGTTTAGTTATCCACATCACGCTGGTGGGGGCGGGTATTGGTGCGCTTGTCGCGCAGTCAGCAACCGCATTTTCTGTCATTAAATGGGTTGGTGCCGCTTATCTGGTTTGGTTGGGGATTCAGAAATGGCGCGACACAGCAAGCTTAGTTGCAGCTGAAAACCACAACGAGATGTCAGGCACGGCGCTGTTGTACAAGGCAGTGTTAATTAACCTCACCAACCCTAAATCGATTGTTTTTCTGGTGGCGTTGTTCCCGCAGTTTATTGACCCGGCAAAAGACCAAATCACGCAACTGTTGGTGCTTGGCGTCACTACGGTCGTGATTGATGCGTGTGTAATGTTGGGTTACACGAGCTTGGCAGCACAAATGGGACGCTTTATTCGCTCCGATAAAATCATGGGAAAAATAAACAAAGTATTCGGTTCAATGTTCATGGGTTGTGGTGCATTATTAGCAGCTGCAAAGTCATAAGCCATTTATAGGTCCTTCTTTAGCATGAATACAACGTATGTCGCTCGCCAGCCGATCTTTAACCGAAAAAGACAGACGCTGGGTTATGAATTGTTGTTTCGAGACGGGGAGAGTAACGCATACCCTTCACATATTGATTCAAATCGAGCGACATACCGACTGATCGTCGAAAACTTCCTATCACTGGGTACTAACCCAGTGATTGCCTCTTCAAGATGCTTTATTAACTTTCCTCATCAAAGCTTGGTGCGACGTTTGCCGCGCAGTTTGCCGAAAAACAAAATTGTCATCGAAGTGTTGGAAACGTGCCAACCTACGGATGAGCTTCTTGATGCGATTCGTGAGTTTTATCGAGAAGGTTACTTGATCGCTTTGGATGACTTCACCCTAACACCAGAATGGCGTCGTTTTTTGCCATATGTGCATATTGTGAAGCTCGACATTATGGCGATGGGGCTCGAAAAGGCCTGTGAACTGGTCAAAACACACCTTGCCAAACGCGTCAAATACCACTTTTTAGCAGAACGTGTTGAAACCGCAGAAGAGTTTGAGCAAGCGAAAGCGGCTGGCTTTAAATTTTTCCAAGGTTATTTTTTTAGCAAGCCACTCGTCTCGCAGACTAAATACGTCAGTCCTGAGCAAGTGTTGGCATTGCAACTGTTTCGTGAAGTTTGTGCTCCTGAGCCTGACTTTACTCGTATCGAGTCCATCATTACGCAAGATGTCGCGTTGTCATATAAATTATTGCGTTTTGTAAATACGCAAGCGCCGAATTTGGCTGTCGAAATCAGCTCTTTTCGTCAGGCATTGATTTATCTTGGCCAGGATAACCTTAAGCAGTTTGTCTCTTTGGTTGTGGCATCGTATATCTCCAGTAACAAGCCTCGAGAGCTGTATCACCTTTCATTGCAACGAGCTCAATTTTGCCAATTGATGTCGCGCTATCAGCCATTCTCTCACCTCAACGAGCAAGGTTTCATGGTTGGTTTGCTGTCGATTCTAGATGCGCTGCTGGATCTTTCGGTGGAATCTTTAGTTAGGCAGTTACCGCTTAGTCATTCAGTACAACAAGCGCTATTACATCGCAAAGGGGTTTATGGTGCACTTATTTCCCTCGAAGAGTGCTACGAGCGTGCCGATTGGTCAGGGGTTGAAAAAATCACGATGCAATTGGGGTTGCCTTTAGAGGAAGTGAAGCTCTCCTTAGGTGAAGCGGCTCGCTGGAGTCAAAGCATCGCGACTGCATAATTTCTTGTCTTATCTTTTATCTTTTTGAATCTCTCTCTTTACAATCAAGCTGTTCGTTAGATGTGAAACTTTTATGACGATGGACGGTTTCCTCTTGACGATATATCTTAATTAAATAAACATATACGTATATCCATATATAGGTATGTTCATTATGCTTCCACATCAGTTTTTTAAGCTGTTATCCGATGAAACACGCGTACGTTGTTTAATGCTCGTGGCCCGTGAAGGTGAAACTTGCGTTGGCGATTTGGCGTTTGCTCTACAAGAGAGCCAGCCGAAAGTTTCTCGTCATCTTGCTCAGTTACGATCCAGTGGCATCTTGGTGGATAAACGCCAAGGGCAATGGGTGTATTACGAGTTATCACAGCAATTACCAGGTTGGATGCGAAAGTTAATTGAAGACTTAGTGGCATCAAACTGTTTGAAGCAGGAATACCAAGACGACATCACACGCTTACACGATAAAAGTCGTGAGGCTTGCTGTTAACAGCGAATAGAGATTCAAGGTAGAAGATTAAAAGGTAAAACTATGACAATTAAAGTAGGAATTAATGGCTTTGGCCGAATTGGTCGCTTAGCGCTGCGAGCGGCATTTGATTGGCCAGAATTGGAGTTTGTGTTAATCAACGATGTCGCAGGTGACGCCGCTACGCTTGGTCACTTATTAGAATTCGATTCAGTGCAAGGTCGTTGGCATCATGGAGTTCAGGTCGAAGGCAGTGAGCTCGTCATCAACGGCAAGCGTGTCGCCACGACTCAACAACGCGATATCGATGCGGTGAACTGGTCTGATTGTGATGTTGTGATTGAAGCGACAGGCGTACATCGCAAAACATCATTCCTAAACAAATACCTAGAACAAGGCGTGAAACGTGTCGTGGTAAGCGCACCTGTGAAAGAAGAAGGTATCGCGAACATTGTGGTGGGCGTGAACGACCATATTTTCGACCCTGAAAAACATCGTATCGTGACAGCAGCTTCGTGTACGACTAACTGTATCGCACCTGTGGTTAAAGTCATTCATGAGAAATTGGGTATCGAACAATCTTCTTTTACGACCATTCACGACCTGACGAATACGCAAACTATTTTGGATGCGCCACACAAAGATCTACGCCGTGCAAGAGCATGCGGCATGAGCCTTATCCCGACCACGACGGGTAGCGCGAAGGCGATTGTCGAAATTTTCCCAGAATTAAAAGACAAAATTAATGGTCATGCGGTTCGCGTACCTCTAGCAAACGCATCGTTAACAGACATCATTTTTGATGTGAAGCGTGATACCACAGCAGAAGAAGTGAATGCACTGTTAAAAGAAGCATCTGAAGGTGATTTGAAAGGCATCCTTGGCTTCGAAGAGCGTCCTTTAGTTTCTATCGATTATAAAGGCGACCAACGTTCAACCATCGTTGATGCGCAATCAACCATGGTTGTGGGTTCTCGTATGGTTAAGATTTACGCTTGGTACGATAACGAAATGGGTTATGCAACGCGCACAGCAGAGCTGGTTCGTAACGTTGGTTTGGCTTAAAAAGGGGGTCACAATGTCTCATCCTACATGGCAATTAGATTTGGACTCCGGTGCTTTAATCTTAACACCGTGCCCAGGAACGAAAGGTGTCGATTTGCATGCGTCGTTAGAACAGTTGAAAGAGCAGGGTGTTCAAGCGGTCGTTACTGCATTAGATGATAGTGAATTAGCTGCGAAGAATGTCTCTGCATTGGGTGAAGCCACTCAGCAACTGGGTATGAAATGGTTCCAGATCGAGATTGAAGACGACTGCGCACCAAATGAAGAATTTGCGACGAAGTGGCAACAAGCCAGTCCGGAACTGCACGCGATTCTTGCTCAAGGTGGCAAAGTTGCGATGCATTGCATGGGTGGTTCGGGGCGCACAGGTTTGTTCGCTGCTCACCTACTCCTAGAGAAGGAATGGCAGTTAAAAGATATCGTGCGAGAAGTGCAGGCATTGCGCCCTGGTGCATTTACAAAACCTGTGCAAGTTGAGTACATCGAACGTGTGGCTCAAGACGCTTGATCAGCTTAAATAGCTTTTGGTTCATCATGATCCAAAAGCTAAATTCGAGCTTCTTCAGGATACGACTGTTTACAAGAAAAGCCATTAATATTAACTAATGCATTGTTTTTAAGGTGTATTTTGCTTTTTATTGATGTTGGGGCATTTTTTGAAAATCACAGCAACATTGTATTGGTCAATGTTGCTGTACAGGTTAGGAAGTATTTAGAACATGATGATCTAAATGCTTCTATCGCTGTACATATGAGGTCAATATGATTTCTCAATTAAGCAAAAGTATTCGTCAGTACATGTTAGTGACGTTTAACTATTGGAACTTTACGGTGACCGATGGCGCACTGCGTATGCTGGTGGTGCTCTATTTTCATGACTTAGGTTATTCCACGTTAGCTATTGCCTCACTGTTTCTTTTCTATGAATTTTTTGGTGTGGTGACAAACCTGGTTGGTGGTTGGTTGGGCGCAAGGTTAGGCCTAAATAAAACCATGAACATTGGTTTAGCGATGCAAGTGTTTGCGTTGCTGATGCTCGCAGTACCAAATGCATGGCTGACCATTCCTTGGGTGATGGCAGCGCAAGCTCTGTCGGGGATTGCCAAAGATCTGAACAAAATGAGTGCTAAGAGCGCGATTAAAACGCTAGTACCAGACGAACAGCAAGGTGCGCTCTACAAATGGGTAGCGATTTTGACTGGCTCGAAGAATGCACTCAAAGGAGCGGGCTTTTTTGTTGGTGGCTTGCTGCTGTCTTGGGTGGGTTTTCAAAACTCGATGTTTATTATGGCGGGTGTACTTACATTAGTGTTTGTTTGCAGCATGATCTGGCTAGAAGCGGACATGGGTAAAGCAAAGAGTAAACCTAAGTTTCGCCAAATATTCTCCAAGTCTGAATCGATAAACATTTTATCCGCAGCACGCATGTTCTTGTTTGGTGCTCGTGATGTGTGGTTTGTCGTTGCTCTGCCTATTTATCTTGGTAGCGTGTTTGGCTGGGATCACTTGTGGGTTGGTAGCTTTCTCGCAGCGTGGGTCATTGCTTATGGGTTTGTGCAAGGCTTTGCGCCGCGTATTACTGGCAAAGCGCAAGGTCGTGTGCCTGATGGTAGTGCAGCATTGGTGTGGGCAGGAATCCTAGCGTTAATTACGGCTGGTATTGCTTATGGTGTGCAAATCGGTTGGCAGCCTGAATTGGTGATTGTGGTAGGTTTGATGATTTTTGGCGCTGTGTTTGCCATTAACTCTTCGCTGCACTCGTACTTGATAGTGAGCTACGCTAAAGGCGATGGCGTCTCGTTGGATGTCGGTTTTTACTACATGGCCAATGCGATGGGACGTTTGATTGGCACGGTATTATCGGGTTGGATCTACCAAGAGGCTGGTCTTGCAGCGTGCTTATGGGTTTCTTTTGCTTTCTTGGCACTGACGACGCTGATTTCAATTAAGTTGCCAAAAGCTAATGTTGCTACTGCGTAACTACCCCCAGTATCGCTATCTGTAGATGGTATAAATGGCTCCAAATCGGAGCCATTTTTGTTTCTTATGCGCCGTTTGCTGTAATCAGATTGTGTCGGTTTGGCATCGAGAGTGAATACTGATGCTTGGTTTTTGGTTCTAGTTAAGTGATTAGAGTGGTGATGAAATCCCCGTTGTAGGTCATTGTTGAGTTAAAAATAAGCAAAAACAGATTGTTAACCATTTCACTGGTTGAGATTTACCCTATGCTATAAACGATAAGCGACTCAAAGTAGGGAAAGGTATGAGAGAAAGGGTTCTGTTTTTTGATTTATTGCGCTGCTTCGCAGCGGTAGCAGTGATCGCCATTCACGTCTTGGCACCGTATCGAAATGAGTTAGGAGTGATTCCATTTGACCAATGGCTGACAGCGGTAGGCGTGAATAGCGTAACCCGCTGGGCAGTGCCAGTTTTTATTTTGATCACCGGAGCGCTAATGCTCAGTGACACTCGACCATTTGACGGTAAGTATTATATCAAAAGGCGTTTGGGCAAAGTTTTAGTTCCATTTCTTATTTGGTCGATGTTTTATGCATACCTTTCAGGCTGGACTTCTCAAGGCTTTGATTTTGAAACCGTAAAAGAGGTATTAAGCAATAGCCCATTCCACGCAACGTATTACCATCTCGGCTTTTTCTATTACTTTATACCACTGTATTTTGTGATTCCGCTGTTTCAATGGATGGTACGCAACGTGGATGACAACGTCTTGTATACCTATCTCGCATTTTGGCTTTTCACCAGCACACTGTTCTTGTTCAAGATTGATGGCCCTTGGAGTAATCAGATGTGGCTTTATATGGGTTACCTTCCACTGGGGTATGTTTTATTTCAAAAGGTACCTTCGAATCGCTCTATGGTGACCTTATTTGTTGGGCTAGGACTCGTGGCGTTGGCAGTGACCTTTACGATGGTTGTGACAAATAGCTTAGAGGCGGAGAAGTATACGGTTGGGCGCTGGCTCTCTTATAAAACACTGAATGTGATTCTAGCGGCTTCGATGATTTTTATGATCGGGCGTTACTTTGGTGAAGGCTTATCACCAAAAGTACAAAAAGTGGTTAGTGTGATCAGTCAGCACAGTTTGGGGATTTACTTACTTCACCCTATTTTCTTATGGCCGATGAAAGAGTTCGGTTGGTACACAGGACATCCTGCGTGGGTGATTCCAGTCTGGATCGTTCTAAGTGGAGCTGGAGCCTTGGCGATGAGCTATCTCTTTTCTCGTTCTGCCAAGACTCGTTGGTTACTGCCTTAACGTTTGATAGCGAAGTGAAGGAACTTGTTGCCGCGATAGGTCAGTGTTCCCTTATCTCCAGGGTTGAGTGCATGGTAGTAATGCACTCCAATTTGGAATTCACGCTTTGGACCGATAGAACCACGTTGAACGTAAATCCAATACTCTTGATCGTCTTGACCTGGTGGTGCGTTTGGTATGTCTATCGCTTGTTTATCTAAAACCGTTACCTGAGCGCTTTGCTCTGGAGCGTCTTCGCCCACATAGTGCTTACTATAAAAACGGAAAAACACCCACGCGCCCAAGGCAATAAGGGCGAATAGGGCGACAATAAGTGAGATTGGCATATTAACCTCCAATGTTGTATCGGGTCCCATTCTACAGAACTCGCTGACGAAACGATGAGTTGAGGTAACTTATTCATAATCTAATGAAAGGGATATGGAGATTATTCGGCGCACTTCACGATTTATCTTAATGATGCACGATGAAATCGTCGCTTCATCTGCAAGCGAAGTCACTAAAGCTGAACGAAGCGGCTTTCACTTGTTAGGCTATATGAGCTCAAGGGCACAAATTGAAAGTAAAATTGCACTTAACGGCTCGAAAAAGCTCTAAATTTATAGAAGAATAAAAATAATGAACATAGGAAGGGTCTGGTAAGGAGGGTTACGATGTCAGATATTGAAAAAGTAGTCATGCGTACCCGAACGATCGAAAAACTTTTGCGTACTCAGTACCATGCAGAAGGGAAAGGGTTGCACCAACTTATTAATAGTTGTGAAGAACGTTTACCGCATGACGTGATAGCAAAGCTTCGATTCATCGCAACCGTGCGTAACAAAGTGGTGCACGAAGACGATTACAAGCTGGATGATCGTAAAGGCTTTATGGCGGCATGTGATGCTTGTGAAAAAGAGCTGACACCAAGAAGCTCTCGCTTTATTTGGCGTACAGCAATTTTGCTAATGACGTTGATTACGCTGGCCGCTCTTGGTTTCTACTATATGCACTGGGATATTTTGTCTAAGCACATTCAGTAGAGCTATACAGATAAATAAAAAAGGACGCATTTGCGTCCTTTTTTATTTTAAATCATTGGTTTAGTACATCATTGGCAGTGTCATTAAACCCACAACCACTGCAATCATAACCAGCCCTTGTTTTTGAGAAGATGAAATCATAACACTACCCCTTAATCTTTGATGAACTCGATGAATTTAATATAGCACTGTTTTTGGGGTTTGATCAACATATGCTCGTTAATCTTTTCAAAAACCACACTTAACTTGTCTGGTTTTACGTGATTCTGACTAATGAAACTATGTTTTTTGTCCTGTATTTAAAGTGTTCACATTGTTTTATTTCTAGCCTTTTTTGTTTTAAGTGTATGATTTTATAATATTAAATGGTTTGTGATGTTGGCTTTGTAATTGTTTTTTGTTTCGAATGGTATGTTGGGTGTTTATTTTGCCTGTATTTCTCAAAAATTGAGAAAATTAAAAAATGTGCTATGAGGTTGCATCGTCAAATCGAAAGCATGGAGTGAGATTTTCTTACCTTATGAGAAAATATGGGCTTCAAAAGAGTTTAGTGATTTTATGGTTTATGAAGTCCGCACTTTTATCTGTTATTGAAATTATGGTTTTATTTATCATTGACTTACTTTTATTGTCTGATGTTTTTTTTACTGAATTAAGGTCGGTTTTCTTGGTTTTTACCCCTAGTCATCAGTAGTTTCTCCTCTCTTAGGGCGCTACTAAGACTATTTTCTATTTTGTGTCTGTTATTTATTCTTGTTGCCTGCATTACATACATCCTGGTGGTTTAATCGTCAGTTTGTGAAGTGGCGGCTTACCTGGAGCACTTATCTGTTTTTCAGTTAAATAGTTTTAGAAAGCGTTGGTTATTGTGTCGTGTGATTTGATGGGTTCGGCTGATGAGCAAAGCTTGGCCACAATGTTTAGTGGCATCATTCAGGCTCATCGGCTTTATTATTACGTAGGCTGAGGGTTACAAAATGTTTCGAATCGCTAGCGAGATCCAACTTTCGTAGATTGTGTCTTTACATCAAAACTGGTCTACCTAGACTAGCGGCGAGTTTAAGTAAAAGGTGTATACTGCATGTGGAGTTGGCTGGCGATAGGGCTATCAGGTGTGTATTCCGTGTTGGGAGCAAAGCAAGCTAACCCGACACAATCCCTCGTGTTTAAAATCTTTACTCTGCTACTTCTTCTTGTGTTGGTGTTAACTCAAGGTGCATCCGCAACATATACCTACTGGATTGCGGGTGGGCTTATTGTGTCTATGGTGGCAGATACGCTGCACTCGTTTAAAACTCGTAAGCTAATCTATTTTACGGCTTATCTGGTTGCCCAGGTATGCTACAGCAAGTCATTTTGGGTGCAGCTTAATGGTGAGATTGTCTGGTGGCTGTTGGCCCTGCTGCTTGCAGCGAGTATCGTGGCGTTCTTTTTGTTGCTACCTCAACTCGACTCTCTGGTATTCCCCGTTGTGATCATGGGGATGATGCTGGTTCAACTTGCTTGGGCTGCCGGTGAAGTTTGGTTACAAGTGCCGAGTTACGCCAATGCTATCGGCTTTAGCGGAACCTTAGTTCTGATCTATTCGGCGCTGGCATACGCGATACACGGTTATCGAAAACCGATGAAACACGCCTATTTGTGGGTGAGTGGCAGTTACTTTTTTGCTCATGCCCTCATTGTTGCCTCAATCATTTACTAATTTAAGTCAAAGCAGCTCTTGAGGATTTCAGTAAACTGAACGCATTATTCTTAATAACTGGAGTCAATAATGAGTGAAATCCATGCTCACGAGCTGCTAAACCTACTTAGAGAAACACCAATGGATCGCGAAGCCCTCACACAGCACTTTGGCGCTAGCGTTCGCTTTCACACCTGTAAACTGAATGATCTAGACTTAGATGCATTACTAGCATTTTTGCTCAAGCGCGACAAAATTCGTGAGCTTGAAGGTAAGTTTGTGGTCAATATGGCGCGAGTTTGCAATCACTAAACGGCGGCTAAGATCGAGGGTGAATATGGTGTTTTCGCCCTCAGTCATATACTCATGTTGTCAGTTTGCTATACACTGGCCGCCATTTTTGAGGTGAGGCCAGAATATGGACATTCTTTCTGCAGCGACCATGCTGTTTCTAATCATGGACCCTCTCGGTAACTTGCCGATTGTGTTGTCTATTCTCAAACATATCGATCCCAAGCGTCGTCGTAAGGTATTGATTCGTGAACTACTGTTTGCCTTACTGATTTTGATGCTGTTTCTGTTTGCAGGACAAAGCATCTTAAGTTTTTTGCATGTCCAGCCAGAAACGCTCAGCATTTCAGGTGGCATTATTCTCTTCATTATTGCGATTAAGATGATTTTCCCGAGTGCTGGCAGCATCACTGGACTGGCAGCAGGCGAGGAGCCCTTTATTGTTCCGATGGCCATTCCTATGATCGCGGGCCCTTCAGTGATTGCTGCCTTGCTTTTACTGTCTTCGCAACATCCAGAGAAAATGTTGGAAATGTCAGCATCAGTTGTAATTGCGTGGGGCGCAACATTTTTTATACTGATGTTTTATGGCTTCTTTAATCGCTTGTTGGGTGAACGTGGCTTGAAGGCGGTAGAACGCTTAATGGGCTTGTTACTGGTGATGATCTCCACTCAAATGTTCTTGGATGGTGTAAAAAGTTACATTGGGTGACGAACGAAACGCAGAAAAAAAGCCGCTCACAAGAGCGGCTTTTTCGTATCTTAGCGATTACATCATGTGTTTACGACGAATATCGAGTAGGGCAAAAATACCAAAAATCAGGATTGAATATTTTTCCCAACTGCTCATTTTTATTTTGTCGCCAAATGCACCAATGAAGATGGCCATTTGTAAACCGTGCATGATGAACAAAAAAGCGGTCATGATGTAAAGCGCAATCGCGGCATTGCCGGGAAAGGGCATAAAAATATTTAGGATTAATACTAACCAAACAAAGGCGATAGCCGCTTTGGCCAGCATAATTAGTGCTTTCATTTAAGTATCCTTTTAAATCGAGGCGTTATGCGGAGGTACGTTCGTAAAGACGATAGCTCACTTGGCCTGCTGTTTTTTCTCGATGTAATTGCCAGTTTTCTGGTAAGTCGGCAATATTGAGTTCTTTTTCTGTTTCAATATAAATCATCGCATCTTCCGCGAGCCAGCCATTTTGTTCTAGCAGAGCCACGGTCTCATCCAATAGACCTTTGCGAAACGGTGGGTCAATAAACACCACATGGTGAGCAGAACCCGGTTGCTTCAAAAAACTCAGTGCGTCGGTATTTACCACTTGGATGTTGTTCGCGTTAAGAGAGGCAACATTCTTTTGTAACTGTTGGAAAGCTTGTGGGTTTAGCTCAACCATGGTCACTTGCTCTGCTTGGCGCGAAGCTGACTCAAATCCCAAGCCGCCAGAGCCAGCAAACAAGTCGAGACATTTTGCCTGTGGTACATCTTGAGCTAACCAGTTAAACAGCGTTTCTTTGACGCGATCTGTCGTGGGGCGTAAGCCTTCAGCATCGTGTACAGGAAGTTTTCTGCCTCTCCATAAGCCACTAATAATGCGAACAAAGCCCGTTGTTGGCTTTTTTTGTGATGAGTTTTGCTGGCGACGTCTTACCATAGATTTTTTGACCGCTAATAAAGTGATACTATATCTAATCGCCCAAGCAATAAGCTTGGAGCTTGGATACAGCCCAGAATATTCAAGATGACAGAGTGTAACACTAATAAGATTAGAATTACCTAATCGGAAAGTTTTCAGAACTTTGTCATTAGCCTTTTTTAGACAGATAATAATCTTGTCAAAAAAGAGTCATTAATAGATAAAAGAACAATCTAGGATAGCCCCAGATGACGGAAAAAAAGAAGCGCGGATTACTTTCGTGGCTAGGTTTTGGTGACGAAGAACAAAGCCCAAAACCAAAAACTGAAGAAACAGTAAAAGAAGAAGCAGTGGAAGCGCCTTCTGAAGAGCAGCAAACCGAAGCGGTTGCTGAGCAAGCGGAAGCAACGCCAGAACTTGAAGAAGAAGAGAAACAATCAGAGGCTGCCCCAGCAGAAGCAGAAGCAGAAGCAGAAGCAGAAGCAGAAGCAGAAGCAGAGGAGCCAGAAGTCGTATCGGCTGCGCCTCGTGTTCAAGAACAAGAAAAGCCAACAGAAAGCTTTTTTGCTCGTCTTAAACGCAGCCTAAGCCGAACAAAAGCAAATATTGGTGCTGGCTTCTTCGGTTTGTTCAGCGGTAAGAAAATCGATGAAGACTTATTTGAAGAGCTAGAAGAGCAACTGCTTATTGCTGATGTGGGCATGAATACCACAACAAAAATCATCAACAACCTGACAGAAAAAGCCACACGTGGCGATCTGAAAGACGGCGAAGCCCTTTATGGTTTGTTGAAAGAAGAAATGGCCGAGATTCTTTCTAAAGTCGAACAGCCACTAGAAATCGATAGCAACAAAACGCCTTACGTCATCTTGATGGTGGGTGTAAATGGCGTGGGTAAAACCACGACCATCGGTAAGTTAGCGAAGCAGTTCCAAACTCAAGGCAAAAAAGTGATGCTTGCAGCGGGCGATACTTTCCGTGCCGCAGCGGTTGAGCAGCTACAAGTGTGGGGTGAACGTAATAATGTTCCTGTGATTGCTCAACATACTGGCGCAGACAGTGCCTCTGTTATCTATGATGCGATTGAAGCGGCAAAAGCACGTGGTGTGGATGTGGTGATTGCTGATACAGCAGGTCGTCTACAGAACAAAGCGAACCTAATGGAAGAGCTGCGTAAGATTGTACGTGTGATGAAGAAAATTGATGAATCTGCACCACATGAGATCATGCTAACGCTTGACGCAGGTACAGGACAAAATGCCATTAGCCAAGCGAAACTTTTCAGTGATGTTGCCCCTCTAACCGGGATTACTTTGACTAAGCTGGATGGTACAGCCAAGGGCGGCGTAATTTTCGCTATTGCTGATCAGTTCGGTATTCCAATTCGTTACATTGGTGTGGGTGAAGGTATCGAAGACTTGCGTCCATTTGAAACTCAAGAGTTTATTGACGCACTGTTTAGTCGTGAAGAATAAAAAGAGTTAGAGGAAATCAACGGTGATCAAATTTCAGCAAGTAAGCAAAGCTTACCGAGGTGGTCGACAAGCACTGCAAAAAGTCGATTTTCACCTGAGGCGCGGTGAAATGGCGTTTTTAGGCGGACATTCCGGGGCTGGTAAAAGTACCTTGCTGAAATTGATCTGCGCGATAGAGCGACCAACCGATGGCAAAATCCATTTTAATGGCCACGACATCACGCGTATTCCAGGCAAAGACATCCCTTTTTTGCGCCGCAATATTGGGATTGTTTTTCAAGATCATCGCCTATTGATGGATCGCAGTGTGTACGACAATGTCGCTCTGCCAATGCGTATCGAATCGATTTCTGAAAACGAAATCAAACGACGTGTTTCTGCGGCGTTAGATAAAACGGGCTTACTCGATAAAGCTCGTTGTCTACCTAGTCAACTTTCTGGTGGTGAGCAACAGCGCGTCGGTATTGCCCGTGCTGTGGTTAATCGACCAACGTTGCTGGTGGCTGATGAGCCTACGGGTAACCTTGACCCAGAATTATCCAACCGTGTGTTGCGTCTATTCGAAGAATTTAACCGTGCGGGCGTGACAATCTTACTTGCCACGCACGATGTGGGGTTAGTAAACACTCGCCCACAGTATCGTCATTTTGAATTGAACCAAGGCTTCCTAAGTGAGGTAGAAGACTATGGCAGGTAACAAGCACTCCCAAAAGAAGGGGAAAGGCCGTAGTGCCAAGCGTGCGAATACCGATGGTTTTTTCTCTGTCCACGCAAAACAAGCTAAATCCTCTTTTAGCGCCTTATGGCAACGACCACTAGGCAACATTCTGACCCTAGCGGTCATCTCCATGGCACTTGCCATGCCAGCTTGTTTGTATCTATTGGGGAAAAACGTTGCGGGGGCAGCGGAAGATGTCGCTTCTCCTTCACAAGTTAGTGCTTACTTAGTTGAAGGCATGCCGGATGCGCGAGTGATGGTTCTCAAAGATCAAATTGAAACTTGGCCTTTGGTAAAAGAGGTAGAATATATTTCACCGCAACAAGGTCTATCTGATTTAAGCCAATATGCAGGGTTCGACCAAGCTATCAGTCTTTTAAGTGGCTATGCGCTACCTGGTGTGTTGGTGATTACGCCAGATTCGGAGCTAAAAAGTGATATTCAGTCATTAGCCAAAGACGTTCGAGAGCAACAAGATGTGACCGACGTGAGACTTGACGAAGACTGGCTAGCGCGTCTTGATGCCATCAAAACTCTCGCGAGTATTATTGTCATTACCCTGACAGTGCTGATGCTCGGTGCGGTATTTTTAATCGTTGGCAATACATTGCGATTTAATGTGCTGGCGAATAAAGAAGAGATTCAAACCATGAAACTGATCGGTGCGACGGACAGTTTCATTCTGCGCCCTTACTTGTACACAGGTATGTGGTTTGGCGTGTTAGGTGCCACTATCGCGTGGTTGGTAACGGCTTTAGTGACCATTGTCATGAATAGTGCGGTGGAAGACCTTGCTGCGTTGTACGATAGCCAGTTCCGCCTGATTGGTCTAAATTGGGATGAATCTTTGTTACTAATCATCATTGGGAGTCTTTTGGGATGTATTGCGGCGCGCTTTTCTGCGCAACGACATTTAAAAGAAATTGAACCAGTTTAAGTGATGGCGGTCTTATTACTTGGATTTCATTAGCACTAGCTAATTTTTAACCCTTGCTTAGACCAAATGTTTATGGATAATTGCTTCCCCTTCTTGAAACTTGTTCATTTTGAGTTCAAGATATCGAAGCTAAATTGCAATGTAATGCTCCAGATCAGAGATTGATGAGGAATTGAATGACAAAAGAAGCGTATCCGATGGCTCTAGTCACGCAAGATAGCCTTGATAGCTATATTCGCTCAGTAAACAGCTACCCAATGCTGACTGCAGACGAAGAGCGTGAGCTGGCAGAACGATTACACTATAAAGGTGAGATTGAGGCTGCAAAAGGTCTAATTCTTTCGCACCTACGATTCGTTGTTCACGTTGCTCGTGGTTACTCTGGCTACGGTTTGCCAATGGCGGATCTTGTGCAAGAGGGTAACATCGGTCTAATGAAAGCCGTTAAGCGTTTTAACCCAGAAGTAGGGGTTCGCTTGGTTTCTTTCGCTGTCCACTGGATCAAAGCAGAGATCCACGAATACGTGCTACGTAACTGGCGTATCGTGAAAATTGCGACCACTAAAGCGCAACGTAAATTGTTTTTCAACCTGCGTAAGTCGAAAAAGCGCTTGGGTTGGTTTAACAACGGTGAAGTAGAAACCGTTGCGCGCGAGTTAGGTGTTGAGCCTTCTGAAGTTCGCGAGATGGAATCACGCTTAGCGGCGGTGGATTCAACCTTTGATATGCCAACTGATGAAGACGACAGCTCAAACGCTTACACAGCGCCGATGCTATACCTAGAAGACAAATCGTCTGATGTGGCCGACAACATTGAAGCCGCCAACTGGGAAATGCATACCAACAATCGCTTGGGTCATGCATTAGCGAGTTTGGATGAGCGTAGTCAGCGCATCGTGCGTTCTCGTTGGTTAGATGATGAGAAAGCAACATTGCAAGACTTAGCTGATGAGTTCGGTGTTTCTGCCGAGCGTATTCGCCAGCTAGAAAAAAATGCAATGAAGAAACTAAAATTGGCTGTGGGTGAATTTTAATTTCCACTGCTAATTGAAAGTAAGATTTTCATAGAAAGCCGAGATCATGTGATCTCGGCTTTTTTATTGTCGATCGAAAATCGATAGCGTTTGCGATCCGGATTTTATGTGCTACCTGTGTATAACTCTGTGAAGTAATTATTTATCAACTGTTCGAAACCCGGACAAAATAAGGGATTCAAGCACTTTTCCATCTGGGGATAGTTATAGATATACACACAGTTAGATCAGGATCATCACTACATATTGTGGATCAAAAGATCCAAATACACTTTATCAACGCAATTCACAGCTTTATCCACAAATGGTTGGAATGTGTACACTTTTGAAAACCCTGATTATCCATGTGTCTAAGTTTGCCGTTGGATAGGTTACAATAGCGGCAGTATACCCAAGCAGCTTCAAATATGGATTTTATGCTGTACCACGGGTGCTGATTAGTACGTTAGGTTCGAGGTTGCTTGGGTATATTAATAAGACAATGAGAAAGTAAATGGATCAGTTTAAGCATATCGATGTACAAGGTGCGCAAGCGCTGCTCGAGCAGGGTGATGCGAAGCTTGTAGATATCCGTGACCCTCAATCGTTTGCCGTTGCGCATGCGGAGTCCGCGTATCACTTAACTAACGATACGATCGTTGCGTTTATGGATGAAGTGGAGTTCGAACAACCTATTCTAGTGATGTGTTACCACGGCATTAGTAGCCAAGGTGCGGCGCAATATTTGGTTAACCAAGGCTTTGAACAGGTGTACAGTGTAGATGGTGGCTTTGAAGCCTGGCATCGAGCAGAACTACCGATAGTGAGAAGTTAATGAAGAGATTGGTAACGTTAAATAATCCACGTATGGCGCAAGCCTTTATTGATTATATGGCCTCTCGCCAAATTGACATCGAAATGATGCCAGAAGGGGATGGGCAATTTGCGCTGTGGCTGACTGATAGCCAGCATGAAATAGAAGCGGAAGCCGAACTTAAGCTGTTCCTTGCTAACCCGTCTGATTCAAAATACAGCGCCGCCTCGTGGGACGTTGCCGATACTCGTAAGAGCACATTTCATTATTCCAGCCCGAGTATCATAAGCATGGTCAAAGCGAAAGCTGGCCCCATGACTTTGCTGATCATGACAGTCTGTATCATCATCTACTTGTTACAAATGTTTGGCTTTGGCAATGGCGTGTTTAAGTTGTTGCACTTCCCGGCTTTTGAGGGGCAACAATGGCAAGTGTGGCGATGGCTAAGTCATGCGTTACTGCACTTTTCAGTAACTCACATCGTGTTTAACTTACTATGGTGGTGGCAGTTGGGTGGCGACATCGAACGTCGTCTCGGTTCCGGTAAGCTATTGCAACTCTTTGTGGTGTCGGCAGCGTTTTCAGGGGCAGGCCAGTTCTATGTTGAAGGGGCTAACTTCGGCGGCTTGTCTGGCGTGGTCTATGCACTGCTTGGTTATTTGTGGATATTGGGTTACCGCTTGCCACATTTAGGCCTTACGCTACCCAAGCCAATCATCGTCTTTATGTTGGTATGGTTAGTTCTTGGTTTTGTGCAGCCATTTATGGCGATTGCAAACACCGCTCACTTAGTTGGGCTACTGTCGGGGATGGCGATTGCGCTGTTTGATTCAGGCAAGATGAAATACCAACAGCAAGCCTAAAGCAGATGAAATGAAAAGACCGCTCAAGAGCGGTCTTTTTTATGTTCAAAACGGATTTGGGTTTATTGATAAAGGTATTTTGTAAACAACAAATCGGCAATGATGGTTTTACCTGTTTCAGGCAAAAGCGTTTCGTTGAGGGTCGTCACTAAAGTTTTGCGCAGATCTTCTCGGCCAGAAAGGGACTTAATCGTATCTTCTGTTTGCTTACCCAATAATTCAATCACTGCATCGCGAATCAAAGGTTGGTGATGCTCAACAACTGATAAATCTTGTTGACTCATTACCATGATGTCGATGCGCACTTGCACATAACCTAACTTTTTGCCTTTGGTGTAAAAGTTAGTAGTGAGGTCAGGCTCTAGGGTAAAGTATGCCAACTTAGGTCCAGCTTCTTCCGTTTCAGCCCAACTTGGTGCGGCGAATAGTATGGTTAACGCAAAAATAATTTGGGCTATATAACGTTTGTACATATTTCTAACTTTTCTTTCTCTGGATCGCGATATTCG
>NZ_JAWOQS010000018.1:0-38420 GCF_033438945.1 Vibrio sp. Y176 | reverse complement strand
TGATAGGTCTATATTGTTAAAGAGCTTGCTTTGCGAGAAGTTTTTCTCTCAAAGCGGAGGTGCATTCTAGCGATTTAATTGACAGTGTCAAACACTTTTTCAATTTTATTTTTCGTAGAAGCTTTCACCTCTCCGACCCTGCTGAAGCCTTATCGCGTCTGCCGTGTCGGTGGATGCGCATTATAGGGAACTCAGATCCGTTCGCAACCCTTTTTTGAAAAAAAATGGAAAAAAATGACTGTTCGATGACTATTTCATCAAAAAAGCAAAAAAGAGGGTAAAAAACCCTCTTTTCCTGCCTTAAAAGCCGTATTTAAATGAATGCGTACGCGTCTGCGAACATACGTTCGCTCTTCGCTTTCTTGTTCTGAGTGAACTGTTCACGTGCTGCGCCAGCCATTTCAAAACGACCTGCAATATAGATATCGTAGTTTTCTAAGCTTTCGAAATCTTCAGCTACAGCTTGTAGCACGTTACCAACTTTACCTTGCCAGTCTGCAGGAGCTTCTTCTACTACTGGCACAAAGTGAACATTGGCAAACTTGTCGGCAATCTCGACCAGTTCGTCTTTAGCATAAAGCTGGCAGTTATCGCGCGCGCCCCAATATAAATAGATAGGATTGGTTTTATTCTGCGCTACGCAGTGATCCAGAATCGAGCGAACGTAACTGAAGCCTGTACCACCAGCAATTAATAATAATGGGCGTTCGCTTTCTTCTTGAACCCAAGCATCGCCATGTGGCGCATCAATTTCAATCTGACCATCAGTTTCAAGCGCCGCTTGCATTGCTTCGACAACTTCTTGTGCATAAGCGTTGTGTTCCGCAGCACCGATGTGCAGTTCAAGTTCACCTTCATGACGACAAGGGCTGCTTGCGATAGAGAAAGGACGTTTGTCTTTTTCACCCATCACCACCATTAGGTACTGACCCGCTTTAAAAGGCACTGGTGATTCTGGATGAAGAAGGATTTGGTAAGTATTACAAGCTAACGGCTGAATAGACTTTACTTTACATTGGATGGTCATGGTGTTCCTCTCGCTTACTCGTCAAAAGTAAGCACTAAATTACTTTCTGTATAGGCTTGGCAAGGGAATATCCAACCTTGCTGTTGCTCTTTTTCGGTTAGCATAGGTTCGAGGTGATAGCTCACCTCGCCCGTTAGCTTTTTACACATGCACATGGCGCAAGCGCCAACTTGGCAACGGTGTGGGAAGCGAATATTGTTGTTGAGCGCAGCTTCCAACACCGTCTCCCCTTCTTTTACTTGGAATGTAACGTCCATTGGTAGAAGGTGGACTTGATGACTCATAGAATACCTAACTGGTCCCAAATCTCATCGACTTTAGCCACAAGTTTAGGATCTTTTTTGATAGGCGTACCCCACTCGCGCGTGACTTCAGATTCGAACTTGTTGGTCGCATCCAGTCCTAATTTGGATGAACTCTCAGTCTTACCAAGCACTTGAATCGTGTCTCTATCTGGGTCCATTCGAGTTGTCACCGCCCAAATGATGTCATTCCAATCTCGTGCATTAACGTCATCGTCGCACAAAATGATGAATTTGTTATCCGTGTACTGAGCAAAGAAGCCCCATAGATGTTCCATCAATTCTTGGGATTGACCAGCTTGGTCTTTCTTCATAGTCACGACAGCAAATTGGTTGTTTGCTGTAACTGGAAGATAGACGTCAACAATCTCAGGGCGTTGCTGTTTCAACTCATTTAGTTCTGCTTCGGTAATCGCTTTGCTGTCTCGCTCAGTGACCTCGGTTCGCGTCGCCAGCTCGGCATCCCATTTAATGGTCGCATCCAAGCCCATTTTGGAGCCAAGCCCAACCACTGGTGAAGCAAAGTCGAGCGAGTCGATTGGCGTGTTATCTATCATCAAGGTATCACGTACAGGATCCAAATGCTCTGACATGGCTTTCACGACATCATTCCAATCTCGTGCGTTTACCGATTCATCGCACACAATAACAAACTTGGTATACATGAATTGACGTAAGAAAGACCACACGCCCATCATTACGCGCTTGGCATGTCCTGGGTACTGCTTCTTCATGGTGACGACGGCCATTCGGTACGAACAACCTTCTGGCGGAAGATAAAAGTCTTCAATCTCTGGGAATTGCTTTTGCAGAATAGGCACAAACACTTCGTTTAATGCCACACCCAATACAGCAGGTTCATCTGGCGGACGACCTGTGTAGGTGCTGTGATAAATAGGGTCTTTACGCATAGTAATGTGCGTAATAGTAAATACGTGGTGCTTTTCTTTTTCGTTATAGTAGCCAGTGTGGTCACCGTAAGGACCTTCATCAGCAAACTCGTTCGGGTCGATATAGCCTTCCATCACGATTTCCGCGCTCGCTGGCACTTCCAAATCGTTGCTGACTGACTTCACGACTTCCGTTTTGCTTCCACGTAGCAAACCTGCAAATGCGTATTCCGATAGCGTATCTGGCACTGGTGTTACTGCGCCAAGAATGGTTGCTGGGTCTGCACCAAACGCGACCGAAACTGGGAAAGGTTTACCTGGGTTGGTTTCCATCCAATCGCGCAGATCAAGCGCACCACCACGATGGGCTAACCAACGCATGATGATTTTGTTCTTGGCAATTTTCTGCTGACGGTAAATGCCTAGGTTCTGACGTTTCTTATTTGGACCTTTGGTTACGGTTAAGCCCCAAGTAAGCAGCGGCGCTACATCTTCTGCCCAGCAGCTCATTACCGGAATTTTATCCAAGTCGACTTCATCACCTTGCCAAACAATGTCTTGGCATGGTGCTTTACGTAAACGCTTAGCCGGCATGTTCAATACTTGTTTGAACACTGGCAGTTTTTCTAAAGCTTCTTTGAAGCCTTTTGGTGGCTCAGGTTCTTTTAAATAAGCCAGCAGCTTACCGACTTCTCTTAATTCTTTAACATCTTCACGTCCCATACCGATTGCGACACGCTCTGGTGTACCAAACAGGTTAGTCAAAACAGGTACGTCGTAGCCGATTGGGTTCTCAAACAACAGCGCAGGTCCACCAGCACGCAAGGTGCGGTCGCTGATTTCTGTCATTTCATAAGCGGGATCGACAGGGTGAGTGATGCGTTTAAGTCGACCTTTCTGTTCTAGGTGGTCGATAAATTCGCGTAAATCCTTAAAACTCATAGGCCTTCATGCTGGCTGATTAAACTGTCCGCAGTATAACAAATAGGAGGACGCTAAGATCCTCCTATTTTGTGTGGGTATGTGAGCCAGATTACTTTAATACTTGTTCAATCTGCCGAGTCTTTATCTGATGGTTCGAAGATACTAACTCTTCCAACCAGGTTTGATGCCCTTGTTGAGCAAGCTCTCGAGCAACCATGGTTGCTTCTTCTGATAACGCCATTTTTCTAACTAGAAACTGCTTTACTTGCGGAGATAGAGGATTAGATTTTGTAAGTAGACTAATAGCTTCTGGCTTGAGTGATGGGTTAACTGTGGCATTCATCAATTGCTGAATGGAAAAAACGTCTCCAACCGCAGCTAAACGCTCAAGTTCGGACTGGCTGTTGTAATCAGCTTTCATCCGCCAGAGTAAGTTGTACACTTCCTCATCCTGACTAACTTGTGCCAACCTGACTATCACGGCCGTCGATGGTAACCAACTGGTCACATTTGCTTTGGTTAACTGGGCCGTTAATGCAGCAAGTGCATTGGGTGATAAGCTGTCTAACTCTCGAATCAAAAGCGCTTCACGTGCTTGAGCTTGTTGAGATGGCCCTGTAAGCCATTGCTTTAAGTTAAGCTCTCTTCGTTCAGCTTGTAAGACAAAGTCCAAGGTACTTTGGTCTTGTTTCCAACGCTTAATCAAGCGACTCGCAATAACGGGAAAGTTAAAAGCGGGTACACTAAATTCATACCCATCACCTCGCTCTAACACTTGATAAGTCGGGGTCATACGGATCTGGGACTCAACAAACAGAGCCATTCGAGGCGTGAGAATCACATCTTGCTTTTCAAGCTTTTCCAATAATTGAAAGCGCACCACCTCTTGTTGAGGCAAAGCAAGTCTATCAAGGGCAAATTTAAGCGAGTCGACTTCATCTCTGACAGCGTAATCAAGCAGTTCAGAGACTTTAGCCTGTATTTGAGTATCCTGAAGCCACTGCTCTACTACAGACTCATGCATTTCCTTGGCAGATAATGTCGCAGGTAGAGTGATAAGTGACAAGCTCAGGAGTAATGACGACAACATTCCTTGTTGCATGTTAACCTCCCGATAACATTTCCTTCATTCTGATACTTCTATCGGGAGAAAGCAATAAAAAAGCCACCGATATACGGTGGCTTTTCGCAGAATAACTTATCTGAGACTATTGACGACGCATCGCATCGAAGAACTCATCGTTGGTCTTCGTCATCGCTAGCTTATCGATTAGGAATTCCATTGCGTCGATTTCGCCCATTGGGTGAACGATCTTACGCAGAATCCACATCTTCTGTAGTTCGTCAGTCTTCGTCAGTAGCTCTTCACGACGTGTACCTGAGCGGTTGAAGTCAATCGCAGGGAATACACGCTTCTCAGCAATCTTACGGTTCAAGTGCAGTTCCATGTTACCTGTACCCTTGAACTCTTCGTAGATAACTTCATCCATTTTAGAACCAGTATCTACTAGTGCCGTTGCGATGATAGTTAGGCTGCCGCCTTCTTCTACGTTACGTGCAGCACCGAAGAAACGCTTAGGACGATGTAATGCGTTTGCATCCACACCACCTGTTAGTACTTTACCTGATGAAGGCACTACGGTGTTGTAAGCACGAGCTAGACGAGTGATAGAGTCAAGCAAGATAACCACGTCTTTCTTATGTTCAACAAGACGTTTTGCTTTCTCGATCACCATTTCCGCTACTTGTACGTGACGAGATGCTGGCTCATCGAAAGTCGACGCAACCACTTCACCTTTAACTAGGCGTTGCATCTCGGTTACTTCTTCTGGACGTTCGTCGATAAGAAGAACCATCAACTCACACTCTGGGTGGTTGTACGCGATGCTTTGCGCGATGTTTTGCAGAAGCATTGTTTTACCCGCTTTAGGCGGAGCAACAATCAGACCACGTTGACCTTTACCGATTGGCGATGCCAAGTCTAAAACACGTGCTGTAATGTCTTCTGTTGAACCGTTACCACGCTCCATCACCATGCGCTCATTCGCATGTAGAGGGGTAAGGTTTTCAAATAGGATCTTGTTACGGGCGTTGTCTGGTTTATCGTCGTTAACGGTATTGACTTTTAGAAGGGCAAAGTAACGTTCACCGTCTTTTGGTGGACGAATTTTACCAGCGATAGAGTCACCAGTACGTAGGTTAAAGCGACGAATCTGACTTGGTGATACGTAGATATCGTCCGGACCCGCAAGGTATGAACTATCTGCACTGCGTAGGAAACCAAAGCCGTCTTGCAGAATTTCCAGAACCCCATCGCCAAAGATGTCTTCGCCGCCTTTCGCGTGCGCTTTTAAAATCGCGAAGATGATGTCTTGTTTTCTTAAGCGAGCTAGGTTCTCTAATCCTAAGCTTTCGCCCAGTTTTACAAGGTCAGACACAGGTCTGTTCTTCAGTTCGGTAAGGTTCATGGTGGTGGATTCTTGTTTAGTCAAAATAAGATCTGTTTTCTAGTTAAGATGGATTTGGTCTCAGGATCGACCAAGAAGAGAAATTTGTTCAATTAACGCGCGATAAGTTAGCACTAATTAGTATTCTAGTCCAGAGTTAGAAAAACAAAACCGTGCATTGTAACTTTGCACGGTTTTATCTGTAATCACTTGGTGATTATAAGTTTGCGTCTAGGAACTCTTTTAGTTGAGTTTTAGACAGAGCACCTACTTTCGTTGCCGCTACGTTACCATCTTTAAATAGTAATAGCGTTGGAATGCCGCGAATACCAAACTTAGGTGGTGTACCTGCGTTATGGTCGATGTTTAGTTTACCGATAGTGAGTTTGCCTTCGTACTCGTCTGCGATTTCGTCCAAAATAGGAGCGATCATTTTACAAGGACCACACCATTCTGCCCAAAAATCCACTAGAACCGGGCCTGCAGCGTTGATTACATCGTTTTCAAAACCGTCATCAGTTAGCTGCAAAATCTTATCACTCATCTTCCACTCCAATGTGTTTTTCGAAACTGGTTGGATGATAACCAGTAATTAGATGCCCTATTGGAATGTATTTACTTTCGTATTGCAAGCTTTAGCTGATATTCTATAGCCATGAAAAAGACGCATATCACAGAGCAAAAGTTCGCCGATTTGGGCTTAAAGCCCCAAGTTATTGAAGGATTGGACAAAAAAGGGTTCGAATTTTGTACCCCTATCCAAGCCTTGGCGTTGCCGGTCCTGCTCACCGGCCAAGACATCGCAGGCCAGGCCCAAACGGGTACTGGTAAAACGCTCGCGTTTCTTACTGCTACGTTCAACCACCTTCTGACGACTCCGGAACATGAAGGTCGTAAGCCTACACAGCCACGCGCAATTATTATGGCGCCAACACGTGAGCTCGCTATTCAGATTTACAATGATGCAGAATCATTAACTGAAAGCACAGGTCTAAAAACCGCTCTAGCTTACGGTGGTGAAAGCTACGACAAGCAACTTGCCAAACTGCAAGACGGCGTAGATATTCTGATCGGAACAACAGGCCGTATCATCGATTTCTACAAACAGCGCGTATTTAACCTCAACAACATTCAAGCTGTTGTTCTGGACGAAGCCGACCGCATGTTCGATCTTGGCTTTATTAAAGACATTCGCTTCTTGTTCCGTCGTATGCCAGAACCAAAAGAGCGTTTGAACATGCTGTTCTCAGCTACGCTCTCTTACCGCGTTCAAGAACTGGCATTCGAACACATGAATACTCCTGAGCATGTCGTTGTCGAACCAGAACAAAAAACTGGCCACCGTATCCAGGAAGAGCTTTTCTATCCTTCGAATGAAGACAAAATGGCGCTGCTTCAAACACTAATTGAAGAAGAGTGGCCAGATCGCGCTATCATTTTTGCCAATACCAAGCATAAGTGTGAATCGGTTTGGGGTCATTTGGCTGCCGATGGACACCGTGTAGGCCTTCTTACTGGCGATGTACCGCAGAAGAAGCGTGAGAAGATTCTTGAGCAATTCACCAAAGGTGATGTCGACATCTTAGTTGCAACTGACGTTGCAGCGCGTGGTTTGCATATTCCTCAGGTAACGCACGTTTTCAACTACGACCTTCCTGACGACTGTGAAGATTATGTTCACCGTATTGGCCGTACTGGTCGCGCTGGTGCGAGCGGTCATTCGATCAGTTTTGCTTGTGAAGAGTACGCGGTTAACCTACCAGCAATCGAAGAATACATTGAGCATACAATCCCAGTTTCAGAGTACGATTCGTCGGCACTGATTCAAGATCTACCGGCTCCGATTCGTATGCGTGCACCACGCAACCAACAGCGCCGCACGAATACTGGCGGTACCCGCTCTGGTTCTGGTAACCGTAAGCCGCAGGGACGTCGTCCACGCCAACCGCGTCAATCGGCACCAAAACAATCGTAATAGGAAACTGAGTTCGTTTTATGAGTCAAGCAGGATCATCACCGCTATATGCCGCCATCGACCTCGGGTCGAACAGTTTTCACATGCTCGTTGTGCGTCACATCGATGGCAGCGTTCAAACAATGGCTAAAATTAAGCGCAAAGTTCGTCTAGCAGCGGGCTTAGATGAACATAATTCTCTTAGTATGGAAGCTATGCAGCGAGGATGGGACTGCTTAAGTCTATTTGCGGAACGCTTGCAGGACATTCCTAAACAAAACATTCGCATCGTCGGTACTGCAACATTACGTACCGCGACCAATGTAGATGTGTTTTTAGAAAAGGCTAACCAAATTCTAGGCCAGCCTATCGAAGTGATTACTGGTGAAGAAGAAGCAGCCACTATCTATAAAGGTGTCGCTCACACCTCTGGCGGTAGTGGTCGTCGCCTTGTAGTCGATATCGGTGGAGCAAGTACCGAACTGATTATCGGTGAAGGTTTCGAAGCCAAAGCACTGACCAGCTTAAAAATGGGCTGCGTGACTTGGCTTGAAAACTTCTTTAAAGATCGTCAATTGAATGCTCGTAACTTTGACGCGGCAATTGAAGGGGCGAAACAGACCATCCAGCCGATTTTAGAACGTTATACAGAAATTGGTTGGGATGTGTGTGTTGGTGCATCAGGCACTGTTCAGGCATTGCAAGAGATAATGCTGGCGCAAGGCATGGACGAAGTAATCACTCACTCCAAACTTAAGCGTTTGCAAAAGCAGGCAATGCTTGCTGATCACTTGGAAGAGCTCGATATTGAAGGCTTAACACTTGAGCGTGCATTAGTGTTCCCTAGTGGCCTCTCTATTTTGATTGCCGTTTTTGAATTGCTTGAAATCGATGCTATGACACTGGCTGGCGGCGCACTACGCGAAGGCTTAGTGTATGAGATGGTTGAAGAGCTTCGTCAAGAAGACATTCGTGCCCGCACTATCGCTAGCGTACAAAATCGCTATCAGCTCGATCACCAATACGGCGAACAAGTCGCTACTCTGGCACACACGCTTTTACAGCAAGCTGGGGGCGATGAGTGGATTACAGAGCCTCAGGGCAAGATATTACTCGAGACCGCCGCAAAACTGCATGAAATTGGCTTAACTATCGATTTCAAAACAGGCGGAGAGCATAGTGCTTACTTGCTACAGAATTTGGAACTGCCTGGTTACACGCGCGCACAGAAGTTCTTTATTGGTGAAGTGGCTCGTCGCTATCGCGAACAGCTCACTTCTTTACCTGAGCAGCATGCATTATCAGGCTCAAGTGCCAAACGAGTATTGAGACTGTTGCGTCTTGCGGTTCTGCTCAGCCATCGTCGCAATCCTGATCTAGAGCCAAATGTGACTTTAACGGTTGAAGGCGACAATCTAACGTTACACATTGATGCGCAATGGCTAGAGAAAAACCCACTGACTGCGGCTGAGTTGGAAATTGAATCCAACCGTCAGACAGACATCGGCTGGCCATTAAATATCGTAGCAAAATAAGCGAATATCACTGCCTTACAATACTAAAGCCCAGGCGTTCGCTTGGGCTTTTTTGCATCTACTTCCCCTACAAAACGTGCTGCCCAGCAAAAATCTCAGCTTCTCCGCTCTACATCGAAAAACAGCCATGCTTTATTGATAAACACAATTTAGCCAACCAAGATGCACCATCATGAAAACCGTTTTAATGACTGGCTTAACTGGCACCCTCGCCCCAAAAGTCGCTCATCAGTTTCACCTACGCGGCTGGAACATATTGGAGTGGAATCACCACCAAATCCCGCCGGATGATCTACAGCAAAGTGAACAATTTTGGCAGCAACACCACATCAATGCGGTGTGCCATATGGCGATGGGAAGTGAAGAGTGGGCAGCGTGGCTTGGTGAGCAATGCAAACGCCATAATATTCCTTACCTCTTTGTCAGTACAGCAATGGTATTTGATGCCACAAAAAATGGGCCTTATGGCATCTTTGAAGAAAGAAACACCCAAGACGAATACGGCAAATACAAAGTTCGTTGTGAAGATGCAATCTGGCAAGCAAATCCAGATGCGATGATTGCTCGAATCGGTTGGCAACTCCATCACCAAGCAGAAGGCAATAACATGTTGGCGCATCTCGACTGCCAACATGAAGAGAACGGCGTTATTACCGCTAGCACAGCTTGGTATCCCGCGACTTCTCATATGGACGATACTGCACTCGCCTTTTTGCAGCTTATTGAGCGGAACGAAGCCGGCTTATATCACCTTGATAGCAACTTAAAGGATAAGTGGAATTTCTACGAACTCGTTTGTGCACTCAAGCAGCATTACAACAAGCCATGGCAAGTGCTGCCAAGCAATGACTATCACCATGACCAACGTTTAACCGATGAACGAATTGCCTTGCCGCCATTGAGTGAACGTTTCAACAAGCCAAAGCAAATCCAACAAGCTGGCATCATAGGAATCAACTGGGGACGGACACACATTCCCCACTATCGAAACAATGGTGTATCGGTCACGACGTTATGCGCCAACCAAATAGAACCTCTTCAACAAGCGTGCAGTGAAGAAGCAATCCCAAAGGCAGAAACGAACATCAGTGCACTCAAGCAACTTGATGTAGTGACAATCGCGACACCTGCGCATACTCATGCAGAGATAATTAAGAAGTTAGGTTCAACCAAGCTAATTTGTGAAAAGCCATTGGTGGGATTGAATTTCGACATCACTCACTGGCAGCAACCGAACTCCAACCTATTGGTTAATTACGCCTTTGCTCAGCTAAATACCGCCAAGACGATAGAGGAGTGGCTCACTTCGCAAACCCAACCTTGTGTGGTCAATCTAGTTACCCAAGTTAACCTACCGGGCACCTTCACACTCAAAGAGTGGTTTCTTGAAACAGCTAGCCACCCTATCTCTTGGTTGCTGCACTGCTTCGGAGACTACTCTCAGTCAACACTGATTGAGGAAAACGGCCAACTGATCGTTGAGCTGCAATGTGGCGACCACCAGCTAATGTTTGTATTTGAATTAGCAGGTGAGCCGGGCATCGAGCACAATCTAACGATTCAATCCAACCAGACCTTAACCAGCAAAGGCTACTACCGTGTCGGCGAAAAATGGCGTTTCGAGCCCATTCTCGTTAATGGCAACGCGATAAATGATGGAGAGTACAGCGAATCTGATTGCTGGCAGGACGCCAATCAACGCAGTGTCGGTTTGATGCTGGCGATGTTCAATCAAAGCATCAGTTGGGAGAACGGCCTGCAACTTGGCGCCTTCGATGCGCAAAAAGCCATTTTGATTGAGAAGATGCTCCGTTAGCCATTTCACCAACTAGCTTCCTCTACGTTCCGTAACTTCGATAAAAAGGTCTCACTCGGGACTTTTTTATTGCTCATTTTTACCTTCGTACAGCTTAGGGAGCTTTTGGACACCCATGATCTAATTGCTCTCCACGCTGTACAAAACCCTCTAAATCCCAGTAAGCAGGTACAAAAAAGCCGCTTGATTTAAGCAAGCGGCTTTCGGGGTTCCCACTGATATTAAGACTGAACGCTTGTCGTCACCTTAAAGTCAGGGTTCACCGCAGTCAGCTTCTTAATTAGGTAATTCAGTAGTACGCCATACATAGGAACGAACAGACCAAGACTGATAATCAGTTTGAAGCCGTAATCCACCAGCGCGATTTCCGTCCAATGCTCCGCCATAAATGGATCTGGGCTTTGGTAGAACGCAATGGCGAAGAAAGCGATGGTATCAAGTGCATTACCAAAAAGCGTTGAACACGTTGGTGCCACCCACCATTGCTTCATTTGACGTAAGCGGTTGAACACGTGCACATCCATGATCTGACCAAGTAGGTACGCCATGAAACTAGCAATCGCGATACGAGCAACGAATAAGTTAAATTCCCCTAGGTGACCAAAACCTTGGAATTGACCTTCGAAGAACACCACCGATAAGAAGTAAGACACAGCCAACGCAGGCAACATCACTAAGAAGATGATCTTACGCGCCAACTGAGCTCCGAAAATACGCACAGTTAAGTCAGTCGCTAAGAAGATAAATGGGAAAGTGAATGCCCCCCAAGTGGTATGGAAACCGAAAATAGTAAACGGTAGCTGAACTAGGTAATTGCTAGATGCAATAATGACTAGGTGGAATAGAACCAGATAGATAAGGGCGTTGCGCTGCTGCGCAGGGGTAAAGTTACTCATGCGATACCTTTTTAGTTTGGTTTGGGGGTGAGGGAACCCAAATCGAGTCACTGAATAAAGTGGCTCTTACCAACAATGTAAAATGAAAAATAAACTGGCTTGGCTCATTCTGAGCGAAGCGGTGGGCGATTATACATTAACCACTTTTCGCCGCAAGTCGTCTGTTTTACGCAAACGTTTGAGCATAAAAAAGGGTGTTTCATGTGAAACACCCTTTCAAGAAAAATTCTATTTTTAGAAACCGCGCTGGAACAATCCTGCAAGATAATCCAACTCTTCCCTGCTCTCTTCAATCGCTAAAGCTTCAAACCAAATCGCTTCGCTGTAATGCTCTGCTTTCATAAACAGTCGGCAACCTTCAAAATCGATCAGCCAAGAGTGAATGTCCGCATCCCACTGCTTTTCCACCACAGTAGCAGAAAGCAAGCCGACTAAACGCTCACCTAAGGCAGGAAAACTATCAAGGTCAAAGCTCGGCGCGGTAATGATTAAGCGCCCTTCTTGTGCCATGTAGTCCGCTAAGCCAAATTCCTTTTGCATCTTGGTTCCTTATCCGTGGTGAGTAATGTGTTCTTGAATCAAATCGAGGAATGGGTCGGCGTACTTCTCTAGTTTGCGCTGACCAACGCCGCTAACTGCCAGCATTTCGCCGTAAGACGTTGGCAGAATTTCCGCCATATCAATCAGAGTCGCATCACTAAAGACCACGTATGGTGGCAAACCATCTTCATCAGCAATCGACTTACGCAGCTTACGTAACTTAGCAAACAGCTTTTTGTCGTAGTTCTTGCTGGTCAGTTTATCTGATTTCGCCGCACGTGCTGCAGTGTCTAAACGTGGAACCGCTAACTCCAGAGTCACATCGCCACGTAGCAGCGGACGCGCTTCTTCGGTAAGTTGCAGCGTTGAGTTACGCGTGATGTTTTGGAACAACAGCCCTTTGTGGATTAATTGACGGAAGATACTCACCCAGTAATCGTGGCTGTGATCGCGCCCTATCGCGTAGGTAGAAATCTTATCGTGCCCGTTTTCACGTACACGAATATTTTGCATGCCACGTAGCACTTCTACCACGTAACCCATACCAAAGCTTTGATTAACACGGTACACACAAGACAACGCCTTACGTGCTTCTTCTGTTGCATCAAAGTGCTTCGGTGGATCTAAGCAAATATCGCAGTTGCCACATGGCTTCTCACGATACTCACCAAAGTAATTCAATAGCACCTGACGACGACAAGTCTGCGCCTCAGCAAAGGCACTCATCGCATTCAGTTTGTGGGTTTCCACCTGCTTCTGTGGACCATCGTCTTTCTCATCCAACATACGGCGCAGCCAACTGATGTCCGCTGGGTCATACAACATCATCGCTTCTGCAGGTAAACCATCACGCCCTGCACGACCCGTTTCCTGGTAGTAAGACTCGATGTTGCGCGGGATATCAAAGTGAACCACAAAACGCACGTTTGGTTTGTTGATGCCCATACCGAATGCCACGGTCGCCACTACAATTTGGATGTCATCACGTTGGAAAGCTTCTTGAACGTAAGCGCGCTCATCAGCGTCCATACCTGCGTGATAACCAGCAGCACGAATGTGGTTGTTGCACAGCTTCTCGGTCACCATCTCAACTTTCTTACGGCTACCACAATAGATGATGCCGCAGTTACCCTTTTGGGTTTCCAGATAACGAACGATTTGCGAAACCGGCTTGTGCTTCTCAACTAAGTTGTAGCGAATGTTAGGACGGTCGAAGCTGCCTAGGTAAACCTCTGGATTATTCAGTTGCAGACGCTCAAGAATATCTCGGCGCGTTGCATCATCCGCCGTCGCCGTCAGCGCCATAAATGGCACATGGGAAAACTGCTGCTTAAGTTGACCAAGCGCGGCATATTCTGGACGGAAATCGTGTCCCCACTGGGAAATACAATGCGCTTCATCGACAGCAATCATCGATAGCGGCAAGTTTTCCAAGCGCTCAATGAAATCACGCATCAATACGCGTTCTGGCGAGACGTACACCAACTTAAGATGACCAGTGTGCATGCGGTTATACACGCTGAGCAGCTCTTCACGAGGCATGGTCGAGTTAATGCACTCAGCCGCTACACCGTTGGCTTTAAGCTGGTCCACTTGGTCCTTCATCAGCGAGATAAGCGGAGAAATGACCAAAGTAATGCCAGAGCGAACCAAAGCAGGAATTTGATAACACAGCGACTTACCGCCACCCGTAGGCAGGATAACTAAGCTGTCGCGACCTTCTACCGCAGCATCAATCACCAACTGCTGACCATCACGGAACTCTTGGTAACCAAACACATCCTCCAACACACGTTGAGGCGTTACAGGCGAATCAGATTGTTCGGCTAACAAGGTCGAGGTCATGAAAAGTCTCAGATTGGGTCTTAAAAAAGAGGTGCTTATGCATACCACTGGCACACAAAGTGAGGGCACATTGTAATGGGGTTTCATGGTGAATAAAACCGCAAATTGTTAGGTGTTTCGCATCACGACTCGTATACTGATTTTCTGCTCTATAAAACACACAATTAGGTGACACTTCATGACACCAGAAGACGAACAACAACGCGCGCGGCAAGGCATCTTGCTAGCGATTGGTGCGTATACCATGTGGGGCATTGCGCCGATGTACTTTAAGTCCATCGCACAAGTATCTCCTTTGGAAATTCTAAGCCACCGAGTGATATGGTCTTTCTTTTTGCTTGCTGCACTCCTCCATTTTGGCCGTCACTGGCGCTCGGCTTACCACATCGCGAAAGACAAAACGAAAATCGCTTACCTGATCGCAAGTTCCATGTTAATTGGCGGCAATTGGTTGATTTTCATTTGGGCGGTAAACTCGAATCATATGCTCGACGCCAGCTTAGGTTATTACATTAACCCATTAATCAATGTCTTGCTCGGCATGGTATTTTTGGGAGAGCGACTGCGCAAATTACAGTGGTTCGCGGTTGTATTGGCAGGTTGTGGCGTACTCGTTCAACTGATTGTATTTGGCTCCGTACCTGTTGTTGCGATGGCGTTAGCAATGAGCTTCGGCTTTTATGGCTTATTAAGAAAGAAAGTCAGTGTCGATGCAAAAACTGGCTTGTTTATCGAGACATTACTTCTGCTGCCGGTGGCCGCTGTTTATTTGCTTTTTATTGCCGATACACCAACCTCAAATATGCTTACGAATCCACTTACGTTAAATAGTTTGTTGATCGCTGCTGGGGTTATAACAACCCTGCCACTGCTGTGCTTTACGGGTGCAGCAACAAGACTCAAATTATCGACTTTGGGCTTTTTCCAATATATAGGCCCAAGCTTAATGTTTTTACTTGCAGTATTGATGTATGGCGAACCCTTTACCATGGATAAAGCGATCACTTTCGTCTTTATTTGGGGAGCACTAGTCGTGTTTAGCTTTGATGGATTACGTAATAACCGTCGCTCACGCCGAATCGTTCAGCCACAGTGATCGTTTTTTACAAGACAAGTTAGAAATTGCCAGATAAGCTTGGTCATAATGTGACCAAGCTTTTTTTTGTTTAATGGAACATATTCAGTACTACGCAACCGACCATGACAACTTGAGTCTAATAGAGGCGAAATACCAGAAATTTGCTTTTCAAAGGCATTACCATCTGGATTTTCATCTCGGCCTGATCACGCATGGTGCGCAGAAGTTCCAATATCAAGGTAACAACCACCAAGTTGGTCACGGGCAAATTGTGATTATGCCGCCGGATGAGCTGCACGACGGGCAATCTAAGCTCGAGAGTGGCTACGAAGTAAATGTGTTTGCGATCGAACCTCTCCTATTGAGCGATCTGGCTGATCTTAAGCAAAACGGTCAAATAATACACTTCAACGAGCTGATCATCTCGGATCCACAGATATTTTCACAACTTAGTAACTTACACGGGCTACTTCGTCGTGAAAACCTCAGCCAACTCACCAAAGATTGCCTTCCTTTTGAAGGATTTAACCAGCTTTTTGATCGCTACGGATCGCTTGAGCGACAAAAAGTGGTGCCATTAGGAAATCAATCACTTGGAACGTTAAAAGATTATCTAATGGCGAACCTCGACCAAGCGGTGCGTTTGGATTCGCTATCAGAGCTGTGCCAACTGAGCCCAACGCAGTTCCAGCGCCACTTTAAAGCGCAAACTGGCATGACGCCTTATGCATGGTTCGCACGCCTGCGCCTCGAACAAGGCATGAAGTTACTGCAAGCTGGTCAATGTGGTACCGACGTCGCCCACCAGATCGGTTTCTACGATCAAGCGCATTTCAGCAAAGCGTTTAAACAGACCTACGGCGTTTCCCCTTCTCAAGTGGCTCGTTAATTTCATTTACCGAGAAAGCTGTCAGTTTTTTACAAGCGCCACAGGTGACTTACCACGACAATAGCCGAATTGGTTAAATTTGAGATGTGTTATGAATGAATCCACCATATTGCTGACACTCGCCAGCATTCACTTTATTGCCCTAATGAGTCCAGGTCCGGACTTTGCGCTGGTCGTACAAAATGCGACGCGTCATGGTCGTCAAACTGGCTTGTACATTGCGTTGGGATTGTCCGTCGGTATCTTGCTGCACTCTTTGTTCAGCCTGACAGGTGTGAGTTTTGTCGTCCACCAACACCCAGTGCTGTATTCCGTGGTACAACTGCTCGGTGGTAGTTACCTGCTCTACTTAGGAATTGGCGCATTGCGTGCCGTGATCTCGATGATCCAAAACCCACTGACGGATCAACCTAAGAAGCAAAATAACCTAGTGATCAGCAATAAGCGTCAAGCGTTTGCTAAAGGGTTTGCGACCAACATTCTTAACCCAAAAGCCCTGGTGTTCTTTGTCAGTTTGATGTCGAGTTTAGTCCCAGCAGGTATGTCGATTACTGGCAAAGGTATTGCACTGGTCATCCTGTTTGGCTTGTCGCTATTCTGGTTCTCTAGCCTTGCATGGATGCTGTCGACACAGCGCTTACAGCGTAAATTGCAACAAGCGGGTATCTACATCGACGGTCTATGCGGCGTGGTATTTACTCTAGTGGGCGGCAGTATTCTATACCAAACTATCAATACTTTTATCGGATAAAGTACTGATTTAAAAGCGTAGCACAATCGACATTTCTAAGATTGCTGACTCGACGTGACTCTCCATAACTGCCAAGCTCAAAGCACAAAACTGGCAACATGGAGAGTCATCATGCATTGGACGTTCAACCGACTCGTGACCACGGGTCTTTTTCTTACTTCCCCACTCGTCTTATCTACCTCAGCCTTTGCTAACCAAGCAGCAGATGCGGTTGCACCGGAGCACAGTACTGGCTTCGAGCAAAAGCAATTGGTCAAAGCCAAAGGTTATATGGTCACAGCAGCCAACCCACTTGCAACCCAAGCCGGGGCGGATGTTCTTGCACAAGGGGGCAATGCTATTGATGCCATGGTTGCCGTACAATTGATGCTGGGCTTGGTAGAGCCGCAATCATCAGGTATTGGTGGCGGTGCCTTCTTAGTGTATTGGGACAGTGAGAAACAAAAACTGACTACGTATGATGGACGCGAAACCGCACCGCTCGCCGCGACGCCGAAACTCTTTTTAGACGAAAAAGGACAACCCCTACAATTTTACGATGCGGTTGTCGGCGGGCGCTCCGTTGCCACTCCTGGTACAGTGAAACTGCTGTGGGACACGCACCAGAAATACGGCAAGTTGGAATGGAAAAAGATCATCCAACCCGTAATTACCTTGGCTGAACAAGGTTTCGAAGTTAGTCCTCGCCTCGCGAGTCTGATTGAAAAAGATGCCAAGCGCCTATCTCGCTTCCCTGCGACTAAGGCTTACTTCTTCAATCCAGATGGCTCACCAAAAGCCGAAGGCACGTTGTTGAAGAACCCTGAATACGCGCAAACTCTGACGGCAATTGCAGAGCAAGGGGCAAAAGCTTTCTATCAAGGCGATATCGCCACAGACATCATCAAGACAGTACAGAGTGCACCGGGCAATCCTGGCGTATTGGCACAACCTGACTTTGATGCGTTCCAAATCAAGCAACGTGAGCCGGTTTGTGCGGCTTATCAAAGCTATGATATCTGCGGCATGGGACCACCTAGCTCTGGCGCATTGACGGTTGGACAGATTCTCGCGATCACCGAGCAATACGATCTTAAAGGTTGGGGAGCCGAAAGCGCAAAATCATGGCAAGTGATCGCCGATGCATCGCGCCTTGCGTTTGCGGATCGCGGTAAGTACATGGCTGACCAAGATTATGTGCCAATGCCAACCGAAGGCTTGCTTGATAAAGATTATCTCAAACAACGTGCTGAGCTCATTCAAGTCGGTAAAGCCTTGAGTAAGGCTGAAGCCGGTAATCCTCCTTGGTCGCACGCCATGAACTTAAGCATGGACCAATCGATCGAGCTGCCTTCCACCAGCCATTTCAATATCGTCGATAAGCAAGGCAATGTGGTTTCAATGACAACAACCATCGAGAACGCCTTTGGCTCACGCTTGATGGTACGCGGCTTCTTGCTCAATAACGAACTGACCGATTTCTCTTTCCGCACGCATCAAGATGGTGTGCCAATCGCAAACCGATTAGAACCGGGCAAACGCCCACGTTCATCTATGGCACCAACCATTATGATGAAGGATGACAAGCCTTACATGGCAATTGGCTCACCGGGTGGCAGCCGCATTATTGGTTACGTCGCACAAGCCATTATCGCCCACACGCAATGGGATATGGACATCCAAAGCGCGATTAATCAGCCACGATTGCTGAACCGTTTTGGCACCTTAGATATTGAGCAAGGTACCGCCGCAGAGGGCTTAAAGCCTGCTCTGGAGAAGATGGGCTTTAAAACCGATGTTCGGGATTTGAACTCTGGTCTGCATGCGATACGAATAACAAAAGACGGTCTTGAAGGCGCTGCGGATCCAAGACGTGAAGGTGCCGCTATCGGGCAGTAAGAGTCTTTCGCTCGACCCCTTGTGCGAGATCTCTCACAAAGGGTTGAGCAAACCTCTCTTTTTTAATGGTAAAACCGTACAGCAAAGAGCATAAGCCATTGAATTTGATACTCATGTATCTTTTTTGAACGCTAAGAGAGTTAAAAAATGTGAGATTAGCCCGTTGTTGGAAATCGTTAAACACGTAATATTAAACCTGTCGGAAGGATGCTGACACGGAACAGGAAACACCACGGACTTGGTGAACTTCAGGAAGAAGAAACGGTTATTCAGGATGAATAGTCGGGCATGGATTGCAAAATTGGACATTGAACGGAATCAATAGTGACTAGGATGGTTGCTACTAAGGACGGGAAATGGACACCTCTGGACGAGGCAAGGATTTGAACATCAGGATGATGTCAGGGACACCGCTCAGGGAACAAGTGATGAGAGCTAACGAGGATAGTTAGCAGACCAGGATAAGGTCATTAAGGACACCGCTAGGAAGGCGACGTAAGGATTAAGCTGACGGATTCAGCACACTATCATGGATTAGATGCATGGAGCACTCTTAGTAGCCGGATTGCTGCGAGTAAGACTATAACCCCGATGGGCGCAAGCCCTCGGGGTTTTTCTTTGCCTAAAGTTTTTCTTAGCAGCTCTTCTGAAAGCAGACATTCACCCACAACGCCCACCTTTCACTTCAAACGGTATAGTTAAATCGCGCTTTCGAAATCCATTTATCATTCCATTTTTTCCTACGTTAGCGACACCAAAACTGCACAAACAAAAAGAGCCGCCGAAGCAGCTCTTAAGTTGATGATACCAATCACAGTAAATAAGTGATCAGAAATAGCGTAGGGAAAATGCTTGAGAACAAGGCGCAATTTTTCGATAAGTAGTTTTTCTACAATCAAAAATTGCAACGCAGTTATCGAGTATTTTAACAAGCTAGAATGACCAGTTATTTACTACGATTGGTATGAGTTTTGGTCAAGCCTTACAGTTTCTCTAGTCGTGCGTAAGCAGTTACCAACCATTTGATGCCTTCACCGTTAAAGGCAATCTGTACACGGCTTTGTGGACCACTGCCTTCGAAGTTGATGATGGTGCCTTCACCAAACTTTGGATGCATCACACGAGAACCTAGCGTAAAGCCGGTTTCATTAAAGCTCTCTTTCACAACAGTTTGGCTAAATCGACCACTGCTTGAAGGACGGCTAACTTGCGCCTTCATTCGTACTTCATCTAAACAAGTTTCTGGCAGTTCACGGATAAAGCGAGACGGTTTATGGTATTTATCCTGACCGTACAAACGACGCATTTCAGCATAAGTGATGTACAGTTTCTGCATTGCACGGGTCATGCCTACGTAACACAGACGGCGTTCTTCTTCTAAGCGCCCTGCTTCTTCTGCCGACATTTGGCTTGGGAACATGCCTTCTTCCACACCGACCATAAACACCAATGGGAACTCTAGACCTTTCGCACTGTGTAATGTCATGAGCTGAACCGCATCTTCAAATTCGTCCGCTTGTCCTTCGCCCGCTTCTAGTGCTGCGTGGGTTAGGAATGCCGTCAGCAGTGACATGTCTTCGGCTTCTTCTGGTTTCTCGAATTGGCGAGTTGCGGTCACCAATTCCTCCAAGTTCTCAATACGTGCCTTAGACTTTTCACCCTTCTCTTGCTCGTACATCGCGAACAAGCCCGAGTATTTAATCACATGGTCAGTTTGGTGATGCAGCGGCATCTCTAAGGTGTCGTCTTCTAGCGCGGTGACAAGCTCGATAAAACGGCTCAGAGCACCAGCAGCGCGACCAGCAAGCACCTTCTCGTCCAACATTGCCACACTCGCTTCCCACATGGTGCAACCACGATCACGAGCCGCAAAGCGGATGGTTTCAAGCGTCTTATCGCCCAAACCACGCGTTGGCGTATTCACCACACGTTCAAACGCCGCATCATCGTTACGGTTGGCAATCAGACGCATGTAGCTCAAGGCATCTTTGATTTCCTGACGTTCGAAGAATCGCATGCCGCCGTAGATACGGTAAGGCAGACCGGCTTGAATTAACGCTTCTTCCAGAACACGCGACTGGGCGTTGTTACGGTAAAGCATCGCAGCGTCATTCAGAGCACCGCCCTTGTCTTGCCACTCTTTGATTTTGTTCACCGCAAAACGGGCTTCATCTAATTCGTTGTAAGCGCTGTAAACCGAGATAGGCTCACCGACCACGCCATCCGTCCACAACTCTTTACCCATACGCTCGGTGTTATTCGCAATCAGGGTGTTAGATGCTTCCAGAATGGTCTTAGTGGAACGGTAGTTTTGCTCAAGACGAATGGTATTTACGCTTGGGAATTCGAGTGTAAACTTCTCAATGTTCTCGACTTTTGCACCACGCCAGCCATAAATCGACTGGTCGTCATCACCTACGATCATCACGTGACACTCAGGACCCGCCATCATACGTAGCCAAGCATATTGAATGTTGTTGGTATCTTGGAACTCATCCACCAAGATGTGCTTAAAGCGTGCTTGGTAGTGTTCACGAACGAACTTGTTATCACGCAGTAGCTCATGTGCGCGCAGCAAGATTTCCGCAAAATCGACTAAACCAGCACGATCACACGCTTCTTGGTAAGCGGTGTACAACTGCAGATATGTCTTGGTTACTGGATCATGGTACGCATCAATGTGCGACGGACGCAGACCTTCGTCTTTCTTACCGTTAATCCACCATGCCACTTGGCGTGCAGGCCATTGCTTCTCATCGAGGTTTTGCGCTTTGATCAAACGCTTTAGCAGACGCTGCTGGTCGTCACTGTCAATGATTTGGAAATCTTCCGGTAGCTTGGCATCAAGATAGTGTGCACGCAGAATACGGTGACAAATGCCGTGGAAAGTACCATTCCACATACCGCCTGCACTGCCCATCATTAGCTCTTCGATACGTCCACGCATCTCTGCCGCCGCCTTATTGGTAAAGGTTACCGACATAATTGAGAACGGAGAAGCTTGCTCGACCGACATCAGCCAAGCGATACGGTGAACAAGAACGCGTGTCTTACCACTTCCTGCGCCAGCAAGAACGAGCAAGTTTTCTAGAGGTGCTGCAACGGCTTCACGCTGTTTATCGTTCAAACCGTCGAGTAATAGAGATGGATCCATCATGATGAGAGCTACTGGTTATTTATACATAAAAACCGATTATAACCTAAACAACCGGGTGCTGTTTAGACAAAACTTGATAAAAAAATCGATGTTTTTTTGCCCAACACATCAATTAGTTATACCTATTTGACCCTACAAACCCATTTACTTCAGAAATTTTTCTGAAAGTTTTTTAGCCAGTTTCCTATCTTTTAAGTTAAGCAAGTTGATAACAAAAACGCCAAAACAGGCGATTCATCTTGCCAACTTAAAGTAAAGGAAATCATTCAGAGGAATTTATTATGAAAAAGTCGAATCTAGCTGTTACTGCTGCTGTTACTGGTCTTCTAGCTCTTGGTGGCACAATGCTAACTGCAGCTCCAGCTGTCGCTGCTGAAAAAGAAAAGTGCTATGGCGTTTCTAAAGCAGGTAAAAACGACTGTGCAACAAAAAGCAGCTCATGCGCTGGTACTTCTAAAGAAGATAACCAAAAAGACGCATTCGTAGTCGTACCAAAAGGTCTTTGTGACAAACTCGCTGGCGGTAGCACTTCTTCTTCATAATCTTTTATCGCTAGCTATTGTGAGGATGCGTTGACGCTCAACCAACGCAAAGCCAAGACGCATCCTTCTCTTCCCGCACGATTTGAAAAGGAGTTTCACGTGAAACACCACACCTTCCACGACCTTGTTGGAGTTGGATTAAGAACCCCTCACCTCGATTACTTTAGCCAAAACCAACCCGAGTTGTCTTGGTTAGAAATCCACAGTGAAAACTATTTCCAACCCAATGCAACAGAGCGCCATCAGCTACAAACGCTTCGCGAGCAATATCAAATTAGCTGCCACGGTATTGGTTTGTCGCTAGGTTCGGTGGAACGTGTTAGTCAAAAGCATCTTGCGCAACTTAAAGCACTGATTGACTCAATCGACCCAATCCTTGTTTCTGACCATTTAAGTTGGAGTAAAAACGGCGGTCACTACTTTAATGACCTGCTTCCACTTCCGTATACGGAAGAAGCGCTCAACGTGTTCACTCGTAACGTGAATGAAGTGCAGGAATATTTGCAACGCGAGATCTTGATAGAGAACCCATCTAGTTATGTGAAGTTTCAACATTCGACCATCAGCGAATGGGAGTTTCTTACCGAAGTGCAAAAGCGCACTGACTGTCGTTTATTGCTCGATTTAAACAATGTTTATGTTTCGGCGTTCAACCACGGTTTTGATTGCGACACATACCTAGATGCGATTCCAGCCGACAAAGTGGATGAGATTCACTTGGCAGGTTTTACCATCAAACAACTCGACAAAGGTGAGATATGGATTGATACCCATAGCCGCCCGGTTAGCGATGAAGTTTGGCAGTTGTTTTCACAGTGGACAAAAAAACACGGTCCACGTCATACGTTGATTGAATGGGATTTGGATATCCCCGCGCCAGAAGTCTTGCTCGAAGAAGCGCAGAAAGCATCACAACTGCTGTTGCAAGGCACACTTCCAAGTGAACAAAGCGAACCAAGGAAGGCATCATGAATCTAGCCACCTTACAAAGCCAGTTTGCTAAAGCCCTGCACTATCAAGCGCTCGGTGAAGACTGCGATATTGCCAGTGATGAGTTTACCGCTGATGAACGCATACAAATTTACCGCAATAACTTTATCGTCAGCTTAAGCGAAGTGTTGTCCGCGACCTACCCGATGGTTGAAGCGCTGCTTGGTGAAGAATGCTTTGAACAGATAGCTCGCCAGCATGTTCTTTCTTACCCATTAGAAGAAGGAAATGTGGTGCATTATGGCGAAGGCTTTCAAGACACCATCATGCAGTTTAGTCAGGTGATCGCACAAGCACCTTACAGCCCTGAAGTCGCACGCTTCGAGTGGCATATCGACCTAGCTCGTCAAGCACAGTATGAACAGTCCAATGCAGCAGAATTAAAACCGCTTGCGTTACTTGGCGAAGTGAGTGAAGAGCAACAACCCGCTTTAGTCTTACACCTTAAAAAGGGCTGCCGCAGCTTTGACTCCAACTACGCAGTATTCGATCTATTTAGCGCGATTCAAACTGGGCAATTCGAACAACTTAATATCAACCAATTACAGCAAGGTGTCATATCGATTCAAGCCAATGGAGAAGCCTTGTGTCACGCACTCGATGCTGATGTGTTCCAACTGCTGCAATGCTTAGAGCAGAAGCTGAGTTTGAGCGAAATACCTGAAGTTTTACTCGCTCATCTCAATCGCATCATGGCACTCGATATTGTTGACGGCTTTACATTGCAATCAATCTAAGGAGCACTCTATGACGGATACGGTTAAAAACTTAGTGAATCGGTACGACGATTTAATCAGTACCTTACAAGCAGCCTTTGTCCCTTTACTACTTCTCTTTTGTCGCTTTTGGGTTGCTTGGGTGTTCTTCAATTCAGGACTAATCAAAATCTCATCTTGGGATAGCACGCTGTACTTATTTGAGCTGGAATACCAAGTGCCAATCTTGCCATGGGAATTGGCGGCTTATTTAGGTACGGCTGCGGAGTTGGTTCTACCGATGTTCTTGGCACTGGGATTGATTACCCGCCCGATGGCAGCAATGCTGTTTGTGTTCAACATCATCGCAGTGATCTCTTACCCACTGTTGTGGGAGAAAGGTTTTTATGACCACCAACTATGGGGATTGATGATTCTTATCGTAATCGTATGGGGGCCAGGACCGCTGTCTTTGGACCACATCCTGAAAAAGAAAATGAAGAGCTAAAAAAATACCCGCATCATGCGGGGATTTTTTATTATTTATTCAAGTAAGCCAGTAGCTCTTCTGCTGAGATACCTTGCTGAGCGAGGTCTTTTGCCATCTGCTCGACTTGTTCATCTTTGCGTGACTCAATCACTTGCTGAAATTGGTACACGATATCACGCAAAATTGGCAGAGGTACTTGTTTAGCCGCACTACGAATACGCTCGGAGCTTTGATTACCCAGCTCATTAAGCAACTTGCCAAACATCACCTTTTCTGGTGAATCTTCCATTTGCTCTAGAATACGAGCCATTTCATACGTGGTTAACGACATTACTTTTTGAGTTCCGTTATGGTGTCAGGAAAAGTCTGAGTGACAAATATACACGCCTTACTTACATTGGAAAATACTAAATTACACTGATTTACGCTTTCGCAAAGCTCGAGTGCCAGTTCTTCCCTGCTTTTGTAAACAGAACGACCAACGCAGGTAATAGGACCCACATATGAATTGCAATCAAGGTTTGCGGATCCAGAGATAAGCGTTGCAGCGTACCCACCAACAAACCAGAGCCACTCATTTGGAACAATCCAAGCAGTGCAGCTGCCGTGCCCGCCTTATCACCAAACGGTTCTAACGCTTTCCCTGCCGCTGCACCCAGAATGAATGCAAAACCTACAGAAGACATGAAGATAGGTAGCATGAAAGAAAGCGCGGTATTCTGACCATTCATCACTAGCATGATCACACCAGCGAGACCCAGAGTTGAGATCCCGGTGACCAAGGTGTTGTGAGTTCCAACGCGCTCCATAAACTTAGGCGCCAGCATACATGCCGCAATGTTTATCACCGCATTTACACCAAACCAGAAAGTGAATTCATTCATCGACAGCCCCATCCCCGTCATCAATACCGACGGTGCTGAGGTAACGTAAGCAAGAATAACCGCCATCGCCATCAAGCATAATGACGCATGGAAAACAAAAGATGGTGTGCTAAGCACTGCCCAATACCGACTAAGCTTAAACACGGCTTGCTTTTCTGTTGACGGGTTAGTCTCTTTCATCATGAAAAACATCAATGATCCAGACACCACAGCAAAACCAGCCATAAAGCTAAAGTTAGCACGCCAGTCAAATTGCTGAGTTAACCAGCTACCTAGAATTGGAGCTAAAGCCGGAATGAAACAAATCGCACCGTTAAGGTAGCTGATCATTTTGCCGCTTTTTTCCGGGCCAAAGATATCGCGAACTGTTGCAAAGGCTGCTACCGATGTCGCACACGCACCTAAGCCTTGTAGCAGTCGGGAAACCAACATCCACTCAATATTTTGAGCACTCCACGCCAATAAAGCGCTCATCGCGTAAATGGTGATACCGCCCAATGCAACAGTTCGACGTCCGAGTTTATCTGCTAGGGGACCTGCGAATAGCTGACCAACACCCATAGCAAATAAGAACCAAGTGATCGTGTCTTGTGCTAGCGCATTATCGACCTGAAAAGTGGAAGCAATAAGAGGTAAAGCAGGTAGATAAATATCAATCGCTAAAGGACTGAAAAGAACCAAAAGGGTCAATAACGCCATCTGTTTTTTACTATTAGAAAACTGGCTAGACACACAACACTCCGAATTGGATAAAGAACTTTGGGTAAAGCTTAATCATCTGATGATATGAATGGAAATGATGTATAATCATGAGCATTATTCCTCAGAGGAAATTCACTGTGAACGTCGAAAAACTGGCTCGTATCGATTTAAATCTATTGGTCTGCTTTAAAGTGCTGATTGAAGAGTTAAACGTTACTCGTGCGGCCCACCGATTGTGCTTAAGCCAATCCGCCGTAAGTAAATCACTGGCTAAACTGCGCATTCAATTTGATGACCCGCTTTTCACTCGAAACTCACATGGATTAACACCTACGCCGCGCGCATTGTTTCTTAAACCGAAACTGGATCTGTTGATAAATCAGTTAGAAGTGCTGACTCAACCCGAAGAGTTTTCTCCGCAAAGCAGTGAATACCGTTTTCAAATAGCAGCGGTAGAGAGTGTCTATCCTCTCATTCTACCCCATTTCTTACCGGCGATTTTTCAACAAGCACCTGGCGTGACAATTAGCACACACCCGTGGTCGGATAATACATTTAAAATGCTTCAACGCGGCGAACTGGATTTAGGCTTAACTGGAAAAGATATCGATATAAACGATGCCAAGCTGACTCTTCAACCACCCGATGACATTTGCGAGTTGGAAATTTATCGTGATTACCAAATGTGCATCATTCGCAAAAACCACCCTGCGCTAAAACAACCTTGGAATCTGGAAGCCTATCTCGCCCTACGCCATGTACAAGTACGTTGTGATGGCAACGACCGTTGGTTGCTAGATTATCGCCTTGCAGATATTGGCGCCGACCGCGATATTGCCGTCACCGTGCCCGACTTTAACAGTGCCGCAAGTTTATGTTCATACACCGACTTTATCTTTACTGCGCCAAGTCATTTTGTGCAACTTGCGGCCAAACAGCTTGATTTGGTCGTGCTGCCACTACCGTTAGAATTCCCACCTATGGCTTACACTTTATTCTGGCACCGAGATAGAGAAAACGACCCTGCATTAGGCTGGCTACGTACGATGATCACACAAAAAACCGATCACCTTAGATAAAAACACCGCGCTCAATTTGCGCTTAGCGGCTAAAATGAGTAGCTTAACTGTCGTAGTCCTTTTTGGCTCATCTATGGCCTAGTTGTACTCCGACTCTATTGAAGTGATTGCGAACCTCAATGGAATCGTAAACTGCATGAAGCAGATGGAAACAGCTCCCACACCTGAGCATGAAGGAGCGGTAATTTGAAGGAATAACACAGATGCACAACGATACCCAAAGCCGCGTGAATGCAATTCGCGAATGGCTAGCACAACATAATATTGATGCCCTACTTGTCCCACATGAAGACGAGTACTTGGGCGAATACGTACCAGCGCACAACGAGCGTTTACATTGGCTAACTGGCTTTACTGGTTCTGCTGGTGCTGCGGTAATCACCAAAGACAAAGCCGCTATCTTTGTTGATGGTCGCTACACAGTACAAGTAACAAAGCAGGTTCCTGCTGATCTATTCGAATACCGTCACTTGATTGAAGAGCCTGCACTAGATTGGATTAAAGACCATCTTGCAAATGGCGCGTCTGTGGCAATCGACCCTCGCATGCACAACTCTGCTTGGCTAGACATGGCACAAGCAAAACTTGCAGGTACCCTTGAGCTTAAGATTCTCGATAGCAACCCAATTGATGAACTGTGGCACGACCGCCCTGCTCCTGTGGTTTCTGATGTTCGCCTAATGGCAACAGAAACAGTTGGACAATCAAGTGAAAGCAAACGCCAAGAAATCGCAGAGCTCGTGAAAAAAGCCGGTGCAGACAGCGCAGTGATCACAGCACTTGATTCTATCTGTTGGTTGCTCAACGTTCGTGGTCTAGATGTCTCACGTCTACCAGTTCTGCTTTCTCACGCGATTCTGCACTCAGACTCAAGCGTGGAATACTTCCTAGATCCTGCTCGCCTACCTGCTGAGTTTGACGCTCATGTTGGTGCCGGCGTGACGGTTCATCACCCAGAAGCATTGCAAGCACGACTAGAAAACCTAACTGGCAAGAATGTACTGGTTGACCCTGCAACAAGTAACGCATGGTTTAAATTGGTTCTACAAAATGCTGGCGCATCTGTGGTGAGTAAAGCTGATCCATGCCTAATGCCAAAAGCGGCGAAGAACGCCGTTGAAATCGCAGGTATGAAAGCATGTCATATCCGTGATGGCGTGGCGATGAGCAAGTTTCTATCTTGGTTAGATGCTGAAGTCGTTGCTGGTAACCTGCATGATGAAGCGACGCTGGCAGACAAACTGGAAGCGTTCCGTAGCGAAGACCCGACACTTATGGATCTTAGCTTCGATACCATTTCAGCTGCGGGCGGCAACGCGGCAATGTGTCACTACAACCACGAAAACCAACCTGAACCTGGCAAGCTAGAACTGAACACACTTTACCTAGTGGATTCAGGCGGTCAGTACCTAGATGGCACTACAGACATCACGCGTACAATTGCGATCGGTCAGCCTTCACAAGAGATGATTAAACAATTCACTCTTGCGCTAAAAGGTCACATCGGTGTTGCACGTGCACGTTTCCCGAAAGGCACACGTGGTTACCAAATCGATACGCTAGCTCGTCAGCACCTGTGGGCGGAAGGCTACGATTACGATCACGGTACTGGTCACGGTGTTGGTCACTTCCTAAGTGTTCATGAAGGTCCAGCGAGCATTTCGAAGAAGCAAGTCGACGTGCCTCTAACAGAAGGCATGGTGCTATCCAACGAGCCAGGTTACTACCGTGCAGATGCGTTTGGTATCCGTATTGAGAACCTAGAGCTTGTTGTTGAAACCCCAACTAACGGTGACTTCCCTGTTCTGTCATTTGAGTCGCTAACGCGCTGTCCAATCGACAAGCGCAATATCAACGTTGATATGCTAACTCGTCCAGAACTTGCTTGGCTGAATGATTACCATCAGAAAGTATGGGATGAGATCAGCCCACTTGTTGAAGGTGATGTGAAAGAGTGGCTTCGTCAAGCAACGCTACCAATAGCACACAGCTAGAAGCTAGAAGCTAGAAGCTAGAAGCTAGAAAAAAGTAGAGGGTTGATGTTTTGCATCAACCCTCTTTTCTTTACTTATGTTTCACGTGAAACATAACGATGACCAGTGTCTTTATTTGCTGATTAACCAGAATACGCCGAGTGCCAATCTCGCCATACAGGATCAAAGCCTTTGGCTCGAATCATATCTTCCACAGAACCAGCACTTCGCTCATCACTGATCTCAAACTGCTCGAGTTCAACATCATCCATCGCATAACCACCCGGCTGAGTTTTAGATGCAGCAGACATACTGGTGATACCTAACGGTAATGCATTGTCTCTGAACTTTGGTGATTCACGAGTCGATAATGACAACTCCACTTCTGGATTCAACAAGCGATAAGCGCAGATCAACTGCACAAGCTGTTTATCCGTCATGACTGATTTGGGTTGGAGCGCGCCCTTACAAGGACGTAAACGTGGGAAAGAAATTGAGTAACGAGTCTGCCAATATGTGCGCTCAAGATAGTCCAAGTGCGCTGCCACATAAAAACAATCTGTTCGCCACTCTTCCAACCCTATTAAAGCACCAATACCGATCTTATCGATGCCCGCCTTTGCAAGACGATCGGGTGTATCCAATCGGTATTCAAAATCCATCTTATTGCCACGCAAATGGTGCTCGGCGTAAGTCGAAGGGTGATACGTTTCTTGATAGACCATCACCGCATCCAAACCCAATGTCTTGAGCTCAGCGTATTCGTCTTGATCAAGTGGCTGTACTTCCATCGCTAAATAGTTAAAGCGCTTCTTAATCATCGGCACCATTTCGCGGAAGTATTTCATGCCCACTTTGGTTTCGTGTTCGCCAGTCACCAGCAATACGCTATCAAACTTCATGCGCTTGATTGCTTCGACCTCTGCAACCACTTCGTCCCGATTCAAGGTACGACGCTTGATTCTATTCTCCATCGAGAAGCCACAATAAGTACAAGCATTGGCACACAAGTTAGAAAGGTACAATGGAATGTAAAGCGACATGGTATTACCAAAGCGCTTACGAGTTGCCGAATATGACAGCTGCGCCATTTGCTCTAAGTACGCTTCAGCCGCTGGTGAAATTAGCGCTTTAAAGTCTTCCAAATCACGCTTGGGTTTATTCAATGCTCGCTCGACGTCTTTTGCCGTTTTCGCATAGATAGACATCGAAATGTCATCCCAATTCAGCTGCTTAAATTGTTCAACGAAGCTCATGTTTTCCTCGCTTAATAGCTAAACCAATCTAGGACTAAAGCTCATCTAGGAATGACGTCAGTGGACTCGACGCAACCGCATGAGAAACCTTACCTGCAAGTCCGGCTTCATAAGCCATACGCCCCGACTCTACCGCCAACTTAAATGCTTTCGCCATCGCAACGGGATCGCTCGAAGTCGCAATCGCGGTATTAACTAGCACGGCATCCGCGCCCATTTCCATCGCACGCGCGGCATGTGAAGGAGCACCAATACCCGCATCAACAATGACAGGAACATTAGCTTGGTCGATGATGATCTCTAGGAAATCGTGAGAAACTATCCCTTTGTTGGAACCAATCGGAGCACCCAATGGCATGACAGCAGCGCAGCCAACCTCTTCCAATCGTTTACACAGAACCGGGTCAGCATGACAGTAAGGAAGGACAATGAAGCCTTCACGAACCAGCTGTTCAGCGGCTGCAAGTGTCTCAATTGGATCGGGCATCAAGTACTTCGGGTCTGGATGAATTTCCAGTTTTAGCCAGTTAGTACCCAACGCTTCTCGCGCCAGTTGTGCAGCAAACACAGCATCTTTAGCATTCTTTGCTCCTGATGTGTTTGGCAATAAGTTCACACCCGCTTGTACTAACGGCAACAAAATATCGTCTTGTTGGTCGTTCACATCCACACGCTTCAACGCCATGGTCGCAAGTTGAGATCCCGACACTTGAATCGCTTCTGCCATTAATCGGCTGTTGGCAAACTTCCCTGTTCCCGTGAACAGTCTTGATTCGAATTGTTTATCACCAATTTTAAGCATCGACTTTAACCCCCTGCGATCGCTTGAAACAAAGAGATGCTATCTCCCTGTGAAAGAACTGTGCTAGCCCACTCACTGCGCGGCACAACATTGTTATTAATTGCAAAAACACAGCCCATTTCAGGCAGCGCAAATTGACTAATGATTTGCTGTAGATTTGACTCACTGGCAACTTGATGTGACTGGTCATTGATGACAATAGTGATCACATCTAAGTCAGCAGCGGTCATTTGTGTTGTTTGTTGTTCTGATAACGTCATTGCTTCCAACTCTCTTAATTCTGCCCATTACTCACAAGCTAAATCTGAGCACACACTTGGCACTGTTTATCTTTGCTTATCGCCATGGTTTGCCATTGCAGTTTCAACCCATCAAACAGATGCAACTTGGCAGTCTCGACATGAAACTTTCCCGTCGCCAGTTTTTGAATTGCTGCTATCGCTTGGTAGTTACCAAGTGTGCCGACCACCGGACCGACGACACCGCTCTCACTGCACTTTTGCGTTTGCGGTAATTCGTCGAACGGATACAAACAGCGGTAACACGCTTTACTCTGCGCTTCTTGTTCACTTGGTGTTTGGTAATCAAAGACAGCGAATTGCCCTTGCCAACCAATTGCCGCCGCCGAGATGAGCGGCGTATTTTGCTCGAAACAAACTTGGTTAATTAGCTGACGCGTTGGCATGTTATCGGTGCAGTCGAGCACCACATCCGCTAGCATCACCTCAAGCTGAAGCTGTGCTTTGTCTAATCGCTTATTGAGGGCACGAATTTGAACCATAGAATTAAGTTCAGTAAGTTGCTTTACAGTCGCTTTTGTTTTCGCAACTTGGAGGTCTTGTTCACGATAAATGATCTGACGTTGTAGGTTACTGCTATCAACTTCATCATCATCAACCACAACCAATTTACCAACACCCGCTGATGCCAAGTACAAACTCGCAGCACTTCCTAACCCACCACAACCGATGATCAGCACATGCGATTTACTCAAACGCTCTTGCCCAATTTCGGCAATTTCAGGCAGAGCGACTTGGCGCTGATAGCGAAGGAACTGCTTATCCGTGAGCATGCTCGCCTCTCTTGGTATCCGCCAACTCACTATTCTGATCAGTGAACGTTAGCTGTCTTTCCTTCATCAGTTGTGCGAAGAACTCGATGACCGATTGAGGTGATTCTGCCAACGTAATAGCACGCACTACTGCTAAGCTAGAAACACCTGTTTGCCAAACTTGGTCAGCATTAGATTGGTCAATGCCACCAATCGCGACCGTCGGAAAGCCAAGCACATAGTCACTACCTGCTTTGTCTTTTGCGGGACGGAAAACCAACTCTGTGTTTCCGTAAGGAATGCTATCAATCAGCTTTTGATAAAGAGACAAGCGCACCAAACCTTGTGGTTTCGATGGCATCTGTTTTGTGGTGGTTGGGAAAATATGCCCTAGCGCGATGTAACTAGGATGAATTTGTACGATGCGCAGTAGCTCATAATAACCATGAGTAGAAAGACCAAGACAAATGCCGGCTTTAGTTAGCTGAGCCAAATTCGATTCTTCTATGTCTTCTTGTCCTAGGTGAACACCATAAGCGCCATGCTTGATTGCCAACTGCCAATAGTCATTGATGAACACTTGTGCTTGATACTGACGACCTAGCTCAATTGCTCGAATGATCTGTTGTTCTAAATCGGCTTGTTGTGGGTTCTTTATTCGCAGTTGAATAGTGTTGATGCCTAGTGGCAGTAGACGCTCAATCCAAGCAACATCATCAACGACTGGATAGAGCCCTAGACTTTGCTTAGTTAGAGTTGGAAAGCTAACGCTCTCACCTTGTGCAGACCAACCAACTTGAATACCTAGTCGGTTATCCTCCAGTACAGGTGTGGGGAAATCATCAAATTGGTCAGCCCACTGAGTAGATCTTCCCTCGTTAAGGTTGCCATTCAACAGTGTTTCACGTGAAACATTCGCTTGTTGAGTTAGCATTCCTCGAGCAAGTGTTAACGCATCTTCGATAGGAAAATCGAGTACTGTCAGCGTTACTATCCAAGCAAGGTGATGTTCAGGATCGAACATTGCGTTGAGTTTGGACTTAACGGAAAGCGCTCTCACTTCGTTGTTAATTGGGTGACGCCAGATATCAAGCTGAAGCACTTTCTCCTTTTCATCGGATACATGCGTATCAGCAATGCCAATATAAATCGCTTTCGACGGTTGCTTAGCACACGCTTCTACCGATAAAGCAGAGCGGTAATAGAGCACAAATGAACTCTCATTCTCAGAGTCATAACCATTAATAAGATCTGTCGTTATGCGTGTGGTCTGTTGGTCGCGAACAAGCTGAAGACATTGAGTTGGGCTCACACCCAACTCAATGTCTTCTATGCTAAAACCCTGTTCTTTCGCCAACAACAAACATTGCTGAACTAAACCTGTCAGTTCAATCAACGATGACGGAATAAGGATTTTGCTCATTAGTCACTTACCTCGGCATGTGCTGCTGGGTGGTATAGCTCGGAACCTGACTCTCTAAATTCTTGCGATTTCTGACGCATCCCTTCAAGAGGATCATCTAGCATTTTAATCGAGATAGCTTGGTCCGCAGCAACTTGCTCAGTGTCTTTCGCGTACTCTCGTACCTCTTGCGAAATCTTCATCGAGCAGAACTTTGGTCCGCACATCGAACAGAAGTGAGCAACTTTGCCGGACTCTTGAGGTAAGGTTTCATCATGGAAAGTGCGCGCGGTATCTGGGTCGAGTGACAAGTTGAATTGATCTTCCCAGCGGAACTCGAAGCGAGCTTTAGAAAGCGCATTATCACGAACTTGAGCACCTGGGTGCCCTTTCGCTAAATCAGCGGCGTGCGCAGCAAGCTTATAAGTGATCATGCCTACTTTCACATCTTCTTTGTTTGGTAAGCCAAGATGCTCTTTAGGAGTGACGTAGCAAAGCATCGCACAGCCATACCAACCAATCATGGCAGCGCCGATGCCTGAAGTAATATGGTCGTAACCAGGAGCGACGTCTGTCGTCAGTGGGCCAAGCGTGTAGAATGGTGCTTCATGGCAGTGCTCCAGCTGCTCTTCCATGTTCTCTTTGATCATATGCATTGGAACATGGCCAGGACCTTCGATAATTACTTGTACGTCGTATTCCCACGCAATCTTGGTTAACTCACCAAGGGTACGAAGCTCTGCAAATTGCGCTTCGTCGTTAGCATCGGCCACCGAGCCAGGACGCAGACCATCACCGAGAGAAAGTGCGACATCATACTTAGCACAGATTTCACAGATCTCTCGGAAGTGGGTATATAAGAAGCTTTCTTGGTGATGCGCTAAACACCATTTCGCGATGATAGAACCACCACGAGAGACGATGCCAGTAACGCGTTTTGCAGTCATTGGCACATAACGAAGTAGTAAACCGGCATGGATAGTAAAGTAGTCAACGCCCTGCTCTGCTTGCTCAATCAGGGTATCGCGCATCACTTCCCAGTTAAGGTTTTCCGCAACACCGTTCACTTTCTCAAGCGCTTGGTACATTGGCACGGTACCGATCGGAACCGGACTGTTACGTAGAATCCACTCGCGAGTTTCGTGAATATTGCGTCCAGTAGAGAGATCCATAACGGTATCGCCACCCCAGCGCGTCGCCCACACTAGTTTCTCTACTTCTTCTTCAATCGAAGAAGTGACCGATGAGTTACCGATGTTGGCGTTCACTTTGACCAAAAAGTTACGTCCAATGATCATTGGTTCGGATTCTGGGTGGTTGATATTAGAAGGGATAATAGCGCGACCTTCGGCGACTTCTTTACGCACAAACTCTGCAGTAATGTCCTTTGGTAGGTTCGCACCAAAGCTTTGACCCGGATGCTGTTGATTCAGCACTTCATCGCGATACTTGGCACGCCCCATGTTTTCACGCAGCGCGATATATTCCATTTCTGGGGTAATAATACCTTTGCGAGCATAGTGCAATTGGGTCACACAATGGCCATCTTTGGCACGTCGAATACGTGGTAGATTACCGTAACGAAGATCGTCTAGTGTTTCGTCTTCTAAGCGTTCTTTGGTGTACACCGAGCTTACTTCATCAAGTAGCTCAGTATCGGCACGCTCTTCAATCCACCCTTCTCTCAGCTTAGGTAAGCCGCTATAGAGGTCTATGGTGTGCTCTGGATCTGTGTATACACCCGAGGTATCGTAAACGCGTACTGGCTCATTAGGTTCGAAAATAGGCGCTTCTTTTGTGCCTCCAATAAGGCTATCAGCGAGTGATATTTCACGCATTGGCACACGAATATCTGGACGTGAACCTTCTACGTAGACTTTGCTTGAATTGGGGTACGGTTGTACCGAGAGTGTATCAATGAACTGTTTTGCTTCCAGTCTCGCTTGTTTGCGACTCGACATAGCATTTTTCCTTGCTTTGTTATACTAGATAAAAAGTAATTGGATAAAAATGCTTGGCGGATAGATGCGACAAGAGGAGTCAAATTAAGGCTAGTTAAAGCTTACGATATTTGCCTGTAACAACATTCGACTTTTGATAGGTCAACCAGAAAGAACTCCGGTGTGAATATCTTCTCTTGTTCCCTTCGCAGATTCTAATCTGATCAGGTTCAACGGATCCCGAATTAACGGTCTCAGCCTTATGGCACTCCGACAAGTGATGTCAGTATATAAAAACGGCTTGGTGAAACCAAGCCGACCTGTTCAATTTTTAACTACTTTGCTAGCTGCGCATCAATAATTGAAAGCCTATCCACGCCGCTGAAATACTTAACACTACATTCAACAATACGTTCAACCCCATCTTAAAGAAAGCGCCCTGCTGCATAAGCAACACATTATCCATCGAGAAGGTGGAAAACGTCGTTAGTGCCCCTAAAAAACCCAAGCCAATCACTTGTCGCCAAGGTTCCGTTGCCAAAAGTTCATTATCGAAAGCTGCTATCAATAAGCCCATCATAAATGAGCCAACAACGTTAACGGTTAACGTACCATATGGAAAACCACGCCCCAATAAAATGACACAAAGTTCAGAAATTAAGTAACGAGAACATGCACCAAATGCACCACCCAATGCAATAAAACCCAAAACGGATAGTTGTCCCATAATTCCCCCAGAAAAGTTAATGGCGACATTGTAATCAAATTTACGGCAATAGTGATTATACAATCTTAGAATTCAGCAAAGTATAGCGCTTAAAACTTATCAAGATTTTAAAAGTTACAGGAGTCACTTTACTTCAATGTATCCCATCAAACCCGTCTTCATATGTTCAATTACATGACAATGGTACATCCAACGCCCTGGGTTATCTGCAACAAATGCCGCTTTCGCACTGCCGTTTTTTCCAAGTAAGACCGTATCGGTATGAAACGGTTCGTCGAGTTTTTTGCCATCTAACTCAAGAACCGTAAATGTGTGTCCATGAAGATGAATAGGATGATGATATTGGGTGACGTTCTTTAGGTTGAAGATATAGGTTTTTCCAATCTCCAATGTTGAAAGCGGCGCTGGAATATTATCTTTGCTCATTCCCTCCCAAGCCCGTTTGTTCATCAGCCAGAATTGGGGGATCGCTTTGCCCGATTGATCAGCAGGAGTGATCGCCCCCTCCCACTCAAACACATAATCGATTTGCTCTGCATTTTTCAAATCGAGAGCTGGCACAGGGTTGAGAGGTAATAAAGGCAGTTTCTGGTTGTTCGACAGGTCAGACTCAACAACGTCAAACTCGCACAAAGGGAATGGGAAGCGTCCTTTCATTTGACGCACATAAACACGTTTTCCAGCCTTTGGAGCAATCAATCCGACATCTAACCTCATTCCTGGACCAATTTTATGCTGAGTGAGCTTATAAGGCGTTTTAACAGGGTTACCATCAATAGCAATAACCCAAGCCTCTGCACCTTCAATAGCGATCGGGTAAGTAATGGTGTTATCGACATTAGCAATTCTTAATCGCGTGGTAGCATTCTGCTTCAGCGTATAAACAGGTTCATGCACACCATTGACGCTACTCCACTCTCCGGGAGTCCCCATACGAGCGCTCAAGCGCGGTACCATAAGGTTCTTCCACTGACCTTGTTTGTCTAAATGCCAATGCTTTAGAACTATTTCCTGTTCTTCATCAAATAGAACAGGCTCAGCCTCTTCAACGATAATTAGCCCAACTAAGCCCATACCAAGTTGCTTAACGCTATTCATGTGGGGGTGATACCAAAACGTGCCTGCATCTGGCGGTGTAAATTCATAAACGAATGTTTCACCCGGCATGATAGGCGGATGGCTTAAGAAAGGTACACCATCCATTTCAATAGGGATTCTCAGACCATGCCAGTGAATTGTAGTTGGCTCTGAAAGCTTGTTGGTGAATCGGATAATAACTTTCTCACCTTGGCGACAGCGAATCGTAGGTGCTGGAATCGAACCATTAAACGCGAGTACGTCTGTGTTAAACCCTGGGACCAATTCTGCAGTAGAAGGCTCTGCAGTGATATCGTATATATTTTGCCCCTTATTAGTACTCCGAGATAGAGAACATGCGGGTAGAACGGTAAGTGCGGAGATTGCTAAGGATGATTGAAGAAAGCGGCGACGAGATATATCCATACATAGTTACTCATTAATCCAGAACGGTTGAGTGTAACTAAATATAAATAGTGATTCCCCTTTATTATTAAAATTTCGGGCCACTGATCATTACAGCTAACAGTAGTTTCGTTCGTTCAGTAGATTAAATGCTGCCAAAGTACAGCAGAAAGCCATACTTACGGGATAAGAGTCGAAATAAGCTGTAATAATGAGAAGAAACCAGATACAAAAAAGGCTCTGACCTAAGTCAGAGCCTGATATGTGGCAGGGGTGGAGAGATTCGAACTCCCAACACGCGGATTTGGAATCCGCTGCTCTGCCAATTGGAGCTACACCCCTATAGAATTTTCATATTCTAGATTTGACAAAACCTCGCATAAGCGAGGTTGTCGATATTAAGTGGCGGAGTGGACGGGACTCGAACCCGCGACCCCCGGCGTGACAGGCCGGTATTCTAACCAACTGAACTACCA
>NZ_JAWOQS010000017.1:0-48898 GCF_033438945.1 Vibrio sp. Y176 | reverse complement strand
GCGGGGTGGAGCAGCTTGGTAGCTCGTCGGGCTCATAACCCGAAGGTCGTCGGTTCAAATCCGGCCCCCGCAACCAAATACAAGACGATAGATTGAGTACTTATTTAGTATACAATTGTTAAGTCGTCTACGGATGCGCCGCTTGATTCAACGCCTGCTTCTCGCAACCAATCACATCGCTCTTTTCATAATGCTGCGAAGCATGAATCCCCAAAAGCTAAACTTTTATCCGCATCATATGATGTCGGACGATTTCGTTTGTGTTTAAAACACGATATGAATCGGCTGACGTACAAGTATGATGAGGCTTCGCGTGTTTTATCTACTTTAATTAACAGAGTTATCCACATACGTCGTTCTGTGGATAAGTTGGTTGATAAAGTGTTTTTAGCTTGACTTTTTATGATGGGGAAGAAAGATCTTTTCTCTAAAGTGAAGTTGAAACAACAAAGAAATATCAATTAAATCGTTGTTATATAAAGAAAAAATAAGTTTTTTGTCGGATCGAGTACGTTAAAATACGATCATTAACTGGTATTTTTTTGATCCTAGTCATTTCTCCGAGCTGTGTTTAACTTTTTTCTGCTAGCTTGTTTTTCTTGAATCTCAAATTTTTTTCCACATTACAAAATTGAGAACAAGGTCATGAATTGAACATGCAAAAGTACTTTCAATCTCTTGCATATAGACTACGCTCTATGCGTCTCTCGGCAGTCCCTTCTCGACTATCCTTATTAAGCGTTGCTTTTTCGTCTCTATAGATGAATTACTCTCAGTGGGGAGTTGATTCAGTTGCTCTGTCAAAGCCCATTTAATGTGCTCATCAAGTAATTTATTTTCACCTTGCCGACTTTCCAGCGCATCTATGATTCGCTGACTATATTCTGCATTACCAAGTGCGACAGCGATGTTACGTAGCCACTGTATATGACCAATACGACGGATAGCGGAGCCTTCCATATTTTTTAGAAAAGTCGCTTCATCCCAGTTAAACATGTCGACGAGGTCAGGGTTTTTGAAACTGTCACGACGGTGGAAATCATCTTGCTCCGTTATGTCGGCGTAGCGGTTCCATGGGCAAACCAATTGACAGTCGTCACAACCATAAATGCGGTTACCCATTGGCTTTCGAAACTCTTCAGGAATCACGCCATCGAACTCGATGGTGAGATAAGAGATACAACGCCTGGCATCGACAATTTTGTCTTCAACGATGGCTTGTGTTGGGCATGATGTAATGCATGCTTTGCATTTACCGCACTGATCAACACTTGGCTCATCTACGGGTAGTGGTAAGTCGATAAGTAGTTCACCTAAAAAGAACCACGATCCACAGTCTTGATCTAAAATCAGGGAATGTTTCCCGGTCCAACCTAAGCCCGCTTTTTGGGCGAGAGGTCGCTCTAATATTGGTGCGGAATCAACGAAAGGTCGGTAACCATATTGACCAACCTCTTGTTCAATAAGTTTGCCGAGCTTATTTAGCTGCTTTCTGACGAGCTTGTGATAATCGCGCCCTAGTGCGTAGCGGCTAATATAGGCATGACTTTTATTCGCGAGGTTCGAAGCGAATTGAGCCTCTGGTGGCAGATAGTCCATCCGGACGCTGATAACACGAACGGTTCCCGGGAGTAGCTCATGGGGTCTAGCACGCATCATACCGTGACGAGCCATCCAATCCATGGAGCCGTGATAGCCTGCATCAAGCCATTTTTGTAGTGCTGCTTCATGTTCACTCAGATCAACGTCGCAGATCCCAACTTTTTGGAAGCCGAGTTCTTTTCCCCAAACTTTGATTTGTTGTGCGAGTTGTTCGTAGTTCATGTTAACCACCGGAATAAAGGGGGGCGGATCTTAACGGATCTCTGGCTTTGGTGCTACCCAGTTAGGTACGTTTTTGATGTTGTGAATACTGCTTATTGAAGTCATTTGCATATATTCTAAATCTAGGTCGATACTAAGATGATTAAGATACCGTTTATTGGATACTTTTTTCGCACATATGACATTTGAAAGCTTGTCTCTCAAAACCAACACGGTTTACTATTCCTGTTCTTTTGATTTTTATATAGTCAACGATCATTAGTTAGAGAAGCATCAATGAGCACGAAACAATTCAATTTAAAAGATGAGCATGAAACGGTTGCACTAGGCACCGCTTTGGCTCAGCTTTGTTCCCAGCAAACCACAATTTATCTGCATGGTGATTTGGGTGCAGGTAAAACAACCTTTAGTCGTGGTTTTGTCCGTGCTCTTGGTCATCAAGGTAACGTGAAAAGTCCAACTTATACTCTAGTCGAACCGTACCAGTTGGATCAGTGGCAAGTATATCACTTCGACCTTTATCGTCTTGCGGATCCTGAAGAGCTTGAGTTTATGGGGATTCGAGACTATTTCACAGACGATGCGATTTGCTTGGTTGAATGGCCTGAAAAAGGGCATGGCTTACTGCCACAACCGGATCTTGATGTAAACATTCGCTACCAAGGTGAGCAACGTGTAGCCGAACTAACAGCTAATAATGATTATGGTGTGCAGTTACTCAGTCGATTGGAGCTATGTTGAGTTTTTCAAATTTTAGAGTAGTGGCGACGTTTGTCGCCGCTTTTCTCCTTCTCATCCCCAATTTAGCATTTGCTAACGTCGTTAAGAGTTTTCGAGTTTGGCCTTCACCTGATGAAACACGTGTTGTCATCGATTTAGGCTCGGAAGCTGACTATTCCTATTTCTCTTTATCAGGGCCGGATCGCCTTGTCGTGGATTTAAAAAGCACGACGATGCAGGCCAAACTGCCTGTTACTGTTACGGATAGCCCTGTTTTAAAACTGGTACGAAAAAGCTCGCCTCCAGAGAAGGGCACTTATCGTTTGGTGTTTGAACTAAAAAAGAGCGTTCAAGCGGAATTATTTAAATTAAGCCCAACACCAGGTGGGCAGTATGGTCACCGCTTGGTGATTGATTTACCGCACGGTAAGAAGGCATCGACCTCTAAACCGAGTAAGCCAGCGGCGGCCAGCAAAGACATGAGTTCAGTTCAACGAGCTCAAGAAGTGTTAATTGTTATCGATCCTGGTCACGGTGGGGAAGACCCTGGCTCTATTGGCCCTTCACGTCGTAAGTACGAGAAAGATGCGGTATTGAGTATCTCAAGAAAAATTGCTGCTCAGCTCGATGCGACTCCTGGTATTAAAACGCGCATGACTCGTACGGGAGATTATTTTGTAAACTTAAACCGTCGTGTCGCGATTGCTCGTGAAAATGATGCGCACTTGCTGATTTCCATTCACGCAGATGCGTTTACTTCACCGAAGCCTCGCGGTGGATCGGTCTTCGTACTAAATACTCGTCGTGCAAATACCGAAATTGCTCGTTGGGTCGAGAACCATGAGAAACAGTCTGAGTTATTGGGCGGCTCGGGTAATGCGTTCTTCACGAAGACAAAAGATCGTAACGTGAACCAAACTTTGTTGGACTTGCAGTTTAGTCATTCACAAAAAGAAGGCTATAAGTTGGCAACAGAAATCCTAGGTGAGATGGGACGTGTTGCGCACCTGCATAACACCAAACCGATCAACACCAGCCTTGCGGTTTTACGCTCTCCACAGATTCCGTCTGTGCTAGTGGAAACGGGCTTTATTTCTAACCCAACAGAAGAGCGTTTACTGTTTCAACGAGCGCACCAAGATAAGTTAGCTCAGGCTATCACTAAGGCGGTCGTCAAGTACTTAAAAGATAACCCACCAGAGGGTACGGTGTTCTCGCCTTCAGCGAAGCCAATGGTACATATTGTAAAGCGTGGCGAGTCATTATCGGTGATCGCGAACAAATATGGGCTTAGCTCTAAAGCGCTGATGTCGGCAAACAACTTGAAGTCGACAGGCTTGGCAATTGGTCAGAAGCTCAACATTCCTTCTGCTGGTACGATTAAAGTGCCAAGTAAACCGATTACTGTTGAGACAGAAACCATTACGCACAAGGTTAAGTCTGGTGAGTTCTTAGGTAAGATTGCGAATCACTATAAAGTGAAGGTTTCAGATATCCGCCGAGAGAATAACTTGAAGTCAGATACCTTGTGGGTAGGGCAAAAGTTGAAGATAACGGTCGCGGTAAAAGATAAACCGATTCGTAAGCACAAGGTTTCTCGGGGTGAGTTCCTTGGCAAAATAGCGTCCAAATACGGCGTTAGCGTATCGAGCATTCGTAAAGCGAATAACTTACGCTCTGATCAGCTAGCGGTTGGGCAAGTCCTGATCATTCCAAACAAGTAGGTGAGCTTCTAACTCATTATGACGATTAAAATTTTGCCAGCCAGACTTGCAAACCAAATCGCCGCAGGGGAAGTGGTCGAAAGACCTGCTTCTGTGATTAAAGAGCTGGTTGAAAATAGTCTTGATTCTGGCGCAACTCGAATCGATATCGATATCGAGAAAGGAGGCGCAAAGCTGATTCGTGTTCGTGATAACGGAAAAGGTATCGCGAAAGATGAACTCGGCTTAGCGCTCAGTCGTCATGCGACATCTAAGATACATACCTTAGATGATCTCGAAGCCATTATGAGTCTAGGTTTTCGCGGTGAAGCGTTAGCCAGTATTAGCTCAGTCTCGCGTTTGACGCTCACGTCGCGTCCTGCGGCACAAGAAGAAGCCTGGAGTGCCTACTCCGAAGGGCGTGATATGCAGGTGAAGCTTAAGCCAGCAGCGCACCCGATTGGCACTACCGTTGAGGTGTTGGACTTATTTTTTAATACTCCAGCGCGTCGCAAGTTTCTTCGTACGGAGAAAACCGAATTTGCTCATATTGATGAGTTATTGAAACGCATTGCGTTAAGCCGCTTTGATGTCACCATCAATGTGCGTCATAACGGCAAGATCATCCGTCAATATCGCGCGGCGAAAAATCAGCTTCAAACCGAAAAGCGTATTGCTGCTGTCTGCGGTAATGCGTTTGTGCGGCATATGCTCAGAATCGAGCTTGAGCATCAAGGGTTAAAGTTACATGGGTGGATTACCACACCAGAGGGAGCAAGGCAGCAAAGCGATTTACAATATTGCTATGTGAATGGCCGAATGATGCGTGACAAATTAATCAATCACGCGATTCGTCAAAGTTATGAAATGAGCTTAAAGCCAGATCAGTTTGCTGCGTATGTGCTCTTTATTGAGCTAGATCCGCACCAAGTAGATGTGAATGTTCACCCTGCTAAGCATGAAGTGCGTTTCCACCAAGCTCGTTTGGTGCATGATTTCATCTATCAAGCTTTGACGGATGCACTTTCACAAAGCGCCGTGATTGATAAACCACAGGTGAATGAATCGGCATTTCATCGCGTGGAACCGACTGAGTCCGAAGAGATTGAGCATTCGCCAGAGCCTGAAAAAGTACAAGAGCCAGCATCTTCACCAGTACCAGAACGGGTTTATCAAGCGATAGAGAGTACACCGGCTTATCCTGGACGCAGTGATTATGAAGTGAAGCCTCGTAATAGCGGTCCTAGTGAAACCTCCGTGCGAGAGGCGCGCGTAGTGGAGTCATTCAAACGTAATGATTGGGTGGAATCCAAACCTGCACCAAAGCCAAGTCACAGTAAAGAGCGCCACGTAGAACCAGCGCCAACTAAACAAGAAGTACGCGCTTATCACGAGCTGTTGAAAACGCCAGAGTTTGAGGCTCAGGCAGTCACTCCAATAGCGCCCCAAACGATAACTTCGCACACATCAATGCCATCGATTACTGCATTAGGCAAAGCGCTGATGGTGGTCGATGAACAATTTGTTTTGATGAGCAGTGACAGTGGGGCGGCGTTAGTCTCGTTACCTAGAGCAGAATTTTATCGTATAAAAGGCCAGCTCACTCCAAGCGATGGTGCACTTAAGGCACAACCTCTGCTTGTTCCTCTATCTATTAAGTTAGAGGCCGAATTAGTGAGACTGGCCCAAGATTATCAACAAGATTTGGCATTGCTTGGTATTCAATTGAAAGCGAGAAACGAGCACGCCTTAATGGTGATGGGCGTCCCAGCTCCGCTGCGTCAACAAAACTTACAAAATTTAGTACCAGATCTGTTATCTTACGCGCAATCTTGTGTGAACGAAGGTATAGCAGCGGCTCAGATGCTGTCTGAGTTGATAGATTGGCTCGCATTACAGGTCACGACAGTGAAGAGTCACTATACTTTTTCTGAAGCCATTCAAATTATTGCGGAACTTGAACAGCTAAGACATGGTCAATTGCCATTAGAAGATACAAAATTCGTATCCGCTGTTGATTTCTCTGCCACGATAGCCAAATTAAAACCATGACAGATAAACTACCTTTGGCGCTATTTTTAATGGGGCCAACTGCATCAGGCAAAACTGAGCTGGCGATTCGTCTTCGTCAAAAATTTCCGGTTGAGATCATCAGTGTTGATTCTGCTTTGATCTACAAAGGGATGGATATCGGTACGGCGAAACCGGATGAAAAAGAGTTAAGTTTGGCGCCTCATCGCTTGATAGATATTTTGGATCCAAGTGAATCTTACTCTGTCGCCGACTTTCGTCGAGATGCATTGAAAGCGATGGATGATATTGTTGCAGAAGGAAAAATCCCACTTCTTGTGGGTGGAACAATGCTGTATTACAAGGCGTTACTTGAAGGTTTATCACCACTTCCTGCTGCAAATCCTGAAATTCGTCAGCAAATTGAACAAGAGGCATTGACTAAAGGTTGGTCAGTGTTGCACGATGAACTCAAAGAGGTTGATCCTGTGTCAGCTGCGAGAATCCATCCCAATGATCCCCAACGTTTATCTCGGGCATTGGAAGTTTTTCGCATTTCAGGTAAAACTTTGACTGAATTGACTCAAACGAAAGGTGAAAGCCTACCATACCGAGTCAAGCAGTTTGCAATAGCTCCCAAGGATAGGGCAGAACTTCACCGTCGGATTGAACTCCGTTTCGAGAAGATGATGGAAGCGGGCTTTGAAGAAGAAATGAAAGCGTTACATTCGCGAAAAGATCTTCACCCCGATCTTCCTTCCATACGATGCGTCGGTTACCGACAGATGTGGGAGTATTTAGATGGGGAGTGTACACGTGACGAAGCGGTATTTCGTGGCGTATGCGCGACTCGTCAATTGGCCAAGCGTCAAATCACCTGGTTACGCAGCTGGGATGATTTAACTTGGTTGGATAGCGAGAACATTGAACAGGCATTAGAAACGATGTCGGAAGCAATAGCATCTGATTGACATAGCTGTGTATAATGTGATCGTTTTTGCGTGAACGCACTCTCAAAGGATCTGTTGTTGGCAGTTTTTATACTATGCTGCTAATTACTTAGAGTGCATTTTTGATTCGTTTAGCTCAGATGCAAAAGCCGTATCTTTTGCATTGCACCACTAGCTAAATAATTACAACTACAAATTAAATAAGGAAAATAAAAATGGCTAAGGGGCAATCTCTACAAGACCCATTTCTAAACGCGCTACGTCGTGAGCGTATCCCGGTATCTATCTACCTTGTGAATGGTATTAAACTACAAGGTCAGATCGAATCATTCGATCAATTTGTGATCCTGCTGAAGAATACTGTTAACCAAATGGTGTACAAGCACGCGATCTCAACAGTTGTGCCGGCTCGTCCAGTGAGCCATCACAGCGGTGAACGTCCACAAGGTGAGCGTCCACAAGAGAAATCAGAAGATTAATTCTTCATCGAGTATTTTTAAAATAAGGAGTTGATTGCTTGTTTGACCGTTATGAATCCGGTGAGCGAGCCGTACTTGTTCATATCAACTTCACGCAAGAAGGTGAATGGGAAGATCTGGCTGAGTTCGAAATGCTGGTTTCTTCTGCTGGGGTAGAGGCGCTACAAGTGGTAACTGGTAGTCGTCAATCCCCACACCCGAAATACTATGTCGGAGAGGGTAAGGCCCAAGAGATTGCTACAGCGGTACAATCAACGGGTGCCGAAATTGTGATTTTTAATCACGCCCTCTCTCCTGCCCAAGAACGTAACCTCGAAGCACTGTGCCAATGTCGAGTTCTCGACCGCACTGGTCTTATTCTCGATATCTTTGCTCAACGAGCTCGAACACACGAAGGTAAGCTACAGGTAGAGCTGGCTCAACTTCGTCATATCTCTACTCGTTTGATTCGTGGTTGGACGCACCTTGAAAGGCAGAAAGGTGGTATCGGTTTACGTGGCCCGGGTGAAACCCAGCTGGAAACCGACCGTCGCTTATTGCGTGACAGAATCAAAGCCATCCTGCGACGCTTAGACAAAGTAGCGAAGCAGCGTGAACAAGGGCGCCGCGCCCGAAATCGAGCTGAAATCCCAACGGTTTCACTTGTGGGTTACACCAACGCGGGTAAGTCGACACTCTTCAACCGTATTACAGAAGCTGGCGTGTACGCGGCTGATCAATTATTTGCTACTTTGGACCCGACTTTACGTAAGATAGAGTTAGCAGATGTTGGTCCTGCCATCTTGGCAGACACGGTTGGTTTTATTCGACATTTGCCACACGACTTGGTTGCGGCCTTCAAGGCAACCTTGCAGGAAACGCAAGAAGCTGACATTTTGTTACATGTTGTTGATGCCAGTGATGAGCGTTTTCGTGAGAATATTCAAGCTGTTCATGAAGTACTAGAAGAGATCGACGCGCATGAAGTGCCGACTCTGGTTGTCATGAACAAAATCGACAATCTAGATTCGCAGAAACCACGCATAGAACGAGACGAGGAAGGCGTACCTCGCGCAGTTTGGGTTTCAGCAATGGATGGGTTGGGCATTGATGTCCTGTTTGAGGCGCTGACGGAACGTCTGGCGTCACAAATGGTCGAGCATCAGTTGCGAATTCCTCCACAGTATCAAGGACGATTCCGTAGTACCTTCTTCCAAATGAAGTGTATTCAACGTGAGGAATATGACCAGGATGGTAACTTGTTGATCGATATTCGAATGCAGCAAGTAGATTGGTCTAGACTTGAAAAAAGAGAAGGGGCAGTTTTGACTGGCTTTATAGTCACTTAAAGGACTGCTACAGTATAACGTCATATCAAATGATGGAGCTTTCTAATGGCGTGGAATGAGCCTGGAAATAACAACGGCAACAATGGCCGCGATAATGACCCTTGGGGTAATAATAATCGTGGTGGCCAGCGTCCTGGTGGCCGAGATCAAGGTCCGCCAGATTTAGATGAAGTGTTCAACAAACTGAGTCAAAAGCTGGGCGGCAAGTTTGGTAAAAAAGGCGGCGGTGGTTCTCCAATCGGCGGCGGTGGTGGTAGTGCAATTGGCTTTGGCGTGATTGCTCTGATTGCTGTTGCAGTTTGGTTCTTCGCTGGTTTTTACACCATCGGTGAAGCAGAGCGTGGTGTTGTACTGCGTTTAGGTAAATACGATCGTATCGTAGACCCAGGTCTTAACTGGCGTCCTCGCTTTATTGATGAGTACGAAGCGGTAAACGTACAAGCGATTCGTTCACTACGTGCATCTGGTCTAATGCTGACTAAAGATGAAAACGTTGTAACAGTTGCGATGGATGTTCAGTACCGAGTGACTGACCCATACAAATACTTGTACCGTGTAACCAATGCAGACGACAGCTTGCGTCAAGCAACGGATTCTGCACTACGTGCAGTAATTGGTGACTCATTGATGGATAGCATTCTAACCAGTGGTCGTCAGCAAATTCGTCAAACTACGCAAGAAACACTGAACCAAATCATTGATAGCTATGATATGGGTCTGGTACTTGTTGATGTGAACTTCCAGTCTGCTCGTCCACCAGAGCAAGTGAAAGATGCGTTTGATGATGCAATCGCAGCACGTGAGGATGAAGAGCGTTTCATTCGTGAAGCTGAAGCATACAAGAACGAAATCTTGCCTAAGGCAACGGGTCGTGCAGAGCGTTTGAAGAAAGAAGCACAAGGTTACAATGAGCGTGTCACTAACGAGGCTCTTGGTCAGGTAGCACAGTTCGAAAAACTACTACCAGAATACCAGGCAGCGCCTGGTGTAACGCGTGATCGTCTGTACATTGACGCAATGGAAGAGGTGTACTCAAGCACTTCGAAAGTGTTGATTGACTCGGAATCAAGCGGCAATCTTCTTTACCTTCCAATCGATAAGTTGGCGGGACAAGAGGGCAAAGCAGATACCAAACGTAAATCGAAGTCATCTTCAACCTATGATCAAATTCAACTTGAGTCTGATCGTACACAAGAAGACACTTCGAACTCGCAGTCTCGTTCAACAGGTTCACGTCAAGGGAGATACTAAGAATGCGTAAGTTAATGATCCCTGTACTGGTAATCGCACTGGCATTAATGTTGATGTCTTTGTTTGTGATTCCTGAAGGTGAGCGCGGTATCGTGGTTCGATTTGGTCGTGTCTTGAAAGACAATAACGACATCACTCGAATTTACGAGCCTGGTCTGCATTTCAAGATGCCTTTGTTTGACCGTGTGAAACAACTTGATGCACGTATCCAAACAATGGATGGTCGTGCAGACCGTTTCGTAACGTCTGAGAAAAAAGACGTTATCATTGATACCTACGTGAAGTGGCGTATTGAAGATTTTGGTCGCTACTACCTCGCGACAGGCGGTGGTAACTCGCTAACGGCAGAGGCACTACTTGAGCGTAAAGTGACGGACGTGCTTCGTTCTGAAATCGGTGCTCGTGAAATCAAACAGATCGTATCTGGTCCACGTAACGATGATGTGCTACCAGAAGACGCAAGTGCTGATGTTGTCGCAACTGAAGCGGCTCGTGAAGCGCTTGAGATTGATGGTGAACGCGACCTAATCATGTCTGAAGTATTGAAAGACACGCGTGAAAGCGCAATGAAAGACTTGGGTGTTCGTGTCGTTGATTTCCGAATGAAGAAAATCAACCTGCCTGATGAAATCAGTGAGTCTATCTACCGTCGCATGCGTGCGGAGCGTGAGTCCGTTGCTCGTAAGCACCGTTCTCAAGGTCGTGAAAAAGCGGAAGTTATTCGTGCTCAAGCAGAACTAGAAGTAGCAACTATTCTAGCTGAAGCTGATAAAACTGCGCGTGTGACACGAGGTGAGGCGGATGCTGAAGCTGCGAAGATTTATGCTGAAGCATACAACAAAGACCCTGAGTTCTTTAGCTTCCTACGTTCGCTACGTGCGTATGAGAAGTCCTTCAGCTCTAAGAGCGATATTCTGGTGCTTGATCCGAAGAGTGAGTTCTTCCAATACATGAACCAGTCGAAGGGCAGCATGGAGAAATAATCTCCGCGTCTCATTGAAATAAAAGGCTCCTTAGGGAGCCTTTTTTGTATCTGATGCTAAGTGCTAGCTCATCATGATGGCGATGACGGCTCCAGCAACTACTAGGCAGCCACCGATGCGTCGTAGCTGATTGTTGGGTTGTTCACTTAATTGAGCCACCATATTCCGCCAACCGTTAGGAGCAATCAGTGGCCCAATGCCTTCCACGATCAAGACGAGCCCAATCGCCAACCATATGGATTCAGACATAGCGCTTTCCAGTCGAATAGAGAAAGCTAAATACTATCAGTGATATGCTGATTTCAAAATGAACAAAGCGGCAAGATGACATTCTGGTAGCAACTCTGTGAACAAAAAATGACTGCAAGAAGCGTGATTCGGTGCTAGAATCCATTTTTAACTAGCAATCAGACTTGGAAAGATGGGAAATAACGTAGTCGTTCTAGGCACCCAATGGGGTGACGAAGGTAAAGGTAAAATCGTAGACCTTTTAACTGAAGATGCAAAATACGTGGTACGCTACCAAGGCGGTCACAACGCAGGTCACACTCTCGTAATTGACGGTGAAAAAACCGTTCTTCACTTAATTCCATCAGGTATCCTTCGCGATAACGTAAAATGTGTTATCGGTAACGGTGTTGTACTATCACCTGAAGCTCTACTTAAAGAAATGAAGCCTCTTGAAGAGCGCGGTATTCCAGTACGCGAGCGTCTTTTCATTTCTGAAGCATGTCCGCTAATTCTTCCTTACCACGTTGCAATGGACCAAGCTCGCGAAATCGCTCGCGGTAAAAAAGCTATCGGTACTACTGGTCGTGGTATCGGTCCAGCATACGAAGATAAAGTTGCTCGTCGCGGTCTACGCGTTGGCGACCTATTCGATATGGCGACTTTCGCAGAGAAGCTAAAAGAAGTCATGGAGTTCCATAACTTCCAACTAGTTAACTTCTACAAAGCGGAACCAGTAAGCTACGAAGAAGTACTTGAGCAAGCTAAAGGCTACGCTGAACTACTAACGTCAATGGTTATCGACGTAACTGACGAACTAGACGCAGCACGTAAGCGCGGCGACAAGATCATGTTCGAAGGTGCACAAGGTACACTACTTGATATCGACCACGGTACTTACCCGTACGTAACGTCTTCTAACACGACTGCTGGTGGTGTTGCTGCAGGTTCTGGTTTTGGTCCTCGTCACATCGGTTACATCTTGGGTATCGCAAAAGCGTACTGTACTCGCGTTGGTGCTGGTCCATTCCCGACTGAACTATACGACGGTTTAGATAAGCAAGATCCAATTGGTAAGCACTTAGGTGAAGTTGGCCACGAGTTCGGTGCGACAACTGGTCGTCTACGTCGTACAGGTTGGTTCGATGCTGTTGCTATGCGTCGTGCAATCCAAATCAACTCTGTATCTGGTTTCTGTCTAACTAAACTAGACGTACTAGATGGTCTAGAAGAGCTAAAAATCTGTACTGGTTACAAGATGGAAGATGGCTCCGTGCTAGAAGTTTCTCCGATGGCTGCTGAAGCATTCGAAAAAGCAACGCCAATCTACGAAACAATGCCTGGTTGGTCTGAGAACACATTTGGTGCTAAGTCACTAGATGCTCTACCACAAGCCGCTCTTGACTACATCAAGCGTATTGAAGAGCTAACTGGCGTTCCAGTAGACATCATCTCTACAGGTCCTGACCGTAACGAAACTATCATCAAAGTTCACCCATTCGAAGCTTAATTGATAGCCGTTAAAGATTGCAAAAGCCGACCTTATGGTCGGCTTTTTTGTATCTGAACAAAAACAGCGTGACTCTCATATGGCAAGCTTTTGCCGCTGAGCCTAAATCAGAGGCAAAAATTGTCTAAAGCTTAGCTGTTTTTTGCCGATAAGGTTATCAAGCAGAGGAGATCCTTCACCGATCTTTGGTTTCTTAGATACCTTAAGGGTACGTTTATGAAGTTACGAACAGTGGCTGCTTCACTGTTGTTGACCTTGGTTGCTACCACAGTGAAAGCCAATGTTGCTGATGTGGGGGCACCAGTTCCGATCTATACCGAAGCAGAGCTGATAAAGCTTATTGAGCAAAATAAGCACTTACAACGTGTGCGCGCTGATAACTGCCAGCTGGTGGAGGATATCGTAGCTCGTGCGACTCGAATTAACTTACCCGCTTATGAGTTTCTATACGGAGATATGTTGGCTTGGGGTGTGTGTGTCGAGCAAGATGTCGAACTGGGTCTTTACTACATCGAAAATGCAGCACATCAGGGGTTACCTGCTGCACTAGAGCAGATTGGCCGATACTATTCGCGTGGCACTTTAGTACAGCAAGATAAAGAACGTGCAATTCCATATTTGCGAGAAGCTGCGTCAATGGGAAACCTAAACGCGCGTATTCATCTGGCCGAGTTGCTTTTACGTGATTATGGCAGTCCACTCGATTACGAAGATGCGTATCGTTGGTTATATAACTCTGTCACAGCAGATAAGCGGCAGCATAAGCGCATAACTGTATTGAGAAACGGCCTTGAACAGCGCATGCCACAAAACGTTATTGCTCGAGCTAAACGGCGAGACACCTTTTGGTAACGCTTCAATATTGCAAACAACTGCATACAACAAAGCCCACGTCACGTGGGCTTTGTTGTTTTCCCGATAGCTGATAGCGCTTAAACCACTTTGTGTGGACCGAAGCATTCGTAATGGAATTGCTCTTGTGGTACGCCAAGTTCTAATAGCTGTTTCGCTACGTGCTGCATAAATCCTACAGGGCCACAGAAGTACACCTGCACGTTATCTTGCTTTAATGCTGCTTCAATTTCATACAGATTGACAAAGCCCGTGAAGTGGAAGTCTTCACCTAGCTTGTCTTCTGTCGTTGGTTGGTTATACCAAACGAGCGCGTTCATATTTTCTTTTTCTGCAACGAGTTGGTTTACGTGTTGCTTGAAAGCATGCTGTTGGCCATTTTCGGTTGCATGAACCCAAGTTACAGGTGCTTGATGTGCTGAGAGACTTTCTAGCATTGACAGCGTTGGAGTAAGTCCCACACCCGCAGAAATTAGAACAACGGGTGTTTGTGGTTCGGCATCCATAAAGAAGTCACCGGCAGGGGCCGCAAGCTGCACTTTTTCGCCAATGTTCAGGCTATCGTGCAGGTAGTTCGACACTTTTCCGCCTTCTTCACGTTTTACCGAGATACGGTAAGTGTTCTCTTGGACCGCAGAAGACAGACTATATTGGCGAATTTCTTGGTTTTCTAACTGGTCACTGTTGATGTAGATGCCAAGGTATTGTCCCGGTTTATACGGCGCCACTTTTTGACCATCGGTTGGCTTGAGCACAAAGCTGCAAATGTGTTCGCTCTCAATCTTTTTATCGACTAATTCAAATTCGCGTAGACCGCGCCAGCCGCCTTCCAAAGCTTCATTTTGTTGGTAAATTTGTTCTTCGCGCTGAATAAATACATTCGCAAGTACGCCGTAAGCCTCAGCCCAAGCATCCAACACCTCTTGACCTGGATTAAAAAGCTCATCGATTGTCGCAAGTAAATGCTTACCAACGATTTGGTACTGATCTTCTGTGATCAAAAAGCTCGTGTGCTTATGCGCAATTTTCTCTACTGCGCCAAGCAGAGCTGGCAAATTTTCAATATTGGCAGCATAGGCACAGATAGCGTTGAATAATGCTTCACGCTGATCGCCGTTACGCTGGTTACTCATGTTAAAAATATCTTTCAACTCAGGGTTATGAGTAAACATACGCTCGTAAAAGTGCGCGGTCAGTTTTGGTCCTGTTTCGGCGATGAGTGGTGCGGTCGCTTTGACGATCTCGATAGTTTGATTGCTGAGCATAAGGGCTTCCTACTTTAAGTTGTATTTATAATGCATGTTTAAAGTTGTATCTCAAATGTATCTTTCGATCAAGAAAAGATTTACACTTTTATCGATAGCTCAAGTTTGGGGTTTTAGCATCACCAGCGGGTTATTGAGTCGCACTTTGGGAGAGAATATGCAGTTAACTAGTTTCACTGATTATGCGTTGAGAACCTTAATTTTCTTGGCTTCGTTGCCGGAAGATGAGTTAACCAGCATTACCGAAGTGACGGATTTATTTGGTGTGTCGCGCAACCATATGGTTAAAGTTATCAATCGGTTAGGACAGTTGGGTTATGTCCATACCGTGCGCGGAAAAAACGGTGGTATCCGGCTGATGAAGCCAGCATCTGAAATCACAGTCGGTGGTGTTGTGCGCGATTTAGAGCCGTTAGATTTAGTCAACTGTGGTGTGGATTTTTGCCATATTACCCCTGCTTGCCGCCTCAAAGATAAATTGGCGAAAGCAAAAAATGCCTTTCTGGCGGAGTTGGATAACTGCACGATTGAATCCTTGCTCAGTGACAATTCTGAACTTTTGATCTTGCTGGCTCGTCCTTAACTCATTTGCATGCCTAGAGTCGATCTCGATCATTCTTTTTTCAAAGCAATTCTGTAGCTTATCGAGAGACTCAGATATACTAGCCATATACCTTCCTTGCTAGATAGGCGTGCCTATGTCAGACAATATTCCAAACGATCCTTTTGCAGATCGTGAATCCAAAAATTACGAAAATCCAATTCCAAGCCGAGAGTTTATCATCGAGTTTCTAGAGCAAGCGGGCGTTCCAATGAATCGTAACGACTTGTTTGAGGCACTAAAGCTTGAGGGCGAAGAGCAATACGAAGGGTTGCGTCGTCGGCTACGTGCGATGGAGCGAGATGGCCAACTGGTGTTTACCCGCCGTCAGTGCTATGCATTGCCTGAAAAACTTGAAATGGTGAAAGGTTACGTGATTGGTCATCGTGATGGCCATGGTTGGGTACGTCCAGAAGGCAGCGTCGGCAAGGATGATGATATTCTGTTACCGCACCATCAGATGAAGAACATCATCCACGGTGATTTTGTCTTAGTGCAACCTACAGACAACAGCAAGCGCGGCCGCCGTGAAGGACGTTTGGTGCGTGTGCTAGAGGAGCGTAATGATCAAATCGTCGGTCGTTTCTTCCTTGAATATGGATACTCCTACGTTGTCCCAGATGACTCGCGTATCAGCCAAGATATCCTGATCCCAAATGAGCACAAAGCGGGTGCACGCATGGGTAACGTAGTCGTAATTGAAATTACTGATCGTGGCTCACGCTCACGCGGCATGATGGGTAAAGTGGTTGAAGTCCTTGGTGAAAACATGGCACCAGGTATGGAAACACAAATTGCGATTCGTACACACCAAATCCCTCACGAATGGCCAGAAGCCGTCGATAAACAAATCGAAAACTTAGGCGAAGAAGTACCAGAAGAAGCGAAAGTTGGTCGTGTGGATCTACGTGATTTGCCACTAGTGACCATTGACGGCGAAGACGCACGAGACTTTGATGATGCCGTTTACTGTGAAAAGAACAAAGAAGGTGGTTGGCGTTTATGGGTAGCGATTGCTGACGTCAGTTACTACGTTCGTCCTGACTCTGCGTTGGATAAAGAAGCGATCAATCGTGGTAACTCAGTATATTTCCCTTCGCAAGTTGTGCCAATGTTGCCAGAAGTACTGTCGAACGGTCTATGTTCGCTTAACCCGCAAGTAGATCGCTTGTGTATGGTGTGCGAAATGACCATTTCCGATACAGGTAAGCTGTCTGGTTACAAGCATTACGAGGCGGTGATGAACTCGCACGCTCGTCTCACATATAGCAAAGTGAGCGCGATTCTAGAAGGGGATGAAGAACTACGTGAGCGCTACCAGCCGCTTGTTTCTCATCTAGAAGAGTTGCACAAGATGTACAAAGTGCTGAAAGAAGCACGAGATCAACGCGGTGCAATCGAATTTGAAACCGTTGAAACCAAATTTATTTTCAATGCGGAACGTAAAATCGAAAGCATTGAGCCAGTAATTCGTAATGACGCGCATAAGATCATCGAAGAATGTATGATTTTAGCCAACATTGCTTCGGCATCGCTGGTAGAAAAAGCGAAAGAGCCCGCGCTTTATCGTATCCACGAATCTCCAGGTGAATTACGTCTGCAAGGTTTCCGTGACTTCTTAAGTGAACTTGGTCTTGAGCTAAAAGGTGGTTTAGAGCCTTCACCAACGGACTATGCTGATCTCGCACGTCAAATCTCCGGGCGTCAAGATCAAGAGTTGATTCAGACCATGCTGCTACGCTCAATGAAGCAAGCGGTATACAACGCAGATAACGCGGGGCACTTTGGGTTGGCATTGAAACGCTATGCACACTTTACGTCGCCAATTCGTCGTTACCCTGACTTGTTACTTCACCGTGCAATCAAGTATCTGATTGCTAAAGAAGAAGGTCGTAATCAAGATCGCTGGACACCAACAGGTGGCTATCATTACTCGTTTGACGACATGGATTTTTACGGCGAACAATGTTCGATGACAGAGCGCCGTGCTGATGATGCAACACGTGATGTTGCGGATTGGCTGAAGTGTGAATATATGCAAGACCACGTCGGTGACGAACTAGACGGTGTTATTGCTAATGTCACTAGCTTTGGCTTCTTTGTACGTTTAACGGATTTGCACATCGATGGTTTGGTACATATTTCTACCCTTGCGAACGACTACTATCAATTTGACCCGATTGGTCAACGACTTATTGGTGAAAGTTTCGGTAACATCTACCGCTTAGGTGATGCAGTAAAAGTAAAAGTACTGGCTGTTAACCTCGATGATAAGCAAATTGACTTTGAATTGGTCGAAACAAGTCGTAAGCTACGCGGCGAAGGTAAGACTGCGAAGAAACGCGCAGCGGAAGCAAAACGCAAAGCGAAAGATAAAAAACGCGCTGCGACTCGCTCTTCATCGAAGGAAGGTGGCGCGGCTCGTGCAGTTCCTGCGATAGAGCCAACTAAACGCCCAGAAGAAACGGGCGCAACGAGTAAGCGTAATGGCCCAAAACGTGGTGACGCCGAAGGCAACGAGAAGCCTAAAGTGAAAAAAGCACGTAAAAAGAAGCCGCACAGTAAGCCGAAGAAAACCAAGCGCACTAAAAAAGAAGCGCAGTAGGTTGAAGCGCCAACTTAGTTCAAACTTGGTTGGCGCAGGCAATACGACCAGAACAACAGGTTAAACAATGAGTAACGAATTTATCTACGGCATTCACGCAGTGAAGGCGGTATTGGAGCGCGAACCAGAGCGTTTTATCGAGGCGTACGTTTTAAAAGGTCGTCAAGATGATCGCCTAATGCCAATCCTAAATGATCTTCAGGTTTGTGGTGTTTCTATTCAGCAGATGACACGTAAAACCTTGGATGACAAAGCACGCGGTGCAAATCACCAAGGCATCATCGCTCGTGTGAAACCAGCGAAGCAGCTGAATGAGAACGATATAGATGACATCCTTGCAAAGCACGAATCACCACTGCTATTAGTGTTAGACGGAGTGACCGATCCACACAATCTTGGTGCGTGTTTACGTAACGCAGATGCGGCAGGTGCTGCGGCGATCATCGTACCGAAAGATCGTTCTGCGCCAATGAATGCGACGGTAAGTAAAGTCGCTTGTGGTGCAGCTGAAGTCGTACCATTGATCCGAGTGACTAACTTGGCTCGTACTATGCGTACATTGCAAGAGAAAGGCATCTGGTTTGTTGGTACTGCGGGTGAAGCAACGCATGACATCTACCAAGCCAAACTGACTGGACCCCTTGCTATCGTAATGGGGGCAGAAGGTGACGGTATGCGTCGTCTGACTCGTGAAACCTGCGACGATTTGATTAAGATCCCAATGGCTGGTAGCGTTTCAAGCTTGAACGTATCTGTGGCATCCGGCATCTGTTTGTTTGAGGCAGTTCGTCAGCGTATTGCTGCAAAGTAACGACGAAACAAACAGTTACTGTAGAATCAGACATAATGATAAAAACAAAGGATGGGGTGCCATCCTTTGTCGTTTTCACCGATTTATAAATAAAAATCCTCAGGGAAGTTATGACTCAACAAGACATTAAATTCATCGCCTTCGATCTAGATGGCACTTTGCTTGATAGCGTGCCAGATCTAGCTGTCGCGGCAGACCAAGCAGTACAGGCGCTTGGCTTTCCATCGGTTTCAGAAGAACAAGTTCGTGATTACGTGGGTAACGGCGCAGACGTGCTTATTGGTCGCTCATTAAGCCAAAGCCTGACCATCAACCCAGAGCTGAGTGAAGAGCTTCGTGCTAAAGCGCGTGTATTGTTTGATGATTACTACGAGCAAAGCGGTCACAAGCTAAGTCATCTTTACCCAACGGTAAAAGAGACACTAGCAGAGCTGCACAAAGCGGGCTTTGTTATGGCGTTGGTGACTAACAAACCTTCAAAGTTTGTGCCTGACGTTTTGGAAAAGCACGACATCGCAAAATACTTCGTTGATGTCCTTGGCGGTGATGCATTCCCAGAGAAAAAACCAAACCCAGTAGCATTGAACTGGCTAATGGAAAAGCACCAAATCCAACCAAGTGAAATGCTGATGGTTGGCGACTCGAAAAACGACATTCTCGCAGCAAAGAATGCAGGCTGTGCCTCATTTGGTCTGACATATGGTTACAACCACGGTGAACCTATTTCAGCATCAAATCCAGATTTCGTCGCTGACAGTTTGGCAGAATTATTGGACGTTGTAGCGGTTTCTGCATAACGGCTACAAAAGAGCTTCCAAAATACTCGTTAATGAGTACACTGAGTAAACCGTGCACCTATTACTGCACGGTTTTTTTCATTTAATTAGATTAAGAAGTCAAAGGAATCATTCTAATGAGCAAACCCATTGTATTGAGTGGTGTTCAACCTTCAGGTGAACTAAGTATCGGTAACTACTTGGGTGCTCTACGTCAATGGCAGCAGATGCAAGACGATTATGATTGCCAATATTGTGTGGTAGACCTTCACGCGATTACGGTTCGTCAGGACCCTAAAGCGCTGCATGAAGCAACTCTAGACGCACTGGCAATTTGTCTGGCAGTTGGTGTTGACCCGAAGAAGAGCACGCTATTTGTTCAGTCACATGTACCAGAGCATGCTCAATTAGGTTGGCTTCTTAACTGCTACACTCAAATGGGTGAGCTGAGCCGTATGACTCAGTTTAAAGACAAATCGGCACGTTACGCGAATGACGTAAACGTCGGTCTATTTGACTACCCGGTGTTGATGGCGGCTGACATTTTGCTTTACGGTGCACACCAAGTACCTGTAGGCAGTGACCAGAAGCAACATCTAGAATTAGCGCGCGATATCGCAACGCGTTTCAACAATATTTACTCGCCAGAGCAGCCAATCTTCCAAGTTCCAGAGCCTTACATTCCGACAGTAAATGCGCGTGTAATGAGCCTTCAAGACGCAACGAAGAAGATGTCTAAATCTGATGACAACCGTAAGAACGTTATCACGCTGCTGGAAGAGCCTAAGTCGATCCTTAAGAAGATCAACAAAGCGCAAACCGATACCGAAACGCCACCAAGTATCCGTCATGATATCGAGAACAAGGCGGGCATTGCTAACCTAATGGGTCTGTACTCTGCGGCGACAGGCATGAGCTTCGAAGAGATTGAAGCGAAGTACCAAGGCGTAGAAATGTATGGCCCATTTAAGAAAGATGTTGGTGAGGCAGTTGTAGCAATGCTTGAGCCAATTCAAGCAGAATATCACCGTATTCGCGCTGATCGTGCTTACATGGACGAGGTAATGCAGCAAGGCGCTGAGAAAGCCTCGGCACGAGCGGCTGAAACGCTTAAGAAAGCATACGAAGCAGTAGGTTTTGTAGCTCGCCCATAGTTGCTAAGAACGAATACGAAAAGCTCCACTTTGGTGGAGCTTTTTTTATGCCTGTATTACTGAAATGGTGTGTCTTTCATACAGCGTTCCATGTCGTAATATTCAACACGTCCTCGAGCTCCTAGAAAGGCAGACTTCACAACCATGCCTCTATCAATGAAGTAACTAAGCTGTACGCATGATATATCGTAGCTGAGTTCTTTAATTCTCGCTGGAATCCAGTAGGTTCCTGGCGTTCTTAGACGCTGAGTAAAGGTAATAACACCCTCGTCACTGACTTCTAGCTCTTCAATACCATCCAGTTCATTTTTGGCTGATTCGATGATGTCTTGATTCGCCGTAGGTTGAAGTGGCTCACTGGCGGTCAACTGACACCCCGCTATCAAGCCAAGTAGGGAGAGAGCTAGCACACTGCGTTGAATTGTTTTCATTTGTCGTTCCTGGGTTTACAGCTAATGAGATCTTATTGTCTCGCGCAGGTGTTATATCTTTTGTGTATGTTTTTGGCTAGTGAGTAATGAAAAGTTATTGAATAAATCATGAAAACTTTGAAGTATGAGGGGCCTGTATAAGAGAGAACGAAGCGAGTAATAGATTCTTGGGCTTGAACAGTGATACAAGTGAAAATTAAAGCATTCTAAATTAGTGACTAATTATATTTTTTATTTGTAACAGGAACGGTTGGGTTAATAAGCCACTCAACAAGTGATGTATTTTCTACTCCTTAACATGAAGTGAAAAAGTAAACTGAGTAATCAATCTAAATTCTGACTTGTTTATCAATAGCGCTCTGTATTTATTACAAAAAATGTTTGAATGGGATGCTCTGGCATATTTTCTTATATTCACATGTGATTCATTTCACGGCTTTAATTACTCATTCTTATTTATTTCATAAATAAACCTGATAGTAGACGCAAATGGCAGGCTCTAACCAGAGCTAAGTTTGCATTTACATAAATATCAGGTATGACAATGGACACGTTAATCAAACCCTCAATACTCGCATTAACCATCGCCAGTGCACTTAGTGCAAACGCGAACGCAGAGATTATTATTTCCCAATACGTAGAAGGCGGCGCTTATAATAAAGCGGTAGAGATCGCTAATACGGGTGATACTGCGGTGACACTCACTGGCTACGAGTTGGCGAAATCATCAAACGGTGGTGGTACTTGGGGTAGCACATTCGACCTTAGCCAAGTGACGCTACAAGCTAACCAAGTGTATGTACTGGCGCATGGTGACGCGAGCGATACCATCAAAGCTGTCTCGGATATCACAGATAAAAGCGTTGCGAACTTTAACGGTGACGACCCGATCGCACTGCTTAAAGATGGTGAAGTGCACGACATCATCGGTGTGATGGGTGACGTAGATTTTGGTAAAGACACCACATTAGTTCGTAACAGTGATGCACTAACCCCTTCTGCTACTTATGATGCATCTCAGTGGACGGCATTTGAGAAAGACAACATTGACGGCCTTGGTGAGCTAAATGCGACTGAGCCACCAGCACCATTCGCTTGTGAAGTCGACGGTCAGCAACCTAACTTCACTACCATCCAAGATATTCAAGGTGAAGGCGATACGTCTCCATTCATTGATGGTTACCCATACATTACTGACGAAGATCATTTCGTAACGGGTGTCGTGACTGCTGTTACCACTGGCCTAACCAAAGGTTTCTACCTACAAGCATTAGAAAGCGACAACAACGACAAGACCTCAGAAGGCTTGTTCATTCATACTGACGCGGCAGACACGGCGCTGAAAGCTGGTGACGTTGTTTGTGTGAAAGGTAAAGTTCAAGAGTATTACAGCAATACTCAGCTTGCTTCTGATGCTAACAGCTATGTGAAAACAGGCACCTCTGAAGCCCCTCGAGTTACCGATCTTGTTATCAAAGAAGGTGAGAGACTACGTGATGCGCTTGAGCGTCATGAAGGGATGCAAGTTGAGTTAACCTCGGCAAGTGACTTGTTTGTAACTCGAAACTTCTCTTACGACTACGATTCACGTCGTAACAATATGATGCTCTCTCATGAAGCGCCATTGTTAAAGCCGACTCAATTACACGCAGCAGAGAGCGATGCGGCCGTTGAGCTAGCAAAAGACAACGCAGCAAACCGCGTATACCTAGAATCAGATGGCAAAGCACCAAACGGACAAATCCCATACTACCCAGATTTTGCTAAAGATGCAGACCAAGATGGCTCTTCAGAGCAGCACATTCGCCTTGGTTCTCGAGTAGAAGGTCTACAGGGTGTCGTGGCTTACAGCTACAACGAATACCGCCTGATTGCGACGAATGAAGTCAATAACATCAACTTCGTGACTTCAGGTGAAGGCTTCGACGTGGCTCGTAAAGATGCCCCAGCGATTGCGGACTCAGATTTGCGTATTGCAAGCTTCAACGTACTGAACTACTTCAACTCCGTGGCTGACAGTGGTCATGAAAACCCAACCGGACAAAACCGTGGTGCGACTAATCTAGACGAATTCCTGATCCAGCAAGCGAAAATCGTTGCGGCGATGAACAAGATGGACGCAGACGTTATTGGTTTGATGGAAGTGGAAAACAACGGCTTTGGTGATGGCAGTGCTATCCAAAACTTAGTTGATGCCCTAAATGCTGAGATTGATGACGCTGAAGATCATTACACGTATGTCGAAATCGAAGAGCAAGACAAATACCAAGACGAATACTTTGGCAGTGATGCGATCATGGTGGCGATTTTATATCGTGCTAACGCAGTAACGCCAAAAGACGCTGCAAAAGTGATCATCACGCCAGAGCAGCACATTGCAGAAAACACAATTACTCGTAAAGAGGGCACAGAAAGTAACCCTGCTTACGATAAGTACCAACGCCACAGTCTACTTCAGACCTTTACGGTGAAAGAGACGGGTGAAGATTTGTCTATTGTCGTAAACCACTTTAAGTCGAAAGGCTCTGAGTGTATTGAAGAGTGGATTGCCGGTGTAGAAGATTCTGAGCCAGCGGATCTGCAAGGCAACTGTAACAACTTCCGCGTTTCTGCTGCGCACGCAGTGGGTGAAGCGTTGAAAGAGGTGAAAGGCGATGTATTGCTCATGGGCGACCTCAATGCTTATGGCATGGAAGACCCACTTCTGACACTGACTGATTACTCGAAAGAGAAATACGGCCGTGACATTTATACTGCTGCTTACACAACCATTGGTGATGGTGAACTTCAAGTAGAGAAGACCAAAATTGAAAAAGGTTACGGTCTGCACAATTTAAACACGTTGCTGCACGGCACTGATACGTTTTCTTACACCTATTCGGGCGAGCTGGGTAATTTGGATCACGCATTGGCAAGCAGCAGCCTAGCGCAAAAAGTGGTAGCAATTGAAGATTGGCACATCAACTCACTAGAGAGTAACTTGTTCGAATACAGCAGCAAGTACACCGGTGATATGCCGAAGTACAAAGATGCGTTCTCTGCCTCTGACCACGATCCAGTGATCATCGCGATTGATTTACCAGATGATGACATCGATTTACCGAAAGCAGGTGACAACTTAGCTGTCGATGTCCGTTTACCACCAACGGCGGTTGTGGGCGATATTGTTACGGTGAACTTAACGCCATCCACACAAGCGGCTGCGGCAAGCAGCGATACGAAAGCTTACTCGGCTAGCCAAACTTTAGTTCAAGCTGATATTGATGCGCGTAGCGTGAATATTGAGTTTGAACAAACGCCAGAGCAAGGTAATTATCAGTTAGAAGAGAAAGTGACTGACTCGACAGGTAATATCGTGAAGTTTAGCTCTGTTCGTGATGTTTCAATGACGCAAACTGAAGCTGGAACAGAAGGGTCGAAGGATTCAGATGGTGGTTCGTTTGGTTTTGGTGCTCTATTTGCGCTGCTAGGTCTCGGTTTATTCCGCCGTCGCCGCTAAGCGAATTTACTTCCTGACAAACAGTTCCTAAATAGCTGTAAAGACCAAAGGCCAGCCTATGCTGGCCTTTTTATTCAGCAAAAACTTGCCTTTCTTGCTTGGTATAGCAAAATACCGCCCTTGATTGTCACGAACGTGGCGATTCACTACGTAAGCATTGCCAAAACGGATTGGAGCAACCGACCCTTTATGTTGTTGATCATCGATAACTACGACTCTTTTACCTACAACCTTTACCAATACTTCTGCGAGCTTGGTGCAGACGTAAAGGTGGTGCGTAACGATGGAATCGATATCCAAGGCATTGAGGCGATCAACCCAACTCATTTGGTGATCTCGCCAGGGCCATGTACGCCGAACGAAGCAGGTATTTCACTGAAAGCGATAGAACACTTCGCTGGTAAGTTGCCGATCCTAGGAGTTTGTCTTGGTCATCAGGCGATTGCACAAGTGTTTGGAGGGGAAGTGGTACGTGCTCGACAAGTGATGCACGGTAAGACCTCGCCGATTCATCACAACGGTCGTAGTGTGTTTAAAAATCTGAATAACCCACTCACGGTAACCCGTTATCACTCTCTTGTGGTGAAAAACGGTACTTTACCCGACGTGTTTGAACTGACTGCATGGACAGAACTGCCTGACGGAAGCATGGATGAAATAATGGGTTACCAACATAAAACCTTGCCAATTGATGCGGTGCAGTTCCACCCAGAATCAATCAAAACTGAGCAAGGTCACGAGTTGCTTGCGAACTTTTTAGCACGCAAAGCGATCTGATCGCGATCACTTTTCTTAACAAATCATTCATCTTTTTGCTGAGGTGAGCGGATTGCAAAACTATGCGGTTCTCTCGAGTCTCTTTGTCTATTCATGTCTTTTTAAACCTTCTATCCCCTGTATTACATAACATTTATAAAAAATCACTTCTCTATTTTACTTTCTTGATGCATAAATAGTCATAAGCAGTGATTAATGGAAGTTACTTTCGAGAACGAAAAGAATAAATCACTATTGAAATGGTTAATTAAATGTAAATACAATGCCGCAATAGCTTAAATGCAAAACATTATTTGCTGGCAAAGAGAGCCGGTTAAATTCGCTTATCTGCTACGCATGCGGTATCAAGAAGGAATGTGCAATGACAACGGAAATTAAAGTAGAGCGCGGTTTATTCGATGAGGTAATGGTACCTTGCTATAACCCGATGGAAATGATCCCTGTTAAAGGTGAAGGTTCACGTGTTTGGGATCAGGAAGGTAATGAATACATCGACTTTGCTGGTGGTATTGCAGTGAGCTGTCTTGGCCATTGTCATCCAGTAATGGTAAACGCACTAACAGAGCAAGCTAACAAGCTTTGGCACTTAAGTAACGTTATGACGAACGAACCAGCCCTTCGTCTGGCGAAAAAGCTAACAGAAGTGAGTTTTGCTGAGCGAGTGTTCTTTGCTAACTCTGGCGCAGAAGCAAACGAAGCCGCTTTGAAGCTGGCACGTCGTTATGCAGCAGACGTTCATGGCACTGAGAAATCTGAAATCATTGCATTCAAACAAGGTTTCCACGGTCGTACATTCTTTACCGTAACGGTTGGTGGTCAAGCGGCATACTCTGACGGCTTCGGTCCTAAGCCAGGCGACGTGACACACCTTCCTTACAACGATATCGAAGCTTTACAAGCACACATGTCTGATCGTACTTGTGCGGTCATGATGGAGCCACTACAAGGTGAAGGCGGCATCGTGCCACCAACGCCTGAGTTCGCTCAAGCGGTTCGCGAGCTGTGTGACAAACACAACGCCTTACTGATCTTCGATGAAGTGCAAACTGGTAATGGCCGTACAGGTAACTTCTACGCTTACCAAGGTTTAGGTATCACGCCAGATATTCTAAGTACTGCGAAATCACTTGGTGGCGGTTTCCCGATCGGTGCAATGCTAACGACAGCAAAATTGGCAGAGCACATGAAAGTGGGCACTCACGGTTCTACATATGGCGGTAACCCACTAGCGTGTGCGGTTGCAGAAGCGGTTGTAAATGAAGTTACTAAGCCAGAGGTGTTGGCTGGTGTGCTAGAACGCGAAGCAATGTTCCGTGAAGGTCTAGAGAAGATCAACGCGAAGTACAACATCTTCTCAGAAGTGCGCGGTCAAGGCCTATTACTTGGCGCTGCACTAAATGAAGAATGGCAAGGCCGTGCGCGTGACGTGCTGGTTGCTGCAGGTAAACAAGGTCTCATGGTATTGGTTGCGGGTGCCAATGTCGTACGTTTCACACCATCACTCGTTATCACACAACAAGAAATTGAAGAAGGCTTGGCGAAACTGGATAAAGCGATCGCGACTTTAGTTTAAGCGCGATATCAGTTTAAACGTCAACGCAGACACCCCCGTCAAGGATCTCTGATGGGGGAATTGTTCCTACAATATAGTTAGGATCTTCTTGCATCTGGAGGGAGTATTGATGCTAGTAGTTCGCCCTATCGCGATGTCGGATTACGACGCACTGCACACTTGTGCGGTGGAGTCTGGTCACGGATTTACATCTCTACCGGTTAACGAAGAACTGTTAACCAATCGAATCAAACATTCAGAGTACAGCTTTGGTAAGCCAGATGTGGCAGAACCAGGCGATGAAGGCTACCTGATGGTTGGCTTTGACTCTGAAACGGGTGAGGTTGCGGGTACCACCGGAATCGAAGCATCTATCGGCTGGGATGTCCCATTTTACTCATATCACATTAGTAAAGTTGTGCACTCGTCGCCAAAGCTTGGCGTTAACAACGTCGTTAAACTGCTTACTTTTGGTAATAACTACACGGGTAACAGCGAAATTTGTACCTTGTTCTTGCGTGAGAAATTCCGCCAAGGTCTGAATGGTCGTCTAATGTCGAAGTGTCGTTTCCTAATGATGGCAGAGCACCCAGAGCGCTTCTCTGAAACGATCTTTGCGGAGATGCGTGGCGTTTCAGACGACGAGGGTAATTCACCATTCTGGCAATGGCTTCAAGAGCATTTCTTCTCTATCGATTTCACTCTTGCAGATTACCTGACAGGTATCGGCAAGAAAGGCTTTATCGCCGACTTGATGCCGAAACTGCCTATTTACATCAATCTGCTCAGCCCAGAAGCGCAAGCCGTGATTGGTCAAGTACATGACAACACGCGTCCAGCGCTGAAGCTGCTTGAGCGTGAAGGTTTTACCAACCGAGGCTACGTCGACATCTTCGACGGTGGCCCAACGGTTGAGTGTGATCTGCGTAATATTGAGTCGGTACGTCATTCATTCCGCGCGCAAGTCAAAATCTCTGAACATTCCAGCACACAAGACTTCTTGATGTGTAATTCATCTTTCGAGAACTTCCGTGCGACAGTCACTAAAGCGGCGTATGACGCAGAAACACAAAGCGTGATGATTGCACCAGACGTTGCGGATGCACTTTCGGTTGAAGAAGGGGATTTCGTCCGCCTTCTTCCGCAGTAACAGACGACAGAATTTAAGGATAGAAACAATGACACATTGGATTGCAGGTGAATGGGTACAAGGTCAGGGTGAAGCATTTACGTCTCTGTCGCCGTACAACCAAGAAGTGATCTGGCAAGGCAAAGGTGCAACGGCAGAGCAGGTGAACCAGGCGGTATCTGCAGCGCGTGAAGCGTTTATTGACTGGAAAAAGCGCCCATTTTCAGAGCGTGAGGCAATCGTGTTGGCTTTTGCGGAGAAAGTAAAAGAGAACAGCGAAAAAATCGCCGAAGTCATTGCCAAAGAAACTGGTAAGCCAATTTGGGAAACGCGCACTGAAGCAGCGGCAATGGCAGGTAAAATTGCCATTTCGATTCGCGCTTATCATGACCGCACTGGTGAGGCGAGCCGTGAAGCAGCAGGCAACCAAATCGTATTGCGCCACCGCCCATTGGGCGTGATGGCGGTGTTTGGTCCTTACAACTTCCCAGGCCACCTACCAAATGGTCACATTGTGCCTGCGCTACTGGCTGGTAACACGGTAGTCTTCAAACCGTCTGAGCAAACGCCATGGACGGGTGAATTGGCAATGAAGCTATGGGAAGAAGCCGGTCTGCCGAAAGGCGTGATTAACCTTGTTCAAGGCGCGAAAGAAACTGGTATCGCGCTCGCTGACGCAAAAGGCATCGATGGCGTACTGTTTACGGGTAGCGCAAATACGGGGCATGTATTACACCGTCAATTTGCGGGTCAACCGGGCAAGATGCTCGCACTAGAAATGGGTGGTAATAACCCGATGGTGATCTCTGATAAATATGGTGATTTGGATGCCACGGTTTACACCATCATCCAGTCAGCGTTTATCAGTGCTGGGCAGCGTTGTACGTGTGCTCGTCGTTTGTATGTGCCATTGGGTGAAAAAGGCGATGCGCTTATCACCAAACTCGTTGAAGCGACACGCAATATTCGCGTAGACCAACCATTTGCAGAACCTGCGCCATTTATGGGACCGCAAATTTCGGTCGCGGCAGCCAAGTTTATTCTTGATGCACAAGCTAATCTACAGTCTCTTGGCGGTGAAAGCTTGATTGAAGCGAAAGCAGGAGAGGCGGCGTTTGTTTCTCCAGGCATCATTGATGTAACGAACATTGCTGAGTTACCAGATGAAGAGTACTTCGGCCCACTTCTGCAAGTGGTGCGCTACGAAGGATTAGACAAAGCCGTGGCGCTAGCAAACGATACGCGCTTTGGCTTATCTGCTGGTTTGGTTTCAACCGACGACCAAGAATGGGAATACTTCGTTGACCACATTCGTGCAGGAATCGTGAACCGTAACCGCCAGCTTACTGGGGCAAGCGGTGATGCGCCATTTGGTGGTCCGGGGGCGTCGGGTAACTTGCGCCCAAGCGCTTACTACGCAGCAGATTACTGTGCGTACCCAATGGCATCAATGGAAGGTCAAGAAACTGTCTTGCCTGCAACATTGAGTCCAGGTGTAGTGCTATAAGTTTTAATAATAGAGTCGCAACTATGCATTGCGGCTCACCTTGCCGGCGCATCATTTAGGTATGGGTTGTAGTGATCGTTGGCAGAACACGAAAAGTGAGCAAAGACTCGGAAAAGCGTGTTGACTGACTGGCATTTACCGTCACAGGTTGATGGTTGCTCGTTCATTATTCTGGACAACTTTTGTTGTGAACGAGCAGCCAACTTCCGCTTACCTTTAAACTCTACATCTCGTAACAAGGAGTCGTTATGACGCCCGATGTGTTATTTGAATCGCTATGGCAAGATTACATTCAACGTCTTTGCCCTTCGGCGGCTAAAGTGCATCAGCTGCTTCAAGAAGATGAGCCTCTGATTAATGATCATATAGCTTTACGTACCTTCAATATCGCGCCTCTTGGTATTGAAACTCTAGCTAAGCCATTTGTAGCTATTGGTTACAAGGCGTGTGGTGATTACGTTTTCGAAAGCAAAAAGCTGGTTGCTAAGCACTATGAGCACCCAGATCCGAAGCAACCTAAAGTATTTATTAGTGAGCTAAAAGTTGAAGAGTGCTCGCCTGAGCTACAAGAGATTGTGAAAAATTTGGTGGCACAAATCGATGCTGACAAGCTGAAAGATAGCGCATTCTTACATGGTGGGCGCTTGTGGGATTTAAGCTTTGCTGATTACCAAACGTTGGCTAAAGAAAGTGAGTACGCATCTTGGCTTGCGGCGCATGGTTACGGAGCAAACCACTTCACGGTGAGCGTTAACCAGCTCAATGAATATGAAGAAGTGAAGCAGGTAAACGATCATCTGCGTACCGCTGGGTTTACCATTAATGAAAATGGTGGTGAAGTGAAGGGCACTCCTGAGGTGTTGCTAGAGCAGTCATCGACCATGGCAGATAAAGTAGCGGTTCGTTTTAGCGAAGGCACTGAAATTATCCCTGGCGGGTTTTATGAATTTGCTAAGCGCTATCCGATGGAAAATGGTGATTTGTACCCAGGTTTCGTGGCCGCTTCAGCTGACAAAATCTTTGAAAGTACGAATGGCTAAGTTTTAGGGTTAACCTGTTAAGCTTACTCATTAGTGTTCGCTGCACCCTATCTCATTTGGTCATGAGTAAATAAAAAGCCACCAATGTTGCCATTGGTGGCTTTTATAATTTTGTTCGTGTCACTCTAGTTCGAGATTAACGAGTACCGTAAACCACGATGGTTTTACCGTGAGCAGAGATTAGGTTCTGCTCTTCTAGCATCTTCAAGATACGACCTACTGTCTCACGAGAACAGCCAACAATTTGACCGATTTCTTGACGAGTGATCTTGATTTGCATGCCGTCTGGGTGAGTCATTGCGTCTGGTTGTTTTGCAAGGTTCAGAAGCGTCTGAGCGATACGACCAGTTACGTCTAGGAACGCCAGGTCACCCACTTTTTGGCTAGTTACTTGAAGACGACGAGCCATCTGCGCAGAAAGACGCATTAGGATGTCTGGGTTTACTTGGATAAGCTGACGGAACTTCTTGAAAGAAATTTCAGCAACTTCACAAGGAGATTTAGCACGAACCCAAGCTGTGCGCTCTTGGTCTTCCTCGAATAGACCAAGTTCACCAATAAAGTCTCCTTGGTTTAGGTAAGAAAGGATCATCTCCTTACCTTCTTCGTCTTTGATAAGAACCGCAACAGAACCTTTAACGATGTAGTACAAAGTTTCTGCCTTTTCGCCCGCGTGAATTAGCGTGCTCTTTGAAGGGTACTTATGAATATGACAGTGTGAAAGAAACCACTCTAATGTTGGGTCGGTTTGAGGTTTACCTAGAACCATAATATCTCACTTCCTCTGCAGGGTACGCTTGCGCTATCCATATTTTAGCTAAGCCTGAATTAGGCCTACTAGAATAAGAGCACTTTTTATATGCTGCAAGCTCTCTTGTGTTTCGGTAAGAAATAGTATCCTTTTTCGAAAACGATTTCTTGATTTTAATCGTGCCATGATTGAGATTTTGTAAGCAAAACTGTGCACATGATCACGGTATGAAAAGTAAACATCTTCGCAGGCAGGTTTTTAGCCAATTTTCCCTGTTTCGATGAGCTGTTGTAGGATAGGCCGAACTATGAGCTCCATTGCAAAGCTCATCTTACCGCCGGGTACGACAATCGTGTTGTGGCGTGACATGAATGAGCCATCAATCATGGCCAGCAGATATGGGAAGTCGACATTCTTGATACCGCGTAGGCGAATCACCACAAAACTCTCATCCAAACTAGGGATGCCTTTTGCATTAAGTGGGTTGGAAGTATCAACGGTCGGTACGCGCTGGAAGTTGATGTGAGTACGAGAAAACTGCGGAGTGATATAGTTGAGGTAATCGTCCATGGATCGCACGATTGAGTCCATTACCGCTTCACGCGAATGGCCGCGATCGCGAGTGTCACGTACGAATTTTTGTATCCACTCTAAGTTCACAATCGGCACCATGCCGATTAAGAAATCCACATGTTGAGCAACATTAACATCGCCATCGACCACGCCACCATGTAACCCTTCATAAAACAGCACGTCGCTGTTTTCGGGTAAGTCTTGCCACGGTGTAAACGTGCCTGGCATTTGATTGTAGGGAACCGCTTCGTCAAACGTGTGCAGATAACGGCGCACGCTGCCAGTGCCGTCATGCCCGAACTTACGGAAAAACTCTTCTAATCCCGGGAAGTCATTAGCTTGTGGGCCAAAGTAGCTAATGTGTCGACCTTGCTCGCGGGCTTTGCGAATTTCGATGTCCATTTCTGGGCGAGTAAAGCGATGGAAGCTATCGCCTTCAACCCATGCGGGTTTAACGTTCATCATATTGAACATTTTACGGAAGGCTTCAGATGTAGTGGTCGTGCCGGCACCGGACGAACCAGTAACCGCAATAATTGGGTGTTTAGCTGACATGACAAACCTTGTCGAAAATTACTTACCTGTAATGTGCAGTAGAGTTACTACTGCACGGTCGATATCCCACTATAGCACGTAACAATACCTTGTCATCGAGTGGGATACGGTAAAATGTGAAGGGTCTAAAATTTTGTTTTATGTTGAATATCGACGGTTTCGTGTAGCTCAGAGAACACGATAACCGCTTCACCTTTTTCCAATTGAGCTTTAACTTGATCAATTTTGTCTTGCAAAGAAACCTCGACGGTTCCGTAATCCGTTCCTTCGCGTAAGACGAATTCACGAATTAAGTTTTCCAATGTTTCCGGCGCAATGTCTTGCCATGGAATGATCATAAATACCTCTAACTTTTATGATGAGCGGCTAGTTTACTGCGTTCGTTGCTTGGATACAGCAGAAAGGTAATCTGCGGCGATACTTTCGTAATACCCGGGCAGCGCTTCCTCCAACCAAAACTTAGGTTTTAACGCCGTTCCTGTTAGGAAGCCAACATGGCCACCGTGTTCAAAGAGACGGTAATCAATGTTATCTGGCAAAACAAACTTCGGTATCACATCATCGGTCATGAACGGATCGTCTTTGGCATGGATGATCAGTGTGGGTAGCGTGATTTGCTGTAGTTTACTTAAGCCAGAACATTGATCGTAATAATCTTGTGCGTCTTTAAAACCGTGCAGTGGTGCCGTGATCAAATCATCGAATTCATACAATCTTGTGACACGTTTTATTGAGTTGTAGGACAGCGCAAGCTCGCCGTGCAATAGATGATGCTTTTGTAACGCGTTACGTTTCAGTGAAGAAAGCAGATAACGGCGATACACTTTCGAAAAGCCTTGTTCAATACGGTTCGCACACGCCGCTAGGTCTAAAGGCGCTGAGATAATAGTCGCTGCATTCAAAATAGGGTGGTCTTTATATTGGGCTAAATAATTCGCCAACATGTTACCGCCAAGAGAAATACCAACTGCAACTTTGGGATTATCAGGAAAACGTTGTTCAAGGTGCTCTAGGAAGTAACGAGCATCCGTCACTTCACCCGAGTGGTAAGCTCGTGCTTTTTTGTTTGGTTTACCGCTGCAGCCACGAAAATGCATCATCACCGACAGCCATCCAGATTGAGCAAATGCATTCATTAGCCCATTGGCATAAGGGCTATAGAAGCACCCCTCTAACCCATGAAATAAAACAAAAATCGGCTTTTTTTGTGCAGGCTCTTGGGTTGGGTCCTCGCTCCACGCGAGATCGAGAAAGTCGCCATCGGATGTATCGAGGGTTTGCCAAATCGGCGTAAACAACGCTTTTTTGCGAATAAAACGCGGCAAAAGCGTTTGGAGATGCGGGTTTTTGATCCCGGCGGCTGCGAAAAATTGTGTCATACCTAACTGCTCTTATGCGGTCCTTCGGTGTCCGTTGAAGAACTTATTAATATAATCCTTTATAAAGATTATAGGTATTCTACAGATTTATGGGCGTTTTGGTGGTTGAATGTTTGGCACCGGCATAGCAAAGGCTTGCTGCAAATGCTCCCCACCGAGTTGACGACAGTATCTCAACGTCAGTGGGTCACCATCATTTTTGAGTAGTGCAAGTGAGTTAATGCAGTCCACCAAATCCGCTTGTTGCTGCTTTTCTAGTTGCAGCTCAAACTGCAAGGTCTCACGATACAAAGCGTCATTGACTTGAGACTTAAGGTGGCGACGAAGGTCGCGAAAGGAGTGAAGTAAAGTTTCGCTTCTACCTAGACAGTCTTGCACCAAGGGCCAGTCTTTTTCTTGGAAAATGAGTTGCTGCTCATCGAGCCATCTGAGCAGCAGGAGTAGGTTCACGTTACCGTGGTAGTTGTTTTGCAATGATAAGCACGCCTCTTTCACTTCTCGCACACCATAAAACTGCAGACTAAACTGCCAAAGGTGTTCTAGGGTGAGTGTGTATTCAGCGTGTTGATTACTCATTGATTAAACTCTAGCTCCATCTGCTCCAACGTTTCTTGAGCAGACATCCATTCCATTTCAATTTCTTCGAGCTCAGCCTTACTAGAAGCTTGAAGTGCCAGCACTTGGTTAAGTTTAGCTTTATTTTCGGCCGCATACAGTGAGTTGTCCGCCAATTGTTCTTCAGCTTCGGCCAGTGCAGCACCTAACTTATCCATTTTATTTTCTAGTTGTGTCAGCGTTTTGCGAATTGGCGCAGTCTGCTTACGAAATTCTGCATCGCGACGTTTTTGCTCTTTTTTCGCTGCCGCGCTGTTGGCGCTATCTTTGGCTGGCTGTGCGGCTTGTGCTTCTTTGCGTTCCGCTCTTTGTTGCTCGGTTAACCACTTGTAGTAGTCGTTTAAGTCACCATCGAACGGCGCAACTTGACGATCATGCACCAAGTACAAGTCATCGGTTGTAGCACGCAATAGGTAACGGTCGTGCGAAACAATCACCATTGCACCTTCGAACGTTTGCAGTGCCATCGTCAATGCTTGGCGCATGTCCAAGTCTAAGTGGTTGGTCGGTTCATCAAGTAGCAACAGGTTTGGCTTTTGCCACACAATTAAAGCCAATACCAAACGGGCTTTTTCGCCACCAGAAAACGGCGCAACTTTTTCTAGTGCTTTGTCACCTTGGAAGCCAAAGCTACCTAGGTAATCACGTAGCTGCTGTTCGGTTTGATCGGGTGCGATTTGCATCATGTGTTGCAGCGGCGTTTCTTCAGGGTGAAGCGTTTCTAACTGGTGCTGAGCGAAGTAACCAATTTTCACGCCTTGTGAGTAAGTTAGGTCACCACCTTGCGCGTTAAGTTCACCAGAGAGCAGCTTGATTAAGGTCGATTTACCCGCACCATTACGGCCGAGTAGACCAATACGACTGCCAGGAACCAAGTTCAAGCGGATCTTCTCTAAGATGAGGTTGTCACCGTAACCTGCAGATACTTCATCCATCATCATGATTGGGTTTGGCAGCGCAGCTGGCTCACGGAATTGAAAGCTAAATGGGTTATCGAATTGAGCTGGCAGTACTTTTTCCATGCGCTCCAAAGCTTTGATACGGCTTTGGGCTTGGCGTGCTTTTGATGCTTTATAACGGAAGCGGTCGATGTAGCTTTGCATGTGCGACATCTGCTTCTGTTGCTTTTCAAACATCGCTTGTTGTAACACCATCTTTTGTGCGCGTTGGTTTTCGAATGACGAGTAGTTACCCGTGTATTCGTTCAGCTGCTGATTCTCGATGTGAATGATGCGACCAACAATTGGATCAAGGAAGTCTCGGTCGTGCGAGATCAGAATCAGCGTGCCAGGGTAGTTTTGTAGCCAACGCTCTAACCACATTACCGCGTCCAAATCCAAGTGGTTGGTTGGTTCGTCGAGTAGCAGTAGATCAGAACGACACAATAGCGCTTGAGCCAAGTTAAGACGCATACGCCAACCACCCGAGAATTGGGTCAAACTCCAACTCATTTGCTCTTGGCTGAACCCTAAACCATCGAGCAGTTCTGCCGCGCGAGCGCGAATGCTGTAACCACCAATGGTTTCAATTTTACCGTGTATCTCGGCAACTAGGGTTCCGTTGTCCTGCGTTTCTGCTTCTGCTAACTGCTTTTCGAGAGCGCGGTATTCGCGATCACCATCAATGACGTATTCCAGTGCAGTGCGCTCTAGCGCAGGCGTTTCCTGTGCGACCCAGGCCAACTCCCAGTGTTGAGGCTGGCTAAATGAGCCAGCATCAATTGACAGTTCATCTTTCAGTAGGGCAAACAGCGTTGATTTACCGCAGCCGTTTTTGCCCACAAGACCGACTTTATCGCCAGGGTGAATAGTCGCAGAAGCTTGGTCTAAAAGAGGTTTACCGCCACGCAGTAACTGAATATCAGAGAAGGTAATCATAAAGTTTTCATTCACTTTGCGCAGTGCGCGTTGCTTGGTTACATAGCGAAGTGGTTTCAATCGTTTTTAAAGCCACTTGGGTATATATCTAGCGGTGAATAGTAGGGGTATTGGCCGGAAAAGTCGATTGATTCGCTTTAATTGCATTATGCTGTACAAAAAAGTATAACAATTTGATAACGGATAAAAATAACCACAAGGACGACCATTTGGCTGTTGCACCGTCTATTCTCCCAAAAGTTCTGGTCATTTATGCTCATCCAGAGCCACATAACTCGATTGCCAATCAAGTGATGATAAAAAAAGCTCAGTCGCTTGATCACGTCACTGTGCACGATCTTTACGGTGTTTACCCTGATTTCTTTATTGATGTGAATTACGAACATGAGTTGTTGCTCGCTCACGATGTGATTGTATTTCACCACCCACTTTATATGTATTCATGTCCAGCCCTATTAAAAGAGTGGCTAGACCGAGTGTTAGGTAAAGGCTTTGCGTTTGGCGGAGGTGCGGCGCTAGAAGGAAAATACTGGCGCAGTGTCATTACAACAGGTGGTAAAGAAGAAGCCTTCAGCGCGAAGGGGTACAACAAATACCCACTTGAGCAAATCTTGCAACCGTTTGAACTGACGGCAGCCCTATGCCAAATGCACTGGATTGAACCTCTGGTGTTGTATTGGTCAAGAAATGTTTCGGATATTGAACGCTACGAACATGCTGAGTTATACCGTGGATGGCTGAGTAACCCACTTGAAAACTGGCAAGCGGCAGATCGAGGAGGTCAGTATGGCGATCACCAGTGAGTTTCTTCAAAGCAGTGTGGTCTTTCTTTCGGCTGCGGTTATTGCGGTGCCGATTGCTCAGCGGCTTGGGCTTGGCTCGGTTTTAGGTTATTTACTCGCTGGTGTGTTGATTGGCCCATGGGGGCTTGGCTTAATTAGCGACGTTGATGCCATTTTGCATTTTGCCGAGCTTGGGGTTGTGTTGTTACTGTTTTTGATAGGGCTGGAATTAAACCCTAAAAAATTGTGGCAGATGCGAGGGCCGATTTTAGGTTTAGGCGGTGCGCAGGTTGTGGTCACGACCGCCGTGATTGGTAGTGTCGTCAGTATGTTTGGCGTAAGCATGCAAGTGAGTTTAGTGATCGGGATGGGGTTGGCGCTGTCCTCGACGGCGATTGCACTTAAAGTCATTGAAGAGCAAGGGCTTAATGGTACCGAAACGGGGCAATCTGGTTTTGCGGTGCTGCTCTTTCAAGATATTGCAGTGATCCCGATGCTGGCGATGTTGCCCTTGCTAGCAGGCGGGCATAGTGGTGGAAGTTGGTTGGATGTCTTCACTATTTTAGGCAGTGTGGTAGCACTGTTGATTGGAGGTCACTTTTTACTACGTCCGTTATTTCGTTTTGTCGTGATGAGTGGTGTTCGTGAGCTCTTTACCGTTGCTGCACTTTTAGTCGTGCTTGGCATTTCGGTCGTGATGCAAAAGCTCGGCCTTTCGATGGCATTGGGGACTTTTTTAGCAGGCGTTTTGCTGGCAGAGAGTGAGTATCGCCATGAGTTGGAAATCGCTATCGAGCCATTTAAAGGTCTGTTGTTGGGGTTATTCTTTATTGCGGTGGGCATGGCGGTAAACTTGGGGTTATTGGCATTACATCCTTTAGAGATTCTCGGTGCGGTGGTGGCTTTGGTCGTGGTTAAGGGTTTGGTTTTGTATGCATTGGCGAGAGCTGCCCGTGTCGGAGCCAAAGCGAGAAGCCGTATGGCTGCAATTTTGAGCCAAGGCGGTGAGTTTGCCTTTGTCATATTTACCGCGGCGAGCCAAGAGGGCATTTTGTCCAAAGAGCAAGTGGCGTTTCTGTTGGTGGTGGTCAGTCTATCCATGGTGACGACTCCTCTTTTGCTGATGGGACAAAAGAAGTGGTTTGCTCATACCCTGAATCAAGAAGAAGAGGGCATGACCACGAAAGTCGTGGATCGCCGACCACGCGTTATCATTGCAGGCTTTGGACGTTTCGGTCAGATCGTCGGACGTTTAATGTATGCGAATAAAATCAAAGTGACAGTATTAGAAAGTGATGCCAGCCAAATCCACCTATTACGTAAGTATGGTTACAAAGTGTTTTATGGCGATGCTACACAAATTGACCTATTGAGGGCTGCTGGCGCTGATAAAGCGGAAGCATTGATTATTTGTACTGATTCACCTGATGAGGTGATGGCCATCGTGGACATTTGTCGCGTGCACTTCCCGAAACTTAAGTTGTTAGCCCGAGCAAGAAGCCGTGTCGAGGCTTACCAGTTAATGAGTCATGGTGTAGAGAATTACTCTCGTGAAACATTTTTAGGGGCGCTAGATCTCGGTCGCCAAGCGCTCGTAGAACTGGGTATGCATCCTTATCAAGCAAAGCGGGCAGAAGCACATTTTCGCAAGTTGGATAATGCTATGCTTAAGGACTTATTGCCTCAACACAATGAAGATAAGAAATTAGCTCAAAGGGCGAAAGAGGCACGCAAAGAGCTAGAAGAAATATTTGGTCGTGAAATGGAGAGCGACCATCAGTCACCTAATCATTGGAAGTAGTACTTGAGCCAAGACTCAAGCTAAGGAAATAGCGTGAAAATCAAGAAACGTTTTATTGCCGGCGCTAGCTGCCCAAATTGCAGCCAGCAAGATACCCTGCGCTGGTGGATTGAAAATAACATCGAGTTAGTTGAGTGTGTCGAGTGTGAGTTTACAGAGCAGCGCAAACCACAATCTGTAGAGAAAAATAAACACTCAGATCAGGAAATGATCGGAATTTTTAAGCCGGAGTAATTGAACTTCGATAATTGATCCCCATAATACACCCAGATATCTCAGTACTTAACCCCATTCAGGTTAAGTCAATTAATCTCCCTGGAGTTAGTATGAAAATTGAAAAGAACGTTGTTGCAAGCCTTGCATACAAAGTAATGATGGAAGACGGTGTCGTTGTTGATCAATCAACAGCAGAAGCACCTCTAGATTACCTTCACGGTCACAACAACCTAATCACAGGTCTTGAAAAAGAACTTGAAGGTAAAGTGGCTGGCGACAAGTTCTCAGTAACGGTAGCTCCTGAAGAAGCTTACGGTGAGCACAACGATGCGCTAGTACAGCGCGTTCCTGCGGACGTATTCCAAGGCGTTGAGCAAATCGAAGTTGGCATGCGCTTCCTAGCTGACACTGACCAAGGTCCAATCCCTGTTGAAGTAACAGAAGTTGACGGCAACGAAGTGGTTGTTGACGGTAACCATATGTTAGCTGGTCAAACACTAACTTTCGAAGTAGAAGTTATGTCTACACGTGAAGCAACAGCAGAAGAGATCGAACACGGTCACATCCACCAAGGTGGTGGCTGTTGTGGTGGTCACGATCATGACCACGATCACGAAGAAGAAGGCGGCTGCTGTGGCGGCGGTAGCTGTGGTTCTCACTAATCATAAGCTCCTTCACTAGATAATCTTATCTAGCAAAGCTTTGAAAAGCGCAAGTTGAGTTTTCAACTTGCGCTTTTTGTTTATCTAAGGTGTAGTGCCAACCATACAAGGAATAACAGTTGGACAAAGTGATGACGAAACCTTTCTCGATTGCCATTCATGGTGGTGCGGGCACCATCTTGCGTGAACAGATGAGCGATGAGCTGCAACAATCCATCTTGGCGGATTTAGAAGCTGCGGTAAAAGCGGGACATCAAATTCTAGACACGGGCGGTGAAGCCTTAGATGCCGTCGTAGCGGCAGTGAAAGTATTGGAAGACTCTCCTAACTTTAATGCGGGTAAAGGCTCAGTGCTGACCAACAACGAAATGGTTGAAATGGACGCTTCTGTGATGGATGGGCGAAACCTTGCAGCAGGCGCGGTCGCTGGGGTTCGTCATATCAGAAACCCAATTGAGCTCGCTCGTGACGTGATGCGAAACAGCAATCATGTGCTGTTGGTGGGTGAGGGCGCAGAGAAGTTTGCTTTTGAGCAAGGCCATGAGTATACCGAGCAAGATTACTTCTTTACTGATCGCCGTTATGAGCAGTTGCTGTCTATGCGTGAGAAAGGACTGTTTGCTTTGTCGGAATCTCGTTACCCAGATGACCGTAAGCACGGTACGGTTGGTGCGGTAGCGTTAGATCAACAAGGCAACTTAGCCGCTGCCACCAGTACGGGTGGCGTGACGAATAAGAAATACAACCGAGTCGGAGATTCGGCTCTTATTGGTTGTGGTACGGTGGCCGAAAATGGCGTCGTGGCAGTTTCCACTACGGGTGTCGGCGAGTTCTTTATTCGTAAACGTGTTGCGGAAGACGTTGCAGCACGTATGCGTTACTTACAAGAAGATATTCATACGGCTTGTGAACACATTATCCAAGGTGATCTCAAACAGATGGGCGGAGAGGGCGGTTTGATTGCCATTGATGCTAAAGGTGAGATGCACTTTGCGATGAACAGTTCTGGCATGTACCGAGCAGGCATTAATACGCAAGGCGAGCTGAGCGTTAAAATCTACGCCGACGAATAGCTTCCTCTTGAGTACCTTCTTAAGTAATTAATACAACAAAGCCCAGAACATGTTCTGGGCTTTATGCTATTTGAGCCTGCATTTTAATAATGCGGTGGTGGGGTTTCTTCTGACGGATCGGCTAAATTCGACGAGTCCATATTTTTTACTTTACCTACCACATATTTCATCTGATCGAGCATCTTGGTAATTTGCAGTTGTTGCTGCGATAAAGCGCCGTTCAGATCTTCAATAGTCTGTTCTTGGAACGCAAGCTGACATTCTAAGTCATTAATGCGTGCTTCCAATTGCTGAATGATTTTTTCTGTCATGATCCGTTCTCTAACTGCCAAGCTTGGGCAATACCTGCTGAAGTAGCAGTAATTACGCGTTGTTTTGAATCAAAGGCTGCATCATACACGACCGCACGGGGAGGGCGAGTGTCTTTTTTGGGCTCCACTTCAAATCCACTCATTCGTTTTCCGGTTTGAGTATCCCATATCGACACACGGCCAGAAGGGCTTCCTGTGACTAGTTGAGTCCCGTCGTCAGAAAATCGTGCGGTAGAGAAAATTAATTGGCGTGACCAACTGCTCAACTGTGTGACTTCTTGTCCAGTTTTTAAATTCCAAACAATCGCTTGGTTTCCGCCATCAGATGTCATTGCTAATTTTCCATCTCTTTGCAGGGCCACGCGAACAATTCGTTGTTCATGTTCGAAGGTTCGTAGTACTTGTCCGGTTTCGGTATCCCACAGATACGCTTTATAGTCATTACCTCCGGTTAGGGCGAAGCGCCCATTAGGAGAAATGGCCACGGAATTGACTTTTTCACGATGCGCAAGGAACTCCATGCGACGCCCGGTGACTAAGTTGACATAAATTGCTTTACCGTTGGATAACCCAAGCAGAACTTGTTCACCATTACTGGTGATATCAACGTCGCGAATGAGCGCATCAGAGATAGACCAAAGGCCTTCGGATTGCGTCCAGCCTAGGTCCCAAACTGCGAAGTTCATTTGGCTTGCTGTAATTGCGTAGCGACCATTGTCAGATATGCGGATATGGGAAACCACATTGGCATCGGCATCGAGTTCACCCAGATTGGCTAGTTGTTCATTTTGCTCTAGGTCCCACAACATCAAATGACGTTGTTGAGAATAGAGCAGAGCAAACCGTCCATCTCTGCTAAGTGCGAAGCTCGTCGCACCTTGAGGTTCTATCGGCCAACGCTGCACTTCACGCTCGGCGAAAAAGCAACCATTTAACGTGGTGATGACAATTAAATATAGGAATAAATGAAAAATTCTTTGCATCACATCTAATAATCCGGTTTGTGTCTTAAGACATATAGCTAGTATATTGGTATAACGATTGTCTTCACTAGTCTCATAGAAGATTTGTGCACAACAACCAATGGCAGAGCCATTATTGGGAGAATTTAATGAAATCAGTTTTAAAAGTGTCGCTACTTGCTGCAACAGTTATGCTAGCGGTAGGTTGTCAGAAAGAAGAAACTAAAACAGAAACCGCACCTCAAGCAGAACAAGTTCAAGCAGAAACCGGTAAAGCGGTTCACTTTAAAACCGACGACGACAAAGCGGCATACGCAATCGGTGTTTCATTTGCTAACTACCTAAGCACAAGCATCGACAAGCCAAGCGAAATCGGCATTAATCTTAACAAAGATTTGGTACTAAAAGGTATCGAAGACGTCTTCAAAGGCAATGCTGAATTGAATGAAGAAGAAACACGTGCAGCACTAGAATCTCTAGACAAGCGTGTTGCAGAAAAGATGCAAGCACAAGCGGCTGAGAAAGCAGCTGAAGCGAAAAAAGCTGGCGATGATTTCCGTGCTGAGTTTGAGAAGCAAGAAGGCGTAGTGAAGACAGATACAGGTCTTCTATACCAAGTAATGACACCAGCTGAAGGTGAGAAGCCAAAAGACACTGATACGGTTCAAGTACACTACAAAGGTACTCTGATCGACGGTACTCAGTTTGACAGCTCCTACGATCGTGGTGAGCCTGCAACGTTCCCACTTAACCGTGTAATCCCAGGTTGGACAGAGGGTGTTCAGCTAATGCCTGTGGGTTCTAAATTCAAATTCGTTATCCCGCCAGAGCTAGCATACGGTGACCAAGACACACCAAGCATTCCTGCTAACTCAACGCTAGTATTTGAAGTTGAGCTGCTAAAAGTTGAGAACGACAACGCAGAGCAATAACAATAAGCTGCGATAAGTTATTGAAAAAGGTCCGTTTAACGGGCCTTTTTTGTTCTAGGTCACTAGTTGGTGAGTTTGCTAGGTTGCTTTTCAAATTTTCTGATAAACTTACACCAATTTGTTGATTTTTCGCTCGAAGGCTTATGACAACTACAGAAACAATAAACGCGGAGATGTTGCTCGAAATGGAATCCGTTAACGTGATGCCGTTTACCGAGCACGACAAAATCATTTTAAGATCTTATGAGGCGGTGGTTGATGGTATCGCCAGCCTGATAGGTCCATTTTGTGAAATCGTTCTTCACTCTCTAGAAGACTTAAATACCTCTGCAATTAAAATCGCTAACGGTGAAAATACGGGGCGCCAAGTCGGCTCACCAATCACTGATTTAGCGCTTAAGATGCTAAAAGACATCGAAGGCTCGGAGCGCAACTTCTCACGTTCGTACTTTACCCGTGCAAAAGGTGGCGTGTTGATGAAGTCGATTACTGTCGCCATTCGTAATGGCGAAAATCGCGTGATTGGTTTGTTGTGTATCAACGTCAACTTGGATGCGCCTTTCTCGCAAGTTCTTCAGTCTTTCATGCCGACGCAAGAAGCGAAAGAAGCGGCTTCCTCGGTCAACTTTGCTAGTGACGTAGAAGAGCTGGTGGACCAAACTGTTGAACGCACCATCGAAGAGATCAATGCGGATAAATCCGTGTCTAACAACACCAAAAATCGCCAGATCGTGATGGAGTTGTACGACAAAGGTATCTTCGATATAAAAGATGCCATCAACCGTGTTGCGGATCGCCTTAATATTTCAAAACACACCGTTTACTTGTACATTCGTCAACGTAAAACCGAGGATGATGAAAGGTGAGCAAACTGACTTACACGTTAGTGGTGAATGGTCCCGTTTATGGCAGCCAGTCAGCGCGCAGTGCTTATCAGTTCGCCAAAGCGGTGATAGAGCAAGGCCATCAGCTAGTGAGCGTCTTCTTTTATCAAGATGGTGTGACTAATGGTACTGCTTTGAGTGTGCCAGCTAACGATGAATTTGATCTCAATAAGGCGTGGCAGTCTTTGGCTAAAGAGCATGGTGTTCGCCTAGAAACTTGTGTCGCGGCCGCTTTGCGTCGCGGGATTGTAAGTGAAGAAGAAGCGAATCAACATGGTTTGGTTCAGAACAATCTAGCCGATGGTTTTGAACAAGCAGGCTTAGGTAGCCTAGCTGAAGCGATGTTAACCCAAGACAGAGTGGTACAGTTTTGAGTCAGTTAACTTATCTATTTCGTAGTGCGCCACATGGCAGTGCAGCTGGTCGTGAAGGTGTGGATGCACTGTTAGCCGCGTCGGCTTACTGTGAAGATATCAGCGTCATTTTCATGGGTGACGGGGTATACCAGCTTCTACTCGGACAAGACCCCAACAATATTTTGAGTAAAGATTACGCGCCGATGTTAAAGCTTTTCGATTTATACGACATCGAACAAGTCTTTGTGTGTTCAGAGTCGTTAACCCAGCGAGGTTTGGCGCAAGCGGATTTAGTCATTGAAGCCCAAGCGTTAAGCTCAGAACAGCTCAAAGATAAGGTACAACACGCTGGCAAGCTACTGTCTTTTTGAGGAAGTTATGTTACACATCATAAAAACAGTCTCTGCTCTAGAAGACGCCATGCCTTTATGCAGTGAACAGGATGACATCTTACTTATAGAAGATGCAGTGTACGCTGCTAACTCGCAACATAAAGCATTTTCCCATCTAAAAAACCGCAGCGTATTTGTATTAGAGAGCGATGCGCAAGCTCGCGGTATTGCAAATCGTATCAGTCCATCGCTGACGATTGTGAATTACTCAGGCTTCGTTGAACTAACAGCAAAACAGGATAAATCCCTAACTTGGGATTGAACAAGATTTGCTGTCGACAAAGCTTTACGGATGAATTGTTCTAATTGAACAAAAAAGATCCGTATATTTCTTGACACACCTCTCACTGCTGCATAGAATTTTGCGTCCCTAACTGCATTGGCAGTTGGGGATAGATTTTTCACAAAGCTTACTTTCAAGTAAATCAGGAGCTAGTTAATGGCAACTATTAACCAGTTGGTACGTAAGCCACGTGCAAAGCAAGTTGTTAAAAGCAACGTGCCTGCACTAGAAGCGTGCCCACAAAAACGTGGTGTATGTACTCGTGTTTACACTACTACACCTAAAAAACCTAACTCAGCACTTCGTAAAGTTTGTCGTGTACGTCTGACAAACGGCTTCGAAGTTACATCGTACATCGGCGGTGAAGGTCACAACCTTCAAGAGCACTCAGTTGTTCTAATCCGTGGTGGTCGTGTTAAAGACCTTCCAGGTGTGCGTTACCACACTGTTCGCGGCGCACTAGACTGTGCTGGCGTAAATGACCGTAAACAAGGTCGTTCTAAGTACGGTGTGAAGCGTCCTAAGTCTTAATGGATTCCGTTAAGTAAGGCCAAACACTAAATTATTTTTAATTTTTTGAAAAAACTGAAAAGTTTTGGATAAAACCTGAAGAAGACAACGGAGATAAATCCATGCCACGTCGTCGCGTCATTGGTCAGCGTAAGATCCTTCCAGATCCAAAATTCAAATCTGAATTGCTGGCAAAATTCGTTAACATCCTAATGGTTGACGGTAAAAAATCTACTGCAGAGAAAATCGTTTACACTGCACTAGATGCTATGGCTGAAAAGTCTGGTAAAGACCACTTAGCTATTTTTGAAGAAGCTCTTGAAAACGTTCGCCCAGCGGTAGAGGTTAAATCTCGCCGTGTTGGTGGTTCAACTTACCAAGTACCTGTAGAAGTACGTCCGGTTCGCCGTAACGCACTTGCTATGCGTTGGTTGGTTGAAGCTGCGCGCAAGCGTGGTGAAAAATCTATGGCTCAACGCCTAGCTGCTGAAATGCTAGACGCGTCTGAGAACAAAGGTACTGCGGTTAAGAAACGTGAAGACGTTCACCGCATGGCTGACGCAAACAAAGCGTTCGCTCATTACCGTTGGTAATACCTTCTGTGCTGCGAGGTTCTCTCGCAGCACTTTTCTATACTCTAAGGTACACCTTAGTAAGAGGATACAATCGTGGCTCGTAAAACTCCTATTGAGCTATACCGTAATATCGGTATCTGTGCTCACGTAGATGCAGGAAAAACAACCACAACTGAGCGTATTCTGTTCTACACTGGCCTTTCTCACAAAATCGGCGAAGTTCACGATGGTGCAGCAACCATGGACTGGATGGAGCAGGAGCAGGAGCGTGGTATCACTATCACATCCGCTGCGACTACTACATTCTGGCGTGGTATGGAAGCACAGTTCCCTGAGCATCGCGTAAACATCATTGATACCCCTGGACACGTTGACTTTACTATCGAAGTAGAGCGTTCTCTTCGTGTACTTGATGGTGCTGTGGTTGTGTTCTGTGGCTCATCTGGTGTTGAACCTCAGTCTGAAACTGTATGGCGTCAAGCAGACAAATACCACGTCCCACGTTTGGTATTTGTAAACAAGATGGACCGTGCGGGCGCAGACTTCCTACGCGTTGTGAACCAAATTAAGAATCGTCTTGGTGCGACTCCTGTTCCAATCCAGCTGAACGTTGGTGCGGAAGATGAGTTCAGAGGTGTCATCGACCTTATCAAGATGAAAATGATCAACTGGAATGATGCCGATCAAGGCACTTCGTTTACTTACGAAGACATCCCGGCTGACATGATTGAACTTGCTGAAGAGTGGCGCAACCACATGGTTGAATCCGCTGCTGAAGCTAGCGAAGAGCTGATGGACAAGTACCTTGAAGAAGGTGAATTGACTGAAGCTGAGCTCAAACAAGCTCTACGTACTCGCACACTAAATAACGAAATCGTACTGGCTACTTGTGGTAGTGCGTTCAAGAACAAAGGTGTTCAAGCGGTACTGGATGCAGTAGTTGAGTTCTTGCCATCGCCTGTTGACGTACCTGCAATTAAAGGTGTCGACGAAAGAGAAAATGAAGTTGAGCGTCATGCTGACGACAACGAACCTTTCTCAGCGCTAGCGTTTAAGATTGCGACTGACCCATTCGTGGGCACGCTAACTTTCATGCGTGTTTACTCCGGTGTTGTAAACTCGGGTGACGCTGTTTACAACTCAGTAAAAGAGAAGAAAGAGCGTTTCGGTCGTATCGTTCAGATGCATGCGAATAAGCGTGAAGAAGTGAAAGAAGTTCGCGCTGGTGATATTGCAGCTGCTATCGGTCTGAAAGACGTAACAACAGGTGACACACTGTGTGATCAGAACCACAAAGTGATTCTAGAGCGCATGGAGTTCCCTGAACCAGTTATTCAGATTGCTGTAGAGCCTCGTTCTAAGGCAGACCAAGAGAAAATGGCTATCGCGCTAGGTAAACTAGCAGCGGAAGATCCATCATTCCGCGTGGAAACGGACGACGAATCAGGTCAGACTCTGATCTCCGGTATGGGTGAACTTCACCTAGACATTATCGTTGATCGTATGAAGCGTGAATTCAGCGTTGATTGTAACGTTGGTAAACCTCAGGTTGCTTACCGTGAAACCATTCGTGGTAAAGCGGAAGTTGAAGGTAAGTTTGTTCGTCAATCAGGTGGTCGTGGTCAATACGGTCATGTTTGGGTCAAACTTGAGCCTTCTGAGCCTGGTGAAGGTTTCGTATTCGTAGACGAAATCGTGGGCGGTGTGATTCCTAAGGAATACATCAGTTCGGTATCGAAAGGTATCGAAGAGCAAATGAATAGTGGTGTTCTAGCGGGTTACCCTGTACTAGATATTAAAGCTACACTATTTGATGGTTCTTACCACGATGTAGACTCAAGCGAGATGGCGTTTAAGATCGCTGGCTCGATGGCATTCAAGAAAGGTGCACTAGAAGCACAACCTGTGATTCTAGAACCTATGATGAATGTCGAAGTAACCACTCCGGAAGACTGGATGGGTGACGTTGTTGGTGACCTAAACCGTCGTCGCGGTATCATTGAAGGCATGGACGAAGGTGTGGCTGGTCTTAAGATCATCCGTGCTCAAGTACCACTATCCGAAATGTTCGGTTACGCAACTGATCTACGTTCTGCAACTCAAGGCCGTGCGTCTTACTCTATGGAGTTTCACGAGTACGCTGAAGTGCCGAAAAACTTCGCAGATAAAATTATTGCAGAGCGTGGTTACTAATTGACGATTGAACTGCAAAAAGTTTACGACTTTTTGCGAGATCAGGGCGTCCAAATATTGCGCTAACGGGCGTTGGCGCATAAAATAACAATTTCTGGCGCGTCGTCGATCAATAATGATCACGACGAATCATAACTAGGAAGGAACACGATCGTGTCTAAAGAAAAATTTGAACGTACGAAACCGCACGTTAACGTTGGTACTATCGGCCACGTTGACCACGGTAAAACA
>NZ_JAWOQS010000016.1:0-50273 GCF_033438945.1 Vibrio sp. Y176 | reverse complement strand
TGGTGATTTCTCCAATTGATTTTCCGGTGTAGCGGTTTCCGACGTCTCGGAAAACCAAGTAGTTCTCTCAAAGTTACCTCTATTAACGACACCAAATTCAGAAGCTTTAGAAAAAAGTTTAAAAAAATAACATTGCGAGATTTAGCTAATAAAATTGAAGAAAAGTAAGAAAAAGTGCTCAAGTTTCCACAAATCGAGCCGAGAGGGCCAAATTGTATAGAAAACCAGCGAAAGGAAACAATTGAAGATAAGTTCGCAGACGATAGACGTAAGAATTAGAAAAGAAAAAGCCCCTTTTCCTTTGAGAGAACTGGGGCTAGGTTGGTCGCCAGAGCCTATGTGGAGATCAAGAGAAATGAACACATTTCCGGCATACCGAGTGCAACTTTACATTGAAAATGATTGGCAGGTGAGAGATGAGAGAGCCGCTCATTCTATTGTAAAGTTGCTTGCCAAAAGCCTGCATTCCCATCCACGTCTGAATGTATTGAGCACAGGCTAAGTAAACTACTGCAATAGTGACATTGCAGAGTTTGGCAACTGTTTCGCTTGAGCAAGAATCGATGTTCCTGCTTGTTGCAAAATTTGTGCTTTGGTCATTTGCGTGGTTTCTTTCGCAAAATCTGTATCTTTAATTCGGCTGTTCGATGCGTCAACGTTTTCTTGGATATTCGCCAAGTTGTTGATGCTGTGACTCAAACGGTTTTGCTTCGCACCTAAGTCTGCACGTTGCGAGTCTACGTATTTCAGTGCCGAATCCAGCACAGAAATCGCGTTTTGAGAACCTTGTACCGTGGTCATATCAATATCTTGTACTGACGTTCTGATAGGTTCATCACTCAGGCCAAGCTCAGATGCTAATCCACCAGAAATGGAAATCTCACCCTGAACGTTTGGATGTGCGACAAAAACTTGCAACTTGCCATCTTCACTTACAGACGCATTAATCATATCAGACTGACCATTAATGTAAGTGGCAAGCTCTTCGATGTCGTCGCCCGCTTTGGCATTAATGTTGATTTCTAGATCATCAACATTGCCGTCTTCGTCTTCACCCATACCTGGTAGCGTGATCTTCAAGTCAGATTTAGCTGGGTCAACACTCCAGTTTTTATCTTTACCGTTCTCAGATAAGAAGGTCACACCGCCCATGCGAGTATCGTCCGCACGAATGCTGGTGAGTCCCATGATCATGGCTTCACCTGAGCTCGCACCAATCTGGAATGCTGCTTCACCGAATGAGCCGTTCAATAGACGACGACCACCAAATGAAGTGGTTTCTGCAATACGGTTTAGCTCGTCAATCAATGCCATTGACTCTTCGTTGATCGCCTGACGCTCAGCCGGAGAGTTAGTACCGTTCGATGATTGAATCGCAAGGTCACGCATTCGTTGCATGACAGAGGTTGCCTCATTCATCGCACCTTCAGCGGTTTGTGCAATCGAGATACCATCGTTCGCGTTACGCATTGCGACATCTAGGCCACGAGACTGTGCAGTTAAGCGGTTAGAGATCTGTAGACCTGCCGCATCATCTTTTGCACTGTTAATCTTATGTCCTGAAGATAAGCGCTCCATCGACGTGTTTAATTCATCAGTCGCTTTGTTTAGGTAACGCTGCGCGGTCATCGCGGAGACGTTAGTACTAACTGTTACAGCCATTTTGCTCTCCTGTTGAGTTCGCAAGCTTTTGCGAAGCGGCCAGCTTTACTCTCATTTGGATAAGCACTGACCGTAAAAGTTACTTGCTAAATCTGCCTTAAACGCAGGGTTTAGAATCTCTAAATCTGTTCTGATATTTTCAATACAATTTGTGTGCCAACTTGCGTAACTTATTTAACTACTTTTAAAAGAATCAAATAAACAATAAGTTAGCTTTATCATTAAGCTATTTCCGGTTTGTCAGACTCATCTTAGCCCAAGGGTATTGAACGCTGCCCTGTTGCCGCCCGACTTGCCTCCCGCATCATTGCCGCTTTGGGTAAAATCGTGCCGCATGACATCTCAGACTCTCAGGTTACGTCGACTTATCGCGCTTAAGGCTTTGCACATAAGGCATCAAAATCAGACAATGTGTATGAGTGTCATACTAGATGTAGTTAAACAACGTTAGATCTTTGGTCTTACCGAATGCTTGTTGCGATGCCTGTAACGCTCGCGAGTTTTCACTGAACTCGATCACGGCTTTAGAGTAATCCAAGTCCTCAAAGTTGCTCTTCGCTTTTGCGAGAGACAAATTAAAGTCTTCATGATTTTGCTCTTGGATATCCAGCGTACTCAATCGAGCACCGGCATCTGTACGCGCTTTATTCAAATGGATAAAAGCAGCGTGGAATTCTTCTGTCATTTGGTGCAATTTGGCGGTCGCCGACGTATCCGAAACCGATTTGTCTGACCATGCCATTGCATCCTTGAAGGTATCGAAAATGCTGAACTCTGCCCGCTTTTCGATCTCAATGCTGTCACCAGGCGTAATTTGACCTTTTACGTGCACTTTCAGGCCTTTGTATTCAATCCCTTTCTCTGGAGAAAACTCATCGGCATCCACTACTTTGCCGTTACGCTCTAATTGGTAACCAAATTTGCCGTTATTCATATCGACAAATGTCACGCGATACGCCGCATCATCCTTAGCGTCAACGTTAGTAGCTTTGTTTAGCAACAGCTCAGAGCCGTTTTGTAGATCGTAATTCGGCTGATAATCGCCAAATGGGTTTGGTATCTCCATAAACAGCTTGCTGCCAGGATCGTTCATTGGCATCTCGAGCATGCTAGAGACTTTCATTTTGCGCTGATAATCGTCCCCAGCGTATTGAACACTACCGTCTTTATCGCGATAGAATGGTTGGCTTTTTGGCTTAGTACCCGCAAACACGTAGTTACCAGATTCATCTTGCGAGTTCACTAAGTTAAGGAAGTTGTTCGCAATCTCTTCTAACTCACGCTTCTTTGCTTGTCGGTCTTCAGCAGAAAAGGCACCGTTAATCATCTCCATCGTTAAGCGCTTCGACTCGTCGGCAAAATTCTCCGCATTGGCGATATTAACTTCGTGGTTTTCTAGACGATTACGCACCAACACTATAGAGCTAAGATATTGTTGTAGCTGTTCTTGTTGCTGACTAATGTTTTGGATGTAATGCGCAGCGAGGGGGTCGTCACTAGGTTTCAGTAACTTTTTCCCTGAAGCAAGTTGCTCTTGGTTGTGGTGAACCTTATTCTCTTGACGACGCAGATCATTTTGTACGGACTGATAGTTATGGAAACTAGAAATTCGGGTTAGCACTTATCTCTTCTCCTTACCTCAGTTGTAAAATGGTATTGAAGGTATCATTCGCCGCTTGCATCACACGTGATGAAGCCATGTACGCTTGTTGAAACTTCATCATGTTGGCCGCTTCTTCATCGAGGTTAACACCAGAAATAGAAGCAACGCGCTCTTGCGCCGCTTCATGCTCTAAACGAGCGACGGAGGCTAAACGGTTTGCTGTAGAAGACTTCAGTCCAACTTCAGTATTGAGGTTATGATAAACATCGATCAAGGTACTGGATTTTCCATCCATCATCTTGTCTGTTTGGATCTTCTGCATTTTTCTCAAGTTGCCGTTACCACCTTCAGAAGGCACCAAGTTTGCGGTGAATTTATCATTCATCAGCGCGCCTTCGCTCAGCTCAAATACAGTCGCATCGCCATTTTTATACAGCGGATGACTTTTCGGCACTGAGATTTCAATCATCGGGTTATCTTTGTCTAGCGGGTATGAGTATTTGTCCGATAGCAAATTGCCTTTGTTGTCCGTGATCTTTAACCATGGCTTATCATGTTTCTCGTCGGCTGGTTGTACGGTGACCTCAAATTCTTTGACATCCCCCGCCTCACGAATTTTGAACTTGGCGTTACCTTGAGCAAAAGTGGTTGAAGCTTCATAACTTTGCGCGGCAATGGCTTTCGCATCATTGGTTTCCATCTTGATGATGGCTGCGCCACTTCGTGTTGGGCGCAATAATACGCGCTCACCAGCGGCAAGACCTTCACCGATTTGCACTTTCATACCATCCAGAACAAACGAAGAATCTGATTGATCAATGTTCAACGACATTTGCTCACCTTTCGGTGTTGTCACGCTGTATTGGTCGCCATCATAACGCAGCGAATATTCACCACCTTTGATCGCGGAAATGTCCTCGATGTAAACCGCAACATCAGCTTGAGAGTCAGGCGCAGCAAAAACTCGAGATTTTGCCACCAGCTCAGAGTTCACGTCGGTAAATACGTCTTTACCTATCTTGCCGTTGAGATCCAGACCTTGAGATTGCAGCTGATTAATTTTGTGGGAGAAACCCGTCGCTAAACGGCCCATTTCATCTTGAAGTTGTGGGATGTGTTTGTCGCGCATTTCAAGTAAAGCGCCGATTTTGCCATCCATATCATCAGACTTGATCGCTTTAATACCATTCCCTTCCACCATTGCTAATCGTCTTTGATGAACATCCGGATAGCCATCGATCATTTTGAGCTGGCTTGCTTCCGTGCCAGAAACAAGAGTGTGTCCATTACCGATATGAACATTAAACCCTTCGGCATTTTTGCGTGGGGTTACGGTAACTTTGGTGTACTCTGACAGCTCAGTAACCAGCTTTTCATGCTGATCCATCAGGTCATTATGTGGGCCGGGGGTGCGCATCATCAATCGATGAATATCGCGAATTTCCAACGCAAGTTGGTTAACGCGCTCAATGCCCATATCCAATTTTTTATTGGTGACATCAGATTGCAGTCGAACGGTTTCGTGGAAATCATTTAATGTATCAGAGAAGATTTTCGCCTTTTCCAATACCACTTTTCGTGCCCCTAAATCGTTCGGGGTATCTGCCATGGTTTTTACCGCATCGAACCACTCATTCAGGTTCTCAGGAATTTTCTTCGATGCCACAGAGCTCAACATGCTAGAGAGCATATCAAGATTGTCTTGGGTATCCGTTTTGTTGGCATTGTTGGTCGACGACAGGTTCAGTTCATTCACGGCAAACTGATCCCACGAGCGGCGAACATTTTCCACATGCACACCCATGCCGTAGGTAGAACCACCGAACATGCGCGGATCATTCGTGCCTTGGATAACAGACTGACGGCTATAACCCTCTGTATTAACATTAGAAATGTTATGACCAGTGGTGTTTAATTGTCTCTGAGCAGTAAGCACACTTTGAGTACCTACATTCAGAAGATCTGACGCCATACATGCCCCCAAAAACGAAATATAAATCGGCAAAACCGATCACCTAGACACATTAAAAAGCAAAAGATGTGCCAAGTGATAGAAAGGCGTAGATATTTAGATAAAGTGAAGGCTTGCACTATGGCAAGCCTTCGAGAACGTCATAAATTGGCGCAGAGACATTACATACTTTCGATTTTATCCTTCACCTGCAGGACTTTATCTGCGTAATTCGGATCGGTCGCGTAACCCGCACTGTGGATACCGCGAATAAACAACTCTGAATTCCCGCGTTTCTGCAATGCTGTCTCGTAACGTGGGTTGTCATTCAAAAATCGTACAAAGTCATTAAAGCTGTCTTCGTAACTTGAGTAGGAGCGAAACGCTGCCGTCTCTTTCACTGGCGTGTTATCGTGGAACTCTAAAGTTTGAGTCGTCACTTTGTCACCCTGCCAGCTTCGATCTGCTTTGATATTAAATAAGTTGTTGCTGCTGCCACGCGCGTTCTTCACGACCTTTTGTCCCCACCCCGTTTCCAAAGCGGCTTGCGCAAGTAGCAGAGATGGCTCGACTCCTAGGGCTTTCGCAGCTTTCTCCGCGTATGGCTTCATCGAGTTAACAAAGGACTCTGGTGAATCGAATCGAGTGGGTTCATTGCTTGGTCGAGATAGCTGACCAGACTCAATCAAGCGCTGTTCAATCTCGCGCGCTTTTTTCGGGTCAACACGACGATATTCCGCAGCATTGTTTGCCGCATCACGCATAGCCGTTTCTTTTTTGTCGTTCCCTTGCCCAGCCGTTAATTGCTTAACAATCATATCGGCCAGTCCCATTGAACCAGACGAACTCAATTCACTCGCCATCTGTTCATCCAACATTTGTCGGTAGAACTTCTCGTTTTGGCTGTTCATCATGTTGGACTCAAAGCCCTCATTGGCTTCACGCATGGATTTCAACATCATGGAGGTGAAGATCGATTCGAACTGACGAGCAGCCGCATGCAATGCTTCTTGCTCGCCATCTTTTCCCTCTTTCACTGCTTTTTGACGCAGAGTGTCCAGAGAACTGATGTCATGGATAAAACCAATGTCGTTAGGATTGTTCATTATACCTACCTCCTAACCATTAAATGATGATCAACTGGCCTTCAATGGCACCAGCTTGCTTCAATGCTTGTAAAATTGCCATCAAGTCCGAAGGCGCAGCCCCGACTTGGTTCACGGCACGGACCAAATCATCCAACGTTAAGCCTGGTTCGAACTTAAACATTTTGCCTTGCTCTTCGCTGACTTCGATATCCGAGTCTGGTACGACTACGGTTTGCCCACCAGAAAAGCCGTTAGGTTGGCTAACATTCAGGTTTTCTTTGATCGCAACCGTCATGCCGCCGTGCGTTACTGCTGCTGGTTTAAGACGCACATGTTTACCAACTACGATGGTACCCGTGCGAGAGTTAACGATGATTTTGGCTGCGCCATCTGCTGGATCGAACTCTAGGTTTTCGATTGCCGATAAGAACGCAACACGCTGGCTGACGTCACGAGGAGCACGCACGCGCACTGATGTCGCGTCAACAGCGCTCGCCATTTGTGGGCCAAGGAAGTTGTTTACAGCATCCGCCATACGTTGAGCCGTTGTGAAGTCTGACTCAAGCAAGTTGAACGTGATGTAATCACCACGACCAAATGGGTTTGGAATTTCTCGCTCTACTGTCGCACCACTAGAGATAAGACCAACGGTTGGATTGTTACCTACGATTTTAGAACCGTCAGCGCCTTCAGCACTGAAGCCGCTCACTACTAAGTTACCTTGAGCAACCGCGTAAACTTGACCGTCGAGACCTTTGAGGAACGTTTGTAGTAGCGTACCACCACGCAAACTTTTAGCACTTCCGATGGAAGAGACAGTCACGTCCACTTGCTGACCCGGTTTAGAGAAAGGCGGCAATTCTGCCGTAACCATGACTGCGGCAACGTTTTTAATTTTTGGCTTTGTGCCCGGCGGCATCTGAATGCCGAAGTTTTGCAGCATGGCGGCGAAACTTTGCTCTGTAAACGGGTTCGCTTCACCCGTACCAGGTAAGCCTGAAACCAAACCATAACCCACGAGTTGGTTGCTTCGTACACCTGCCACTTGCGCGACGTCTTTGATACGTGCGGCTTGGGCTACGGTAGAAAACAGAGCAACGCTCATCAGTACTAAAAGGAGTTTTTTCATGCTTACTTATCTCTTGCAGTCAAATTGCCGTCAGCACGGCGTGTTATAGCGCTACATTAAAGAATCGTGCCAAGAAGCCTGGCTCTTGCATATCTTGTTGCAAACCAGTCCCTGAGTATTGAATTCTTGCGTTAGAAACACGATTTGATGCAATGGTGTTGTCGAAATTAATATCATCCGGACGAATAGTGCCACTTAAACGTATGTACTCATCACCTGTATTTAGCGTCATCCACTTCTCACCGCGGATCACGAGGTTGCCGTTTGCCAGTACTTCAATCACCTCAACAGTGATGTAACCACTGATGCTGTTGCTCTGCTTTGCAGAAGAGTCACCTGCAAATGAGTTGGAGTTGTTTAAGTCATAAGAGAAATTATATTTTCCGCCAATTTGCAGCTCTTCTCCGCCCACTTGAAGCGGGTCCATTTGCGCTTCATTGGTTTTCGATAAATCGGCATTTGCGCTTTTCGTCGCACTGGTTGTCTCATCCAGTGTTACGGTAATAATGTCGCCAATACCACGTGGTTTAGAATCGTCGTAGAGATCGGTAATGTGCTCGGCGCTAAACAACGAACCTGTTGCAGCAGCGTAATGCTCAGGCTTGTTTTTCGGATGAATTGGAGCCCAAGCAGGGTCGCCAGCAACCGGATCACTTCTACCACGTAAAGTATCTACAATACCGCTGCTCTCTTCTTTCGATTTATCGCCTTCTACTGCGTCGACCACAGTGGTTGCTTGTGTCACTTCATCCGTTTCAATCGGTTCCAACATGGCACAGCCCGACATCGTAGCAATCAAAGCGAGTAGGCAAATACGTTTCATCGTGAGCTCCTCAAATCTTGCTCTTAATCGTTACAATTGCTGGTTAACGAAGCTCATCATTTTATCGACTGACGAGATCACTTTTGAGTTCATTTCGTAAACGCGCTGGGCTTCGATCATGTTGACCAACTCTTCCGTTACATTCACGTTGGACGCTTCCAGCATGGATTGACGAATTTCCCCCAAACCGTCCAAACCAGGAACACCCTCTTGTGGATCGCCACTGGCACCCGTTGGTAAGTAAAGGTTCTGACCAATTGGCTCTAGGCCACCCGGGTTAACAAAATCTGTAATGGTTAGCTGACCAACGACTTGGTTGTCTTGCTGACCTCGGACGCGAACCGACACTTCACCATCCGTACCAACAGTAATAGAAATCGCATCTTCTGGAATCACAATTTCAGGCTCTACAGGGTAGCCAGAACCCGACGTGACTAACGTGCCTTCACCATTGAGCGTGAACTGACCGTTACGGGTATAACCGATGTTGCCGTCCGGCAATGTCACTTGGAAAAAACCGTCGCCTTCCACCATCATGTCCAGTGCGTTAGTCGTTGTCTGTGCATTGCCGTGCGTGTGCACTTTTTGCGTCGCAACCACTTTAGAACCCGCACCTAACATCAAGCCACTTGGCAGTTCCGTGTTCTGAGATGACTGGCCGCCAGGCTGGTTGATGTTCTGATAGAACAAATCTTCGAATACTGCACGGCTCTTTTTGTAGCCGACAGTAGAGGCATTCGCCAAGTTGTTCGAAATTGTGGCAATGTTGGTTTGTTGGGCGTCTAAACCTGTTTTACTTACCCATAGTGCTGGATGCATAGTGAACCTCTAACTCTGTTAACTCATACGAAGCAGTGAATCTGAAGATTTATCCATTTCTTCAGCTGTGCTCATCATCTTGACTTGCATTTCAAACTGACGTTGTAAGTCAATCAATGCGGTCATTTCACCTACGGCATTCACGTTACTGCCTTCTATCGCTCCCGTCTGGAGGCTAACAGTCGCGTCTGCTTCGTAAGGTTGGTTTGGAGTTTTATGGCGAAATAAGCCATTGGTGTCTTTAAACAAGCTTTGGTCATTAGGCTTAACAAGCTTAATGCGATCAACCGCTTGGAATTCTTCTGCCGGGGCACCTTGAGGAAGCACAGAGATGGTGCCATCCCGACCGATTTCAATTTTGGAGAGAGGAATAGGCAAAGTAATCGGCGCATCGTTTTCACCCAGCACCAAATGACCACTTGCGTTGGTAAGCATGCCATTTTGATCGACTTTTAGGTTGCCGTTACGAGTCAACCCTTCTTTCCCTGTGTGATCGAGTACCGATATCCAGCCGCTGCCTTCAATCGTCACATCCAGATCACGCCCTGTTGTAATCACGCTACCTTGAGCAAAGTTATGCCCTGGACGCTCTGTCATGCTGAACACACGTGAAGGATGGCCTTCACCATAAGCCTGCATTGAGCGAGCCTGTGCTAAATCAGCCCGAAATCCGGTCGTGCTTACGTTAGCCAAGTTATTAGCGCGCAATTGCAGTGCCTGCATATTTTGCTTGGCGCCACTCATTGCGAGAAACAGTGCGCGATCCATAAATTACTCCAAAAAATCTCTCTGTACACGGAGTAAAAGCAATAGTTATGCCAAAATAAAAATAGACTTACTAATCAATATCTTGAATTAATAACAAACTATTAAAAGAGGTCAATAGAGGCAGAAAACTGTAACGAGAGGCAAGGTTTTGATCCATACGGCGGCAACAGCGGCAAATCGTAGATCAAAGCATGCTTAGCCTGAGTGAGGTGTATTCAGGCTAAGCATCAGATGAATGTCATGATGAAAGTGAACAAAGCGGTAATTACTAAGAAGCAATCACACGCCATTGCTTACTCAAGCAGAGTATCGAATGACCCAGCTAGTGCTCTAGCGGATCTGTAAGATATTCTGTTGTAGTTGGTTGTGTACTTCTAGCGAACGTGAGTTTGCTTGGAAGTTACGCTGAGCAGAGATCAGGTCCACCAACTCCTGAGTCATATCAATGTTTGATTGCTCTAGCATACCGTTGTTGATGGTGCCGAAAGAGCCTTTATTTGATTCACCCCAGATCTTGTCACCAGAGAACTGCGTTGAATCCCATTGAGTGCCGCCTTTCTTATCCAGACCTTGCTCGTTTGGAACACGTACGAGAGCAACACGACCCAATGTAACGTTTTCACCGTTTGAGTAAGTTCCCAATACGCTGCCGTTTTCATCGAAGTCAACTTTGGTTAGGAAGCCCGTTGTTGCACCGTCTTCGTCAAACTTAGTCAGTTCGAACGGAGCCGCAAACTGTGTTGCTGAGCCTAAGCCGAAGTTAAGCGTCTGCGCAGGATCGGCACCATTCATATCGACTGGTGTCGTGTTCGTCGCCGGATCACCCAGAGCCACAGAAGTGATTGGCTGACCATTGTTCAAGCTCGCCAACGTACCATCGTTGTTGAACTTCATGGTATGCCCCACATGACCTGTTGGCGTTTGCGCATCACCAGCCGCAACATTTAAAGGCTTTTCACCTTCTTTATCTGTCACGGTGTAGTAAGTGTTCCATGTATTTGGCTGAGTCTGATCTTTCAAGTAATACGTCGTTAGCTTGTAAGACTGACCCATCGAGTCATAAATTGTCGAAGAGGTTGAACGGTTGTATGTATCTGGGTCTGAAAAATCAAACTGCGTTGGATCTTTCAAATCGCCGTTCGCTGGCAAGTTCACACCCACTTCAATGTTTGCTGTTTGTTTTGGCTTACCAAATTCAGCAGGAATATTGATGGGTTGTGGCTCGTATGAAGAAACCTCACCAGAGCTTGGGTCCACTTGGTAACCTAATAAGAACTCATCGTTCGCGGTCACCATGTAGTTTTCTTTATTTAAGTGAAATGCACCATTACGTGTCAGTTCATTCTGTTGTGGAGTTAGACGCTCTTTCGCTACAGCGAAAAAACCTGTCCCCGAAACACGCAAATCCATTGGGTTGTTGGTGTAAATGCTAGAGCCTTCATGGAACTGCTGTGCCACTTGGCTTGCTTGCGCACCACCACCCGGTGTGGTTTTTGCGTTAGTAAATAAAGAGTTAGAGTAGACATCAGCAAACTCAGCACGGGACTCTTTAAAGCCGTAAGTGTTGGCGTTCGCAATGTTGTTACTGGTGGTGTTCAAATCCAGTTGGGCGGCGGACAAACCGCTTAAAGATACATATGACATTCCAAAATCTCCTAATCTAGCGAGCTATGACTACGCTTTGCCGACTTCCAATACTTCTGCAAGTCGAACTGGCGATTCAAAACCAGCCAGATTGAGTAATACGTTTCCGTCACCTTTGCCAAGCAATACGCTGTTTACGTTGGCATACGTCGATACTGGGAACTCTTGCGACTCCCCTTCAACTAAGCCAGACGCTTTCACTTTGTATTTGCCAGCTGGCAGTGGATTTCCGCTTTCATCTTTACCGTCCCAAAGCACACGCGTGTCGCCGGCTGGTTTCGCCCCTACCTCAAAGGTACGAACCAGTTGGCCAGCTTCATCCTCTACACGAACAAACAGATTATCGATAGATTGTGAAAGCTTAACCATTGCCGCCATTGGTGCGTCGTCCTGCTTCACACCTGCTGCTCCTGGGACCAATACGTCACGCCCTACCAAAGAGGAAGCTTGTAACGCTTGATTTGATGTCATTGACGAATTCAAACTCTCAAACTGAGTGTTCATCTTGCCAATGCCATCAACGGTCGCAAATGAAGCCATTTGCGCAATCATCTGGTCATTACTTACCGGCTTAAAAGGGTCTTGCTGAGACAGTTGCTTCGTGAGCAATGATAAGAAGTCTTCCTGTTTTAGGTCCTGCTTACCCGTGCTCTCTTCCGCTTTCTTGTTACTCTCTTGTAGACTTTTAAGCTGGTCGATATAGGACAAGCCGCTTTGACCAACGTTGTTAATTCCGGCCATACGCTACCCCCTTATCCTTATTGACCCATCTGCAGCGTACGCAGCAGCATTTGTTTACTAGAATCAGCGACCTGTACATTAGTTTGGTATGCACGAGAAGCTGAAATCATGTTTGCCATTTCTTCCATTACATTGACGTTAGGCTTGTAAATGTAGCCTTCTTCGTTTGCAAGGGGATGGTCTGGGTTGTACTCCGCACTCAGCGGTTTATCACTTTCTACAATACCCATCACTTTCACTGGCACCGCATCACCGCCACGCATGGCGTTACTTAACTCTGCACCAAACACTGCATGACGCGCTTTGTAAGTGTCTTTCGCAGAGCTGCTGACACTGTCGGCGTTTGCCAAGTTGCTTGAGGTAGTATTCAGACGAACGGATTCAGCGCTCATTGCGGAACCTGTCACATTGAAAACGTTAAATAAGCTCATCTAAATTATTCCCCTTTGATTGCTTTGGTTAAGTTCTTGAATTTGCTGCCTAGAAAGTCGAGTGATGCTTGGTGTCTGATTTGGTTTTGCATAAACAAGTTACGCTCTAAATCCAAGTCTACCGTGTTGCCATCTCCCGTATCTGGTTGCGTAGGAAGACGATATAACTTGTCCCCAACCAACGTTGTAGTGGCAGGAATATGCCGACCATCTGTGCGACTAAGACCAATGCTTGCCCCAGATGTTGCCGCTTGCAATTCCTTCGCAAAGTCTAAACCTCTTGCTTTGTAACCAGGCGTGTTGGCTTGTGCGATATTGGTGGAAATCACCTCTGCATTGCGCTCACGTACGCCCACCGTGTGCTGGTGGATGCCTAGTGCATTGTCAAAAGATATAGCCATGTTTGCCTCTACAATTAAGAACTGACCGTGATTGATAACCAAAAAGCAATTAGCATGCCAAAACCTAAAGCATTACACCAACCTAGTGGTTACCGTGAATTGAAATAGCAATAAGTGAGCCAAAGTAACTGGAATGTCATGTCGTATCACTTTGTTCACTTAATAAAGATACACCGTGTTGAGGGCACAAGGCAAAAACGCGCTTCAACTAATTGAGTGATACATGAAACGCTCGGCGCAGAAAGGTAACAAACAAAAAAGCCTGACACGAAGTCAGGCTTTTCTATCAATGAAGAGATACCGCTATTTAAGCTTGTAAATGATGCCCGGATTACAGCGCACCATTTCAAATTTATCAGTCAGACCAGTTAGCGACTCTGATGCCCCTAACAGCAAGTAGCCACCAGGGTTTAAACTGCTCGCCATTTGGTTAAGCACTTTAGACTTCATTTCTGGAGAAAAGTAAATCAATACGTTACGACAGAAAATGATGTCGAACTTACCCATCAGTGCGTAACTGTCCATCAAGTTTTGTGGACGAAAGTTCACCAAACGCTTGACGTTATCTTTGACTTTCATGCGACCACCGTCCGCATTTTCAAAGAAGGTGCGACGACGTTCTGGTGAAAGCCCGCGACCCAAAGCCAAGTTGTCGTACACCCCTGCACGACACATCTCGAGCATACTTGCCGAAATATCTGTGGCTGTAATGGACACGTTTGGTAACAAGCCCGGCTTGCGCTGTTGCGTTTCCAGGATCGTCATTGCAATAGAATACGGTTCTTGGCCCGATGAACTGGCAGCAGACCAGATCTTAATTGGGCGCTTGCTTGCCGCTACTTCTGGCAATAATTTGTCAGCTAAAACCGTGAACGGATAAGTATCTCGAAACCACAAGGTTTCGTTAGTCGTCATCGCATCCACAGCGGCGACTCGTAATTCTCGATTACGCCCTGTAACAACATCACGTAGCAAATCTGATAACGATGCGAGCTTAAACTTCGTCACTAAAGGACTCAGTCGGCTACGCACGAGGTATTGCTTGCTATCACCTAACACGATGCCACATTGCGATTCTAGAAAACGGCTAAAGTCACGATACTCTTGATCACTGATTGTAATAGCAGTCATTAATGTCTCTTTTATTGTGTTAATGCAGATTTAACCGCGTTACCCAACTCATCTGGGTTAAATTTCGCAATGAAGGTGTTGGCACCTACACGCTCAACCATAGCTTGGTTGAATACACCACTTAATGAAGAATGGAGGATAACATAAAGGTCTTTCAAATCGGCATGTCTGCGAATTTCAGCCGTTAAGGTATAGCCGTCCATTTCTGGCATTTCAATATCGGAAATAACCAACGAAATTTGATCGTAGATATTGCCTTCTTGAGCCATTTCAATCAACTTATTGTACGCTTCTTTGCCGTCTTTGACAGATACGACCTCAAAACCGATGGATGTAATCGCACGCTCTACCTGTTTACGCGCGACCGTCGAGTCATCAGCAATCAGTATGCGGCGTACAATAGGCTTTTCTTGTTCTGCTTGTGCGATTTCTTCGCCAATAGCGGAATCCATCGTTTCATCAACTGGCGCAATTTCTGCCAGGATTTTTTCAACGTCAAGGATTTCAACCAGCTCATTGTCAATGTTTGTCACGGCAGTCAAGTAGTGCGCTTTACCTGCGCCGTCTGGCGGTGGCAAAATCGCTTCCCAATGCATATTGATAATACGCTCAACCGATGATACCAAAAATGCTTGGATCGTACGGTTAAATTCTGCAATAACAACAAAACATTTATCTAAATCAGTGGTTGGGCGGCCACCAATTGCCAGGCTCAAATCAATAACGGACACGGTATGGCCGCGGATATGAGCGATACCTTTAACCAGAGGGTGTAGATTTGGCATTGAAGTCAGCTTAGGGCACTGTAGTACTTCTTTCACTTTGAATACGTTAATGCCGTAGCGCTGTCGGCCCATCAGTCGAAAGGTCAATAATTCCAATCGGTTCTGACCGACGAGTTGCGTACGCTGATTCACCGAGTCAAGAATCCCCGTCATATGCTCATCTCCATCTCAAACTTTTTGTTTTTAAATGATACTCTACCACTGGCAAGCACGATACCAGGGAGACAGTATGGCGTATTTCACTTTCACTTCGACACCATTGACTATGACAATATGTAGAGCGCTAATTACAAAGTACGCTAAGTCTATCGGCATTTTGCTCAGTATGTTTAGCTTTTTTGTTCATTCAGCTTCAGATAATCAGATCGAGCAAATAAAAACAGCAGCAGAACAACATATTCTTGCTACGGTTGATCAGCCTGATGGTGGCGAGCTATCTGTTAATGCGGCAGAGATCGACTCGAGAATAAAAGCAACGGATTGCCCTGTTCCGTTAGATACATCTGCCTCTTCCACCAGCAGCACGAGAAGTAACATCAATGTGTTAGTGGAATGCCAACCGGATGACTGGAAAGTCTATGTCCCTGTGAGGATCTCGGTATCAGTACCAATGATCGTCGCGACACGAACATTAGGGAGAGGAGAAATCGTCAGCGCATCGGATGTTACCACTTCCATGATCGAGCTACAGCGCTTTCGTAAAGATGGATTTTCTAGCTACGATCAAGTGGTTGGGGCAAAGCTAAAGCGTAATGTTCGTTTAGGCGATGTCGTAGAGAGAAATGATGTTTGTGTGGTATGCCGAAATGAAAAGGTCATTATCAAAGCGGTGAATTCTGGCATGACGATCACAACGCAAGGCACAGCATTGCAGGATGGCTCAGCTGGCGATCAAGTAAGAGTGAAAAATGATAAGTCACAACGTATAATAGAAGGCATAGTGACTGACATTGCGGAAATCACTGTTAATTTTTAATACCCACTGGTAGCGTGTTTAAACTGATCAATAAAAATGCAAAAAATGACTAAAGTTATTTTTGCGCTGGTCGATAGTCTGGATACCAGTATTACGATACAAGGCAAAGGTTAAACATGGCAGGTATAGATAATATACGTTCAGGGCAAATGATGACGACAACAAGTCGCGCACCTGCACGTAACGATTCCAATGCTACCAGCACGACAGAATCAAAAAAGGCGCCAGCGCAACAAGACGCAGTGTCACTCAGCCAGCAAAGTAAAGCCGTCAGTAAACTCCAGAAGGATATGGCAGCTTCTCCGGCATATGACAGCGCCAAAGTTGCAGCAATCAAAGAAGCTATCACTAACGGTTCATACAAAGTCGATCCTGAAAAATTGGCTGACAACATGATTAAGTTTGAAAACGAATTGCAAGGCAAAAGCTAACTGACTTAGGCCGAAGGTAAGTATTTTATGGCAGCATTAGTCGATCTCGTTAATTTCCAGCTAGAAAATGCTAAGGCACTTTCCGCTGTTTTACGCCAAGAAACACAAGCAATAACGGTGCGTGTCTCTACCGAGATTGAGAACATTGCCAAACAGAAGATGACGCTCATTGATCAGCTCAGAACAACTGATCAGCGAATCGCCTCTCACCCGCACGTCAATCAACTTACTGAAGATGAGCACCTAAGTCAGGTTGTTACTCAGATCCAATCGATCGTCCTCGACTGTCAACAAGTTAACCAAGTAAATGGCGAATCGCTTAGTCGCGCACAGCTGAGCTTCAATAAACTCAACAACATGCTTCAGCGAACTCATGGCAAAGTTGGCATGACCTACAATGCGGGCGGAAAAACCCACACCATCTCGACGCTTGGCACCAATATAAAAGCTTAAACGTCACTCCTACCCTCAATTTCCGCGCTCACGTAGATATAAAAAAGCGACTCATTGTTACCAATCAGCCGCTCAAAAAGATTATCTGTCTAGTGAAATGGTTTAAAACAAGGTTTGCTGACGCTTCTCAGGCACCTGCTGAACTTCTCCATAATCACGTAGCTTATCCATCTTACGGATATCCAGACGCAGCTCAGTCACATAACTGTCTTCAACAAGATAACTACGCACAACTTCTGCACCACGAATTACACCATCGACGGCACCAGTGGTGCTTTCAATACCCAAACGTTGGTCTTGCAGCTCTGCTCGTCCACTAACACGCATGCCATAAACTTGCTCTGCTAGCTCACGATAAGCATCAATTTTTGATGCGCGCATTGCTCGTACACGCTTTTCTTCTACTGTGCGGCCTGTTTGCTCACTGACGCTGGCGTAACCCACCGCCACTAAGATTTCATCTTGACGCATCTGTTGTAATGGCTGACACCCCACCAATATCAGTGTGGCAACAATAAATAATAACTTCTTCATGCTTCTATCCTATGGACGGAGAATCACAGTGTACGGCTGACGAATGGTAGGGTCAGAACGAATCAACACACCATCTTGTGTGCGGATGCTATTTAACGTATCTAAGTCACGCCCAATACGGTCAGCCGGAAGGAAACCTTGCGCTGTCGCTACAACTACACGGCTTTGCATGCCAACCACGCGTGCATTGACAAGCACTCCTCCCTCTTGGCGCAGCATTGTTCCGGTCAGTACATACTGAATTTGCTGCTCTTGAGCTAAATCTTGCCAATCACGACTTAAAGCAAAATCGCCCTGCTGCGTCACTTGAATAGAGCCCGTAGTTTTGAAATCAACCACTTTAAACCCTCGGCGCTGAAACTGATGGATAAAACCTTCAGAGACCGAGTTACCTAACCAGTTTGTTGCATCCATATTTTGTAGATCAACAAACGAGGTAATCGCAATCGGTGTCCGCGCTGATACTGCCACATTAGAAACCATCAGGTCTTCTGTCATGCTCTCAATGAAAAAGTCCATCGTATGACGCGGACTATCCATCAGCATGAACTGGCTTCCCGAGTACGGTTCTTTACCATTGTAAATCGGTGAGTACGCGCACGATGTCAGAAGCGTCATCATCGATGCGGCGACAAGCCACTTTTTCATGGTTTGATTCTCCAGATAATCTTAGGTGATACCGTTCTTTATTAATTCCTTTCCAAGAAAATGAATATTGGAACAGTCTTTGCTTTTCTTTGTTTGCCTAACGAAGAAAAACCCACCAAACTTCACTGAATTTGTTAAAGCAATATTTATACCCGAACGGTTGTAACCAATGAAAAAAATATTAAACAGTCTGTTTTCAATCACTTTAGTGATGCTTGTGCCTTTTAAGGTAATGGCATCTTGGTATGAAGTCACAGGCGTTGCCACCATCGTTTCTTCAGAAGAGACGGCAAGGCTCCATGCGTTGGAAGACGCGCTGTTCAAAGCCGTCAATTTTTCGGGCGCAGATATTGGCAGTATTAGCAACTTGATGCCGCTATTAGAAGAAAGCCGCAACGAATACCAGTTTACCAATCATGAAGTCCGTTACATTTTGGTCGAGTCTGAACGCAAACGTCGCGGTAAAGTCGAGGTAAAAATCCGCGTTGATATTTATCCATCGGCAACGGGTTGCCACACCGATCAATACAAAAAGACAATGCTGGTCGGCAATATTGAGGTCGCATCACCACAACAAGCAGTGATGGGACAAATTTATCAAGTTGGTGACGATTTTAGCCACGTAGTGAACCGTCAACTTGATCAAACCTCACGCAGCTTTGTGTCTGTTGGTACAACGGACTACTCAATAAGCAGCAACTATCCTGCTCGCACTCAAATGATCGCGCAAGACAATGGCGCACAATACATCATTGGAGGGGTCATCACCGATCTCACTGCAACGGTCGAATCTCAACTATTGCAAGATGACATCATCAATCGTCAGTTTGCGTTAGAAATGAAAGTATTTGATGGTAAAACTGGCCATGAAATCTTCAACAAAGCCTACCGTGAGGTCGCGCGTTGGCCATTTGCTAAGACGAGTCAAGTGGACACTCGTAGTGCACGTTTTTGGGCATCGACCTATGGCGAGATGATGCTTCGCGTTAGTCGCAATATTATGTTGGATCTGGAGTCGGAGCTATCTTGCAAAATTACATTGCCAGAGGTTGTGGCAGTCTTCGGTAATACCGTAACGATGGATCTCGGCCGTATGCACGGCGTAAAAGAGGGAGACAAATTGCAGCTTTGGCACACCGCGTCGTTTATCGACCAAAATGGATTGCCAAGAAACAAAGTCTCGCAAAGCGAAATTACATTAACGGTATCACGCATATACGAACACGAAGCCGAGCTGACGATTGATCAGCCAAATTTAGCATCTAGCGTTCAAATTGGCGACGTAATGAACAAGATCCTATAAAAGCAAACATTAAGTCTTGAGATATGCTCACTTTTGAATATCATAGGCAGCGCATCTTATTTGATTATACCAATGACCGTAGCGAATCGTTCAACGTGATGCTGATACAGATCTGGTAGATTGCTAGATTTGAACTCAGTAAAACAGTGCAATGAACTGCAACTATTGGTATTACGCCCCCATGGCACAGCTGGATAGCGCAGTCCCCTCCTAAGGGACAGGTCGTAGGTTCGAATCCTACTGGGGGCGCCATATCATAGCCTTAGCTCCCACTTGAGCTAAGGCTTTTTTGTATCTTCAATTTCAAGCCTCGCATTGCTCCCCCTAGTACATCGTGTTAGATAATCTTCCCAGTAATCAATATGATCGGATCGGGTGTTTCGGTTACGAGATAAAACCTTCTACTGATCTGACTTCTTCCCCTTGAAATCATTTCAACAAGCCCTATTTACAGTTTTGTATTTTATTACTTTAATTATCTATGAGTTTTGCTTACCCTTTTAGCTATTAATAAAATTATTAGTTAGCACTATGTCTAAGAGCAATTTAATAACTAACACTGGACACCGCTTTATTTCTAAAGGCAAGACAGCCTTTAAGATACATATCCATACCCCCGAGGATACGGTACTACACCGCTCGGTAGGATTTGTTCGTATTGGAGAAAAGAAAGGCTTACAAAAAGCCATTAAGCTGAGAAACGAGTTAGGCCGGCAAATGTGGGGCAAATTCTGGCGACGTCTTTTGAAAGACCCTTACCTAATGACCAGGCTTCCACATAGCGTTGAGCCTAAAATCGTTCACAAGCCTAACCCTACTCTTGAAAACCCTGACAACCGAGATACGTGTTACATCGCCAAGTGGCGAGAGTTCAATGATGACGGTGAGTATAAATATAAAACGGTGGTTCGCTCTATTAGTAAGTACGGCAAACTTGCCGCCTACATGCAAACCAAAAAAGCGTTGTTAGAAGCACATAAAGATAACTTGGAGATCCTGACATTCATGGGGCGTTTAAACAGCATTGATCTTAAATAATACCTGGCCACTTTGAACATTTCAGTCAGTTTTTAAAGAGAAATAAAAAGCCCCAAAGAGCGAACTCTTTGGGGCTTTCAGCTTCAGTCTTCTATACTACGGTCGAATAGGAGCTTATTGCTGAACTTGGTATTCAAATTCTGGAACAACGACTTCTACGCGACGGTTTTGTTGACGACCTTCACGAGTGTCGTTTGAAGCGATTGGGTTGTTTTCACCTTCGCCACGAGCTTGGATACGTGATGAATCAATACCTTTTTCAACGAGTGCGTTAGCAACAGACTCAGCGCGTTTCTCAGAAACTTTTAGGTTGTAAGCTGCTGGGCCAGACGTATCTGTGTAACCTACAACTTCAACGTTCGCTTGTGGGTGCTCGTTTAGGAAAGCAACTAGGTTATCAAGTTTTGCAGCGCTCTCTGGTTTTAGAGTTGTGCTGTTTAGATCGAAGCTACCTGTACCAATTGTTTGAGTTTCGAATGTTTTCGTAACTACAACTGGCTCTTCTACCACTTCTTCTACAACCACTTCTTCAACAACAACTGGCTCTTCTACGATTACTGGCTCATCGTTGCCGCCGAATTTGAAAGAAACACCTAGTGTTGCAGTGTTACCTGTCGCACGAGTTACATCGTTGCTGATGTCAGTCAGTGTTTGGTATTCCGCACGAGCTGTTACGTTTTGGCTTAGGTTGAATTCAAGACCAGCTGCGCCTAGGTAAGAGTAATCATCTTTGCCATCAAACATTACGTAAGCGCCACCCACTTTACCGTAAAGTGCGATGTCTTCAGTGATTGGTAGGCTAAATTTAGGAGCAAGAGTGATCGCTTCTACGTGGCCACCGAAAGAAGTTTGGTTAAAATCACCGATGTTGTCGAAACCCGCTTCTACTGCGAAGTATTTATTCATTTCGTAACCAACAAAAGCGCCAAGAGTAGAATCGTCTTTGTCACAAGCCTGGCCCGCTACACACGCGTCTTCCATCCATGACTTACCCATCTTACCACCAACGTATACTTCTGCTTGTGCTGCTGAAGCCATAAGTAGAGACGCTGAAATTACCGCTGCTAATTTTTTCATTATTGATTCCTCTAAAGAAGTTCTTTTGTTAGATGCCGAAATGCGCCGTCTGACTGACGTTGTATTTCAATTCTTTTTATTCATTCCTTGAGTGAGATACTTAGTCAGCTTCTTTTTATGCACATGCATTTTTTTTATGGAAGCAACTTACGTACATTTCCTGTTCAGTGATACATATCGCCATCTCGGTATCGCTGACGGGATGAACTATAACGCTAAGAAATCGCGAGAAAAATCCCAATTCTGTCAATTTATTGTCATCAAAAATCTCGACAACATGTGATCTTAAGCAAAAAAATCCCCACGCAATCACCACGCAAACGTTTGCTTTAATTTTTGGAACAACAGAGCTAAAGCAAAGGTTTTTCTTAAAAATGAGACAAACAAAATGGAACTTTAAGGAACATGGATAAAAATCAATCAGATATTTGATATATAATCGCTCGTTTTTTATTCACGCCAACGATGTTTGGATTAAAAAATCTTATCCATATTGAGGTAAATTACAGGTGAAACCATCTCTTCATTCACCAATATGAGAGAAAGTTTCTCGTTACCTAAATTGAAGATACAAAAAAGCCGCGGTTGCTCACCGCGGCTTTGTGACTATTTATTCAAAAGAACGTTCAGTTCAAAGCAATTATGCGTTTGCTTCACGCTCAGCAATGAACTCAAGCGCCATCTTAATGCGAGCAATACAACGCTCTTTTCCAACCAGCTCCATTACTGCATCGACAGAAGGAGACTGACCGCCGCCTGTTACAGCAACACGTAATGGCATACCGATTTTGCCCATGCCGATTTCCAACTCTTCACATACTGCTGCGATAACGCCATCTTTGATGTTCGCTGTCGTCCACTCAGCTAGTGCTTCCACTTTCGCTAATGCAAGTTCTAGAGGCTCTTTAGCCACGCCACGTAGGTGTTTCTTCGCTGCGCCCGCTTCAAACTCAGAGAAATCTTCATAGAAGTAACGGATTTGCTCAGCTAGCTCAACTAGTGTGTTGCAACGCTCACCCACTAGCTTGATCACGTCAGTGATAGCAGGACCATTCGTTACGTCTAGTTTTTGTTGATCTAGATGCCATTGTAGATGCTCAGCAACGTACGCAGGATCTGAGTTCTTGATGTAGTGGTTGTTCAACCATTGCAGTTTGTCAGTGTTAAAAGCTGACGCTGACTTAGATACTGCGTTTAGGCTAAATAGATTGATCATCTCTTCTTGAGAGAAGATTTCTTGGTCACCATGAGACCAACCAAGGCGCACTAGGTAGTTGTTTAGTGCCGCAGGCAGGTAGCCCATATCGCGGTATTGCATGACTGATACAGCGCCGTGACGTTTAGACAGTTTCGCGCCGTCATCACCCAGGATCATTGCACAGTGTGCAAATGTAGGTACTGGCGCACCTAGTGCTTCGTAGATGTTGATTTGACGAGGCGTGTTGTTGATGTGGTCTTCGCCACGAACAACGTGAGTGATACCCATGTCCCAGTCATCCACTACTACACAGAAGTTGTAAGTAGGTGAACCGTCTGTACGACGAATGATTAGGTCATCCATTTGATCGTTGCGGATTTCAATGCGACCACGGATTTGATCATCAAATACTACGCTGCCTTCTTTCGGGTTACGGAAACGGATAACACATGGATCGCCATCTTTTGCCGCTTCGTTTGCTGCTTTGATTTTTGGATGGTTAGCATCGTAGCGAGGCATTTCTTTATTTGCTTCTTGCTCTGCACGGATTTCATCTAGCAGCTCTTTAGACGCGTAACATTTGTAAGCTTTGTCTTCTGCAAGAAGCTTATCAACCATTTCGTTGTAACGGTCAAAACGTTGAGTTTGGTAGTAAGGACCTTCATCCCACTCCAAGCCTAGCCATTCCATGCCTTCAAGAATTGCATCAACCGCTTCCTGAGAGTTACGCTCAAGGTCTGTATCTTCGATACGTAGAACGAATTCACCACCTTGGTTTTTAGCGTATAGCCAAGAGTAAAGTGCAGTACGCGCACCACCAACGTGTAGATAGCCAGTTGGGCTAGGAGCAAAACGAGTTTTAACCGTCATTTGAGTTCCTTAGGGGTAATGAGCAACGAGAGATCTCTCGTTGTAATGTCAAGGATAAAAGTGGCGACATTTTACCACCGTAAGTCAATTCTACAATCGGTTTGACAACAGAAATAAAAACAGGGCAGAACCAAAAAGGCACAGCCCTGCTATTTACTGTTAAAGCACGAGACGAAATTACTTCAGGTTACGCATTGCCCATTGCATAAATTCTTGCTGCTCTTCACGGCTCAATTCATTAAACGATGCTTTGATTGTTTTGGTTTCCGCTGGAGAAGACGCAATGCTTGCCTTAGTCGATTCTTTATTCATTGCGTTATTATAGTCGGCAACTTCTCGTTCGTAATCACGAAAACCTTGCAAACCACCTTTACGAAGTTGAACCATAGAGAATGCCACTTCTTTTCCTTTTTTGTCTTTCAATACCACTTTAGGATCGAGTTCGAAGGCTCTCGCCTCTTCAATAGTACGGAATGTTTGATAAGCCAGAGAAAGCTCGGTGTCTTTTTCTGCATCAAACTCTAATACCAGCGGCTGCGAATCGAATTTACGGCGCTTTCCATCTTCAAATACGATTTGTCCAACCGTTACCGCTAATTGGTTTTCCCCATCCTTTAACTCGATGCTGTTGTTCTTGGATATCCACTCAGGGTAGACGAACTCGCCGTTGAGAACGCGAGGGACTAATTCAGATTGCAGAGTGAGTTGAGCAGCAAAAGCTGGCGCCGAAAGCATTGCGCAAAGTCCGAGAAGTGTCGTTGTTTTTTTCATCATGGTTTCTCACTTTATACCAATTTAGATAAGCCTCTAAAACTTACAGGCCAGTCATTTCAAAGGCTTATTTGAATAAGTATCAAGATAAAAAGGGCGTTTCCGCCCTTTTAGCTGCTTCTTTAGTTAGAAGTAGTATTCAACACCTACAGAGAACTCGTCGTAGTCAGCAGACTTCCAACGTGCTTCTGTTGGTTTATCTAATTGAGACGCACCGTCGCCAAAGTCTAGAGTACGAGCACGTACGTACAGCACTGCCGATGGGTCTACGAAATACATAACTTGTGCTGATAACACATCGTCCGCTGTATCGTTAATTTTCTTACCATCACGCTCTAGATCAAAGTTAGCGGCATAAGCCAGTTTGTATTGCCAATCACCCGTGGTGTACATGATAGCGGCAGACATTGCATCTTGCTTTTCACTCACACCATTGCTTGCGTCCGCTTCCATGTATTTGTATTGCGCAAAGAAAGAGATCCCGTTATCAAACCAGCCTTGTGCCCCTACCAAGTACGTGTTGTTTTCCCACGTTTGGCTTTCCATCTTGATATTACGGTTACCTTCATATGCCGCATCTAACTGGATAGGACCAATTTTGTAGTGTGCTGCGATACCACCCCAGTAGTCATCCCCTTCACCTAGACCTGCTTTATCACCTGCACCAGCTGCGATATCTAGGGAGAATTTGTCAGCAAACATTGGAGAGTCCCAGCGGATAGTGTTTGATTGACGGTCTTGGTACTTGGCGCCACCAATAGCACCACCCCAGTCGTATACATCGCCGAGACCAGGGTTAGATGCTGGCCAGTCAACCAATTCGTACATAGGTGTCAAAACGCGACCCAGGCGAATTTGCCCCCAAGATGCACTTTCAAAACCGACGAATGTGTCACGTTCACCAAGACCTGCGCCCTCGCCACCAAAGCTAGGGTCTACATAACCGCCTTCGATTTGCCAAATAAAAGTAGGGTCGAAGTTAGCAAATTGTTTTTTACCACGGAAACCAATACGAGATTCGTTGTTTAGCTGCATGCCACCCAAATCATCGTCCGTTGCTTTGCTGCCAGAATCGTAATCGCGGTACGCGGCCTGCATCGCGATGATCCCGTAAACTTCATAAGAAAATGAATCCTTGGTTAGAAACTCTTTTGCTGCGTCACTGTTTGCACCATCAGCAAATGCAGCACCACTGAACATCATGCCGGTAATTGCCGTGGCAAGTAGGCTTTTCTTTAGGTAAGACATTATAAACCCCTATATTTTTAGTTTTTTCCATTTTCAAATTCACTAACTAGGACATGGCAGGAACTTGAAACAGTGTTTGGACGGGGCAAATATGACAAACTTTTTTCGCACTAAAAAACTTTCTCTACAGCAATCTGAGCGACTTCAAAATGAGAAAATCAAAAATAAAATAAATCAATAAAAAACAATTGTTTAACATCAAATATAAAAAATAAAAAACGTTAAAAGTACGTTTTGACACTGAACTGACATTGAGAGCATCTAAAAAACGTGAGCGACTTCATTCATCTTTTAGGTGTTTTAACGGAACTTTATATTCAAAGAGAAAAAACCTTGAGATCACTCGCAAGTAAAATGACCGTGCACTTGTGGGATTCGAGAGATTTTGACGAAATTGTTGTGAGTAGCAAATGGGTATTGACCTTACCCTTACAGGAAGGTTTAAGCTCATAGCATCACTACTATTGAGGTGCAGATTATGTATCAGTTAGTTATACCTTTATCAGGGCTCAACTGCATGGGCTGTGCGAGAAAAGTTGAGAATGCTTTACATGCGAATCACGATGTGGAGATCCTCAATTTGTCCCCGACGCAAGTAGAGGTCAAAACCGAGTCTTCTCTTAAAGAGCTCGTCTCGTCGATTGAATCTCTTGGTTACCAAGCAGGAAATCACTACGAGCTAAACCTTTCAGGCTTAAGCTGTGGCGGTTGCGTCAAAAAACTTTCATCTTTATTAGAATCTAATCAAGACGTTATTTCTTTTGAGGCTTCAACAACGCACTTAGAGATTCGTACCCTCCTCTCCGAGCAACAAGTGATCGACTTAATAGCAACACTCGGCTATACCGCCAACCTTGATTCTGTTGAAGTAGAGAACGAAAGCTCACCAGAGACTGAACAGGTAGAAAAGCAAAGCAATATTAAAGATACGCAGGTGCCACCAGCGAGTATTCAATTGCAAATGCTGATTCAAGGCATGACGTGTGCGAGTTGCGTATCTTCAGTAGAGAAAGCACTTACTAACGTAGAAGGCGTTGAGAAGGCACAAGTCAACCTTGCAGAACAAAGCGCACTAGTATTCGCAAGCCAAGACTCTGATGACCTCCTTAACGCAATTGTTGAATCGGTAAAACAAGCCGGTTACCAAGCAGAGATCCTACAAGACGCCGCAACCCAGCAAGAAAAGCAAGCACAGCAACAACGTCAGCAACAAAAACGCTTTAAACTGGATGCTATTGCTGGCCTTGTCGTCGGTGCCCCTTTAATGATTTGGGGCGTTGCTGGCGGCAATATGATGATTCGCAACACCAACGACCAATTAGCTTGGGGCGCGATCGGTATCGTATGTTTACTCCTTCTTGCCACAGCAGGGAAACACTTCTTCAGTAACGCTTGGTTAGCAGCTACTCACAAGCGCGCCACCATGGACACGTTAGTCGCGCTCGGTACTGGCGCAGCGTGGTTCTATTCGATGCTTGTGGTGATTTTCCCAGACTGGTTCCCTCTTGCTTCACGCCACGTGTACTTTGAAGCGAGTGCAATGATCATCGGCTTAATTTCTCTTGGTCACTATATAGAAGCAAAAGCCAAAGCAAACACAACACGTTCCTTACAAGCGTTGATTAACCTGCAACCTCAGCAAGCTACGGTAATTACGGAACAAGGCGACCAAAAAATCGCGGTTGAGCAAATCACGTTAGGCATGAAACTGCGTATCAAACCAGGCGAGAAAGTGCCTGTTGATGGTGTTGTGATTCAAGGTGAATCATACATTGATGAGTCGATGCTCACTGGTGAACCAGTACCAGTGTTAAAAGCGCAAGAGGCTCAAGTGTCTGCTGGGACATTAAATACCGATGGTGGATTAGTCATTGAGGCAACGGGCATTGGCGCAAATACCATGCTGGCTCGTATCATCCGCATGGTGCGCACAGCGCAAAGCAGTAAGCCAGCCATCGCGAAACTGGCAGACCAGATTTCATCGGTGTTTGTCCCTGTCGTTGTTGGCATAGCAATACTGGCCGCGCTCGTTTGGTTTGCCGTTGGCCCAGAGCCAAAAGCGAGTTATATGCTGGTGGTCACCACAACCGTCCTGATCATCGCCTGCCCTTGCGCTCTAGGCTTAGCAACCCCGCTTTCTGTCACGGTGGGAGTGGGTAAAGCCGCAGAGCTCGGCATTCTGATCAAAGACGCCGACGCCCTGCAATTGGCAAGCAAAGTCGACACGGTTGTGTTCGACAAAACTGGCACGCTTACCCAAGGTAAACCTAGCGTTCAGCAAGTGTTTACTCACGCCACCAGCCAAGAAGATCTATTGGCTTTAGCGTATGCGGCAGAGCGTCAGTCTGAGCACCCACTGGCAAAAGCGGTATGTGATTACGCCAAACGACACGACGCAAAGGATGTCTCATTAGACAAGTTTGAGAACGTTCGCGGGCGCGGCATTTGGGCGACGTATCAAGATAAACCGCTACTCATTGGTTCGCTTCAATTTATGCAAGCAGAGAACGTCGAGACCAGCGCACTAAAACCTGCCATCGATGAATGCGCAAAAAATGCGTGGACTCCGGTAGCTGTGGCATTGAACGGCGAACTGATCGGTCTGATCGCCATTGCCGACCCGATCAAATCAGATGCGAAGCAAGCGCTCTCTGCATTAAAATCGCAAGGCATCAAAACGGTAATGCTGACGGGCGATAACCAACACGTTGCCAATGCTATCGGCCAAGAACTTGGTATTGATGAAGTGATTGCCCAAGTAATGCCAGATGAGAAAGCTCAGCACATTGAGCAACTTCAATCTCAAGGACATGTCGTGGCAATGGTGGGGGATGGCATTAACGACGCCCCTGCTCTCGCGTTATCCAACCTAGGTATTGCCATGGGTAGCGGCAGTGATGTCGCCATTGAAAGTTCGCAAATGACCATCCTGAACACGTCACCAATGGCGGTAGTACATGCGATTGAACTCTCTCGCGCTACACTTAAAAACATGAAGCAAAACCTATTTGGTGCCTTTGTTTACAACTCGTTGGGTATTCCAGTTGCCGCTGGCGTGCTTTACCCAGCGTTTGGATTTTTGCTCAGTCCTGTTGTCGCAGGAGCGGCAATGGCACTGTCTTCAATTACTGTCGTTAGTAATGCAAATCGACTACGACTGTTTTCAGTAAAGTAACCACTTCTTTTTGAGGGTATTATGAAGTTGAAACTATTGACCTTTGCAATGCTTGCGACCGTGTCCGCCAACGTATTGGCAGCCGATGTCATTAACCATAAATCGCCATACTGTGGCTGTTGTGGAGAATGGACAAAACACATGGAAGAGAACGGCTTTACGGTCGAAGAAAAATTGCACGATGACATGAACGCCATCAAACGCGATCTAGGCATCAAGAATGAACAGCTTTACTCTTGCCACACGGCAGAGATCAACGGCTATCTGTTTGAAGGTCACATTCCAGCCGAAGACATTAAAGCGTTTTTGAAAAATCCACCACGTAACGCAAAAGGCCTATCAGTACCGGGCATGCCAATGGGCTCCCCTGGTATGGAATATGGCGACAAAAAAGACAGCTACACCGTTTACGCCTTTAACGAAAAAGGCCAAGTGTTCGAATATAGCCACCACGAAGGCAACGGCAAATAAAAACAAAGCCCAGCGAGACAAACCGCTGGGCTTTTTCTTAATGGACAGTTAAGACAAATATAAAATTAGAAGCCGTAAGAGGCACCAAATACAAAAGCATTATTCACTAGGCTGTCACCACTCGCGTTTTCTGCACCGTGTGCTTGACTACGGAACTCAAAGTAAGGTTGAACACCTTTACGAGTCCACGTTGCACGAAGCTCGTGGTCCATGGTTTCCGCTTCAATCATGTAGACGTTGTTGTAGCTTAGCGTCACATCCTCATTCATCACGTAACCGATGCGGTTGTCCATGCGGTAATCTGTATCCGCATCTGCGTCTGTCGCATCAATGTGCGCACGAGTACGGTTACTTAAGGAGATGCCGTTATCGAAGTTGTAACCGATCTTAACCAATGGACGGTACTGTACATTCTCGCCAGCAGAGAACAGGTGTTGGTAACCAGCGGCAACCCATAAATGATCGGTAATATTAAATGACTGCTCACCACCCACAGTGATTGCTGGTGTTGTGTTACCTGCGCCACCGTTTTCTGTTTCCAGTTTACCCAACTGAATACCATCAAATTCGGTGTAAACCGTAAAGCCGCCGAATTGGTTATCAAAAGTATGACCAGCTTCCAGTGTAGACGTAACGTCCGAACCATGAATTCGACCATCATCGTGGAATTGAACATTACCTGTTACGTAAGAAGAACCAGCAAAAGCGCTAGAAGCGAAAGCGAGAGAAAGAGCACTCAGTGCAAAAATGTTTTTCATAATTACTGCCTTTATTTATTCACGTTATGCGATAGTTTTAGAGGGCATCTCTTCCCTTTTATCGCAAACTTTGGAATGTGCCTCCTTGGCGTTCGCAATATTGTTTCAATTAATTCGCGATGGAAAATAAAACATTTTAAAAAGTGATCTTGTTCAAACCGACGCTCAACAACCCTGATAAAAACATGGAAAATACAGGCACTTATCGTATTTTTATAAAATTATTCAAAAAATAGAAGTGTGATCGTAAACAGATAATTTATTGATATTTAGCACATTAAGTCGATCCAGTTCACAATAACCTTGACCATTACAACCCAAAACTTATTTATCAATGAAAAATAATTAGACATCGATCACGCTTAATTTCCTTAAAAAATAAAGAAAGCCCCAACATGATGTTGAGGCTTTGCCAAAAAATTAACTTACAAGAATTGAGTTATTTCACACTGGTCACTCGACTTGCTTTCTCACCGGTTGCTGACACGGAACGGATAAACACTTCACCTTTCACATTTGGACGAGCATTATCTGCGTAAGTTAGCCAGTTCTTGCCGTCTAGAGAGTATTGAAGCGTCACCCCTGGGAACTGAACGTTCATTGCTAGCTTGCCATCTTCTACTTTCGCACCTGGTACAGGCAGGCGGTAGTCGATACCTGATTTTTCTAGCTTAGCCAGTTCACGTTGGCCAAGTACGTTCGCAAAGCGGTTGTAGTCTTGGTTTAGCGCGACTTTGTCTACTAGGTTAGAGTTTTGCGAGTATTCAACACCCACTTTGTAGTCGTTTTCCCAATCAGCACGGTGCCATGCACGCTCAGCGGCTGCTAGTACGCGAGGGAATACCATGTACTCGTATTGCTCGTCGTTACGTACTGTCTCAGACCACAGCTGTGCTGATAGACCATAGAAAGGTTTCGCTTCGATTTCACCTTTACCAGTGAAGCCGTTACCATCGCGGTCTACAGAGGTTTCTGCGTTCTGAGGCATGTTCTCTGGTGCAAAACCAAACATCTTACGAGTATCTGTTGCACGCGTCGCCCAGTAGTAACCACGCTCTTTCGGGTCAACTTCGTACGGCATGTCCATGTATACGTAGTCTGGGTTAGAAACGATAACGTCGTAACCTTTCTTAGACCATTCGTACACTGATGATGTGCCACCCCAGTAAAGAACGTCCCAGAAGTTAACACGCGTGTTTTCTGTTGCGAACGCTTTCTCACCTTCACTGTACTTAAGGCCATCTTGCCAAGCTTGGAAGTTTGGAATGCCTTTCTCTGCCACCATCTTCGACACTTCTTCTGCAAAGTGGCTTGGTAGATGAGCAAAATCGCTTACCGTACCGTCTGCAATTAACGCCTGACATTGTGGTGACTGTGCGAATGGCTTGTCTTGCTTAGACAAATCAATGTTACCCTTCCAGCTTACTTTGTCTTCTGCGTTGATGTCTTGCAGACCAGCGCCTAGCTTGATGTTCTTCGCTTCGTCACCACCAAAGTGCCATGTTGTTAGCGGCGTGCCCGCTTCTTGGTGCATTGCTGCTACTTCTGAAATCACTTTATCAACAAAGCGAGTTGAAGATTCCATACATGGGTTGATGAAGCTTTGCTTGTTGTAGAACTGAACCGTCGTTACGTTCGATGTATCTTGAGGATCCATCAGGCGATACTCGTTCGCTTCTGCTTCTTTACCTTCTTCCATTAGACGGTCGTAACGTGCTTCCATTGATACCACTGCTGCACGAGCGTGTGCTGGCATATCGATTTCAGGAATCACTTCGATGTTACGCGCTTTCGCGTACTTCAAGATGTCCACGTAGTCTGCTTTGCTGAAGAAGCCAGAACCAAAGTTGTCTGTCGTTGCACCTGAGCCAAGCTGAGGCAGTAAACAGCTTTTCTCGTCCAAATCGAAACAACGGTTAGCACCCACTTCTGTCAGCTCAGGCAGACCCGGGATTTCCAAACGCCAGCCCTCATCATCCGTTAGGTGAAGGTGTAGTTTGTTCATCTTGTACGCGGCCATTTGGTCAAGCGTTGCAAGAATCGCGTCTTTAGAGTGGAAGTTACGAGCCACGTCCACCATCACACCACGGTAATCAAAACGCGGCGCATCTTTAATAGACAGTTGTGGTAGAGAATCAGCATTTTGGCTATCTACCAGGCCAAAGATAGATTGTACTGCGTAGAAAGCACCTGCTTGGTCAAACGCTTTAATCGCAATACCGTCGCCTTTGATGCTCATTTCGTAAGCACCAGATTTTGCCAATTCACCGGTGAAGTCTGCAGGAACAACAGTGATGCTTACAGGAAGATCACCACGAACATCCACACCTACCACTTCTGCACGACCTTGAATTGCTGCGTATTGAGCCGCATCGAATGCGTCTTTAGGCAGCGCAATACCCGCCGCGATATCTACCGTACCTTTACCTGCTTCAACAGACATTGGCGTTGGTAGTAACGTGGTTGATACGTCTTGTTTTGCTAGATCTTCGTTCTTCTCGAAACGAGACACAGCGCTCGCAAATACGTTGTTGTCATCTGGCGTACGTTTTAGGTTGTTACCCTCAAGGCCAGTCACGAAAGATGCAACGTCTTCTGTGTTAAGAGAAGCGATCATCTTAGGCTCTGCATTTGGCGCAGCAACGAAAGCGCCTGGCATGAAGTCGGTTTCAAAGAGCTGCCAGTATTCAGCAACAAGAGGAAGCACAACCTCTTCACCCGCAGCAAAACCATCAAACTTATCTGTTGGTTCTAGTTTGTGTAGATCACCCGTTACGCGAGAGATTTTAAACTGTTCGTTTTCAACATCCAGAATCAGACGAATGCTATGGAAGTAAATAGCCCAATCTTTTGAGTCAACCGCTTCACCTTGGTTAACCAGCGTCATGTTTACCTTGTTACAAGACGCCCACTCAGCCCCTAAGTCCTGACAAGCAAGACCTTCGTTTGCTCCGTGGTTAGTCAACACTTGGTATTGAATATCAAGATTATTAGCCAACGAATTTACAACTTGTTGTTCAGAGCTTTGCAGCGCAGAGCAACCTGCTAATGTAGTGATAACAGAAACAGCAATCAGACTAGGTTTAAACATCTTACTTCCCCAAAAAAGTCAGTGGTTCAAAACGACAATGATAAAAATCTCGGCCCCTCAAATGCGAGGTACCTAACCGTTACATTCAACATACAACCTGTTATTTCTAAGCGTAAAATAAATAGAAATAGGAAGTGATCCAGCTCAAAAAATGACACTCAGCAAAAACAATAAAAACCTAATTTTCATGGAGTTACAATACACGTCAAAATCGAACAACTTGTTTTGACGAGTTTGCTGCGATCTAGGTCACTTATATTCATGAGTTACGACTGATTTTGTAAGATTTGGATCACGCCTAATTATTTTGTGAACCATTAGTAAGCGAATTACCTATTTACCTTTCGTGAAGTGACTCTCATTTATTCGTCGTCAAAACTCGTCAATATTTTTAGAAATGACGATTTTGTCGAATACCCCACTGGAGAAATTGCACTTAACCTCACGCTATTTTGCGTATAAAGTTTAAAGGTATCTTATCTGAGGACCATTCTATGTTTCGTCTCTTGACGCTCATATCATCTCTACTTGTTACTTTGACTCCTTTTTCCTCTTATGCAGAGCCACAACATTGGTTAGCGAAAAAAGGGGAAACCGAACTTATGATTATTGGCTCGGTACATGTGGGGGATAAAACGATGTACCCACTCCCTAGAACGGTCATCCAGCATTTAAGCCAAAGCGCAGGGTTGATTATTGAAGCAGACGTCAGGAATTCTGAAGGCTTGGTTTACCCACAAACAACCATTCTTTCTAAAGATGTTTTAGACAGAGCTCAACGTCGCCACTTAATTGAAATTGCCCAAGATTTAGGTTTGCCAGAAACTCAACTCCTAAATTCCCCACCTTGGATGGCGGCATTCACCATCCAACTCGCTTTAGTCAACAAACTGGGGTATGTCTCTGATAAAGGGGTCGACATGCACTTAATAGGACTCGCTGATAAAAAGCAAATTCCGGTCATTCCACTGGAGTCCGTGCAATTCCAAATCGATTTAATCGCAGGTCAATCAGAAGGCGGTAAAGAGATACTCCTCTCGTCAATTGAAGAATATGATGGCGGAGAAGAGTTGGTTCAATGCTTGATAGAGAGTTGGAAGACTGGTGATGGTAGCATGTTGGTCGAAGCCTCTTTGACCGATCATACAACAGAAGAGTTTAACCAAGCCTTTTTATACGAGCGTAATCGAGATTGGGCTAAAAAACTCGACACTGGCAGTGTTCTACCTCAGCAATCGGGTCGTTACACCGTTGTTGTTGGTGGCTTGCATTTAGTAGGTAAAGATAACCTGATTGAACTGCTTAAAAATCGGGGATTTAACATCAAACCACTGGGTAAGACGCGCCAAGCAAATTGTGATATCTAGTGATTGTTTGAAAAATGCCATTTAAATACAACCATTTAAAATTCATTCAAACTTTCTTATAAAACGCCGTTAAGCTAAGTGGATACAAAACAACTCATATGAAATTTAAATATTTATTCCTATACACGATTGGAATTATGCTCACTTCTTCGCTGTCTTATGCTAAACCGCCATGCAACGTAGAAGCTTTTCAAGCTATTGATATAACTCCGGAAGTAAAAGGCGGTGTTTTAGATAAAGAGAGTGGTCAATTTCTTATTACCGAAAAACCAATGATGCGTTGCGCGAACATCACGTTTTCAACAGCCCACACTCGAAATCGCGTTGCACACATGATGAACCAAGGCTTTGAAGCGGTTTACTATGATGGAAATACAAGCAAATCTCACTCAGTAACGTTTGATGAAGACGATTTAAAAGCGGGTTACGTCAAGATTGGGCCAAATCACCCAAAGACCGCTTATGTCTGTTTCACTACTTCTGAAACTCCTATCAATACTATCTCGTGTGACATCAAGTAATAAATTTACTCGCTCTAAAAAATGAAAAGGCCCTACATTTCTGTAGAGCCTTCCTCTCAATATGTGTCGATGAAGAGCCATGTTCTAACTTCAAGCGAACCCCATTTGGTTCGATACTATTGAAGTCTAAAATTACTAGCACTAAAAACGACGAAAGCCTGCTCATTGAGCAGGCTTTCTAAAAGTGGTCGGTGAAGAGGGATTCGAACCCCCGACCCTCTGGTCCCAAACCAGATGCGCTACCAAGCTGCGCTATTCACCGAGATGTTTAACTGAGGAATTGTCCCCGTCAACGAATGCGTATATTACGGATTCTGAACTTTGGCGCAAGTGCTTTTTACAAAAAAACCTTAGGTCTTAATTCGTTTGATGAATAACTGAACACTAGCACGTAAAATGTGACTGATAACTCACAACAAAATACAGTTTATTAACCTTAGCAACATAATTGATCCAGATCAGTGTGCAACAAGACACCGCCATTTAGTTTATTCCTGTCGGGAACATCTTGGAGGAAACGTATGGACTTTTGGCTTGATCTCCTATTTGGTAATGCAGTGGGTCTATCGTCAATGATAGTAATTTTTGGGGCAATTGGTCTGATGTTATTTTACGGCGGTTTCTTCATATACAAGATCATGAACGACAAATCTCCTCACTAGATCTCGCTTAGCTCTAGAAACGCTTTGCACCGGAGTCGGTTACTTGCCTACTCCGGTTTTTTATTTGATCTCAATGCACCACTCATTGATATAATCCTATTATTCTTCCCTGTTCTTAATGAGATTACTGCTATGTCTCACGACGACGATTTTGATCTATTTCAACAGATGATGGGCGATGTAAAGCCAATCACTCAAGACACCACCGAACACAAAAAAGTACACCAAGTAACAGAAGCACAGCTCGCAAAACGCGAAGCAGCAATCTGGTTAACGGAAGATGACCCAGAATACCTATCACTTGATCACGCTGAAATGCTCAAGCCAGAGGACTTTGTTGAGTTCAAACGTGATGGTGTACAGGACGGGGTTTACCGCAAACTTCGCCTTGGTAAGTATCCAATCCAAGCTCGCTTGGATTTGCACCGTAAAACATTGAAAGAAGCACGTGATGAAGTCGTAAAGTTTTTAAAACAGTGCCTATCAATGGACATACGAACGGTCGTTATCGTCCATGGTCGAGGAGAACGCTCAAATCCACCTGCAATGATGAAAAGCTTTGTTAGCAGTTGGCTACGACAAATAAAGGAAGTCCAATGCATCCATAGTGCGCAACGCTTTCACGGTGGAACTGGAGCCGTTTACGTCCTACTTAGAAAAAGTGCGGAAAAGAAATTAGAAACCCGCGAACGTCACCAAAAACGGTTAGGCTAAATTTCACCCTAATGCTAGAATGCCCGCCCTTATTCTTCCTTCCCCTTAGAGGAAGGGAGCTTCATTCGCCGTTGTGAAACGTTAGGAGACAAAAATGTCACAAGACAACGCTAAACGATTAAATAAATTCATCAGTGAAACGGGGTTTTGCTCACGCCGTGAAGCAGACAGACTGATTGAGCAAGGCCGTGTCACCATTAATGGCAACAAACCTGAAATGGGGACAAAAGTGCTACCTGGTGATGATGTTTGTGTGGATGGTAAGCCAGTGGCAGCAAAAGAGAAGCCGATTTATATCGCTCTCAATAAACCAACAGGCATCACCTGTACAACTGAGAGAGACGTCCCTGGAAACATCGTTGATTTCATCGGCCACCAAAAACGTATCTTTCCGATCGGCCGCTTAGACAAACCCTCTGATGGTCTGATCTTTTTGACCAACGATGGCGACATCGTGAACAAAATCCTTCGCGCAGGCAACAGCCACGAAAAAGAGTACGTCGTACGCGTGGACAAGCCAATTACAGGCGAGTTTCTCAAACAGATGTCGAGTGGCGTTAAGATTCTCGACACAGTCACCCTACCTTGCAAGGTAACAAAAGAGACTAAATTCTCTTTCCGTATTGTGCTCACTCAAGGACTTAACCGTCAGATCCGTCGTATGTGTGAAGCGCTGGGCTATGAAGTATTCAAGCTGCGTCGCGTACGCATCATGAATATCTCTCTTGATGGTATTCCGAATGGGAAATGGCGTTATCTAAGTGACGAAGAAGTGGCAGAGATCCTAGCAATGTGTGAAGGCTCGGTAGGTACAGAAGAAGCATCAAAAACAGACTCTAGAGGTCGCAACATTCGTAAAGCGACCGACGCGAAGCTGTTTGATAGCCGAGAAGAAAACCAAGATTCTACTGCTCGTCGTAACCAGAAGACACGAACTTTCCGCGGTAACAATGCTGATGAATTCCGTCATGCACCAAACTCGAAAAAAGGTCAACAAAAGCGTCGTCAGCGTGATGATGAAGGCGGACGTCCAGCTAAAGAACATTACAAAGCGAAACCACAAGGTGAACGCAGCAGACCGCAAGGCGAGCATAGTAAATCACACCGTAAACCAGATGCATCGAGCAATACGCATTCAGCAAACAAGCCTCAATCACCGAGTAAGCCCAAGCAGCATTACATGAACCCAAATGCCGCGAAACCAAGTAAACCAGCTAAACGCACTGGTGGTACATTGAGTCTGAAGAAGTAACGCTTCACTGACAGGCAAGATCAAAAAAGGACGCTCATGAGCGTCCTTTTTATTTGTCATGAGTTTACAAACAAAGAGGTGCAAACTGACCGCGAGTTAAGCTCAGCAAATCTCTCGGGGCTAACTCAATTTCTAAACCACGTTTACCAGCACTCACACAGATTGTGTCTTGCTCTACTGCGCTTTCGTGCAAAAAAGTAGGTAAGGCTTTCTTCTGCCCTAGTGGGCTAATTCCACCAACGACATAACCTGTGGTCTTTTGCGCGATTTCCGGATCAGCCATATCGGCCTTTTTGCCCTTCGCTGCTTTCGCCGCCAGTTTTAGGTTCAGCTTTTGATCAACAGGGATAATCGCAACCGCAAGGTTCTTTGGCTCCCCGTTCAAGCAGAACAACAAGGTTTTAAATACTGTTTTCGGATCCTGTCCTAGCACTTCAGCAGCTTCTAAACCATAACTATCGGCTCTAGGATCGTGCTCATATTGATGGATGGTGTGTGGAATTTTTTTCTTTTTCGCAAGATTAATGGCCGGAGTCATCAAGATTCTCCTCATAAAAACAAAAAGCGCAGACTGAATTGGATCTGCGCTTTTAGTTAATGATATCAGCGAGTTTGAGTCAATCGCTTTTTCTCTGTTGGGTTACTGATCAATCGCCGTATCAACTAAATACGTGATTTCACCTGAAGGGGCATACTCATTAACATCAATAGGGCTGTGTGTTTCTAAATAATCCTTCAGAACCTCAGCATCGGTAAAACCTGTATTTACATACCCTGGATGATCGTCGATTTTAGGGTAACCATCTCCACCAGCAGCATTATAGCTTGGTACTGTAAAGCGGTAATTACCATCTAAGCGAAGTTGCTTATTACCAATAAACACATTGGTTACCTCACCATTATTGATACTCATCGCAATGCCAGCAAACTGTGCATAAGCACCAGAGTCAACAGGCTTAGTTGCAACGACATTTAGATAATCTAATACCTCTTTACCCGTCATATCAACGTAAGAAACCATATTGCCAAATGGCTGAACAGTGAGCACGTCTTTATAAGTAATATCACCCGCAGCAATCGAATCTCGAACACCACCAGAATTCATTACAGCAAAATCTGCTTTCGCACGTTCCATGTGAGCCGTTGCAATTAATCGGCCTAAGTTTGTTTGCTGGTAACGAACCACATTGCGGTCACCCTCAAGCTTACCGTTAGATTCTGCAATCTTCACGTTTAGCTTGCCCTGACCTTTCTCTTGATAAGGACGAAGAAACTCAAGCATCATTTCGTCTTGTTTAATCTCATCTTGGATCAAGACTCGTTGCGAATGACCATCAACTTTAATTTTCTTTTTCAAGTTTACAGGGATTAGATCGTAGCTCACCATCGAGAGTTCGCCATTACGAAACTCGTAATCGGCGCGTCCCACATATTTCCCCCACTCATGTGCCTGAACAATAAAGGTACCATTTTGTTTATCGGGCTGACATTCATCACCTGGTTTAAAGTTCTTTTTGATAACGTTTGGACCTTCCATGCACACAGGTTCTTGTGAGTGTCCTCCAACGATCATGTCGAGATCGCCGTCATTCAAATAACGAGCTAACGCCACATCGCCAGGAGCATTGATGCCTCTATTACCATTTTCATAGTGTCCCATATGCGTGACAGCAAAAATCAGATCTGGATACTCTGTCTCTTTCAGTTCTGCAATCAACTTCTTGGCTTCTTCTTTTGGGTCACGGAAGTCAATTTGTTCAATGAATTCAGGGTTGCCAAGTTTCGCTGTGTCTTCGGTTGTAAGACCAATGACCGCAATTTTAATGCCCTGCTTGTTAAACATCGCGTATGGTTGGAATAAACGCTTGCCAGTATTTTTATCGTAAATATTGGCAGACAACATCGGAAAGTTTGCCCACTCTTGCTGCTTGAATAGCACGTCCAATGGATTATCAAACTCATGATTACCTAGAGCCATCGCATCGTAACCAATTTTGCTCATGCCTTTAAAATCCGGCTCGGCATCTTGTAAATCAGACTCAGGTACTCCTGTGTTGATGTCACCACCAGAAAGCAGTAACACGCTGCCCCCCTCATCCTGTATTTCTTCGCGCAAATCATCGATTAACGTTTTACGCGCCGCCATGCCATATTCACCGTATCGATTTTGCCAAAAGCGACCATGATGATCGTTAGTGTGCAACACGGTCAATTTATAGGTTGTATCGGCATTCCATTCTGGTGCAGGTTGCGTAGCACACCCAGCTAACGAGGCCAAGATAGCGGCACTCAAAACAGTTTTGATCATCAGACGCTGATTCATTTATTTACCTTTTTCTTATTGGGATTACTGACGCACATTTTAAGCATTCGATCTATTTGAAAACCACGTGCACCCTAACACATTGATTTAATAATTATGATGCATTGTTTAGCAATAACAAATTCATCAGTAACAAGTTTGAGAATTTACAGTTTTTCAGATAAAAAAATAGCCAACACTCGGTTGGCTATAGTATTTGTTACCACCAGTCATCTGGCGTTTACTTGATATCGATATCTGCAAAGCTCTTGATTAGATCATCAAGCGATTTCATTTGTGCTAAGAATGGCTCTAACTTGTCTAGAGGCAGTGCAGATGGGCCATCACAACGCGCTTGGTCTGGGTTTGGGTGCGCTTCGATAAATAGACCTGCGATGCCTGTCGCTAGACCCGCTTTTGCAAGCTCAACTGTCTGCTCACGACGGCCGCCAGATGCTGCGCCTGATGGGTCACGCATTTGTAGTGAGTGCGTTACGTCAAAGATGATTGGACTACCTTTTGAAGCATTTTTCATCACACCAAAACCAAGCATATCTACAACTAGGTTATCGTAACCGTGGCAAGAACCGCGCTCACATAGGATGATCTTGTCGTTACCGCATTCTGCGAACTTCTCAACGATGTTACCCACTTGACCAGGGCTCATAAATTGAGGTTTCTTCACGTTTATAACCGCACCTGTTTTGGCCATAGCTTCAACAAGGTCAGTTTGACGAGCTAGGAATGCAGGAAGCTGAATAACGTCTACCACGTCAGCGACAGGTTGAGCTTGCGCTTCAGTGTGAACGTCCGTGATGATCTTTACACCAAAAGTGTCTTTCAGCTCCTGAAAGATTTTCATGCCTTCTTCCAGACCTGGACCACGGTATGAATGAACAGAACTGCGGTTTGCTTTGTCAAACGACGCCTTAAATACGTAAGGAATACCAAGTTTTTCCGTTACTTTTACGTAGTGCTCACAGATCTGCATCGCAAGATCACGAGACTCAAGAACGTTCATACCTGCAAATAGGGTGAATGGCTTGTCGTTAGCAACCTGAATGTCGCCGATATTAACGATTTTCTGTTCCATTTTGATTCTCTTTTTCTGTCCACGATACGCCACAGTTCGGCACATCGATAAAATTAGTGAAGTGTGACGTGCGTTTCACTCATCACATTAACTTGTGATTTTAGTAGCTCGGAAGCCGGATCGTCAGGGCATTGGTCAATAAAGTACTGAAAATCTGATACCGCTACTTGAGGGCACTCTAGCTGTTGGAAAATAAAACCACGGTCACGAATTTCGTATGGATCATCTGGCACAAACGTTAGAGCAAGATTCGTACAACGTAATGCCAGCGTATAATGCTCTTCGCGCAACATCGCACTTTTAATCAACGCCAACCAGCGACCAATAATTGTTGGGTTGTCAGCTTCCTCAAAATGTTCAGGCTTTAGCTGAGCTAGCGGTCCTTCTTGGCCAATAAGCCAAGCTTGAAGAATCCTTTCACCTACATACTCACCATTAAATGGGTTGATGTAGTCTGGCTTCTTATGCATCCAGTCGACTTTTAACAGGAACTGAGTAGGGAAAGTAACTCCCTTCAACGGGAACCCCAGCTTTTTGCCTAGGTATAACAAAATCGAACCTAAGCTCACAGGAATACCTTTTCTGCGCTCCAACACTTTATCGATGAAGCTGTTGTCCGAAATAAAGTATTCCTGCTCGTCGCCTTTGAATCCCCACTCGTGGAAAAACAGTCGTAGGAATGCATCAAATCGTTGCTCTTCATCGGTTTCATGAACAAGCGTGGCTTCTGCATCTTTGTAAAGACGCTCTAACTCTTGTTTCGCCCAATGTACTTTGGTTTCTGGGTTAATCGCTTTGTTGAGCTCAAGCGCACCTTCCACCAACGGTATATTGTCAAAATCTTCGTCAAAAAACTCTAACATGACGTCTTATCCAAATAACGTAGGGCTCTTAGACACAGCAATGTTTGCAGCCATGACCAACCAACCTAATGCGCCGAAAAAGCCAAATATCTTCAGTAGGTTGTTTTTCGCAAGTTTCAATGAGAAGAATCCAAGCGCAATGTACGCCAGTACGCAGGTGATTTTGTTTGTTAACCACGGTGCGGCATCGGTAAACGGGATGAAACCAGTAATGAAAATAAGCGCGATACCTGACACTAGCAATGCAGTATCAACGATGTGGGGAAACACTTTCAAAAAGCGATTATTTCGCTTCGGTGAGTTCATCATCATTAACACGAATCGGATCGATAGTAGCGTCGCGCTGAGAGCGATCGTCACTAAGTGTATGTGTTTTAGAGCTACGTACATTTTTCTTCTCTTTTTAGTTAGTGTTTGCTGACTTCCATGATTAACTGGCCAGACAACCAAGTGTTACTCGATCGTTACCGCCATAATCTTTTTCCGTAGCGACCTGTTGGTAACCAAAGCCACGCATTATCTCACGCACCGCCTCACCTTGATCATAACCATGTTCAAATGCCAGCCAACCGCCCACTTCAAGATACTGACGAGCAAGATCCGAGATATGACGAATATCAGCTAAGCCATTCTCTTTAGCAACTAATGCAGATTTTGGCTCAAAGCGCACATCACCTTGGGATAAATGTGGATCTTTTTCATCAATATATGGCGGGTTGGAGACAATTAAAGCAAACTTCGTACCTTCTGTAATAGGCTCAAACCAACTGCCTTGAGCAAAGGTCACATTTTTGATGTTTAGCTGCTCAGCATTGTACTCTGCAAGTGCTTTCGCTTCTTGCTTAAGGTCTACGCCCATCACTTGACGCTTTGGCATTTCAGATGCAAGCGCGATGGCGATAGCTCCCGTCCCCGTTCCAAGATCTAAAATAGGCCCAGTTTGCTCGTAGGTCTTATCGAGTGCAACTTCGACCAAACGTTCTGTATCCGGTCTAGGTATCAGGGTAGAAGGAGAAACTTTAAACGGTAAAGACCAAAACTCTCGCTCACCAATAATATAAGCGACGGGTTCACCAGTTAAACGTCGTTCAAGTAGAGCGTCAAACTGAGATTTTTGCTCTGCTTCTAACGCTTTTTCTGGCCAGGTCAGCAGGTAAGTTCGTGGTTTGCCAAGGACATGGCAAAGGAGTACAGCTGCATCGAGAGAAGGCGACTCTTTGCCGCCTTCTGCCAGTTTCGCCGTCGCACTTTTCAGTGCTTGCTCAATCGATTGAACTTGGCTCATCGATTAGCCGTTCTCTGCGAGCGCCGCAAGTTGGTCTGCTTGGTGCTCTTGAATCACAGGATCAATCAAGCTCTGCAGGTCACCTTCCATCACTTCGTTCAAACGATAGATGGTCAGGTTGATACGGTGATCAGACACACGACCTTGTGGGTAGTTGTATGTACGAATACGGTCACTACGGTCACCAGAACCTAGAAGGTTACGACGTGTATCAGACACTTCTGCGGCACGACGCTCTTCTTCCGCTTGAACGATACGAGCAGCAAGAACCGCCATTGCTTTCGCTTTGTTCTTGTGCTGTGAACGCTCATCCTGACACTCTACTACCGTACCCGTTGGTAAGTGGGTAATACGGATTGCAGAATCCGTGGTGTTAACGTGCTGACCACCCGCGCCAGATGCACGGAACGTATCGATTTTCAGGTCTGCTGCTTTGATTTCTGGCAGATCCGCTTCAGGGATTTCCGCCATTACTGCTACTGTACAAGCAGAAGTATGCACACGACCTTGAGACTCTGTTGCTGGAACACGCTGTACACGGTGACCGCCTGACTCAAATTTCAACACGCCGTACGCACCGTCGCCGCTTACTTTCGCGATCATCTCTTTGTAACCACCGTGCTCTGCCTCGTTTGAAGACATGACTTCGATGCGCCAGCCACGCTTTTCTGCGTACTTGCTGTACATACGGAATAGATCACCCGCGAAGATACCCGCTTCGTCGCCACCCGCACCTGCACGAATTTCTAGGAAACAGTTACGATCATCGTTCGGATCTTTTGGCAGAAGAAGAATCTGTAACTCATCAGTAAGACGCTCAATCGTCGCTTTCGCTTCTTTGATTTCTTCTTGCGCCATTTCACGCATTTCTTCGTCGTCTTCGTTTGCCATCTCTTCAGCGGCGACAAGATCTTCTTGTGCTTGTTGATAAGCTTGGAAGCACTTGGTTACTTCTTCTAGCTGAGAGTACTCTCTTGATAGAGCACGGAATTTGTCCTGATTTCCAATTACATCAGGATCACCAAGAAGATGTTGAACTTCTTCGTAACGTTCTACTAGCGTTTCTAGCTTAGTCAGAATAGAGGCTTTCATAGTGTCGTTTTCTTAATAAAAAGCGTGAGTTATAGATCATCCAAGCCAAGTGTTTGGCGGATAATCGTTAATTTTGCTGGTTCGCCTTGCTCTGCTGCACTTTGCAATGCGCGAGTTGGAGCGTGAATCAGTTTGTTGGTGAGTTTATTACTTAGCTCGCGCAGCACTTTCTCCGGATCTGCGCCTGCCGCTAAAGATTGCAAACTTTTGCTCAGTAACTCTTCACGAATTTCGTTGGCTGATTTGCGATAGTCGCGAATACTATCGACGGCTTGCAGTGAACGCAACCATGTCATAAATGCAGCGCTTTCTTCACTAACAATCGCTTCAGCTTGAATCGCTTCGACTTTACGCTGCTCAATGTTGCTGTCGATGATAGATTGCAAGTCATCAACAGAATACAGATATGCGTCGTTCAGTTCACCGACTTCCGACTCTACATCTCGCGGCACCGCAATATCGACTAACAAGATAGGTTGATGTCGGCGCTGCTTTAGAGCTGTTTCGACCATACCTTTGCCAATAATAGGCAATGGGCTCGCCGTTGAGCTAATCACAATGTCCGCTTTCGCCAAATGTTCAGGAATTTCGTTCAAACTGATCACTTCTGCGCCAAATTGGTCCGCTAAGCCTTGCGCGCGCTCTTTAGTGCGGTTCGCGACAATCATTTTTGTGCAACCGTTGGACGCTAAATGCTTCGCGACCAATTCAATCGTCTCGCCCGCACCAACTAAAAGCACGGTTGAATCTGATAACGACTCAAAAATATGTTTTGCCAGTGTACATGCCGCATAAGCCACGGACACGGCATTACCACCAATATCTGTCTCTGTTCTTACCCGTTTGGCGACTGAGAACGTCTTTTGAAACAGTTTATCAATCGAGGCATCGACAGCTTGATGATCTCGCGAGTCAGAAAATGCTTGCTTTACCTGCCCCAAAATTTGAGGCTCACCCAACACCAGAGAGTCAAGACCGCACGATACGCGCATCAAATGCTTTATTGCAGCTTGTTCTTCATGAACATACAAACTCGGCATTAAATCTTCGCGGCTCACTTGATGAAATTGAGCAAGCCAATCGATCAACTTGTTTCGCGCTCCTTGCTTAACATCGCAGTACAACTCAGTTCGGTTACAGGTTGAAACAATCACACTGCCGTTAACCGCTTCGTGCTCTCTAAGTTGCTCGAGTGCAGGGCCGAGTTTATCCGGACCAAACGCCACCTTCTCTCGCAAGTCGACAGACGCTGTATTGTGATTAATTCCAATAGCAAGCAAGGACATCTAACGTGGTATCTCTGGGATAGGTTATAAAATAGGTCCAGAATTTTACTGTAAGCACGCATTTATTGAAAGGGTAAGCCGGATTTGTTTTCCTAAGTGCGACTTTTCAATGCTATAGTTGTGAGCGATTCCCGATGAAACTGATTAATAAGCCATCAAACATGACGTTACGCTCCTTTATTCTTTTTTTCTTGTCGAGCTTACTGCTCGCTGGTTGTTCGTCCGTTCCTGAAAGTGTTACCAGCGTTGAATGGCAAGCTCATGAGCAGCGACTCGAAACCATCCAAGATTTTCAAGCAACGGGGAAACTTGGTTATATTGGCCCAGACCAAAGACAAAATTTAAACTTCTACTGGAAACATTCTTCAGCACTAAGCCAGTTGCGTTTAACAACGATTCTCGGACAAACGGCATTAAAGCTCACCATCACCCCACAAGGCGCCACAGTAGAAACTTACGACGATCAGGTCCTTTCTTCTCGCAGTGCTAACCAGCTGATTTACCGTCTTACAGGGTTGATGATGCCCGTCGATCACATGCCTGACTGGCTATTAGGTCTACCGACCGATGCCGACAAATTCCAACTGTCTCCAACCAATACACTGCAAGCGTTAAACAAACAAATTGGTTTAAATGATTGGAGTATTGCATATCAACGATATGGCGACGTTCAATGGCATGAACAGTCTCTCCCTCTGCCAAATAAGCTGAAACTCACCACAGCTGATGTCAAAATAAATCTAGTGATCACAAAATGGAACATCACCCAATGATTGAACTTTCAACACGCTGGCCATCACCAGCGAAATTGAATCTCTTTCTATATATCAACGGCCGTACAGAGAATGGCTACCACGAGTTACAAACCTTATTCCAATTCGTCGATCACGGCGATGAGCTCACTATTCAAGCGAACTATTCTGGTGATATTACGATTTCTCCAGAGATAGAAGGTCTGCCTCTTCAAGACAATTTAATTTGGAAAGCAGCAACCGCGCTTCAAGCTTACTCAAACTGCCCTTTTGGCGCGCATATTGAGCTACAGAAAGTGCTGCCTATGGGTGGGGGAATTGGTGGGGGCTCATCGAATGCAGCTACAGCATTAGTGGCACTGAATTACTTATGGCAACTGAATCTAACTGACGACGAACTGGCTGAAATTGGTTTAAAACTGGGCGCAGACGTGCCCGTATTTGTGCGCGGATTTGCAGCTTTTGCTGAAGGTGTTGGTGAAAAACTCTCTCCTGCTTATCCCGAAGAAAAGTGGTATTTAGTCGTCAGACCGAATGTATCTATCGCAACCGTCGACGTTTTTTGTCATCCAGATTTGACGCGAAACACCCCAAAACGAGATCTAGAAACACTTTTAAATACGCCAAGCGTAAACGATTGCGAAAAAATTGTACGAATGCTCTACCCAGAGGTTGATAAGCAACTTTCTTGGCTGCTACAATACGCGCCGTCAAGATTGACGGGGACAGGATCTTGCGTTTTTGCTGAATTTTCGAGCAAATCTGAAGCAGAAACTATCCTTGCACAACTCTCTGATAAAGTCTCGGCATTTGTCGCTCAAGGGCGCAATATTTCGCCATTAAAAGAGACTTTGGCTGAATACCAATCAGCCTCACACCGACCTATTTAAACTGGACGCAAACCCGAGGTTTCCACCGTGCCTGATATGAAGCTATTTGCTGGTAACGCAACACCTGAACTAGCCCAACGTATTGCTGATCGTCTTTACATCTCTCTTGGTGATGCATCTGTTTCTCGCTTTTCTGATGGCGAAGTTGCAGTTCAAATCAATGAGAATGTTCGTGGTAGCGATGTTTTCATCATTCAATCCACTTGTGCACCGACTAACGACAACCTAATGGAATTGGTTGTTATGATTGATGCAATGCGCCGTGCTTCAGCAGGCCGTATCACTGCAGTTATCCCTTACTTCGGCTACGCTCGCCAAGACCGTCGTGTACGTTCTGCGCGTGTGCCAATTACTGCAAAAGTTGTTGCTGATTTCCTATCTAACGTTGGTGTTGACCGCGTTCTAACTATCGACCTACACGCAGAGCAAATTCAAGGCTTCTTCGATGTACCTGTAGACAACATCTTCGGCACGCCAGTGCTACTTGAAGATATGCAGGCTCGCGGTCTAGATAACCCTGTAGTGGTATCTCCTGACCTAGGTGGCGTTGTTCGTGCTCGTGCAACAGCAAAAGCACTAGGCGACATCGACATCGCAATCGTAGATAAGCGTCGTCCACGTGCAAACGTTTCTGAAGTAATGAACCTAATCGGTGATGTTGAAGGTCGTGACTGTGTGATCGTTGATGACATGATCGACACAGGTGGCACACTATGTAAAGCAGCTGAAGCACTAAAAGAGCGCGGTGCTAAGCGTGTATTCGCTTACGCTACTCACGCAGTATTCTCAGGCAACGCTGCGGATAACATCAAGAACTCCGTTCTTGACCAAGTTATCGTAACTGACTCTATCTCTCTGTCTAAAGAGATGGCTGCAACAGGTAAAGTGACAACACTAAGCCTATCTCGCATGCTGGCTGAAGCGATTCGTCGTATCAGCAACGAAGAGTCAATCTCTGCAATGTTCAACTAATACGAACATTTCAGTTACACTGATTTCAAAAGCACCCCTCTTTGGGGTGTTTTTTTATTTGTACTGATAACTAGAAAATCCCTTGGTCGCCCACCGCGAGTTTTCTGTGCTATCATACTGCGCTTTTTGAGATTCCAGAGAGATCCTAACCTTGAGTCAACAAATCAAACTTCTTGTTGGTCTTGCTAATCCAGGACCAGAATACGCCAGAACTCGTCACAATGCGGGCGCTTGGGTTGTAGAAGAATTAGCACGCGTTCACAACGTTACACTGAAGAACGAACCAAAGTTTTTTGGTCTAACAGGACGCATTATGGTCAATGGCCAGGATCTCCGTTTGCTTATCCCAACCGCCTTCATGAATCTATCAGGTAAATCGATCGCAGCGCTTGCGAAATTTTATCAAATTAAACCTGAAGAGATCATGGTTGCTCATGACGAGCTAGACTTACCGCCAGGTGTCGCTAAGTTTAAAAAAGGTGGGGGTCACGGTGGACACAACGGTCTGCGTGACACCATTAGCAAACTGGGCAATAACAAAGATTTTTATCGTCTTCGTATTGGCATTGGTCATCCGGGACACAAAGATAAAGTGGCGGGTTTTGTATTAGGTAAAGCGCCAGCTAAAGAGCAAGAGCTTTTAGATGCAGCAGCTGATGAGGCTGTTCGTTGTCTAGATATCCTGATTAAGGATGGCCTATCTAAAGCACAAAATCGCCTCCACACGTTCAAAGCTGAATAAGGTTACTATCATGGGTTTTAAATGTGGCATCGTTGGTCTACCTAACGTAGGTAAATCAACTCTGTTCAACGCACTAACTAAAGCGGGTATCGAAGCAGCAAACTTCCCGTTCTGTACCATTGAACCAAACACTGGTGTGGTTCCTGTGCCAGATCTACGTCTAGACGCACTAGCTAAGATCGTTAACCCACAGAGAGTTCTTCCAACGACGATGGAGTTCGTGGACATCGCTGGTCTTGTTGCTGGTGCATCACGTGGTGAAGGTTTAGGTAACAAATTCCTAGCTAACATCCGTGAAACAGACGCGATTGGCCACGTTGTACGCTGTTTTGAAAACGAAAACATTGTTCACGTTTCAGGTAAAGTTTCACCTATCGAAGATATCGAAGTGATCAACCTTGAACTTGCAATGGCTGACCTTGATTCTTGTGAGCGAGCGATTCAACGTAACGCGAAGAAGGCAAAAGGCGGCGATAAAGACGCAAAATTTGAACTAACCGTACTAGAAAAACTGTTACCAGTACTAACTGAAGGCGGCATGGCACGCACAGTTGAGCTATCTAAAGAAGAGTTAGCAGCAATCGGCTACCTAAACTTCCTAACACTGAAGCCAACTATGTACATTGCAAACGTAAACGAAGATGGCTTCGAAAATAACCCATATCTAGATGCGGTTCGTGAGTTCGCAGAAAAAGAAAACAATGTCGTTGTACCTGTATGTGCAGCTATCGAATCTGAACTATCTGAACTAGAAGATGAAGATCGCGAAGAATTCCTAGCAGATATGGGGATCGAAGAGCCGGGCCTGAACCGTGTAATTCGCTCTGGTTACGAACTACTGACTCTACACACCTACTTCACAGCAGGTGTTAAAGAAGTACGTGCTTGGACAATCCCTGTTGGTGCAACTGCGCCTCAGGCGGCAGGTAAGATCCACACTGACTTCGAGAAAGGCTTTATTCGTGCAGAAGTAGTCGGTTACGACGATTTCATCCAATTCAATGGTGAAAATGGCGCAAAAGACGCAGGTAAATGGCGTCTAGAAGGTAAAGACTACATCGTAAAAGATGGTGATGTTGTACACTTCCGCTTCAATGTTTAATTAAATGAATGAATTCTAAACACTTCATTGACACTAAAAGCCAGCTGTTAAGCTGGCTTTTTTAATACCTTAAGTAAATGAACAAAAATAAATTACGCAACTGCAAGCTAATTTATTTCCAGTTTTAGATCATAAACACGCCTCTTTGTTTAAAAAGGAAGCGAACGAGGTTTTTTCCGAAATTTATTAAAAAAAACTGTTGACGGATCTCACTCAACTTCGCATAATGCGCGCCGTTCCCAACGACAAGGCAACAAAGCGTTGAGAACAAAAAATATGGTTTTGGCTACGTAGCTCAGCTGGTTAGAGCACATCACTCATAATGATGGGGTCACAGGTTCGAATCCCGTCGTAGCCACC